>CAIMWO010000073.1 GCA_903845195.1 uncultured Phycisphaerales bacterium
CCACCAGGCGGCCGAACTTGGCGCCACCCTCCCTCACAAGCCCAGGGATTGAATCCCTGGGCACTCCTCCCAACGCCCGCCGTCTTCAACGGCGCGATCCGAAACCCCCACCGCTCACCGACCACTAACGACTGACCACCGACAAATTCCCACCAGTCAAGGAGCGAAGCTCCGACAGGTAATAGCTGCAACCGTAAGGTTGCAGAAACCTCGCCAAAAAGACCTGCGGAGGGCTGAAAGCCCGGCACTTGTCAAGAATCCCCTCGCCCCATCATCCCCCTCCCCATCAAACCGCCTCTTGGACCCTCGCACGACAATGCGGCGTTTCGCAAACGCATCTCACCACCACAAAAAATCCCCCTCGCCCTCATCCCACGTTATACTTCCCTTATTCTTGCCAGTCGGAGCATCAAACATCATGCCCCTGCACGATCTGCCACCGCGCCTCGCCACCGACCCAAAAATCCTCACCAACCTCCTCCGCCTCAACCACCAACGTGCCTCTAATACCGGAGTCTCGAAATGATCGGCAAATTACAGCGTGTACCTCTTCGCGAAGTGTGGAAGCACGAAGCGCACGAATTCACTCACTGGTTACATGAGAATTTGACCATTCTTAATGATGTTGTCGGTCTCACATTGGTGAGCGCGCACCGGGAAAAAAGCGCTGGTGATTTCAATGTCGATCTCGTCGCCGAGGACGACATGGGTAATGTCGTCGTCATTGAGAACCAGTTGGAGAAAAGCAATCACGACCACCTCGGGAAACTCATCACCTATTTGACCGCGATGGAAGCGAAGGCTGCAATTTGGCTCGTAAGCCAACCACGCCCTGAACACGTAAGGGCGATTACCTGGTTAAATGAGAGCCGCGCAGCCGCTTTCTATCTCGTCAAGGTCGAAGCGGTGAAGATAGACAAGTCTGTACCTGCTCCGCTTTTGACCCTGATCACCGGGCCAAGTGAAGGAACAGCAGAGGCGGGCGAAGCCAAACGCGAGATAGCGGAGCGACATATCTTTCGGAAGAAGTTCTGGACGGGATTGCTTGCGGTCTCGCGTAAGAGAACCCGCCTCCATTCCGGATTATCTCCAGGAATTTCCATGTACATTGGGACATCCGCAGGCGTACAAGGCCTCTATTTCCACTATGCGGTGCGACGACATGATGCCCAAGTTGAACTATACATCGATCAAGACAAGGACACCGGTGAAGGAAATCAGCGAATTCTGAATCAACTCAAGCGCCACCGGGCGCAAATCGAAAAGACCTTTGGAGCCAAACTGGATTGGGAAACACTCGACGAAAAACGTGCATGCCGCATCCGTTACGTCGTTCGAGGTGGCTGGCTCGACGAAGCTAATTGGCCACAACTACATGTGACCCTGGTTGATGCAATGATCAGATTAGAGAAAGCCTTTCGTCCGTATCTCCAGAAACTTCTCTGAGCCTCGCCATTGTCTGTGAATTCTTCGAGTGGTGCCGACGCCCCCGTCGGCCATCCGCCTCTGTGCGTTCTGCGTCCTCTGAAAGACCCAGTCACCCTTCGTGTCGTCGTGCCGTCGTGGTTAGATCGCCTCCCCACCCCCGGAGGACTCATAACCCATAGCCCATATCTCCTACGGCCTAACCCCTTATTCCTTATTCCCCCGTCAGGGTACCTGACGCCCCTCTCACATCCCTCCTCGAAACCCGCCACCAGCATTCCCACCGCCTCACGTCGCCGCATTGCCTCCTCGCTCCCCCCCCCCAAAAAAAACCGCCCCAGCAAGATTCCCCAAAATAGAAACCAGGTCCATTTTTAATTGACGTATGTATATATCGTCAATAAAATAAATAACCTCCCACTCCCATTCACCTCCCCAAATCGCTTCCCTTCCATGTCCCCCGTGGTTTCACCCCTCGCAAACGCAATGATGATGAACCCGCCCCGTCTCACCCCTCAAGACTCACCGCCTGCGATCAGCGTATTCCGTCGCTCAAGCCTATTTATTAAAGGCAATTTTGTACGCGATCATCGCCACCCAGGTCAGAACACCAGCGACCAAAACCCGGGCAAAGGGAATGGGAATGGCGAAGCATAAGAACGTGATAACCAGGCAGGCACATCCCCAGAGCACGCCCGACTGGCTGTCGGCAACGGCCACGCGGGCCATGGTCACGATAAGAATGATGGCGAGAATGAATTCGAGCATCCTACCTCCCCAATCAAAGATGTTGTGCAGAATTATTATGTGGATACGCGGCTGACGGTCAACCATTGACCCTCTCGGCAGCGTGCTGATTTGAGATAGTTGCTAAGGACTAAGAGGCTCTAAATTTACTTCCTCCAAGACCTTTTCGACCGCCTATTGCGTGACTGTGGATGGGGTTCTTTTAGAAGCTATAAGCACCAAGCACTAAGGACTGTCCCCGCGCCCACTGACACTGCCCAACACTTCCCGCCATCTCATAACCCCTAGCCCATATCTCCTACCGCCTAACCCCGCACTCCTTATTCCCCCGTCAGGATGCCTGACGCCCCTCTCACATCCCTCCTCGAAAGCCGCCACACGCTCTCCCACCGCCTCACGTCGCCGCCCTGCAACATCCTTGCCCTCTCCCCCAAAAACAGCCCGGCAAGCCTCCCCAAAACAGAAACCAGGTCCATTTGTAATGGACATATGTATATATCTCTAAATTAATATTAAACCTGCCGATCCCCTTCGCCTCCACCCCTCTTTTCGCGCCGCGTCCCCAGTATACTTCATAGTGCAACACAGTCCTTCCCTCCGTGCTCTCCGTGAGCTCAGTGGTTAACACATCGCGTGATCTCGTGGCTTCGTGGCAACATTGTCGCCCCTTCTGGTCACTAGCTACTTCCCTCCAGGTTACTCCGGCACCGAGACCCCATCATCCTTCCTGTCATCGCGCATTCCCTTTTGCATCGACGGGAGCCACCCCATAGCCCATAACGCATAACGCATAGCCCATAACATCACCTCCTTCCCCGTCTACTGTCTACTGTCTACTGTCTACACCCCTCAAGACTCAAGACTCAAGACTCAAGACTGACGCCTCCCCGCCACTGACCACTGGCAACCGCCCTCCGCCCCCCCCATAATGCCCCCATGCCACCCACCCGCATCACCTTCCTCATCACCGACCTCCTCCTCGGCGGCTCACCCCTCATGCTCCGCGACCTCGCCTCCGGCCTCCAAGCCAGTGGGAGCGGTGGGGTGGGGAGCGACTTCGAAGTTTCCATCATCTCCCTCAAACCCCTCCCCCCCAACAACCGCTCCGCCTTCCCAAGTTCAGAATTCAGAATTCAGAATTCAGAATTCACACCGTCGTCCCCCCATTCTGAATTCACCACTCTGAATTCTGAATTCAAATTAAAGATCGCCTCCCTCAACCTCTCGTCCCCCCTCGGCTTCCCCCGCGCCCTCCCGCGCCTCATCCGCCTCCTCAACCAAACATCGCCACATATCCTCTACTCCATACTTATCCACGCCAACCTCCTCGGCACCCTCGCCCTGCCCTTCCTTAAGAATCGCCCAAAGTTTATACAGTCCATCCATACGCTCCAGCCGCGCCCGCGCTGGCACTGGACCCTCCAGGGCCTCCTCGCCCCGCGCGCCGATGCCCTCATCGTTCCCTCCCAGCCCATCCTCGATCGCATCGCCCTCCACGGCCACTTCAGAAAAGGCATCGTCATCCCCAACGGCATCGACGTCGATCGCTTCGCCCACGCCACCCCCATTCCTCCCGCCGAGCGCCCCTGGCCCGCAGGCGCCCGCGTCCTCGGCTACGTCGGCCGCTTCGATCCGGTCAAAAATCTCGACCTCCTCATCCACACCCTCCACCTCCTGAACACCCCAGATTCCACCCAAAACACCCTCCAAAACGATGAAAACACACTCCAAAACGATGCAAAAGCACTCCAAATCGCTTCAAAACGCATGCAAAATCGCGCTGTTTTGAGCCCAAATGAGACCCAAATCGATCCCGCCGACGCCCCATTCCACCTCGCCCTCGTCGGCTACGGCCCCGACGAATCCCGCCTCCGCGCCCTCTCCACTTCCCTCCACCTCGACCCCTTCGTCCACTTCGTCGGCCCCACCACCACCCCAGATCGTTGGTATAAGTGCCTAGACTGCATGGTCTTACCATCCTCTGTCGAAGGCTTCGGCCTCACCATCATCGAAGCCCTCGCCGCCGGCATCCCCGTCATCGCCCCCAAAACCCCCGTCACTTCCTCCCTTTGGACCCCCGGCCTCCCTGGCCAGCTCCTCGAGAACCCGACAGAATTGTCCTTAGCTAATGCCATAAAAGAAGTTATATCACATTCTCAATCGTCCATAAGTGCCGTCGATCACGTCCGCACCCACTTCTCCACCCAGCGCATGGTGCAGGCGCACGCAGAAATCTTGAAAAATTTTTGATATTTTTGATTTTAGCGTATCCACAATCCCTAGTGGTGCGTCCGAGAAAATTCGCCAAGCTATTGTATTAATACCCATTCTCGCCGGACTTTCCCCTGATCAGGTTTTTCCGACATTCAACTTTTCTATTGAAAGGTGGGGAATAGTGGGGCACAATGGAGGCATAAAGATTAAGGGTGGGGACACATCCCTTAATCTCTTATATGTGTGGGTCGACTGACGGCCAAACGGTGCACCGGCAGGATGCCGCTCCCCAAGGCCACTCGAAGTCAAGGAAGGAACGCGACCCGCCGTTGGAACCCTCAGGCGCCATGGACCTCCATGTGCCTCCAAACACTCCAACGGCCATCGCGCCAACACTTCGGGCAACTGTTACGGCGAGCAAAAATGGTCATCACGGATCGCTACGATCACGTCATCGATGACAAGAATCGTCTTGCCATTCCCAGTGCGATCCGCAATGCGATGGATCCGCGAACCGACGGCAGTGTCTTTTACCTTGTTCCGGAAGGTCGATATTTGCAGTTAGTCCCGGAGAAACTTTTCGAAAGATTGGCCGCCGGGGCATCCGCGGGATTGGCTCTCTCATCAGATGTGGCACGCGTGCGAAGACTCGTTTTCGCCACTGCCAGCCGTCTGGAACCGGATAAGCAGGGACGCGTAATCATCCCGGAGCGGTTCATGGCAGACAGCAAGAATCGCGATCCTTTTACGGAAGCCATGTTAACGCGTGAGGTCACCCTCGTCGGCGCCAACGACAGAATTGAACTTTGGAATCGTCAGGATTTCGTCAATCACATGCGAGAACTGCTGTCAGACCGGGCCAGTTTGCAGGCCACAATGCAGAAGATCTTTGGGGCGGTGCCCACGGATGGGCCCGCTTCAAATTAAAGTAGGAACTACATAAGGCCGCAGGATGCGGCGCTTCAGTCGCATGATGCGACTCACAATATTTGCCACAGGATGTGGCATATCAGTCGCAGGATGCGACACCAGCACTAGGCCGCAAGGATGTGGCCGAACAGTCGCAGGATGCGACGCACTTATGGTCGCCCATGGACCGGGCGATGTTGTGGTAGCCACGGACGGCTGCACGGGGACACGCTGAGCCAGTCGTGCCCCCGTGCTTTTTTGCACTTCGCCCGTGGCCCATAGAAAATGGAGAATAAAGAATAGAAAGAGGCGGCCCAATTCGGATGGCGGTATCCTTCCAGCGTACCATCGCCACGCAAGTCGCAACGGCGCAGCGTTACTTTTCACTCTTTCTATTTTGAAATGTCCATTTTCCAGTTTGTCTTTGAGAACGGTCAAACGCGTGAGGCCATGGATCTTTCGCCGCATGGTCATGATCCTGTGATGGTCGATCAGGTACTCAAATACCTGGTTCCCAAGCCCGGTGAGGTCATCTTGGACTGCACCGCGGGGCGTGGGGGGCACTCTTTGGAAATTGCCAAGCGCATAGTGCCTGGGGGCACGCTTCTGGCGCTCGATGTCGATCCCGAAAACCTGAAGTACGCCAAGAAGCGTCTGGACGCTGAATCTCTCGAAAATGTAAAAATACGCTTATTTCACGCCAATTTTGCGGAAGCGTCGGACGTTTTGTCCGAGGCCGGCATCGAACGCGTCGACGGCCTCATGGCCGACCTTGGCGTTTCGACGAACCAACTCCTCGAAGATACGCATGGCCTCAGTTTCAATATGGACGTCAAACTCGACATGCGGCTCGATCCGCGTATACGCAAGCGGGCTTCCGATCTTCTGGCGGAACTCGACGAAAAACAGATTGCCGACATCCTGCATGATTACGCCCAGGAAAGATATGCATGGCGCATCGCGCGGAAAATTGTTCAGACTCGTGCCACCGTGCCGATAGTTACCACCGGGCAACTCGCGCGGCTTGTCCGGTCTGTGGTTCCGACGAAATGGGGCCAGATCGATCCTGCCACACGGACGTTTCAGGCATTACGGATGGCGGTCAACGAGGAAATGAACGTCCTTCACGATTTGCTCGAAAGCGTGCCGGAGTTGCTCAAGTTCGGCGGTCGTGCGGTGTTCATCAGTTTTCACTCCGGGGAAGATCGCCTGGTCAAACAGGCTCTCCGGAAATGGGAAGATCAGGGGCTTTGCGAAGTACTTACGAAGAAGCCTTTGGAGCCTGGTGAGGAAGAGATCCACCGCAATCCACGCAGCCGCTCTGCGAAATTGCGAGCGCTGCGATGGAAAGCGGATTCCTGAAGCCGCCAAGACCAGGACGAATGGGCAGCCAACGAATACCCCGCAGCCGCCGTAGGCGGCGCGAAAAAGTAGAACGGTGCCACGGAGTGAAGCGTTATGACGCGTGAAGCCAAAATCGGAATGTTGACCGGCCTGTTTGTCATCGTGTTGATTGGGGTGCTCCTCTCGGAGTACTTAGGTGGCGCCTCGGGCAGCACCCGGATGGCGGGTCTGACCCAGCTCGGGGACAACTACCGCAAGCATACGATGGATCCCGTGGGCATTCCGGGCATGGCCCGCGCCGGCGAGACGGCCGACATGCCCCGAGCATTTGCAGCACAACGTGATGGAACGACGAACGCCGGCGTTCCTGTGATGCCGGTCGCCGGCGATCCGGGCATGGGCCAGGTCGCCACCAGGCCGGCCGAGTCCTACGCCATCCAGCCGTTGCAGCCTCAACCTGCCGGGCCAGTGCTGGTTGATCCCAGCAAGCCAACTATTCCCTTGCTTGAGACGGCCGATTCGGGAAAAGGCACGCCGACCGTTTACGTCGCGGTTGGCGACCAGCCGCCCGCAGGTCAACTCGTCGGCCCCGGCGCCGCACTGACCCCCGACAAGACGGGCACCGTCAAGACGGTGGTCAAGGAGCCGATCAAGGGCCAGGAATACACGATCGCCAAGGGCGATACCCTTAATAAGATTGCGCGGAAGTATTACAAGTCGGACAAGCCTGAGGATCGCAAGCGGATCATTGCCGCCAACCCGGGTACGCTCAAAGATGAAAGTACCATGCTGGTCATCGGCAAGAAGTTGCTGATTCCCGATCTTCCCAAGGCGGTGGTTGCCGATAAGGTCGCAGTCGCACCGGTGGTCGCGAAGAAGGCCGATACGATCGCCAAGAAGGAGCCGCCGCTGATTTTCGCCCCGGGCGCCAAGACCGAAGTCGCCAAAAAGGATGCGGTGACCGACACGAAGACCGCAGACGCCAAGAAGGACGACAAGACGGGCGGCGCTTACGTCGTGCAGTCGGGCGATACGCTCGAAAAAATTGCGAAGAAGGTTTCTGCCAAGAATTATCGCGACGTGATGAAACGGATTGTCGCCCTGAACAAGCTGGACGATCCGAACGATCTGACCGTCGGCACAAAGCTGAAGTTGCCTGGGAAGGTGTGAGCTGAGAAAGGCCCGCGGGGCCGTCGCCGCCAAAACGTTCCGCGCAGGAATTGCGTAGAACTGCGGTGATCGTAGAATAGGGTCCGGTAAAGTTGCGGCCTTCTTGCCGTAACTACCGATTGTTCCATAAGACCGGGGCTCGCCAGCCGCGGTCTTGTGGCGTTTACAGAGGCGGATCAACGACGCCTGTAAACGCGATTAAATGATTGAGGATCAAGGGTTTGTGTTCAAACTTCTTGTGACATTAGTAGCCTTCCTGATTCTTGCCCTGGCGCTTT
Source organism: uncultured Phycisphaerales bacterium (assembly GCA_903845195.1). Taxonomy (GTDB): domain Bacteria; phylum Planctomycetota; class Phycisphaerae; order WQYP01; family WQYP01; genus CAIMWO01. The sequence continues at coordinate 8,088 of CAIMWO010000073.1, forward strand.
TTGGCTTGCGCCAAAATCGCCGGGAGATCGAGCGGCAGACCTCGCTGCTTCACGAGCAAATCCACCTTCGCGAAGAGACGCTTCGTGGCCAGCGCCCCGAAATCGCCCACCTAACCAATCCGCTGGCGCTTGCCGTCAATCTCAAGCAGCAGGGAATGAACGCCGGCGATGCCATGCAACCCCGTGAATCGCGTACGTCGCGGCGAACCGCGGCGACTTCCGGCGGCACGCCGCGCGTGGAAACGGATCTTCTCGCGCCGCTTCGCGATTCGGGCAGTGGTCATAGCAATCCAAATCGGCCGCATGACTAGTGTTGTCACCGACCTCCCACAGGGATGATACGAATTGGCAATGGACGCACTGAAAAGAACACAATGGCTGGCATCGACCGTGCTGATCGGCACGGCCATTCTGCTGGCCGGGCTGCTGGGCCGGGTTCTCTGGATCCAGCGTCATATTACGGATGAAGAACGGGATCGCATCGCGCGCCAGAACACCGCGATCATGTCTCTGCCCGCCGACCGCGGCACCATCCGATTGGCCGACGGCACGGAGGCGGCCGCCAGTGTCCGCATGTACAACCTGTTTGCCGATCCCGCCTTTATCGTCGATCCCGAAGGCAAGCTCAGCCCCCTCAAGGGCGAAGACATCAAGAAGGCCGAGGACATTCTTGTTGAAGCCTTGGCGCCGTTGATCGGCAAGCCCCCGCAAGACCTGCATTTTCAGATCGATTCCAGCGCCACTTATCCAGATGGCCGCCCGCGCCGCTTTCTGTGGCTGGCCAAAGAGGTCGACGACGATTTCCACAACCGCTTCATGGAATATCGCAAAAAACTTCACGAGGACAGCCGCGAAATCGCCCGGACCGCCGCCAAGACCAAAGACAAGGCGACCCGTGAAGCGGAAAGCGAAAAGGCCAAGGTTCTCGCACACGCCCTCGACGGCGTTGGGTTCGTCAAATCGATGAAACGCGTTTACCCGCTGGGCGAACTCGGCGGCAGCCTGATTGGTTTTGCCAACAACGACGGCGGCATTGACGCCCTCGAACACCAGCTCGATTTTCTGCTCCGCGGCCGCGCCGGCCAGATGTTCGTGCTCAAGGACGCGTCCCGCCGCACGCTGCTGATCGAAGATCAGAAGTACACCGCGCCTGATGATGGACGGAACGTCTGGTTGACGGTCGATACCGTCACGCAAGGCATCGCGCAGGAAGAACTCGAAAAGGCCGTCAAGGAACATGGCGCGGTCAGCGGCACGGCGATTTTGCTTGACCCGTTCACCGGCCGCATCCTGGCGATGGCCAACTATCCGTTCTTCGATCCCAGCCATTTTTCCACCGCCGATCCGGAATCGCGTCGCAACCGGTCCATCACCGATCCCTATGAGCCGGGCTCGATCTTCAAACCGTTCGTGATGGCCTGGGCGATCGAGAAGCATGTCGTGCGTCCGACGGACATTTTCGATTGCCATTTTGGAAGTTGGTACGATCCGACCGGACGCCTTGTCCGCGATACCCACGGCTACGGTTTGCTGTCGGCCCAGGATGTTCTGGTGAAATCCAGCAACATCGGCATGACGCAGGTGGGCTGGCGGATGGGCATCCCGACGCTCTATGAGGCCGTCAACACGTTTGGCTTCGGTCAGCGCACGGGTGTGGAGCTACCGGGTGATGAAAAGGGCTTGGTTCGGCCGCTGGCAGTATGGAACAAGGGTACGCTCACATCGGTAAGTTTCGGTTACGAAATCGGCGCCACGCCGCTGCAACTGGTCCGGGCGTACGGCACCTTCGCCAACGGTGGCTACCTGGTGTCGCCGCGCGTCATTCATGCCGTTGAGGATGAGCCCGGTCATACGGTTCCGTGGACGGATCTCGCCGGCGCTCCCATTCAGAAGCAGATCATCAGCACCGCCACGTGCGACACCATGCGGAAAATGATGGAAAACGTGTACATCTACGGCACCGCCAAGACCGCACGCTCGCATCTCTACCGCTTCTTCGGCAAGACCGGTACGGCACACATCGCCGGCAAGAGCAGTGGTGATGCAGAGCATGGCTACAGCGCAAACGAATACAATTCCAGCTTTCTCTGCGGCGGTCCTATGACCGATCCGCGCCTGGTCGCCATCGTGACCATCCACAAGCCCAACCTCAAGAACGGTTACTACGGCGGCACCGTTGCCGCGCCTGCTGCTACGGCCATCGTCGAACGGTCTCTGCAATATATGCAGGTGGCTCCCGATCAGGTGGAAGACACGGTGGCATCGCGGCGGACGACGGGGCATTGATGTTGGTAATTGCGTCGGCCCACCGGTCGGGCCGCGTTCTGGAGGAGAGGGATGAAAGTGGATTTATGCTTTTCAGTGAATTGATCAAGCACATCGGTGGGGGGGTAACGGTGATGGAATCCCGCCTCGCCTCCGATCCATCGATCAATCGAGTTTGTGAAGACTCCCGAAAAGTTCAGCGCGGCGATCTGTTCGTGGCCCGCAGCGGCACGAAAACCAGCGGAGCCCAGTTCGCCGCCGATGCTCTTTCCAAAGGTGCCGCCGCCATCATCAGCGCCGAGGCGCTCGATCTGCCCGCGTCAGTCCCGTTTGCGCGCGTTGATAACGCCAACCGGGCGCTGGCGCTGCTGGCGCATGAAATCGCCGGCCATCCGACCGCATCGATGAAGATGCTCGCGGTGACCGGCACCAAAGGCAAAACGACCGTGGCGTACCTGTTACGCTCGGTGCTCAAGGCGGCCGGGCACAAGGTGGGGATGATCGGCACCGTTGAAATCGATGATGGAAAATTCGCCGTACCCGCCGACATGACCACGCCCGGAAGCGTTGACCTCGTCGACCTGTTTTCGCGCATGAAGGCCAACGGCGTCACGCATTGCATCATGGAAGTCTCCAGCCACGCCCTGCATCAGGATCGCGTGGCCGGCATCGACTTCGCCGTCGCCATTTTTACGAACCTCACCGGCGATCATCTCGATTACCACAAGACGATGGAAGAGTATGCTGCGGCAAAGGCCCTCCTATTCAATTCGCTCGACGCCGGCGCCACCGCGATCATCAACATCGACGACCGCTACGCCTCTGCCATGACCAAGCAATGTCGCGCCGACATCGTCCCCATCCACGTTGAACCCCTCCCGGCGCCCAGCGATAAACGCCTGTTTTCTCCGCAGCCGCCCGCCAATGGCTGGACCGCCCTCGTCAGCGGATTGGCCAGCGACAGCATGCACGTTCACGTCCGGTCCGACTATCCTCACGAAACCGGCGTCTTCGAATTCAACTCCCCGATGATTGGCTGCCACAACGCCTACAATCTTCTCTGCGTTATCGCCGCCGCCTCTGCGTTGGGAATTCGAGTCTATGACGCTCTCGACGCGCTAGAAAATGACACTGGCGCGCCAGGTCGATTGCAGCCCGTCATTGCACCCGGACAAGAACGAAGCGCAATGCCGTTTCAAGTGTTTGTCGACTATGCCCACACCCACGACGCGCTCGAAAATGTTCTGACGACCCTCCGTACTACCATGTCCAATTGCTTCACCCGTTTTCAGCCCAATAACGGCCGTCTCATCTGCCTCTTCGGCTGCGGCGGCGATCGTGATCGCACCAAGCGCCCCAAGATGGCCAAAGTCGCCGAGACTCTCGCCGATTTCGTCATCCTCACCAGCGACAACCCCCGCACCGAAAATCCCCTCGCCATTATCGAGGAAATCTGCACCGGCTTTTCGCCCAGTTGGAAAACAGCCCGCAAAATCACCGTCGAGCCCGACCGCCGGCTCGCCATCCAGAAAGCCATCGCCCTGGCCCAACCCGGCGACGTCGTCCTCCTCGCCGGCAAAGGCCACGAAAATTACCAAATCATCGGCACCACCAAGCACCACTTCGACGATGTTGAAGAAGCTCAAAACGCACTGCGAGAATTGAATATGATCCACCAAGACGCCAGGCAAAAATAATAGGACCACTACGTTCTCGTGCCTTCGTGTCTTAGTGATTACGTCTTTGAAGGAAGAATAGTGAAACCCTGGGAACTCGATAAACTCCGCATCGCCGCCAAAGCCAAATGGCTCGGTCGCGGCACACGTTCGTTCAATGGTCACGTCTGCACCGACAGCCGCAAAGCCGCCGAGGGCGACCTCTTCATCGCCATCGCCGGCAAGAATCATGATGCCCATGATTTTCTCGTCGATGTTGTCGCCAGAAACGTCGCGGTAATTCTGGTGCATAAGGAGTTGCCCGCCCCGATCCTCGCCGATGCCCAGCACCACGGCTGTGCGATCCTGCAGGTGGAAGACACGATCGCCGGTCTGAACCGGCTTGCCGCGGTCTATCGCAACGAACTTCGCGCCAAGGTCATTGCGGTAGGGGGGTCCAACGGCAAGACCACCACGAAGCGCATCATCCACACGCTGCTGTCGGAAAAACTCAGCGGCCATTCCAGCCCCAAGAGTTTTAATAACAACATCGGTATGCCGCTGACGCTGCTGGAAGTCGAATCGAAGCATGAGTTCGTGGTGCTGGAGATCGGCACCAACGCGCCCGGGGAAATCGCGGCGCTGGGCGATGTGTGCCGGCCTGATATTGCGGTCATCACCTCCGTCGGACTGGAGCATCTGGAAAAGCTCGGCGACCTCGAGGGCGTGGCCAAAGAGGAAGCCTCCATCGCGGCGTTCGTCACCGCCGGCGGCATGCTGATTCTTCCCGCCCATGCCCCGGAACTGGCCGCGAGCCTGAAAACCTCGCCGGCACAGAAAGTCTGGGTCGGGGCGGACAACTCCGCAGTCGCCAATCAGAATTCCGATGTGCAGGCCGATCTCGTCGCGACAAATATTTCCGAGTCCATCGAAGGCACATCGTTCACGATTAACGGTCGCGGCGGATTTCGCGTGCCGCTCCTGGGATCGCACAACGCAGTCAATGCCTTGATGGCGATTGCCGTGGCGCGGCGTCTGGGGCTCAGCGACGACCAGATCGCCGCCGGCCTGCTCAAGGTTAAGCCCGTGGAAATGCGTTTGGAGCCCATGACCGTCGGCGGTTTCAAGATCATCAACGACGCTTACAACGCCAATCCCAGTTCGATGGAGGCTGCGATCAAAACGTTTGCCCACCTGAAATCCGCGGCATCCTCAGGGCAAAATAAACCCCGCAAAGTCGCCATCCTTGGCGATATGCTGGAACTGGGCGTCAGCACTGAAGCGATGCATCGTGCGATTGGCGGCCTCGTCGCAGGCTGGAAACTCGATCTGTTCATCGCCATCGGCCCGCAGATGCGTTTCGCAGCCGACGTTGCATCCGTCGCAGGTGTTCCCACGCAGCGTTTCGCCGATACCGCGTCGGCCCGCACTCGCATCCAGGAACTGCTTCTTCCCGGCGATGAAATCTTGCTGAAAGGTTCTCGCGGCATGGCGCTTGAAACACTGCTCGGTGCCCTGCACAATCAGCCGGAAGCCATAATCGCCACGCACTAGAGCCCCAAACCCTGGTCTTTTTTAAGGAATCGCTTCGTGCTCCTGCATCTCTTCAAATGGATGGTAGATCATCATTGGGCCAGCCAGGACGGCATGTTCGGCGTGATCATTTTTCGCGCCGCGCTGGCCATTCTCTTCGCATTCGTATTGGTGCTCGCCGGTGGCGGCAGGGTCATTCGCTGGCTGATGAAACAAAAAGTCGGCGACATGCCGGAGTTCTACAACAAGGACCTCAACGAACTGACCAAGAACAAGAAGAACACCCCCACGATGGGCGGCTTGCTCATCATCGGGGCGATCCTTGTCACCGTGCTGCTCTTTGCCGACATCATGAATTTCTACGTCCGTATGGCCATGTTCTGCATGATCTATCTGGCCTGCCTTGGTGCGGTGGATGACTGGCTCAAGCTCACCGCCGGCCGCCGCACCCCCGGTTCCCGCGAAGGTCTTTACGCCTACGAAAAACTGCTCTTCCAAGTCGGCCTCGGCGTTCTGCTGGCCATCTTCATCTATTACCACGGCAACTCTGCCCCCGCACTCGACGGCAGCGCCCCTTCCGCACACAAACTCAACTGGCCCTTCTTCCGCGACCTCACCCTGCCCCCATCGCTCTTTGCCATCCTCACCGTGATCGTGATCACCGGATCGTCGAATGCCGTCAATCTCACCGACGGCATGGACGGCCTCGCGGGCGGATGCATGGCAATCGTCGCGTTCGCGTTCCTCTGCCTCGCGTATGCCACCGGTGTGGAACAGATTGCCAATCAGGTTCACTTTCACTGGGTGCCGCGCACCGGTGAACTGTCCGTCGTCTGTGGCGCCATCACCGGCGCCTGCCTGGGATTCCTGTGGTTCAACTGTAATCCCGCACAGGTGTTCATGGGCGATACCGGTTCGCTCGCCCTCGGCGGCGTCGTCGGCTACATCGCCATCGTCGTTCGCCAGGAACCCATGCTCCTCCTCGTCGGCGGCATCTTCGTCCTCGAAGCCACCTCCGTCATGATGCAGGTCTCCTACTTCCGCATGACCGGCGGCAAACGCATCTTCTTGTGCAGCCCCATCCACCACCATTTCCACCTGAAAGGCTGGTCCGAGCAACAAGTCGTCGTCCGCTTCTGGCTCATCAGCGCCCTGTGCGCTGCGTTCGGCCTAGCAACTGTGAAATTGCGGTGAGGTTCGTGGTCCGTGGGCCGTGGTTCGTGGTTCGTTTTAGGTAGTGTACACTGATGGCACTTCAGAATTATCGACAACTGGATGTGTGGAATGCTGCGATGGAATTGGCTGAGATGGTGTATCGGCTTTCGTCAACTTTTCCCGCTGATGAACGTTTTGGGCTTACATCCCAGATTTGCCGTGCTGCCATTTCCGTTCCTTCAAACATCGCTGAGGGCGCGGGACGTTCGGGCTCCGCAGAATTTCTGCATCATCTCTCCATTGCCCGCGGTTCATTGATGGAAGTGGAGACCCAGTTAGCCCTCGCAGCTCGCTTGGGATTAGTGATGCGCGAGTCCGTACTGCCGATCTGGGATCAGTCACAACGAATCGGCCAGATGCTCAACAAACTCATCGCCTCGCTACGAAGAAGGCGTGTTGACGTGAATCCATCGGACCACGACCCACGAATCACGGCCCACGGCTTATAATAAGTGCATAAATTGCGCCTAAACCGCCGATCTAACACCAATTAGCAGGAGTTCTTCCACCCATGCCCATTTCCGTCAAAGGTCAGTCGATATGGCCGACGCGCGTGGCCTGGCCGCGGCGTGCCACGGGCTCCCAAGTCGTCCCGGCACTCGTCGGCGCGGTTCCTGCACGGCCGTATGTCGGCCGCTCGCGCTTTGTTCTTGCGCCGCTCTCCCTGTCACTCGATCAGCTTCTTTTTCTCATCGCCGCGGCGTTGCTCTGTTTCGGTCTCGTCATGGTGCAATCCGCCGATGCCCGCGTTCGTGGCGCTCAGGAAACCTGGCTGATGCAGGCCTTCAACAATAAGAATGCCATTCACGCCATGATCGCCATGGCCGTGCTCACCGCGCTGTGGCGGATGGACTATCGCATTCTCCTGGGCCGCTCCATCCTCGGCTCGCCCAGCGTCTGGTTACTCGCGCTGACGATCTGCATGCTCGTCGCCGTGCTCGTCACCCCCTTTGGCAAGGAAATCAACGGCGCCCGCCGCTGGCTTTCCGTCGGCCCCATCGGCTTTCAGCCTTCGGAACTTGCCAAGCTCTCGCTGGTGCTCTTCGTGTCGGCCTATGCGTTTCACCGCCAGAACTTGATCCACACCTTCACAAAAGGGTTCCTCCCGCTCGTGCTGGTCTTCGGCATGGCGGCCGTTCTAGTCGTCAAGGAAGACTTCGGCACCACCGTCCTCATCGCCGCTGTGGTGATCGTCATGTTTCTCATGGCCGGGTGCCGCTGGTGGCAAGTCAGCATCCTCGTCGCCGGCGCCGCCGGGGCGGGATACAAACTTCTCATGGGCAGCCCGTTTCGCCGCGAGCGGCTAATGGCTTTCCTCGATCCCGAAAAATACGCCTCCGGTGCAGGCTATCACCCCTTGCAGTCGCTTCTGACGATCATGTCCGGCGGATTCTGGGGCCTCGGCCTCGGCAACGGCATCCAGAAGATGGGCTATCTGCCCGAAGACAACACCGATTTTATCTTCGCCGTCATTTGTGAAGAACTGGGCTTCGCCGGCGCTCTCATGGTCATCGCCCTCTTCCTGGCGTTCACCCTGATCGGCTGGCGTATTGCCTCGCGCTGCAACAATCTCTTCGGCAAGATGGCCGCGTTCGGCATCACCGCCGTCATAGGACTTCAGGCCGCCATGAATGTCGCCGTCGTCACCGTCTCCATGCCCACCAAAGGTATCGCACTCCCGCTGATTTCCTCCGGCGGCACCGGTTGGATCATGAATGCCGCAGCCATTGGCGTGCTGATGAGCATCGAACGCATCAATCGCAAAGAAGTCGAAGCCGAGGCCCGCGCCTCCCGCGGCGCCGAACCCGCTCTCGGCTTCCCCGTCCAATTGCACGAGACACAAAAGGCCACCGTATGAGCATGATCATTTGGCCGCATCGCATTCACCCCATGCTGGGCTCCATCGTGGCTCAACCTGTCATGATGAACGCCTGCGACCGCACCGATTCCGCCTCCACACCCTCGTCCCCCGAACCACGAACCACGGACCACGGACCACGAACCGCCTCCGCCACCCGCACTTACCGGATCATCATGGCCGGCGGCGGCACTGGCGGCCATCTCTATCCCGGCCTGGCCGTGGCTGATGCACTACGCACCCAACTCGGCGAATCGCTGCAACTCGTATGGGCTGCCACCCCCCGGCAAGTGGATCAACGTCTGCTCTCGCAGTTCGGAAACGCGTATATTCAGCAACCCGTTCAGCCGCTCATCAAGGATATCAAGAAGATCTGGTCGTTCTGGAAAGGCTGGAGACAAAGCTGCTCGTTCTGGAAATCGCAGTTCGCGCAGCGCCCTGTCGATGCGGTCGTCGCCCTCGGCGGTTATGCAGCAGGCCCGGCCGCGTACATCGCCAGCAAATCACGAATTCCGGTCATCCTGCTCAATCCCGACGCCCTTCCCGGCCTCGCCAATCGCTTACTGCTTCGCCGAGCCAATCTGGTCGTGACGCAATGGGCGCTCGGCGCGGAGTACCAGGAGGCTGTTACCGGCCGGACGCTCCCCCTGGGCTGCCCCATTCGTCCAGACCTCCTCGACCGCACCCGAGAGCAGGGAGCAACCGCCCTCGGCATCGACCCCCAGATCCGCACTCTCGTCGTTACCGGCGCCAGCCTCGGAGCCAAGACGATCAACGATGCTATGCTGAAGCTTCTCGAGGATGCTGAATTTCGTTCTTGTTTCGAAAACCGTCCTCAAACAGAAGGGTCTGCCTCCCTGACCGTGCAGAATTCAGAATTCAGAATTCAGAATTCCAATTGGCAGATCCTCCACCTCGCCGGTCTCGACCAGGCCGCCGCCGTGAACGCCGCCTACGCCCGTTGGCCCAATATTCGTGTCAAAGTGGTCGACTACTGCGACGATATGGCCAGCGTCTGGGCCGTTGCCGATCTGGCCATCGGCCGCGCCGGCGCCAGCACCTGTGCCGAGCTCACCGCTTGCGGCGTCCCCTCCATCCTGATGCCTTACCCCTTCCACAAAGACCTGCATCAAAAGGCCAACGCGATGGAGCTGGTTCGTGCCGGTGCCGCAGTGATTGTCGATGATGCGAAAGATGCAAATGCCAACGGCCTTGCTGTGAAAAAGCCCCTGGAAACGCTATTGTATGACGACGCTGCACGTCAGCGTATGGCTGAGGCCGCCCGGGTCTGTGGAAAGCCCGATGCAGCCGCCAATATCGCCAAGGAAATACTCTCCCTGATCGACCGCAAAACGCGATAAATAGGTGGTCCGTTGTGAGTTGTCCGCGGTCAGTGGTCAGCACTTAGCAGTCGCCGCAGCGTTCTGGCAACCAACCCCTGACAACTGACCACGGCCAGACTTCTGACCATGATCTCTCCCGCAAGGAGGCGGTTGTAATGCCCCCCATCATCCAGCAGCAGGCCGTTATGTTCACCGTTCAGGATCTCTTGCACACCCTCAAACCTCGCATTGAACCAACGCCCTTTACCGGGCGGCGCGTGCATTTCATTGGCATCGGCGGCAGCGGCATGTCCGGCCTCGCCCACATGTTGATGAATTTTGGTGCCAAAGTCTCCGGCACCGACCGCTCCTCCTCTTCCGTTACCGAAAAACTGGCCGGCATCGGGGCGGCCATTTCCTACCTCGAATCCGCCGATGCCCTCCCCGCTGGCACCGACATCGTTGTCCATTCCGCCGCCGTCAAACCCGATCACCCGGAAATGCTTTCCGCCCACCATCGTGGCATCGAAATTCTCAAATACGCCCAGATGCTCGGTCGCGTCATGTCCCTCAAGCACGGCATCGCCATCGCCGGCACCCATGGCAAGTCCACCACCACCGCGATGACCGCCTATACCCTTCTGGCTGCCGACAAAAATCCCTCGTTCGTCGTCGGCGCCACATCCCCCCAGCTGGGCGGCTCGGCCCGCTCCGGCAGCGGCGAGCTCTTCATCGTCGAAGCGTGCGAATTCGATCGCTCCTTCCATAACCTCTATCCACGCATCGGCGTCGTGCTCAACATCGAGGAAGATCATCTCGATTACTACAAAGACATCCACGAAATCAATGAGAGCTTCCATAAATTTCTCGCGCAGATCGATCCCTCAGGCGTTGCCCTGATTTCCGCTGCCGACCAGAACTGCCTGCAGGCGGCGCGGAATATTGAAGCGACGATCGAAACCTACGGCATCGATATGGCCGCGGACTGGCAGGCCACAGGCATCCGCCGCTTCCAGGGCAAGGCGCATTTTCAGGTCGCCTACAAGGGCAAAAAGATGGGTCGGCTCTCCCTTTCGCTCGCCGGCCGCCACAACGTCGGCAACGCCACCGTCGCCGCCGCCATCGCCACGCACTGCGGCGTCCCCTGGGACAAAATTGTTTCCGGCATCGAGTCCTTCCGCGGCGCCGACCGCCGTTCCCAACTCATCGGCACTCTGCCGGTGGAGGGCGGTGAGGTGACCGTCATCGATGATTACGGCCATCACCCCACGGAAATCCGCGCCACTCTCCTGGCGCTCCGCGAACATTATCGCCCGCAGCGCCTGATCTGCGTCTTCCAGCCGCACCAGCATAGCCGCACGCGGTTCCTGCTCGAAGATTTCGCCCGCTCCTTTGCTCATGCGGATGTGACCATCGTGCCCGACATTTTCTTCGTGCGTGATTCCGATGCCGACCGCAAGGCGGTCAATGCCGCCATGCTCGTCGAGCGCATCCGCACCAACGGGCGCGAAGCGATGTACATTCCGACCTTCAAGGAAATCAACAGTTATCTGCTTAAGGACATGCGGGCCGGCGACTTGATCGTGTCGATGGGCGCCGGCCCTGTTTGGGAAGTCACTGATGAGTTGGTACGAACAGTTCGGGGATGCGGTCAAGCTTGATGTTCCGCTGGCCCCGCTCACCTGGTTTGGCTGCGGCGGCCCTGCGAAATTCTTCATTCAACCGCGGGATCTGGAGCAGCTTCAGGCCATCGTTGCGCGCCTGCGGGAAAACGAGATTCCCATCTTCGTGCTCGGTTCCGGTGCGAATCTGCTCGTGAACGACGAAGGGTTGAACGGCGCGGTCATCTGCCTCAACACCCCCGCCTTCAAAGCCGTTACTATTGATAAAAATATCGTCACCGCCGGCGCCGGTAAGGACGTCCAAAAACTCGTCCTGGAATGCACCCACGCCGGCCTTTCGGGCCTCGAATGTCTCGCCGGCATCCCCGGCACGGTCGGCGGTGAAATCCGCATGAACGCCGGCGGCGCCTTCGGCGATATCGGCTCCTCCGTCCAGACGGTCACCGTCATGGACACCAACGGCCAGGTTTACATCCGCGAGAAGGACGATCTGGTCTTCGAGTATCGCCGCTCCAACATCTCGGGAAAGTTCATCCTCGGCGCGACCTTTTCTCTCATGGAAGATGACCCGCAGCGCATCATGACGAAGGTCAAGGAAATCTGGATGTTCAAAAAGAACTCCCAACCACTGGCCGACAAATCCGCCGGATGCATCTTCAAGAATCCCCGCGGCCTTTCCGCCGGCGCCCTGATCGACCAGACCGGCCTCAAAGGCACCGTCATCGGCGGCGCGGAAGTCTCCTCCAAGCACGCCAACTTCATCACCGCTAAAAAAGGCTCAAAAGCCGCAGATATTCGCGCGCTGATCGAACTCGTCCGCCAGCGCGTGCAGGAAAAATTTGATGTGAATCTCGAAACCGAAGTCGTCATCTGGTGAACGTGTGCACCCTTCGTGTCTTCGTGCCTTCGTGGTTAAGAAACAGGAGCGAATCATGGATGATCGCAAACTCGACATAACCCTCCTCTGTGGCGGCATCTCCGCCGAACGCGAAATCTCCCTCCTCACCGGCACTCAGATCGCCGAGGCCCTCCGCACCGTCGGCCATCGCGTCTGGCAATCCGATATCGGCCCCGACAACCTCGCCGCCCTCGACCACAAGCCCTGCGACTTGATCTTCCCCGCCCTCCACGGCGTCTTCGGCGAGGATGGCCAGCTTCAGCACATCCTCGAATCCCGCGGCGTTCCGTTCGTCGGCTCCGGCGAAGCCGCCTCGCGCCTCGGCATGGATAAGGTTGCCACCAAAACCTGCCTGCTCGAACATGATGTCCCCACCCCCAACTGGCAAATCGTTCACGCCCACAAATTCAAGGAAAATTGGACGCCCGCCAGCGGCATCGGTTATCCGTGCGTCATCAAGCCCATTAGCGAAGGCTCTTCCGTCGGCTGCAAGATCTGCAACAGCCTCGCCGAGGCCAAGGCACACCTCGACGAAACCCTTCCCAAGTACGGCTCCATGCTGGTCGAACAGTTTGTCGAAGGCTTCGAGCTCACCGTCGGCATTATCGACGGCAAAACGCTTCCGGTGATCTGGATCAAACCCGCCACCGAGTTCTACGATTACCAGGCCAAGTACACGCGCGAAGACACCGAGTATCTTTTCGATGAACAGATTCCCATTCCGGCATCCTCATTGGCTGCCGTTCGCAAGGCCGCCGAAGAAACGCACCGCTGCATCGGTTGCCGCCACCTCTCACGCATCGACGTGATGGTCGACCGCCGCACGTACGCACCCTACGTTCTGGAAATCAACACCATGCCGGGCTTCACCGGCCATTCGCTCGTCCCCAAGGCCGCACAACGCTCCGGTATTTCCTTCACAGCCCTCTGCGACCGCCTCGCACGAATGGCCCTCCGCGACGCCGCCGTCAAACTCACCACCCAGCACTAAGGACTCAAGACTCAGGATTCAGGACTCACAATGTTTGGCCTCAAATCGAAAACCTCTTCCGCCCCGCCCATCTGGAAAACTCCCTGGGTTCACGGACTCCTGGTCTTCTGTGGCGTTCTGCTGGCGCTGGCCGCCCTCATCGAAACCTACCGCGTCGTCGACCGCTACGCCAACCGCGTGGTCAAAGATCAGCCCGTGCCCGCTCGGATCGAACTCAAAAACACGCCACGATGGCTCGATCGCTCCATCGTCAGCGGCATACTAAAAGAAGCGCAGGACTTTGCCACGCACGATGACCCCACGCGTCTTCGCATCCTCAATCCGCTCGACAAATCCGTCCTCGACGATCTTCGCGCTAACTACTCCGCCAATCTTTCGCGCAACGCCAACGCGTGGCTCAAGAGCATCACAAAAATCCAGCGCGTGCTCGACCGCAAGCAGAATGTGCAGACCATCGAGATTTACGCCGAATATCGCCGCCCCGTCGCCTGGGTGGGCATTCCCTTCCGTGGCGATGCGCGAATCACCGACCTGAAATTTGCATCCGATCCCATCCGCCTCCTCGATCCGCAAAACCAGTCCCACATCGCCTACTACCTCATCGATGAGGAATTTGTTCAGCTCCCTGGCGTCTACGATGCCAACGATGTCGCCCACATCAATTTTCTGAAACTCTACGGCATCGATCAGAATCCCCCCGGCCCCGGCGCCGCATTCACCGTTCCTGAATTATCCGCGGGAATGCAGCTTCTGAAAAAGCTGGAAACGCAGCCGTTTGCCCACCAAATCTCGCTGATCAATCTCTCCAACTACAATTCGCGCCTCGCCCCGCTGGAACCGCAAATCGTCCTCAACACCGTTTTCGGCTCGCGCATTCTCTGGGGCCGTCCCATCGGCAGCGAAAAATTCTGGGACATTTCCGCCGGCGCCAAGATCAAAACATTGCTCGGCCTATTCGCCCAGTTCAACCGCATCGATGCCCAGCGGGACGCCGTCGATATCCACACGGAACAAATCCGCGTGCCCAAACTGGCCGCGCAAATCCCCGATGCCCCGCCTCCCGTTTCCGCCCACGGCTGATCTGCTTATCCGTTCTGCGGCTTGGCTGATGAGATTCCGCCCATTCCCCCAAACATCCCCGCGATGATGCCAATCGCTCCCCAGAATGCCGCCACCCCCCAGACGCTTTCGCCATGTGCCGCGTCATAGATCGCCAGCAGCGGCGAATATCCAAACCACCCTCGCCCCGCCGCCGGAAAAAAGTCCGCCTGCACATACGCCGCCAGTGGCAGCCCCACGAGCGCCATCAGCAATCCCAACATCATCCACGCCTGCAGTCCTTCTCGTTTCCACCACGTCATCGTCCCCATCGCCAGCACGGAAAAACTCAACTGCAGCACGACCATCTGCCACACCCGCGCCCCTGCCACATCACTCGCCCACGCCGCCACCGCCAGCGCAGGCACAAACGCCACCGCCAGCGTGCACAAGTCCCACACCAATGAGGGCTCGCCGGGTGCCATGCCCAGTGGGGCGGGGGGCCCCGCTGGGCATGTCTTGAGCAAGACCTCGCATTCGCATCGCCGGCCAAACGCACAAAATCACCACCGTCACGCACACGTTCACATACAACCACATCGCATCCAGAATTTCCGCCCGTGGACTGGCCGCCCCCCATTGCACCCCCAGCACCACCGCAGCCATCCCCAGTCCCACCGTCGCCATCGCCGCCAAGCATAACCCCAGCGGAAACACCCGTGCATCGTGGCGTCCGCTCCCTCCGTCAACGTTTCGCGTTTCATATTTCGCGTTTCGCGTTTCCATCATCCCACCCCCGCAACGCTGCCGGCAATCTCCCCCTTGGGCCGCGTCTTCCATCGCCGATGAATCCACAGGTATTGCGTGGGATCGTCGCGCACGAAATCCTCGATCGCCTTGGTGTACCGCGCCGTCACGTAATGCAGTTCATCGCGATATTCCGGCCCGTGGTTCTTCCATTCTTCGGGGGAAATGATTTCCTGCACACCGACGTCAAACTCGAACCGGTCGCCGCGCCTCCGGGCATAACCGATCACCACCGGCACATCGTGCTGGATCGCCAGCAGCCCTATCGACTTGTACGTGCTCGCCTGCCTGCCAAAGAACGGCACAAACATCCCCTTGGGCCCCGCGTTCTGATCCGCGATGAAGCCCAGCACGCCTTTCTTCTCCAGCACATCCAGCGCCGTCGTTGTCACGCCGCGCTTGCTCAAAATGATCTGCCCCTTCTTTTCCCGCACCCCCAGCAGCCACGCATCAATGTGCGGATTGTCGATCGGCCGCGCGATGGAATACGTCTCAAACCCCAGCGTCGCCAGCGTGTATCCGAGAATCTCCCAATTGCCGTAATGCCCCGTGAGCATGATGCACCCGCGCTGCCGCAGCATGATGCGCAGCGACTCCGGCAAATCCTTCAAATGCACGTACCGGTGCCAGCTTTCCACGTTGATCAGCCGCGTGGTGAACAGCACATCCATCACCAATTCGATGAAATGCTGCATCGACCGCTCGCCGATGCGCTTCAATTCCTCATCTGCTTTTTCCGGAAAGCTGGCCCGCAGATTTTCCATAGCCCGCTTGCGATGCTTTCGGTCAAACTTCCACAGCAGCCCCCCGATCATCCGCGCCGTCCGCAGGTTGGCATTGACGGGAAACAGCCCCAGCATCATCGCCGTGAACCGCGCCCCGAAATACTGTGCGAAATTGACTATCGCTCCGCTCTTGGCCATGCACAGATTCTACGCCCAATCCCCTCATTTCGCGACGCTCCACCGCACCAACCCGGCGCGCCGCGGAGCACCGGATGGCAATCCGGTGCTTGGCCCTCTTCGCCAAAATTGTTTCCGTTTTCTTCGTGTCTTCCAGCCTTCGTGGTTAAAATCCCCCTTGGAGGAAACACATGGACACCGCTCTCACCATCGCCGGCTCAGACCCTTCCGGCGGCGCCGGCATCCAGGCCGATCTCAAGACCTTCACCGTCCTGGGCGTCTACGGCATGGCCGTCATCACCGCCATCACCGCGCAAAACACCTCCGGCGTCTCCGCCGTCCAACTGCTCGACCCCGAACTCATCTGCAAACAAATCGACGCCGTCGCCGCCGATTTCCCCGTCAATGCCTTCAAGACCGGCATGCTCGGCAGCGCCGCCATCATCGATACCGTCGCCGAGGCCATCCAGCGCAATTCGCTCGACAATTACGTCTGCGACCCCGTCGTCTACGCGAAGTCCGGCGCGGAATTACTCGACCAAAGCGGCATCCACGTGCTCCGCAAGGAACTCCTCCCCATGGCCACCATCGTCACGCCCAACCGCGCCGAAGCGGCACTGCTGGCCAACATGGACCTCGACGAACTCAATACCATTTCCGGCGGCAAAAAAGCGGCGGAAAAAATCGCCAAGACCGGGGCCCGCAACGTCCTCATCAAAGGCCTCAGCACCGATCGCTCCGACACCATTGTCGATCTACTCTTCGATGGTGATCACTTCACCGAATTCCCCGCCAAACGCCTGCCCACCAAAAACACCCACGGCTCCGGCTGCACGTTCTCCGCCATCCTCACCGCCATGCTGGCCGAAGGCGTCGAGATTCACATGGCCGTCGACAACGCCCGCTCGTTCATCTCGCAGGCGATTGCCCACCATGTCAAACACGGCAACGGAATCCGCCCGGTCAATCCGCTGGCACTCGCGCCGCAATAGTCGTTTTTTCTTGTGCGACTATTTCTTGATCCCGTACTGCTCCAGCGTCGCCGGCAGTATCGTGATCGAATTGATCGTCGGCTTATGCCCCGAAACCGTGCCGTTCGCATCCGCTACCGGCGTCTCCGCGAGTTTGTCGACGATCGGCAATCCGTCGATCACCTGCCCGAAGACCGTGTACGCCCCATCGAGAAACTCGGCCTTGCCGTGAACGATAAAGAATTGCCCGCCAGCCGTGTTCACATCCAGCCCCGTGCGGGCCATCGAGAGAACCCCGCGGACATGCTGGCGCGACGAAAGCTCCGCGGCCTGGTTGAATCCCGGCCCGCCGCTGCCTGCGCGGTCCGCCGTATTCCCCAGCGAATCGCCGCCCTGAATCATGAAGCCCTTGATGATGCGGTGGAAATTGGTGCTGGTGTAATAGCCCTGCTTGGCCAGTGAAACAAAATTATCCACGGTATTGGGGGCATCGGCGTAATCAAACGACGCCTTGATGTCGCCCTTTTCCGTCGTAATCAACGCATACGATAGCGGAACAATATGCGTGACGATCGGCGGGCTGTTCTTCAGTTGATTGATCGTCGGCTCGATCTGGCGCTTCACCTCCGCCGGAACGTAATCGTTCTTCACCGGACCCCACGGAATCGCCGGGCGAAGCACTTCGATCACCAGCGGCTGCGCATCTTTCCACGCCAATACATACGTGCCCGCATCCGCCAGTTGCGGGAAAAACCCCAGCAGATCCACCGTCCCACCCGCATCCAGCTTCACCTTCTTCGCCTCCAGCGCCTTGCCCTCCATCGTGTAGAGCGTGAACTGCGCCTCGCCGTCCGCCTTGACGACATCCGCCAGCGGCGCCGCAGCAAACAGCCCCGGCAGCTTGACCGCCTCCAAGCCGATGGCCGCGGTCGTCTTCGTCACTTCGTCCGCCTTCCCTTCCGCAGGCTGCAGGAATTGCACATTCACCGGCTCGCCGGGTTTGACGTACGCCCGCACCGGCGCGAGTGTCGCCGCCAGCGCCCCCAGCGGCGAAAGCGTAAGCGTGAGAACAGCAAGTAACGAAGCAAGTTTCATAAGGCCTCCGAGGTTGACTAGAGTTCACAAGGCATCACCGCGGCATTCGCGTCGCCCGCGGAAAGGGGAATTCTAGCGGCCCCGATGCAAATGACCAATTGTCTGCCCCGTCTCGCACCGGAATGCCCAAATCAAAGCGGTACGGATGCGGCAGGTTTTCCTTTTTCGTATAATCCCCCCATGGAAACCCCTGAACACGTTTTTCGCGAATTCCTGCGCCAGCGCCACCTGAAATACACCACGGAGCGCCTGGCCATCCTCAAGGAAATCCAAAAGTTCGGACGCCCCTTCGAGGCCGAAGAACTACTCCTGGAACTGCGCGAAAGCGACTACCGCATTTCCAAAGCCACCATCTATCGCACGATCAAACACCTGCTCGATGCCGGCCTCCTCAAGCAGGCCCACTTTGGCGGAGGCAAACAGGCCCATTACGATTTCGTCGCACCGGAATCCTCCCACGACTATCTGATCGACCTCGATACCGGGAAAATCATCCCCTTCGCCAATGAAGCCGTCGTCAAACTGCGGCAGGAGATCGCCCGCAAAATGGGTTTTGATGCCGTCGGCCATCGCTTCCAGATCATGGCCCGCCGCGCGGACAACGCCAAATAAACCAGCCATCGTATTTCGCCGTGCTCGCCCCTCCCACTTCCCCCATCCCCTCAATTCGTCGATTCGCTCAGCGCCACGCGGGTCTTCTTTTGCCGCTGGTCGATGTCAATCTCCCCGTCCTTAAGCATCACCCTTCGCGTGCACTGCAACCCCACGTTGGGATCGTGCGTCACGATGAGAATCGTTGTGCCGGTCTGTTCGTGCAGGTTGTGAAAAAGATCGAGAATCGCCGCGCCGGTTTTCGAGTCCAGATTTCCCGTCGGCTCATCCGCCAGCAGGAACAGCGGATCGTTCATCAACGCCCGGGCCACCGCCACGCGCTGCTGCTGCCCGCCCGACAGTTCCACCGGCCGATGATGCCCGCGGTCTTCCAAGCCGACCAGCCGGCAAAGATCCAACGCCCGCTGGTGCCGCACCTTCGGCGAGACCATCTGGTAAAACAGCGGCACCTCAAGATTCTCCAGCACCGTGAGCTGCGGAATCAGGTTGAAGTTCTGAAAAATAAATCCCAGCCGCGCCCCCCGAAATTCAGATAGCGCATCGTCGTCGAACTGCGCCACGTCGCGCCCGTCCAGCAGGTATTGCCCCGCGGTAGGGCGGTCCAGGCATCCCAGAATATTCATCAACGTCGACTTGCCCGAGCCCGACGCCCCCATGATCGCCAGCATCTCCCCCCGATGAATCTGCAGCGAAATATCGCGCAACGCATACACCGGCTCGACATTTTCCGTCTTCTGATAAACCTTGAACAGATGCACGATCTCCGCGATCACCGGTCCGTGCGGTCGCGGCTGAGATTCGACGAGGGTCGCAGTCATGCCGATTTCATCCTCGAACCGCCGGTGCAGCTCCGACCGCCGGCTGGGCCGCCGCCGGCGCCACGTCCGCCGGAGGCCTCTTCTTTCGTCCCGGCCGCGAAGTGGCATCCATCGCTGGAGGATCTTCCGGCGCATTTTTCGGCCGAGACAGCAGGACGACCTCGCCGATTCTTAACCCGTCCTTGATCTCGATGCGGGTCGACGATGACGCGCCCGTGACGATGAAGCGCTTTTCATAATTCTCCGGCGATCCCACAAAGACGTACGGCTTCCCGTTGCCCGCAAACACCGCCTGCAACGGCACGGCCAGCACGTCCGTCAGACGCGACGCCATGATCTCCACCTTGGCCGACATCCCCGGCTTGACCCCCGCCGGTGTATCGTCGAGCACGATCTCCGTCAGGTATTCCTTCAGGTTCACATTCATCCAGCGCATCGCCGAGTCCGGCAAAACCGCTATCGTATCAATCTTCCCGTGCAGCACTTTCCCCGGCAGCGCATCGACGGTGACCGACACGTCTTGCCCGGCTGCTACGCGATCCGTCAGCTGTTCCGCCAGGCGCACCTCCACCTGCATTCTGCTGATATCCGGCAGCTGGATCAGCACCTGGTTCTGGTGCACCGTTGCTCCCTCTTCAATCGGTCCCTGGCTTTGCCATCCCTGCTGGATCGAGGATTGATACACCACCATGCCCGGCTGCGGGGCTTTGATCGAGCATGCGTCAAGCTGCTGTTGGAATCCCTTGTATCGTGTCTGCTCGACGCGTTCCGTGGACTGGGCCGCCCGCACTGCCGCTTCCTTCAGCAGCACTGCCGCCCGGCACTTGCGCTTCACGCGTTCCACCTCGGCCAGCGATTCATTGGCCTTGAGTTGGAGCGTGGCACGCTGCCTGGGCTCGGCATATTTGATCCACACATCAAGATTCGATCGCGCCGTATCCAGCTTGTTCTGCGAGTCACGCTCCGCGATCTTCGCGTCCAACACATCGTTATCCGAAACGAAACCCTTGGCGGAAAGCTCCTCGACTTCCTTGTGGTCCTTCTGCTTCCGCTCCAGATCCGTCTCGGCATTGGCCAGCGCCGTCTTGTTCGTCTCAAGCTGCACCGGCCCATCGCCTCTGTCGAACTGTTCGTATTCCATCTGCGCCAGCTTCGCGTTGGTTTCCGCAGCCTTGTTGTCGGATTCGTTCTGCATCTCCTGGATCTTCAGCGTTTCCTCCGCATTGACGCGCGCCGCGGTCGCGTTCTCCAGCCGGATGCGGGACTCTTCCAGCTTGTCCTTGATGGCGTCCGAAGCCAGCGTCACCAGCACATCCCCTTCGTTCACATGTGCCCCCTCCGGAATTAGAGAGATGATCGTGGTGTTCCCATCAACCATGCACCGGATTTCCGTCGTGCGAATCGCCTTGAGCTCGCCGGATAGGGGAATCTTGACGTCGAACGAATCGAGCTGCGTGGTATAGGTCAGAATGGTTGGTGCATCGTTCGCGGATTTATGCGTGAAGAGGTAAAGCCCCACGCCCGCCGCCGCGGCCAGAACGGCAGCTGCCAACACCAAGGGTAGCCCACGACTCTTTCGCGCCGGCAATGCCGTCGTGCTGAGCGAAGATCGCGCACCGCCCGCCTTCAGTTTCTCGTCGTGGGGTTGCGTTGAGCGTTCAGTGGCAACAGACATTCGTAATCCCGCATAATTGCCGTAGCCGGGCCAGATCCAAGACCGCCATCTTATCAATAACGGATCACAGACTCTATTGATGCACACAAATGCCGGCGATGAGACGATGGACCCCGTCCCGCGGTAGGACGCAGCGGCCGTTGCGGCGGAAACAGGTGAATGATCGCAGTATAAAATATGACTTTTCGGAGAGGCCCCCACACCTTACGTCTTCGGCTCCGCCAGTTGCCACTCGATCCGCTCCATCGTCGGGTCGCGATGCTGCTGGAACTGCTGCGTGAACATGGTGTAGTAGACGCCGTGGCGTTCGATCAGTTCCTCGTGGCTGCCTTGCTCGACAATCCGCCCATCCACCAGAACGACAATGCAGTCGGCATGGATGATCGTCGAAAGCCGGTGCGCGATCACAAACGTGGTGCGGTTGGACATCAGTTGCTTCAGCGAATCCTGAATCAGGTGCTCGGAGTGCGTGTCGAGCGAACTGGTGGCCTCATCGAGGATGAGCACGCGCGGATTGGCCAGAATGGCGCGGGCGATGGAAATGCGCTGTTTCTGCCCGCCGGAAAGCTTGGATCCTCGCTCCCCCACGACGGTTTCGTAACCTTTATCCAACTCCATGATGAAGTCATGTGCGTTGGCCTGTCGCGCCGCTGCAACAATCTCGTCGCGCGTCGCACGACGCCGGCCATACGCAATGTTCTCCATGACCGTGCCGTCAAAGAGATAAACATCCTGCAAAACCATCGCAAATAGCGATCGGTAAGACTGCAAACGGTAGTCGCGGATATCGCGATTGCCCAACAGAATCGGGCCGGATTCGGCATCGACATCAAAAAATCGCGCCAGCAGATTCACCATCGTCGTCTTGCCCGAACCGGAGGGGCCGACAATCGCCAGCGTCGAGCCGGCCCCGACGCGCAGCGAGAGATTCTGGAGCACCTTCTTGTCGGCGATGTAGCCAAAGGAGACGTTGCGGAATTCGATGTCCGCGGCCGTGCCGTCGGCGTCGACGGCACCGGGACGATCGGGCATGTCGGGTTTCTGATCCATGACATCGATAAAACGATCCAGCGCGCCGAGGTTCTGCTGGAGATTCTGGAGCGAATCGATGACTTGCGTGATCGGCTGGATGAGTTGAATGACGAGGGTTTGGTACATGATCAGCGTGCCGATGGAAGTCTCTCCCCGCAGCAGGCGCAGCCCGCCGTACCAGATGATGAAGATGCCGATGGCCGGGGTGAAGGTCATCCAGCCCGTGTTAAGCAATCGTCCGAGTATCGCTGTGTATTGCTGCTTGCGGATCATGGTGTGTTGCGCGACGCCGAATTCCTTGAGTTCGAAACGCTCGCGCTGGAAAGAACGAACGACCCGGATGCCCCCGTACATATCGGTCAAGTGCGCCGAGAGCAGCGAACGGTCGTCCTGAATATTCCGCCACATGGGCCGCAGGCGCCTGAATAGGAAGTAATGAATCACAAAAATGGGTGGGATCAGCAGACCTGCGCCAGCCGACAAACGCCAGTCGGTCAAAATGAGAATGCACAACGCAATGAGGATACGGATGCCGGCATTGAACGGGGTGATGATGGCGTTTTGAACACCGCCGACGACTTGATCGGTATCTCCCATGATGCGCGAAACGATCCCACCGGTCTTGTAATCGGACAGAAGCGATAGCGGCAGGCTGGAAAGATGCCGGTGCAGACGTTGCCGCAGGTAGCCGGCCAGCCGGAAGTTGACCCGTTGCTGCGCCAGCATACGAAGCCATTCCAGAAGGATCGCCACCACGGCGCTGACGATCACTACCACGATGAGGAAGTAAAGCCCTCCGTAAGCCGTCGGGGGGATGACGTATTCTGGAAGATGCAGAAAATGCAGAATGAAACGAACGATGGAGTCTTCCCGCAGTGAACGCTTCTGCGCCACATCGTCGACCAGAAAACGCAAGACCAGCGGGGTAATGGGCGCCAGGAACGCGCCGACGAACGCATAGAGCAGCAGCATCACGACCGGGCGGTAGTAGCCCTGAAGCATGACCCGGTACTCGGCGAGGAGTTGCTTCTTCTCACGCTTGAAGACATGCGGCGTGGACGGGCTCTCATGTTTCCCGCCCGTATACGGACGATCCGGCCCTTTCTTCATCGGATCCGCGTAACGATGCGGATCAAGCACTCCGGCGCGAATCTTCTGGCGAAAATCAAAAAAACGTTGCCGGCTGGACTTCATCCGACGCACCCATCTGACACAAAGTAAAGCAGCAGAACGAACCTATTGTAGCGGAGGCAGCCACGTAGCGGAATCGGGGGGGCAGTGGGGGGGGCAGTGCTGTCATGAACGAAGGCTGTCCCCGTCACCCGCAATGTGATCGCATAAAAAAACCTCCCGCAAGCGGGAGGTCTTTCTAAGGCCATCGAAAACGCGTTACCGAAGCGTCACACGCCCCAGGTCAGTGTATTCATGTTGGCGGCGAAGACGGCCCAACTGATGGTGACGATGCCGTCGCTCGGCGCGCTGTCATCATTGAAACCATCGGTGCCCCACGGATTGCGCATTCGGATCATCAGGTTGCCGGAAGAGTCCCGATACGTGCCGAGGATGGTGTAAACATGTGAGGCAACAAGCGGGGCGCCCCCGCTGATGCTTCCTAAAGTCAGTGCGGTCACCGGCTTGCCGGCGCTCAGCGCGTTGTTGATGGTGGTTTCGAGCGATGTTGCACTGAATCCGCTGATGTATCCCCACGACGAACTGACGCCCAGATCATTGAATACCGAAGTGGGCGACCCGATATTGAGTGAACTGTAGGTATCGGCGCCCGTGCGGAAGAAAGCGTAGGCCTTTTCAAACAGGGAGCCCCATTGGTTGCCATTGGCGCCTGGAGTGGAGTTCTTCAGGCCATAGGCATTGCTGCCTGCCGCGAGATCACCATCGACGCGCACAAAGCTCGTGACGCCACTACGGATGAAGCGGAAAGCGTAGGTGCCATCTCCAAGATCGACCGCCAAGTTGACCAGTTTGCTCGGCTCGGTATCCGCCAGCGACGACAAGTCCGCCAGGAAGTAGCAGTCGGAGATGGTGTGTTGATTGACATCGTTCATGGTGGGGCCGGTGCCGAAAAAACTCGAGTTGGTAAGGCGGATCGTCGTGCCGGAATCGGTCGGATCGGCAAGATTCTGGCCGTAGAGTGTAAGCGGAACCGAACTGGTCGTGAAGGGTTGGTAGAAGCTCGCAACTCGATTCACCGCGCCATTGGCAATTTCGGTCGTCGAGGCGTTGACGATGTCTCCGGTGTTGACCCAATAGGAGGTGTTGATGCCGTTGCCGGTAACGGTGTTGGTGCCGCTGCCGATGGTCACGATAGTCATCTTCGCCGAGCCCAGCGCTTTGATGGTATCGCTGCCATCGCCGCCGTAAATGAGCGTGGCGATATTGACCGACGAATTGACGGTGAGGATGTCATTTCCTCCGCCGCCGTAGAGCTTGATATCGCCCAAGGTCATGCTGTACGTGGTCGTCTGGCCGTTGGCCACGACGGTCAGGGTCCCGCCCGATTGGGACAGGCTAATGGTATCGGCGGCCGTAGAACCGGTGATGACCAGTTCCGTAAATGAGGTCATGTTCTTGGTGGCGAAGGTCACTCCGCTGGACACCGCAGCACTGGTGGTGGCGGCAATCGCCGCGGAATCCGCTTCTCCGCCGGCATTGCTCGCCCCAACCTTATAGTAATACTTGGTGCTGGCATTAAGGCCGGTGTTTGTATAGGTCAAGACATTTGAACCCAACGTGGCGATCACCGAGAAGGTGGTGCCGTCGGTCGAGCGATAGACCTTGAAGGCCGTCTCTCCGCCGACATTGCTCCATGTCACCGTGATCTGCGAGGTCGTGATATTGCTGGCGGCAAGCCCTGTCGGTGTCGCGGGAGCCAAGGTGGCGCTGGCGGTATTGGAGTAGCCGGAATACCCCGCGGAATTGGCGGCTTTGACG
>CAIMWO010000074.1 GCA_903845195.1 uncultured Phycisphaerales bacterium
GACGATCCGCATCGCCCGGGTCTTTCCAATCCACTTTCATAGACGCCTCCTTGCAGAGGCTTAAGCATCGCCGCTTCCGTGAAAGTGCGCAACCTAACATGCGCCGTACCGCGCGCGAGATTTAAGTGGGATCCGGATTACAGCACTCTTTGTTTATTTTTGCTCTTCAAATTCATCACGTCAATTGTCCTTCGGCGACTCCGGCTCGATCTCCAAATGCATCCGATGCAGAAACCGATGTGCCATCGGAGCAAGCAGCACCGCCGTCATGCTCAGAAAAACCACCCCGCTGAAGATCGCATAGCACCCGGCAAAAACCTTCCCGCCCGTCGTGTGCAACTCGTTCGCCGGCCCCATCCCCGCCAGAATCATCGACGCATTCAGAAACGAATCCAGCCAGCTCTGTCCCTCAAACCCGTGATACCCCAGCATCCCGATGCCCAACGACGCAGCCATGATGCCCACCGCAATGCTTGCACTCCGCGCAATCCGCATGATGTACGTATTCCGTGGCGGAAGCGGACGATAATGATGGGCCATTTTGACCTCCCGTGGCGACACGCCTCACCGGCGTTTGAAAAACTGCACCGCCCGCTCGTGCTTCTCCGCAGCAGCGCGCGATTTGAAAGTCCCCAGATTCCGACGACGCCCCGTCTTGGGATTCTTCTTTCGAGAATAGAGGCGATATTCACCCGTAGCCAATTTGCGAATCATCGCTCACCTCTCCCCGTCATCTCGGCCGGGATGTTGCACGTCCCATGCGTTCCTGGACTTTCCCCACAGCCTTCTGAATCTTCCCTTTGATTTCCTGCCCGCTGTCGCCCTTGATAGCGCCCACAACCTCATTGATCTTGCCCTTGACCTGCTTGGACTTGCCGGCCATCACATCTCTCGATCCCATCGTATTCTCCTTTTCATTTTCCTACCACATTGTAGACCTTCACCGGCCACCCTATGGCGAATACCGGTCCAATTCAGTTTCCCCGGCAACATAACGCGGTAAGATGGCCCCATGCGACGCCGTTGGATCATCCGTTGTCTGTTCATGCTGCCCGCCCTGCTCTGCCCTTACCTGCGGCTGCGACCCCCGCGCCAGCAAAGACCGCTGCCCCGAATGCGGCACCCCGATCCCCGCAGGATCGATGAAAGAACGAGTGTAGGTATTTGAAAAACATTTATGACCTGCAAATACGGTCGGCCGTAACTCAATCTCGTGGGCAAAGCGCACTGCTCAATACACGCGCGGCATCGTTCATCGTTTTTTCCCGCCAGCGCGTGAACTAAGCGTACAGCCTACGTCGCCCTCCTCCCTCTTTTCCCTTGCCCCCACCCACCACTCCCACGGATAATCCCCACTGAACCGCCGACCATCCGGTGCGTCCAATCAACAACGTGGAGGTGCGCGATGAAACGTCTGATCCCCGCCCTGGCTGCCTTGCTTCTCGGTTTCGCCCTGCTGCTCCCCTCACCCGCCCAAACCCCAGCACCACGCTCCCGCCTCGTCGCCCTCGATGCGCCCGCCACAGCGCCCGCCACATCTCCAGCCACCGCACCCACAACATCCCCAGCCCCCACCGGCCCCGCACTCATCATCAACGATGCCGACCCCGCCGCGAAAAAAGCCGTCGCCATCGAGTCCGTCAAAATCAACGCCGCCATCAACGGCCCCCTCGCCCAAACCACCGTCACCCTCGTCTTCCGCAACACCCTCAACCGCGTCCTCGAAGGCGAACTCGAATTCCCCCTCCCCGAAAACGCCGCCATCTGCGGCTACGCCCTCGATGTCCCCGCCGGCTCCGGCATCCTCGTCGACGGCGTCCCCATCGAAAAACTCCGCGCCCGCCAAATCTTCGAATCCGAAGTCCGCCGCGGCATCGACCCCGGCATCGTCGAACAAACCCGCGGCAACAATTTCAAAACCCGCGTCCACCCCATCCCCGCCAACGGCACCCGCACCATCCGCCTCACCTACCTCTCCGACATCTCCTCCACCCGCGATGCCTCCACCTTCTCCCTTCCCCTCAACTTCCAGGACCCCGTCAAATCCGCCAGCATCTGGATCGACATCATCCTCGATCGCGACCATCCCCAATCGCTCCAGCCCTCCATCGCCGGCCTGAAGGATCTCCGCTTCACCATCACCGAAGACCTTCGCTCTCTCCGCGCCGTGCAAAACTACGCCGACGTCACCCTTACCGGCGCCCTCACCGTCACCATGCCCGCCCCCGACGGCCCCGTCGCCCGTGTCGAACGACGCCTCAAGCCCGCCAACGTCGAAAACCTCCTCCACCCCGACGCCCCCGCCCCCCACACCCGAACATTACTTTCTCGTCTCATCGATTCCCGAAGCCCAACCCATCAACGCCGAAGTGCCCCTCCCCCAGCACATCGCCATCCTCTGGGACACCAGCCTCTCCCGCGCCACCGCCGACAAAACCGCCGAACGTGCCTTCCTCGAAAAGCTCCTCGCCGCCTCCCCCAATATGACCGTCGATCTCTTCACCACGACTCTCCACTCCACCCCCTTTATCACCAGCGCCAAGCACTTCATCATCACCAACGGCAACGCCCACGCCCTTTTCGACTACCTCGACAACCTCGTCTACGACGGAGCCTTGCGCATCGATGATATCTTCGCCGGCGCCAACGCAATTATCAGCCTGGCCCTCTCCCCGACCCCCGCTGATCACATCGATTTCTATATCCTCGCCTCCGATGGCCTCGTCACCCTCGGCGAAGAAAAATTTGGCGACGCCGGCTCCCCCGTCTACACCCTCTGCTCCGACCCCAAGGCCAACCATGCGCTGCTGAAAAAACTGGCGCAGGATAGCGGCGGAATGTACCTGAATCTCCAGCGGACAAAACCTGCTGACGCCGCGGCAGCCGTGCTGAGCCCGAAAGTGGTCATGAGCATTTCCGGCAAGCCGGAGGAAGTGGCGGAGATCTATCCCCGCGGCACCGTGCCTGTGACGCCCGGCCAGCGCCTCAACTTCACCGGCAAACTCCTCGTCCCCGAAGCCACCATAACGATCGCCACCGGTATTCCCGGTGCGCTGAAGGAACAGCAGATCACCCTCAAACAAGCCGCCGCCACCGACACCGGCCTCATCTCCCGCTTCTGGGCCCAGCAGAAAATCGCCGACCTCTCCACCGACCCCGACCACAACTCCGACGCCCTCCTCGCCCTCGGCCGCGAATTCAACCTCGTCACCCCCAACACCAGCCTCATCGTCCTCGAAACCCTCGACCAATACCTCCGCTACCGCATCGTCCCCCCGAAATCGCGCCCGGAAATCTATGCCGACTTCGCCAAACGCATCGAACAGGAAGGCCAGGATCAAAAACGCACCGAAGAAGAAAAAATCACCCGCGTCCTCGCCCTCTGGCAACAACGCCTCGCCTGGTACGACGTCAAATATGATTACGCCAAAGATTTCAAATGGAAACAGGATGAAACTGCCGCTGCATCCAGCAGTGACGCGAGGTCCCTGGATCGCGTGCAGGAACACCTCACCTCACAGGCACCGCCCCCTCCCACCACTCTGCCCAACGGCACTCCGGGAGGCACACCGCCGGCCACGAGCCAACCTACGCCGACAGGAGGCGCTGCAACCACCGTGCGGGTACCGGGCTACATCAACACCAATACCGCCCGCAACCCCGTGTTAATTAGCGACACACCGCAAAGGAATGCCGCCGCACCCGCCGAGGCTCTGGACTCCATAGATGAGCCGTCGTCCGACCTGTCGCACAATTTAGGAAGCGGCGGCGCCGGCACCAGTGGCCTCTTAGCCGACTATCGCGCCGGCAAAAACGCACCCTCCGATACGAATAGCTCCGCCGCCATCACCATCAAACCCTGGTCCCCCGATACCCCCTACCTCAAAGCCCTCGCCGCCGTAAAACCCGATCAGGCCTACGCCGCCTACCTCGAACAACGCAAAACCAATCTCACCAGCCCCGCCTTCTACCTCGACTGCGGCAACTTCCTCCTCGAAAACAACCGCCGCGATGAAGGCATCCGCGTCCTCACCAACATCGCCCAGCTCCGCCTCGAATCCGCCCCGCTCCTCCGCGTCGCCGCCTACCGCCTCCTCCAAATCAACGAATTCGACCTCGCCATCGACCTCTTCGAAAA
Organism: uncultured Phycisphaerales bacterium; assembly: GCA_903845195.1. GTDB lineage: Bacteria > Planctomycetota > Phycisphaerae > WQYP01 > WQYP01 > CAIMWO01. The sequence continues at coordinate 4,139 of CAIMWO010000074.1, forward strand.
AGCCCAACGCCTCCGCCCCGATGAACCCCAAAGCTGGCGCGATCTCGCCCTCGCCCACGCCGCCCGCGCCGCAGCCACCGCCGCCGGCACGTCCCGCCAGGGAAATCCCGCCGCCCTCAGCGACTATCGCCGCGCCCTCGAACTCTACAACAAAGTCATCATGAACCATTGGGACCGCTTCGACGAAATCGAACTCATCGCCCTCATGGAAGCCAACGCCCTCTGGGCCGAGGCCCAGCGCACCGACATCCACCACGAACTGCAGAACCCCCTCGACCCCCGCCTCCTCAAAATCCTCGACCTCGACGTCCGCATCGTCATGACCTGGGACGCCGACAACACCGACATCGACCTCCACGTCATCGAACCCTCCGGCGAAGAGGCCTACTACTCTCACAACCGCACCACCATCGGCGGCCTCATCTCCCGCGACTTCACCCAGGGCTACGGCCCCGAAGAATACTGCCTCCGCAAAGCCCCCGCCGGCACCTATAAAATCCGCGCCAACTACTTCGGCTCACAACAACAAACCCTCCAGGGTCCCGTCACCGTGCAAGCCACCGTCATCACCAACTTCGCCCGCCCCGACGAAAAACGCCAAAGCCTCACCCTCCGCCTCACCGACCGCAAAGAAAACCAGGACATCGGCGAAGTCACCATCGACCAAAAGAAATAGCCGCGACCCGGGGTGCCATGCTTAGGGCCACAATCTCGGTGGCCCTAAGCATGCCCAACCGACGCGCCTCTACCATTTGCACCACCCCACCCCCCGCGCCCCATCGCCCTTCCCACCCATTCATCGTTCAACGTTCATCATTCATCGTTTCCCCCCGCCCTGTGCCATGCTTCACGGGGCAACCTGAGGGGAGGCTTGATGATCCGCGTGCGGTCCAAGGCCACGCTCTCGTAGCCGTCCAGCGCCGCAAGAATCGGTGAGCGGGATGAGACGCGGGTTGAAACCGATCGACGATCCTTGGAACCTCTTCCGCCTTGCGGCCCGCCACATTCGTTCCTGAGGCACGAAGTGCCGGCTTCCAGTAGCCCCGCGGCGCCAGCCCGGGGTATTTGCCCGCCACCATCCCACAAGCCGCAACGCGGCGACTCTTCTCCCCAACCATCATCCCTCCCCGCATTGCCCGCCGACCGAATCGGCCAGACCGCCCGCGCCAACAACGGGACCTTGTGGTACAGGCTTCCAAGCCTGCACGGAGAACTGCGAGGGATGGAAGCCGACGGTGGGAGGAGAGGGGGGGCTTGCGGATCACCGTGCGGGGGGGGCAAACCCCACAATCCTGTATCCGTCCAGCGCCGCGAGAATCGGGGAACGGGATGAGACGTGGACCGTATCCGATCAACGATCCATGGAACCTCTTTCGCCCATCTATTTACACCTTGCTGTCAAAAGAAGTAGAAGGTGTGAAAAACCTCCGAACAACATATTCGGTCTGTGTAGCAGCCCAATTTGCAGCTTCTTCATGCCCGCTGCTATGATTTGTCGATTCATAATAATCCAAGAATGCTCGATAAATTATAGAACATCTGATTCGGTCGCTACTTGAGCCGGGAGGCGGTCCCGGGGTATCTTCTATTCTTTCTCTCGCACTTTCTGCCTGCTCTACAGCATAATTGATTACTTCTTTAATTTCGCTGTTAGGGTTTTTTGATTTATAAACTTCCATGTATGCCATAAATGAGGCGGCCCACGTTCGATCACTCACTTGGGGCCGCAGCCTCAATAGCCTCATTTTGTATCTAAACATTTTTTGGTCTCCTTTATTCGGAAATTTAGATTTTACGGATAAGGGCGCGAAGATGAGGGGCCGGGGGCTATTCCTTTGTTTTCAAGCCGATCAACAATCCTTGGAACCTTTTCCACCCTTTCTCCGAGGTCCATCACCGCACCCAAAATCCGAATTTTGCGATCAAAAACGCAATGACACCGAATGACAACGACGCGTCAATGATCTCACGAATCCACAGATTACGCCGAACGACGTGCTTCCCCTTTTCTGTAAAAATCTCGTCCCCGCGCCCCCAACCGCCAGCGGTTACGCGCAGGTTTACGAGTTCGACAACAACGTGCCGGAGGTAACGAAAGATCAGTACCCATGCAATAATCTGAGGCCATGGCACGAAGAAGCATGTTATCCCGACCGCTTGCCAAAAGACGAAGGCAATCGCAGTCCAACAGGCGAATTGAATATGGAGTGGCAGTCTCGTTGGTATGAATCCCAAGTACCCAAGTGTTGGACGCAGTTGTGCGGTTCCCCAAAGGATGCAGGCGACTCCCGCAATGTAGACTGGCCGACCCCACAGCGCCCAAACCCCGACGCCTAGCGATGCCAAGAGAACCCATTCGAATACCACGAGCACGAACCGGGTGAACGGGTTTGAGGCGAGTTTCAAGTGCCAGTTGCAGCCGAAACAGATGATGTGGTTGTCCCAAATATATGAACGCTCACCGGACCTGATTTCACAGCCACAGTTCTCGCATACCTCGCCGGTTGTATTTGTCATACGGCACCTCGTATCCGAGTAGGAGAGGGCGACTGCGCCCAAATCGCCGGTCGCCGAATTGTCGCGATTGTACCGGCGACGCGCCGTGAAGCTACGGTGGGTTGTCCGAGGGCAGCTTGCTCATGGCCTCTGCAGCCCATTGATCAAGCTGTTGCATACGTTGTTCGAAATCAGTCACTTGCTGCCGAATTTCTACGAGATCACAGATAACGACGGTCGCCTCTCTAGCGTGCAGAAAAGCGTAGAAGTACCCAAATGCAATCTGCTTTTCCAGCCATGCAAAATCGCCGTGTTCAGGCGAGGGGCCGGGGTGAACGAGGGCGCAGAGCGTCGGATAGGTTTGAACATAGGCATCCTCGCATTCAGGCGCGATCTTCCTCGCTCGTTCGCGCAGGTTTCCCTCGCCCGTCCAATGATCGCGCGGCCAACGCGGATTACCCTTGCTATCAGCGCCCCAAGTGCGCAGGACTCTCGCACTCATTGGTTCAATTGCATCCATGCGCTGCATGAAAGCTCCAGGCGCTGCAGTGTCAATCAGCGAAGCGGGGTTCGCCGTCTTATGGTCCACGACTCTCTTCGCGGCCATGTAGCGATCGACATCAGCGAATTCGCGGAACCGGACGAACCATGTTTCGTCGGAAAATTTCTGAAGCCATCGGAGGTCAAGGTAATGTTCGAAGATGCATCTTGCACCGGTTCCGATCGCCTGCATGTCGTGCGTGTGGTTCAATTTCTCGAACGTGATCAGCCATCGGATGATGCGCAAGAACGGATAGAGGAGGACCCGGTAGTGTCTCGGATCGGCGGCAGGATTATCCTTGCACTGCGCGTCAATTGCCGGTGCGACGGCTTCCACGATGAACTTTCGAACGTCCTGCGTCAGTTGATAGACATGATTGCAGTACGTCGTATGCGGGCTATTCGGCATCTTTGATCTCTGGCAACAAGTCCTATTCGCGGTCGAATTCACGCATTTCCCGACACAGTTACCACTAGCACATCCGAATTGTCGCCGACGACCGCATCTTGCTAAAGGAATTGGGCTACGTAGTAACGGGTCTTCTTAGCGAGTTTGTCATTGACGGCGTTGCGCAGATAGGCACGGGCCGCGGTGATGGCAGTGCCGCTGATTTTTACAATTATGGAATTGGTGCTTAGAAAACTCGCCATAAATATTCTGCTTCATCAAGCTGCAACTTGCTATGTGGACTATCATGCGATCGAAGGCACGTGTCAATAACAAAAGATGCGCCGCGAAGCATCGCCACCCCGCAGCGCGCCGGCGTTGCCCCGTCTACTGACTACTGACTACCCAGTACCCCCGCCACCCCCATACTCCCACACCCCGTCACACCCCCAGCAAAAAACCATGTCCATTGTGAATGTACGCATGTATATATAAATAATAAAATAACATACCCACCCCTCCCGCACTCCTCTCCCCAGTTTCAAGACCAACCCCTTGAAACTCCAGCCTTCCCCTTTCCCCCTGCCACGCCCTCACCCCGTCACAGCCGCCCCCATAACCCATAACCCTCACCCCCCGCCCCTCCAAAAGGAAAAGCAAAAAAACAAACCAGGTCCATTTTTAATGGACGTATGTATATATAAAATCAACAATAACATACCCACCCCTCCCATACTCCCTCCCGCCCCACCTCGCCCACGTTCCCAATTCGCCCCACCCATCCCCTCACCCCTCAAGACTCAAGACTCAAGACTCTCAGCCCTCGCGTCTTCGTGTTTACGAAAATTACTCCTCGTACCAAGCCCAGCAAAATGGCTCCCCAAAACTCGAAAAAACTGCAAAAACACACGCCAAAACGCTTCAATATCACTCCAAACGATGCAAAAGCGCGCCCAAACTCGCTCAAAATCGATCCAAATCGGTCCAAATCGAAGCAAAAAGTCGCCCGCGATCCCCCCCCAAAAAAAACCATCTTCATCCGCCACCCGCGACGCTCCTATCTCCCGCGCCTCCGCCCCAAGCCCAGCAGCCCACCCAAACCCAAAACCGCCACCGTCCCCGGCTCAGGCACCGATGACGACGGCCCGCCCGGCGGCGGCAGCTCCGGCGGCTGGTCCGGCGTCGTCGGCCCACTTGGCGGGTTTCCCGGAGGAATCCCCGGCGGATTCTCAAATGGATTCTGCGGCGGCAGTTCCGGCGGCACCGACGGAACCAACGGCGATCCCGGCGGAATCACTCCGCCCGGCGGCTCCCCAATATCCACCGGCACATCCGGCCCGCTCTCCGATGGAAACGCACTACCCGTCGGTCCCGTCAATGGCTCATCCCCTTCCGCCAAACCTACCGTATGTTCCCATGAGAACACAACTTGGTACAAACTCTCCGTCAGAGGATCACCTGGAATCAGCACCTCAATCGTCACCGTCTTGCACAGGTACGGGTTGTTGTCCTTATGAAAAAGGCCCTCCTCTGCGTTGACATACTTGCCAGCCGGAGGCGTGGGATCCGAAATGATGCCGAAACGCGTTCCGGGTGCATCCAGCGACACCTGATTGCCGCGCACCGTGCACAACCACGGCACCTCGCCGGCCTCAGCCGAATCGGCGAAACTCTCCGCCAGCAACGCGCGCATGTGCCCTTGGGACTTCCCCTTATGCGCTTCCAGCGGCTTATCCGTTTTGATGCGGAACGAAATTCCCCGCAGAATCTGCTCGGTCGAACACAACCCCGGCGTATCGTTCGTCAGGCGAACGATCACGCGGTGTGGTTCGATGGTAAAGGTGGCTGTGGCTTTGACTCTCTGCCCGAGGGAATTCACCGCATCTTCCGGCGTACAGACCGTCAGATCGGCCCGGGCCGTCAAAATCGGAAAGAACCCCAACAGCAGCACCGCCAGCGCGCAAACCAGCGGCGTGCGCCGAACGCGTTTGACTGACATGCTCTTCTCTCCCTGGATGTTTGCTGGTGACTCCCGGGTCCGGCGGGAGGCTGCGAGTCCGTCTTTGCACGGCTCGCTTGCGGGCGTCTTTCGGGGCTCTAAACCGAAAGCTTTCCAGCCCGCCTCACGGCACAGCAGACCTCCGAAGTATGCCAAAGACGAGATGCAACCTCAAGATAAATCTCAACTTATGTCAAGTTCCGATAAGAACGCAGTAATCAGTTCTGAGAGCCGCATTAAAATGTCTCCCCAACCGTTTCCCAACCCGGATTTCTCACAGCTGTGGTAATACTGCGCGCGGGTTTATTATGGGGACCGATATCTCGTCACGCTGAGGATTCCTCCATGAAAACAATCGTGCTTCTGCATGGCTTTCCCCTCGATGCGGGGATGTGGGAACCGCAGCGTGATGCGCTCGAGAACGCCGGCTTCCACGTAATCACTCCCACCATGCCCTTCTTCGGGCCGCCACCGCTGGCCGTCGGTCGCAACGCCGCGGACTATCCGTTACTCCAGGCGCCTGCACTGGAAGTCAGTTCCATGGAATCATGGGCCAGAAAGGTCAACGAGATCATCGTCCATGAGGCCGGGGGCAAGGCTATCGTCGCAGGCTTGTCGATGGGCGGCTATGTGTTGATGGCGTTGCTGCGGGCGCATCCCGAGGCAGTGCGAGCGGCGATCTTTCTCGACACGAAAGCCGCCGAAGATTCGCCGGAACCCCGCGTGGGCCGGCTCAAGATGATTGAAGATGTGAAAGCCCACGGCACGGCGGGCGTTATTCAAACCATGTTGCCCAAATTGCTTACACCGCAGGCGGATGAAGGTGTGCGCAAGACCTTACGCACAATCATGGCGCGCCAGCGGCCCGAGGCCGTGTGCGGCGCGCAATGGGCCATGGCGCATCGGCGCGACCAGACGGATCTACTGCCCTCGCTGGAAATCCCGACGCTCTTCATCGCCGGCGCCGCCGACGCGCTCACGACGCCTACCATGATGGCCCAAATGGCCGAGCAGGCCCGCGGCAAGTTCGTCGAGATCCCCCGCGCAGGCCATCAGAGCAACCTGGAACAGCCGGACGCAGTCAATGCCGCATTGTTGGCATTCGTAACCGGGATTTGAGCGTCAAAACGGCACACTATTTGAATTGCGAAATCGGCAGGCATCATCGATCATGATCATCATGGATCTTGGGAGCGGCAAAATGCAGGTGCAGCGACTGGCGGCAGCGATCTGTCTGGCCTTGGCCGGAATGCTCTATGCCCAGACCACGGCCAGCACCGCCTCCGCTCCGGTAGCGCCGAACATGAGCTCTCCCAAGGCCACGCTCCTCTCGATTTACGCCTCCATGCGCAACGGCGACGTCAGCTCGATCCAACAATGCATGATTTTCGAAGATGCCGATGAAGCGGAGATGTTCAACATCTCGCTGACCAAGGAATGGGCGCCGGTGAAAGTCATGCGGGCCATGCAGGCCAAATATGGCGATGGAGCACTGGCGCTCTTCGGCGGAACCGCCATCGAGCGCCAGATCGACGACGCCGTCACCCATCTCGACAAGATCGAGATCACCATCAATGGCGATGTGGCGACGCTCAGCGACAAAAAAGCCGCGGTGAACCCCAATGCCGAGACCGAACTGGACGGCGTCACGCTCAAGAAGATCGAAAACCACTGGAAAGTGATGGCGGGAACGTTTTCGGACATCGGCTCTGCCGTGAAGCCTGAGCAGGTCAAAATGCTCCGCGCCACCCGCGATGCCACCGCCAAAGCGTGCGACGACATCGTGACGCGAGTCAACGCCGGCGAATTTCCCACCCTCGAGAAAGCCTGGTCCGCCTACCAGGCCCATCTGGCCGAAGCCATTCGCACGGCAACGCAGACGAGACCTTGATGCCCATCGTGGCTAAACTGGTCCATGAATGAAAATGCTATTTCGGAGGACACAACATGATGCGTCAAAGCGTAGTCATCGCAATGCTTGTGACGGCAGGACTCATTGCCGGAACCGTCCGGGCGCAGGAAACGCAAAAGGCCGCTGCAACCACCCAGGCGCGGCCGGCCATGGAACTCGATCAAACCGATCCGCAAACGGGCCTCGCCAGCTACCTTAAGGCACGCAAAGGCATGGATTACGCAGCCATCCAGAAGTGCATCGTCTGCACGGACTCTACGAAGAAAGCATTCGTCGATGTCCTCATCAACTACAACATGTGGTCGTTTTACCTCGAGCGTACGGCGATCGCCAAGTTCGGACCCGCCAACGGTTTAACGGTCCTCGGCCATCTGCGCTCCGTCGACACGCAAATCACAATGGACCTCAAACGCGTGCTGGAGGCAAACATCACGTACTCAGGGAACCGCGATTCGGCGGACATCTATCTGCGGGTCGAGCGCGATCGTCCGGAAGGATTGCAGGCGTCGGATCAACTGAATTTTCTGGATCACTACGTGATGATCAAGCAGGGCTCGGATTGGAAGGTCGATTACATCAAGACTTATCAGTGCGATGATCCGGAAAAGGAAGACACCTACAAATATCAGGCGGAGGCCTATCCGAAGATTTCCAAGGCCATGAAAGAAATCTCCGCCCAGATCAAGGACGGCACAATTTCCAATGCGGACAGCGCCAAGAGCATTCTGGAAGCCAAACAGGATAACGCAACGCCAGACGGCGCCACCGGCGGCGGCGACAAATAAACAAAAAGAGAGCACGCGATTCAATTGGCGGCAAGAAGAGCTGGACACGCGGAATTGAATCTCGTCCTGTTTTCTGTTGCGACTGCGGATTCGGCTATAGCTTTGCAGTGGCGGGGGGGACGGGGGTGCCGCGCCAGCCGGTGGCGGTGAAGACGTAGCGGCGGGCGCCGAATTCAATGGCGCCGGGGGAGGTGCCTTCGAAGACGTCGGGCATGACGCCGATGCGGCGGGAATATTCGGTGGCGATCTGCGGGATGTGGGTGGCCAGCGCGTCGAGTTGGCCGAAGACGGCGACGGTGCCGCCGGTGCCGCCGCCGGTGATCTTGGCGCCGTAGAGGCCGGCCTGTGTGCCGCGCTTGCGGACGGCTTCGACGAGAAAGTTGACTTCATCGGTGGAGAGGTTGCAGTTGCTGCGATAGCTCTCGTGGGCGCCGTACATCATTTCGCCGGCGGTGATGAGAGCCTTGGCATCGCCGGACTTGGCGGCGCGGAGGGCGTCGATGAAGGTCAGCACGCGCTGATTTTCCTCGACGGGATGGCGCGTCGGGCCGGCGACGCGGTAGGTGGCGTCAGGCTGAATCGTGGTGACCGGATCGTCGTGGGTCTTGTATTGGGCGAGGAATTCGGAACCGACGACCGATTCGGGAAGTTCCGCGAGGTATTGCGAATTGAGCTCATCGGGAGTCAGTTCGGTGAGGTAGTTCAAGGGTGAGCGGCCGGTGCGGGCGCGGATGGCGTTGATGATTTTCTTGCCCATGAACGCGCCGATACGGGTATCGCCATAGGGGTTACCGGCGACGGAGTGGCGGACCATCGAGGAGATGCCGACGAAGCCTGTGCCGGGGGGAATTTCCACTTCGCCGACGACGGTGCCGGGGCGGCAGAGGATGTGGGTGAGTTTGCCGGTGCGACCGGAGGTGATGGCGGTCTGATCCATGATGCCGCAGGGCGCGCCGACGACGTGGTTTTCGGCCATCTGGCCGAGGCGAGCGATGCGTTCGGCGGAGAGGTTGAGTCCGAGGTAGGCGTTGAGGCAGGAGAGCGTGCCGATGGAGACGGCGGCGGAGGAGCCGATGCCGACGTTCATGGGGACGGCGGAGAGGAGGAGCATGGAGAAGCCGAAGGGGATCTTGGTGGATTCTTCCTTGAGGAGGGTGAAGATGGCGCCGCCGATGTAGGCGACCCAGTTGACGAGGGGGTTGGAGTGGCAGAGTTCGCGGATCTGGGCGTAGGAGCCGAGCGTGTCGCCGGAGGTGAGGTAGCTGAGGGGGATGCGGGTTTCGACGGGGAGGCAGCGTGGGCCGACCTGGACGGTGCGGATGCGGAGGGTGGAATCGGTGCGGGGCTGAAGGGCCATGAGCATGCCGCGGCCGAGGACGGATTCGCAGACGTTGGCGCCGGAGTAGTCGGCGATGCCGCCGATGACGTCGAGGCGTGCGGGGACGCGGGCGACCCAGACTTCGCCGGAGTTGAAATAGCCGGCGAGGCCGGTGGGATCGGAGTTGGGTTTTTGCAGGAGGCGTTCGAATTCCTGGACTTCGAAGGGAAGGGCAGTGGTGGACATCGGTGGTACCTTTGAGTGAGAGAAAGAAATGCAGCGGGATTCGATTTTACACGGGGGGCGTAGTGGAGGCGAGGAGGAGCGGGGAGGAAGCAGGAAGCATGCGGTGAAGGCACGACCGAGAATGGGGAAATTCTCAATTTTCAATTTCCAAGTTCCAAGGACGGAAGGTGGTTCGTGGGCCGTGGCGATTTGCGCAGGTGCGCAGATTTTTGAGGGAAGATGCGCAGGTTTTTTTGCGCACCTGCGCAGAAGGAATTTCTTGTTTTGGTTTTGTAAGTCTAGCTGGTTGCTCGGGTTGAGCGTGAAGGGGGATTCTTGGGAGGTAGATGCGCAACTTATTTTCGAGAGTGGTGGGATTTGAACCACGATGACACGGCGGCACGACAGGGGACGGGAACGCGGAGGTGCGGAGGACGCGGAGTCGGCGCGGAGAGTTTTGAGAGTGAAGTTCATGCGGACTCCTTATGTGGTCAGTGGCCAGTTGCCAGTTGTCAGTGGACGCGCGGGCCTGCATCTATAGAGGGGTGGAGGACCATGTTTGTGCGCACAAGTGTGGAGGGAAGAGTTTGTAGATGTTGGGAGGGGCGGGAGTTAGCGGCGGAATTATTTTTTGCCTGGGGCGGATGGGAGGTGATATGTGTGCGCACAGATGTGAGGTCATTTTGGAAATCACGGCCGGTGTGAAACCACGGAGCGGCTGTCTTTGAACGCAAGGATAATTAGGGCGTATTTTTGACGACGGCGAGTTCATTCCAGTCGAGGTTATCGCGGATCATGGCATTGAGGAGGCTGAGGAGTTTTCGCATGCAGGCGACGATGACGACTTTGGGCA
>CAIMWO010000075.1 GCA_903845195.1 uncultured Phycisphaerales bacterium
ACCTTCACCCTGGCCGCCACCCTCGGAGCCAACGCCACCAGCTTCACCGATTCCACCGTCGCCTCCAGCACGCAATATTGGTTCAAAGTCGGCGCCTACAACGCCGCTGGCGAAACCGACACCTCCGCCATCTCCGCCACCACCAAGACTCCCGCGCCGTCCTCCGCCTCCAACCTCGCGGCCACCACCACCACCTCCAGCGTCGTCCTCTCATGGACCGACACCGCCACCAATGAAACCGGCTACAAGATCTACCGTTCCACGGACGGCACCAATTTCACCCTGGCCGCCACTCTCACTGCCAACGCCAGCACTTACACCGATTCCACAGTCGCCTCCAGCACGCAATATTGGTTCAAAGTCGGCGCCTACAACGCCGGTGGCGAGACCGATACCTCCGCCATCTCCGCCACCACCAAGACCCCCGCGCCGTCCGCCGCCTCCAACCTCGCGGCCACCACCAGCACCTCCAGCGTCGTCCTTTCATGGACCGACACCGCCACCAATGAAACCGGCTACAAGATCTACCGCTCCACCGACGGCACCACCTTCACCCTGGCCACCACCCTCGGTGCCAACAGCACCAGCTACACTGATTCCGCCGTCTCTTCCAGCACCCAGTACTGGTACAAAGTCGGCGCGTACAACGCCGGTGGCGAAACCGATACCGTCGCCATCTCGGCCACCACTCAAACCTCCAATGGCGTGACTTTCGCCACCGCCAACATGACCTCCTTCACCGAACTGGTCATCACGGGCACCTCCGGCAATGATTCCATCACGGTCTCGCAATCCGGTGGCACCCTCACCATCGTCGCCAACGGCCAGACCACCACCTTCGCAGCCACCTTCGGCGATATCAAACTCTACGCTGGTGCCGGCGACGACACGCTCACCATCAATTCTTCCGTCAATATCGCCACGCTCATCTACGGCGGCGATGGCAACGACACCATCAAGGCCCTCGGCGCCGGCAAGATGACCGTTGTCGACCTCGACAGTTTCAAGAACATCGTCACAGGCAACGGCATCAACACGTCCTACTGGGTCAATACCGGCGACACGGTCAATGCCTCGTCCACCGAAATCGGCCTCGGTGCCGTCAACCGTATCGCCAACTTCTATCAGCCGTTCACCACCAGCACCGTCTCCCGCACGCTCAACGGTCCGAACCTTGCCGATCCCACCGATTCCGGCACGACCGTTCGCCTGACCAACTCCAGCTTCTTCGGCACCGGTCCCACCATGAACGACGTCAATCAGCACACCATCTCTGATTGCTACTTCCTTGCCGATCTTTCCGGCCTCGCCTACAGCACTCCGACCAAGCTCGTGAATATGGCCGTCGATCTCGGCGATGGCACCTACGCGTTCCGCTTCATCCGCAACGGCGTTACCAGCTTCGTCCGCGTCGATGGCGATCTCTCCGCCGGCAGCAACGCCTATGGCCTCAAAAATTGCACCCCCGGCGCCAACGGCAATCAATGGGGTTCATTGTTCGAAAAGGCCTACGCCTTCTTCCGCACCGGCGCCAACACGTACTCGTCGCTCGGCTGGGGCGCTCCCAGCACCGCCCTCAGCGATCTGGGGTTGAGTGGCACCTGGGCCTATGGCTCAACTTTCACCGCCTCCACACTCCAGACCAAAATCACCAACTCGCTCAACAGCGGCAAACCCATCATCTTCCTCACCCAGTCAACCATCGTTGGCACGGCTCCGCTTATCGCGTCCCACTGCTATACCGTCATCGGAACCTACATCGATGCTTCCGGAAACCTCATGATCCAACTACGCAATCCGTGGGGTACTGATGGAAAGAGCGATGGCAGCGTTTCCACCGACGGCATCGTGACCATCTCCTTCGCCCAGTTCCAGGCCAATATCAACACGGTCTCAAGTATCGCCTGACGTTTCTCCACTGGACTCCCCAAAACGCGGCGGCGATTCTCCTCGAATCGCCGCCGCGTCCTCGTTTCTATGCCCTCCACCGACTTTCCCTCTGATACTTTCACCCGCCCGCTCGTGAGCCCATGACGAGTATGCGGTCATCCCATTTGAGCAAAATTCTTTGGACTCCTCCCCACAAATGGGCATAATCTCAATTATTAGAGGCGGTTTCATAACTCCAAGAAGTCGTCAGAAACAACCGGCTTTCCATGCGTAACCGGGGTTATAAAACAGCTTGTACTCACCACTTCTTGGAGGATTCCACATGATCGTTCCTATTCGCTTCACACCGCTATTCCTGGGCCTGCTCCTGTCCCTTGGAGTTTCCCCCTTCATCCAGACAAGTCTCGCCGGCGATCTCACCGTTGACGCCCGTTCAGCCGTCAACGTCACCATCCCCAAGCCGGCCGAAAGCCCCGCCTCCTTCAAAACCCCCGATGGCAAAGAAGGCTGGGTCCGCAAGATTTCCGGCGAAGCCCTTCCCACGCCCGCCTATGCCGCGGGCCGCATCTTCACCGGTGGCGGTTATTCCTCCCGCATCTTCATGGCCATCGACGCCCTCAACGGCAAGTTGATCTGGACCAAACCCACTCAGGACAACGGCCCAACCTCCCCCGTCATTGACCGCAATCGCGTCGCTTACAACAGCGAAAGCTGCCATACCGAAGTTCGCGATACCGATACCGGCAACCTCGCCTGGAGTGAAGTCACCGGCGGCACGCTCCTCACCCAGCCCGTCGTCGTCGGCAATCTGCTGGTCATCCCGCATCCCATCATGGCGCGCAAAGCCAACGCCGCGGACGATCATTTCCGTATGCTCTCCGTCGACCTTAAGACCTTCCAGCACGGCTGGGATGCCGACATGACCTCCGACGTCCTCTCCGCCCCCGTCACCGCCGAGGGCTTCGTCTATTTCACCTGCACTGACGGCCGCCTCTTTGCGATCAAATCCGGCACCGGCGGCGAAGAATGGCACGTGGTTGCCCACGCCACCAGCGCCCCCGTCGTCGTCGGCAAGACCCTCGCCATCACTACCGAAGAAAAACTCCTCAACCGCGTCACCATCGGCATCCGCCGCTATGACATCTCCGACGGAACCCTCAAAGACGAGAAACCCCTCGCGCCGACAACCGTTTCCGCTGCCAAAGAGCCGGCCGGCGGCAGGGCAGGCTGGGACTACCAGGGCCCCAAAATCGCCGCCGCCAACCAACGCCTGTTCAACGCGCCAGGCAACATTATTAACGCCGTCTCGGTTGAGGAAGGCACCCTCCTCTGGCGTCAAACCGTCGCCGGCCTCAGCAATCAGGCCGGAACCCTGACCCCTCCTGCCCTCGGCAAAGAAAAGCTTTTCATCGGCTCCAGCACCGGCCACATCCTCGTTTTCAAACAGTCTGATGGCTCCCTATCCTGTGCCTACAAGTTCTCTGAACCCTTCACCTCCCAGCCCATTCTGGCCGGTGGAAATATCTACTTCGGCACCGCATCAGGAAACCTCGTCTGCCTCAAACTCAACGACCCCGACGCCCAGGATTGGCACGCCTGGGGCGGCAACTCCCAACACAACAAGGTGGACTGATTCCTTCTTGCCGGCTATCGAGCTGTCCTCGGCATGTGTGATCGTTCCGTATTCCGTACCCTCGTCGAACGGCCGGCGCGCCCGTTCCCTTTCTAAACCAATCGCACCGAATTGCGCTTGCCGATTGCCATGCCGCCCTCCGTCGCGATAATCTAGTGCATAGAAACTTCCCGATAGGAATCAGGATGTCTGAGGCTCAGGTCCAAGTTTTTCGCTTTACCTGCCCGAACTGCCAGAAGGTGCTCAAGGCACGTATGGATTGGTCCGGCAAACGGGGCCTCTGCCCCGGCTGCCAGAAGACCGTCCAGTTCCCCGCCTTCTCCGCCCCCTCCCCCAAGTCGCGCACCGTCGAACAACTCCTCAAACTCGTCTCTCAACATGACAACATCGCCCTCGACGAACTGGAAACCGACCAGCTCGCCATGCTGCTTTCACTGGGCACCTGCGGCGATTATCACAAGGCCGTCGTCCTCATCGCCGAACGCCAGTTCTCCGCCCGCCAATGGCGCCGCATCCTCAATTCCGCCGCCGCTCGGGAAAACATGCGGCTCCACATCGAAGAGCAGCTCGACCGCCTCGCCGAAATTCCCGATGAAGAAGAGGAAGAAGACCCCGCCGCTATCGTCGTCGCCGCCGAAACCACCAATCCCAACGCCTGGAAAATCATGTCTCGCTACCTCTACTACGCCCGCCACGGCACCTGCGATAACTGCAAGGCCGACCTCACCGGTATGAGTTGCCTCTACCTCAATTGGGATTCCTTCACCAACCTCCGCTTGATCAATTCCGACCGCGCCGCCAATTGGGAAAAAATTCTCAGTCACCACCTCGGCCTCTAACGCAGGCGTGCCCATGCCCGCTGAACCTTCATCCTCTCGACGTTGTCCGAATTGCGACACCCCCGTCGCCTCCGACCGCACGCGCTGCCCCTCCTGCAAACTCGAAGTCTCCATGATGGACAAATTTGCCGCCGCCAAGCACGCCGCCCAAACCCGCGGCCTCCGCACGCGCGTCGAATCGCAGGAACAACCCACCCCGCCTCTGATCAGCCCGCGCCTCATCCGTGCCGCCGTCTTCATGATTCTGCTCGCCACCGTCGCCGGGGGCATCATTCGCTACACGATGTTCCGCCCGCAGCCATGGGAGTCCTACCCCACCTCCGCCGAAGAGGCTGTCACCAAACTCATGAAGTACATCGGTGAAGATTCCGACAACTCCCTCGCCCAGGCCTACGATCTCGTCGGCCAGGAAATGTCCAAAGACAAGACCGGCGACATCCGCGGCCGTTACCTGCAACTCTTCCACGTCGCGGCGAAATATCTCTCCGGGGAGTTCGGCTCCGCCTGGCCCTCCACCGTAAAAATCGAAGTCGCCAAAGACGATCCCAACCGCTTCATCGTCCACATCGGCTTGGAAACCCTCCACATCCGAACGTCCCTGCAAACCCCCGCCGACCAGCGCAGCGATCCGGCCAAACTTCACTACGCCGTTCTCGCCATCGAAGAGTTCGACATCAATGACGCCGGCAAACTTCAGCAAATGGCCGGCATCACCGGCTACATCAACCTCTACGGCGCCCAAGGCTCCGTCAATCAACTCAACGACATCCTCACTGCCCGCGGCGGCGACATCAACCGCGAAACCACCATGGAAACCAAGATGCGGCTCCTCCCCGTCCTCCGCAATCCCAATGCCAACTCCCTGAAAATCGCCACCACCCTCGCCTGGAAAGTCCGCCGAGACCCCGTCATCCAGGCCCGCCTCAAAAGCATCGTCGATGACGGCCGCTATCCCGGCGACGTCCAGAACACCGCCCGCCAAGTCCTCGACGGCACCCTCTCCGAAGAAGACCGCATCGCCGCCGGCCTCAACAACTAGCCGAGCCCAACTGCTTCCGTATGTTTTGTCATATCTCTTTGGGCCTTATAGATCCGGCTCCTCCAGCGGCACCGGACAAATCTCCCGCCGCCCACAATTCCTACAGCACTCGCCCTCCCACAATTGATTGAACTGCTGCAGCACATTCTCAATCATCCCCGTCGATTCCGTCACCACCCCCATCTCAAAATTCCGCCGCCCGTCCCCCTTCGCCCCCAGCCCCGCTCCCGTCAAATTTGCCGACCCCAAATACATCCATCGCGCATCGATCACCACCGCCTTGGCGTGCAGCCGCGGACACCGCCTGATCACCATGTTCGTCGGCAACTCTCGGCGCAGCTCCTTCAATGCTGCCGAGCTCGGCGTCCCCGCATGCAGAAGCCGGATCTCCACCCCGCGCTGCGCCAACCTCCGAAATACCTGCACGATCGATTCGGCCCCGCGTCCGCCCCTTTTCAGCCCCTTCGGCACCAGCATCGCTTTGAAATCCGCCGTCAGAATGTCCACGCTCACCCCCGCCTTCATGATCCCCTGCTTGACGATCTGCTGAAAATGCTCCCCATTCGTCACCAGTTCGCACTCCCCGCGCGGACTCCCCACACTTCCCTGAAGCACTTCCAGTTCATATTCCGTCGGACGTGTCGCTTTGCTTTTCATCCCCATTCTATCGGCATTTTCTGGCGGCCCGCCGCAACCACGTTACAATCCTTCTCATGTTTCGCCTGCTCGCACTCCTTCAGCTCACCCGCGCCGCGCTGGCCTTCACCGCCATCGCCGACGCCTGGGCCGTCCTCCTCCTCCGCATGCCCGGCGCCGAAGCACCTCCCATGTGGCAACTCATTCTCCTCATGGCCGTCACCGGCATCGTCTCGGCCGGCCTCTACGGCTTCGGCATGTCGCTCAATGACCTCCTCGACGCCCGCCGCGACCGCATCTTCGCCCCGCGCCGCCCCATCCCCTCCGGCCGCATCCCCATCCGCAGCGCCTTCGTCGTCTCGCTCCTGCTTCTCATGGGCGCCCTCTTTGCCGCCGCCGCGCTCACCCCGCTCCACGTCGTCCGCGTCTTTCTCCATCAGTACCCGACTTTGCAGGATTTCATCCCCTGGTCCTTCCTCTTCGCCTTCGCCACCGCCGTCCTCATCGTCTTCTACGATGCCACCTCCAAATACCTCGGCGGCATCGGCCTGCTCACCCTCGGCACCATCCGCGCCCTCCACTGCCTCATCGGCCACCCCAAAACTCCGCTGCTCTTCCTCTCCATGTTCCTTCTCACGCACGTCGTCATCATCAGCACCATTTCTTATAAACTGGAAAACAAACGCCCCCGCCTCCACCGCTGGGATTACGTCACCATCGTCGCCGGCCTGATCCTTGGCAATGGCCTCGCCCTCACCTATATGTTTCTCCGCGGCGTCTTCGACTTCCCGGTAGGGGGGATCCTCATCGGCCTCTCCTCCGCCGCCGTCGTCTACGCCGCCTGGGCCGTCCTGCAGTTCCGCAACAAATCGCGTTCCCCCCGTCAAACCGGTGAACGCCTCATGCTCATGGGCCTCTTTTGGCTCTTCGTCTACGATGCCGCCGCACTCGTCGCCAACGCTCAATACCTCGCCGGCCTCGCCATCACTCTTCTCCTCATCTGTGCCGTCATCAGCTTCTTCACCATCCGTTTTCTCAGCCGCATGATCAATCAGCCCAAGCTCGGCTACCGTACCCAGCGCACCGAACACACGGCCCCACCCCATCCCGGTTAACGTGAAATCTTCTATTTGACGTATTACTCTCACCGCTTGATCGTTAATCTCTACATGATCAATCGATCGTAAACGATGGTTCCTTACCTCGGGAGTCCTATGAAAGTCCTCATCATCGGCGGCACCGGCCTTATTTCCTCCGGCATCGTCAAGGCTCTCAAAACCCGCAACGCCAAGATCACCGTCTTCAATCGCGGCACCACTGACGACCGCCTCGGCGACGGCATCGAACACCTCCACGGTGACCGCAACAATTTCCCCGCCTTCGAATCCGCCATGGCCGCCCATACCTGGGACGCCGTCATCGACATGATCTCCTACAATCCCGAACAGGCCGAAAGCGCCGTCCGCGCCTTCGCCGGACGCACCGCCCACTTCATCTTCTGCAGCACCGTCTGCACCTACGGCAACACGCAGACCATCATCCCCACCACCGAAGGCACCCCGCAAACGCCTCATTCCTCCTACGGGAAGAACAAGGTCGCCTGCGAAAAAATTCACCTCCGCGCCCACGACGAAAAGAAATTCGCCGTCACCATCATCCGTCCCTCTCATACCTACGGCCCCGGCGGGGGGGTCATCAACAACCTTGGCTGGTCGCCCACCTTCGTCGATCGCCTCCGCAAGGGAAAACCCATCATCGTCTCCGGCGATGGCCACGGTCTCTGGGCCAGCGCCTACTCTGACGATGTCGGCGTCGGTTTCGCCTATGCCGTCGGCAACAAAAAATGCTTCGGCGAAGCTTACAACGCCGTCTCTGACGAATGCGTCACCTGGGATCAGTACACCCAGCGCACCGCCGCCGCCATCGGCGCCCCGGCCCCCCGCATCGTCCACATCCCCACCGATTTCCTCCTCGCACTCGACCCCAAACGCTATAACGCCCTCGACGAAATCTTCCAGTACCACGGCATCTATTCCAACTGCAAACTCAAACGCGATGTCCCCGAATTCCGCCTTACCACCTCCTATGCCGACGGCGTTCGCAAAACCGTCGCCTGGATGGACCAGCACAAAAAAGTCGTCCCCGCCGAGTCCGACCTCTTCGAAGACGGCCTCATCGAACTCTGGGAACGTTTCACCCGGGATACCAAGAAAACCCTCTCACCCGCCGTGTAACCAATTAGCATGAAGAATCGTCAGATTACCATCCTCCTTCTTGCTACTTGCTTCTTGCTTCTTACTTCTTCGCGCTCGCAGGCCGAATCCCTGCCCGAAGGCTTCCCCTTCCGCCGTCCGCTCGCCTTCAAGCCGATCAGCTACGATGCGCCCGGAGAAAATATCGCCTGGGCCGAGTTCTACACCAACGGCCACAGCAAACCCGACGGTTCCGATATCCGCGTCACCACCCAGGACAAGGTCATCGTCCCCCACAAGATCATGCAGGTCTCCGCCGACCACGATCTCGTCCGCATCGCCTTCCAGGTTATCGGCGAAGGTCCCTACTACGTCTGGTGGGGCAACCCCAAGGCCGAAAAGCCTGAAAAAGAACTCGACGTCCAACGCGGCATCTACGTCGAGATCTTCAAAAACCCCGGCGGCATCGCCGACAATGAACACCAACTCTCCAAGGTGATCGAACGCGCTCAGAAACCGCTCGGTGCCGTCTTCGTCAACGAAATTTTCCTCGGCTACAATCCCCTCGGCGAAGAATGGAACGCCCTCCTCCGCTATTCCGGTCACTTCAGAATCGATAAGGAAATCACCGCCAGCTTCGATTTCACCGTCGCCGACACCGGTTGGCTCAAGATCGATGGCAAAACGATCTTCCAAGCCTATCACTCCGGCCTCCACTGGCAGGTCCGCGATCCCAAGAACGTCCCGCTCACCGTCGGCTGGCACTCCATCGAGGTCGTTCAGACCAATCAGGCCGGCGGCCCTACCGCCGTCGCCGTCGTCTGGAAACGTCCCGGCGAGCAACAATACTCGCCCCTTCCCGGCGTCCTCTTCGCGCAGGTCGCCCGTGCCTCCGAAGGCCCGCTGGAGAAAATCGGTACGCCCTATTCTGCCGATTTTTCCATCGAACCCGCCGCCGAAGCCTTCAGCCCGCCCGATACCTACCTCCAACGCTACACCTTTGAAGCCCTCTACCCGCCCACCTTCAAGCCCACCCTTTCTTGGGATTTCGGCGATGGCCAAACCATGACCGGCGTCCTCAAGAAGATTCATCACTATTACCTGACTCCCGGCCACTACACCGTCACGCTCAAAGTCGATCTGGCCAGCACCTCCTTCACCACCTCCCGCCGCATCGACATCAAGGATCGCATGTATGCGCGTTTTCCAACTCCCCCTGAAGATTCCTCCAAGGCCGTCGCCGCCGTCCTCAAAGATTACAACCTTGCCAAGCTGACCGGCGAACAGGCTCTCCGTGGCATGTTCTACTTCAAGAAGCAGGCCGACAATGACCTCTACGCCGCCTGGGGCCTCGCCTGGGCTGCGATCAAGGAAGCCCCCGCCTCCGATCGCACGCTCTTTGATGATGTATTCGACCTCTCGCGTCTGCTCCAACTTCGCAAGCAATATAAGGAATCCGCTGCCGTCTACCGGCTCGCTGCCGCCAAGGCCCTCCCGATGGAACTTCGCCTCACGCTGCTCCGCAGCTACGCCATCACGGCCTGCGATTATCTCGATGACGCCGCCGGCGTCCTTACCGAACTGAAATTCTGGGAGAAAAACATCAACGAAGCCGCCCGCGGCCAGGTTCACAATCTCAACTGCGCCCTCGCCTACGCCGCCATTTCCAAGGGCGACGAAAAACTCGCCCGCACCGCCATCGATGCCGCCGGAAACCGCCGCACCCTTCCCTACAACGAGCAGCAGATCCGCCAGGGCGTTCTTGCTCGCAACATCGAGAACTACATCCGCACCAAGGACTTCGACACCGCCCTCAAGACCATCGATCAATGGGAAAACGAATACCCCGATTCCATGTGGGACGGCTTCACCCGCACCCTTCGCGTGAAACTCTACGCCTCCGAAGGCCGCTCCCTCGTCGCCGCGCGCTGTGCCCTGCAGCACGCCAAGGCCAATCCCTCCGGCTTCTACGCCGCCGAACTCCTCTACCGCGCCAGCCAAAACTTCCACGCCGCCGGCGAAGAAACCCAATCCACCGCCGCCCTCGATCTCCTAAAAAGCAAATACCCCGAATCCCCCTACGCCAACGAAAAATCCAAAGCCGATTAGTGGTTCATTCCACGTGAATCTACGTGTGCCATGCCTTACGGGGGAGGGGCCCCGTCAGGCATGTTCGCGGAGGCACCCACCATTCAATAGGATTGCTCCACCAATCCCGTCCCCCGAATCACACATCCCTTCAGAGCCGTCCGGCTCCGCTGCCGGCCCGACTGATCTAACCACCAAGCCCACCGTTCCCAATACAAAAATGGAAAAGCGCAAACGCTCGCCCGGGGGGTGCCATGCTCAGTGGGGCAGGAGCCCGGGGGGGGCTGGGCATGCTTATAAACGCACCAGTCAGATCAAATGGAATGCAGTACTACTGTGTCACGG
Organism: uncultured Phycisphaerales bacterium; assembly: GCA_903845195.1. Taxonomy (GTDB): domain Bacteria; phylum Planctomycetota; class Phycisphaerae; order WQYP01; family WQYP01; genus CAIMWO01. Next base: position 10,663 of record CAIMWO010000075.1, read on the forward strand.
ATTTCGGGCAGGACCAGATCTTTCTATTCTCGTTTAGCAAGAGCCTCGTCCACTGCGGCGGAGACCTTCTTATCTTTGAGTTGATCACGTACAGCTTTCAACGCTGCATATTCCTTTTCATTAAGATTAAACTCATTGTGAATGGTTTTTGCGGCAGAGCAACCAATTTCGCCAGAGTCCGCATTACTCACGTACTTTAATAACAATCCAAATACGCCTGAACGATTATTCTCGACCTGATGCCCAATTACAGATACTGCAAATTGTCTCGTCGCGGGATCTAGCTTAGTGTTCACCGCAATTCGATCCAGGTATTCGAGTGTGCTCGCGCTGTCGAGAAGGTCCTGCTTTCCAGTGTTGTTCAGGTAGTTCAGCAGGATGTTTGCTTCATTCGCACTGCCAGGATTGTTTGCGAGAGAGCTTAGCGTCGATAGCCGTTCCTTTGCATTTAACCACCGCTTTCTATCAATGTGCAGCATGGCTTTGTCCACAGCAATCTTCCCCTCTAATGGAATCTTGCGATTCTCTGCCAATCCCTCCGAGAATGACTCGACATGCTTAGGGCTCCATTCAGTGAGGACTCCCACTGCCCAAGCAGACCGTAAACCATTATCCGACTCTACCCACTTCGAAAGTGCCACAATTTGTTCAGAAGCAGGTGATGAGGCAATCTTTTGTATCGTTGTAGCGGTCTGAATCGCCGACTTGTATTCTTTTTCGCTTTCAACCATGGGTAAAGTCATTCCCCAAGCCTCCCAAGCCTCGCTCGCCACATGGATCAAGCCGTCTTTAGACTCCTGTACGGTCCACAATGATCGTTGACCTTTGACTAATGCCACCTCTCGCTCATAAACCCGGGTCATTGGGGTTACGCGAAAAGATGTATGAACGAATTTACGGTTGTTGAGCGTCTCTGAACCGATGAATATCTTCATTACCCGGAGGGTAGTTTTCGTTTCCTTGTCGTCATCCTTAATATCCTCTGCAACTGCTTCTACAAGGCACAGGTTGTTGCGACGCTCTGGCAGCACATTCTGTTCGGGTTGCGCTGTACACAATGTGCTAAGCACACACACAAACAAAAACAGTAAAGGTAACAAACTCAATTTTCGCAGACTATTCATCTTGGATTCCTTTTGGGAATGACTCTGACTCAAAGGGGACGGACCTCATACTCTTTCCTCCTCCTCCTTCGCCCGCCCGTCCCAGCCAAATCCATTCCCCCATCCTACCCCGCCGCAGCGCTTTTGAAAAAAACAATTCAGCGGTCCGCCTTCATAAACCACCGAGCACACCAAGCACACGAAGTCCGATCCTATTTCTTCATTTCGCCTCGGCCAAATCTACGTGCCCACCCTGCTCCCCTAACCCCTGCGATTTGTCTTTGTGCCTTGGTGTCTTGGTAGGCTAAAATCGTAATCCCTCTGTGCGTCCTCCGTCACTCTGCGACTCTGTGGTGAGAAAATCGCCAACAATCCACGAATACCACAACCCCCAAAAAAGACGCACAAGAGAAAAATCTCCGTGCGTCCTCTGTGTCTCTGCGCCTCTGGGATAGCCGTTCGCCAAACGCCCTCATCCGCCGATGATCGAAGAATGCGAGTCATGCACCGGCCCGTCCGGCTTCTTCTTCGTCGGCCGCTGCGGCTTGGTCTTCCCGTTCAACGCCGCATCAATCTGCCGCAGCGCCTGCTTGATCCGCAGCTCGTTCTCCACCAGCGCGATCCGCACAAACCCTTCGCCGTTCGGCCCGAAACCCGCACCGGGCGCAATCGCCACGTCCGCGTCTTCCAGCAACCGGAAGCAGAAGTCCAGCGTGCTTCTACCCGCCAGATGTTTTTCCGACACCTTCGCCCACACAAACATGCTGGCCCGCGGCGTCTCCACGTGCCAGCCGATTTTCCGCAGGCCCGCCACCAGCAGATCCCGCCGCTTTTCATAAATCGCCGACTGCTCCTGCACGAATGCATCCCCATGGCGCAGCGCCATGATCGATGCAATCTGGATCGGCGCAAAATGCCCGTAATCGTAATACCCCTTGATCGTCGAAAGCGCCCGCACCATCTCATGATTGCCGCAGCAGAACCCGACGCGCCATCCCGCCATGTTGTACGGCTTCGACATCGTCGAAAATTCCACGCCCACTTCCTTCGATCCCGCCGCAGCCAGGAACGACGGCGCCTTGTATCCGTCATAACACGTTTCGCCGTAGGCAAAATCAGAAATCACAAGCACCCCGAACCGTTTTGCCAGGGCCACCACTTTCGTCCAGAACTCCGGCTCCACCGTCAGCGCACTGGGATTGTGCGGATAATTGAAAATCACCAGCTTCGGCCGCGGTTGCAGATTCTGCAGCACGTGCTCGATCCGCTCCAGAAACGCATCATCGTTCCCCAGCGGCACGCTCATCACGCTTCCCCCCGCCAGCGTAACCGCGTACATGTGGATCGGATACGCCGGATCGCCCACCACCACGGTATCGCCCGCCGTCAGCAGCGCCAGCATCAGGTGCGAAAACCCTTCCTTCGATCCGATCGTGGCCACCACCTCGCGGTCCGGGTCCAGCTCCACGCCGTACCGCCGCTTGTATTTGAGCGCGACTTCCCGCCGCAGGTTGTACAGCCCCACAGACACCGAGTACCGGTGATTCTTCGCTTCATGCGCGGCTTCGCACAGCTTCTCAATCACAAAGTCCGGCGACGGGTCAATCGGGTTCCCCATGCCCAAATCGATCACATCCGCCCCCGCCCGCCGCTTCTCCGCCTTGAGCGCATTCAATCGTGCAAACAGATACGGCGGCAAACGCCGGATTCGTGTGGAAACATCAATCGTAAACGGCTCACTCGATCCGCCAGCCATCTCTAATTCCTTATCTCTTCAAAACATTCGTGTTCATTAGTGTTCATTTGTGGCTAATTTAGGTCCGTCGTCGTGTAAATCACAATCACTTCGCCACCAAAATAAACCGAGCCACCGGAACTGCCAAGTTCCGGTGGCCCGTATATTCGGAACTTTGCTTCAATTACTTATTCTGCGTCGCCGCCGCGGCCGTCGCCGGTTGCGTCGCGTTCTGCGTCGCCGCCGCTTTCTGCCGCTGAATCAACTCAGCATACTGCAGCGAAAGCACCGGATCGTTCACCTGGATGTCCGCCTGCCGACGCAGCCACGCCAGGTGATTGTTCGCCCAGTTGATCTCGCCCTGCTCCGTCAGCTTCTCACGCAGCTTCTCTTTCACATCAGTGAGCTTCACATCCTGCTGCGGTTCCTTCTTGTCCAGGTAGAACAGCAGATACGTGCCGTCCGGCTGCGGCAACGCCGCCGAAAGCTGCCGTTCCTTCAGCTCAAATGCGATATCCTTAAGCGTCTTCAGATTCTTCTCTACGTTGACGCTCTTGGGGATGATGATCGAACGCATCGGAATCTGCCGCATGTTGGCCACTTCCGCCGGATCTTTCGCTTCCTTCTCGATCGCTTTGCGGACTTCCGCCGCGTCTTCCATCGTCTTGACCGACAGCAGCCGGCCGCGCACCCGCTCCCCGTATTCCGCCTCGAACGCTTCTGCCAGGTTCGTGTCGGTGATCGTCACCTTTCCCTTGGCCAGCACCCGCAGGCACGCCGCCTTCCGCAGCGTCATCTGATATTCCGGCAGCGAAATGTTCTGCCGCTGCAACAACTGCTGCAACGCCTGCTGCCGCTGTTCCTTCGGCACGCCCTGATTCCCCAGCTCATTCAGATTCCGGTCCAGTTCCGCCTGAATATTCTTCTGAAATTCCGGCGCGTTCACATCGACCCCGGCCACATTGCACGCCTGCTCGGCAATCACCAGGTCCACCACCTGCTCAAACAGCCGCATGCCGCCAATCGACATCAATAGCTGATTGAACTTGTCCGCGTCGATCGACTGCTTGTTGATCACCGCCAGCACTTTCTGTGTGGTCGCCGGCGCCGTTGTCGCAGCCGGTGCCGTCGTCTGCGCCAACAGATGACTCGTGGCCAGAAATCCTGAGGTCGCCAACAGCAAACCTGCCACCGCACGGGTAAGAATCGAAGAACGTTTCAAGGGAGCTCCTTTTTTGTAGATGAGCATCTCACTCTCAAAGGCCGGATTGGCGCAAACTGGAGAGTGTCTGACCTCTATCGGCATTTTCTGCCGCGAACGTGGAATAACATTATCCCCGATTATCGGCCGTCCGCAACTCGCAGACAATCAAAACACTGTAAACGGCGAACAATCCTTACTACAAATACGCACCTCAACCCCCTTCAGATGCTTCCGTAACCGCGACGCCACCACCCCCAGCACCGGCCGCTCCGTCTCGCTATGCCCCAAACACACCACCCCAATTCCCGCCGCCAAATACGCCAGCATCTCATGATGCTTCAACTCCCCCGTCACCAGCACATCGTACGCCTCCTCCACCCCATCCAACGCCAACCTCCCCGCGGCCCCCGCGATCAACGCCACCTTCCTCACCCGCCGCTTCGGATTTCCCACCACCTGCGCATACTTCACCCTCAGCGCCCTCTTGCATCGCCCCGCCAGTTCCGCCAGCGTCATCTCCCCCTCCAACATCGCCAACCGCCCCAACCCCACCTCCTCCGGCTCCGCCTGCATCATCAGCAAATCAAACGCCGGCTCCTCATACGGATGCGCCTCCTTCAACGCATCGATCACCGCCGCCGCCCTCTCCGTCGGCAAAATCGTCTCAAATCGAATCTCCGCCACCCGCTCATAAACTCTCGCCGTCCCCACCGCCGGATTCGCCGATTCATCCCCCATGAACGTCCCCGTCCCCGCGTGCCGAAACGAACACCGCGTGTACTTCGCCTTCACCCCGATATGCCCCGCACCCGCCGCAAACACCGCCTCCGCCACCTCCTCCACCTGCCCCTCCGGCACAAACGTCACCAACTTCAAATACTGCCCCTTCCCCGCCGCCCGCGTCAGCGACCCCGTCACCTTCGCCCCAATCACCTCCGCCAGCACATCATTCGTCCCACCCTGGGCCGTATCCAACGCCGTGTGTGGCGAATACACCGCCACCTTGTGCGCCAGCAGCGACACCGCTAGATCCATCGGCTCCCCGCCTCCCACCCGCAACGTCTTCATCGCCTTGAATATCGGCGGATGATAAACAATCAACACCTCCGCCTTCCGCGCCACCACCTCATCATGCACCTCCCGCGTCAAATCCATCGCCAGCATCACCCGCTTCACCGGCCACCGCCCATCCCCCGTCAATAACCCCACATTATCCCACCCCTCCGCCAACCGCACCGGCGCCACCATCTCCATCACCCCCGCCACCTCTCCAACCGTCACATTTTTTTTCACCATGTCGTCCTCCCAAATATATCTACAAAATTCGTGTTCATTTGTGGCTAATTTGTGGCTAATTTACGTCGTTTCTCCACCCATCTTGGTGTCTTGGTGCCTTGGTGGTTCAAACCGACTACGCACCTCTCGCCAAAGCCTCTTCATACCCCGCCCGCAACCTCCCCGCCATCTCCCCCACCTTCCCCCCGCCCACCTCATGCCTCTCCATCCGCGTCACCGGCATCACCCCCATGATCGCATTCGTCAGCAACACCTCCCGCGCCCCCAGCAGATCCTCCACCGTCAGCATCCGCTCATGCACCAGCACCTGCATCCCCGTCGCCAACTCCATCACCACCTGCCGCGTGATCCCCGGCAAACACAACCTCTGATCCTCCCTTCCCGGCATCAGCAGTGGGGGGGTCGCCAAATGCCCATCCTTATCCACGATGAACACATTCGCCGTGCACGCCTCCGCCAGGTAATTCTCCTTCGCCGTGAACCACAACGCCTCGCCCGCCCGCGCCACATGCGCCTCCCGCAGCGCCAGCAACCGATCGAAATAACTCGTGCTCTTATGCCCGCACAGCGGATTCTCCGGATTCTGCTTGTACCGGCTCGCCACCACCGTCATCCCCTTCTCATACGCCTCCGCCGGATACCCCGTCATCGCCGTCGCCGACAGCATCAGCGTCACCGGCGGCACCGGCTCCTCCGCCGTCACCGCATGCAAGTCCCCCCGCGTCACCGTCAACCGCATCCGCGCCTCTCCCCCCATCAACCCATTCGCCTCCAGCAACTCCGTCGCCATCTCCGCCAGCTGATCCTCCCCCAGCACAAACGCAATCCCCAGCGCCTCCGCCGATTTCGTCATCCGCTCCAAATGTTGCCGCGCCCGAAATATCTTCCCCCGCCGCGCCCGCATCGTCTCAAACAACCCCGCCCCCTCAAACGCCACCACCTGCCCATTCACCAAAACAAAATCACTCATCCACTAACCCCTAAAATTCAAAATCATTCGTGTTCATTCGTGTTTATTTGTGGCTAATTTACGTCGTGTCGTCGTGCCGTCGTGGTAGATTCCCCACCACCTCCGCCAAAACCAAAAACTCCTCCACCTTCAAACTCTCCGGCCGCAAGCTCCCATCGATCCCCGCCGCCTTCAGCCGCTCCGCCATCTCCGCCGTAAACGCCTCTCCCACATAATGCTTGATCCCATTCAGCAACTTCTGCCGCCGATGCGAAAACACCCCCGCCAGCAATCTCTGCAACGCCACCGCATCCTTCAACCTCCCAAACCGCTCCCGCCGCGGCACCACCGTCACCAATCCCGAATGCACTTTCGGCGGCGGCCAAAACGCCCCCGGCGGAATCTTCCGCACCATCGCCACATCCCCCAGCAACTGTATCAAAATCCCCAGCGGCCCATAGTCCCGCGTCCCCACCGCCGCCCGCATCCGCTCCCCCACCTCCCACTGCACCGTAAACGCCATCCGCTGAAAAAACAGCGCCCCATCCACTCGGTCGCCCCCTCCCTCCCGTTTCATGTTTTCTGTTTTCTGTTTTATGTTTTTCGTCTCCCCCCACATCTCCACCAGCAACTCCGCCACCAGCGGACTCGCCGCGTTGTACGGCAAATTACTCACCAACCTTAACCCGCACCCCGCCCGCGCCCCGCACAACTCCCGCAACTTCGCCACCACCTCCGGATTTATCTCATGCTTCCCCGCCAGCACATCCGCATTCAACCAATGCACATTTGTCAGCGCCGCATGATACCTCTGCGCCGCCGGCATCAACTTGTAATCGATATCCACCGCCAGCACCGCCCCCGCCGCCCCCACCCGCTGCGACAACAGCCGCGTCAAATTCCCTACCCCCGGCCCCACCTCCAGCACCACATCCCCTTCCCTCACCTCCCCCGCATCCGCAATCGCCCCCAGCACCTTCTGATCCACCATGAAGTTCTGCCCAAACTGATGCTGCGGCCGAAGCCCCGCCGACGCCATCACCTCCGCAATCTCACGTCGATCCATGTGATTATCACTTCCAATGAGCCGCCGACATCTGCCGAATTACCGCCCCCCGAAGATACCCCCAATCCCCTCCAATTGCATGTAACCCGAAGCGGCGCGGCAGCAGTTTCCCGTTTCGCGTTTCGAGTTTCATCTTTCGCGTTTCATGTTTTATGTTTCATGTTTTATGTTTCATGTTTTATGTTTTCTCCTCCTCACTTCATCCACTCCATCAACCACGTCCAAGCCTCATCCCTTCCCCAGGACGTCGGCGCCGCCGCCAACTCCCGCGCCGGTATCTTCACCGCCTTCCCCCGATACGCCTCCGCCAGCTCCTTGAACTTCCGCCCCACATCCTTCACCTTCTGATCCACTGTCAGCAATCCCAAATCATACTCCAGCGAGGGAAACTCAAACTTCCGATCGATATCATGGCTGCACCACCACGTGAACCAGCTCACGCCCCCCTCGATCCCCGCCGTCACCGCTTTCTCCGCAAACTCCGGGATCCGCTTCTCCTTCACCCACTCGCGTGACATCCCGAACTCCTGCGCCCACACCGGCTTCTTCATATCCTTCCCATACGCCCGCACCAGCGCCGCCATCCCCGCCATCAACTTGATGCTCGCCGGATCGAACACCCCGCCATGCTGCAGCGCCCCCGAAAATCCCGCGTAACAATGCAGCGGCACAATCCGCTGCCGCTCCGCCAAATGCTGCGGACTGAACGTCGACCCATTCATCCACGGCTGATGATCCACCCCATTCACATGCACCTGCTCCGGACACTCCTTCTCCATCAACCCCAGCACCTTATCCATCCACGCATCCCCCTCCCGCGGCTTGCCTCTCCACGTACAGTTAATCTCGTTCCCAATATCAAACCCCAGAAAATTCGGCTGCTTCTTCAGCATCGCCGCCAACTCCACAATCAACACCTGCTCCGCCTTCCAAAATCCCTCCGACGTGTAAAACCGCGCCTGATCCTCCTGCGTCACCAAAAACGGCGGTCGAAACGTAAACCCGCTCATGCCTCCCGTAAACACCGACACCTGCACATCCAACTTCCGCTCCGCCGCCAGCCGCATCAACTCCCCCAACCGCTTCACATGCGCCCCGCTCACCGTCCCCGGATTCGGCTGAAAGTACGGCCAAATCAACTGCACCCGCAAATGATCCATCCCCAGCCCCGCGATCGCATCCATGTCCCGTGCGATATCCCCCGCATCAAAATCATTCCAGCAATACCACCAATTCTTCGACGGCGTATAGTTCACCCCAAACCGATGCACCATCAACTCCTCCCCCCGCGCCCCAATTCCTCTCATCCCCGCCCCCATCGCCCCTGCCGCCGCCTTCCCTTCCCCACCCGCCTGCCCCCGCGCCATCTGCATCCCCGCCAAAACCCCCACCGCCGCCCCCACCCCCGCCCTCAAAAACTCGCGTCGTTCCACCATGCCAATAATCCTTATGCCTTATGACCCCAGCATCACCATGACCAAAAGCCCAACGCTCCCACCCTCCAAATCTTCCATCCACCCGCCGACCAGTTTCATGTTTTATGTTTTATGTTTTATGTTTTCTCCCCCCAGGCCAACGCCAGTGGCACCAACGCCCCCGTCGGCCGTGTTTTCTGAAATCTCAAATCTCCAATTTCAAATCCACTCCCCCCGTTTCGCGTTTCGCCTTTCCTATTTCGCGTTTCATGTTTCAAGTTCTATGTCTCCCCAACCATTCTGAATTCCGAACTCTGAATTCTGAATTTTCCCTCCCCCTCCTGCCCCAACGGGGCCCGCGTCAATAGCCAGTGGGTGACCAACGGGAACCCCTGGAAAACGCCCCCCCCCAACAATCCCCAGCCCCAACGGGGCGACCGATCCCGTCCCTCCCAATCTCCAGGAGCGAAGCTCCGACAGGTAATAGCTGCAACCGTAAGGTTGCAGAGACCTCGTCAAAAAATCTGCGGAGGGCTGAAAGCCCGGCACATATCGCCAATCACCGCGCTCCAACACTCTCCAACAAAAACCGCCGTCTACGACTGCGTGGCCCAATCACCGCCGGCCCCTGGTACCGCGACGGTCACGGAGCGCCCGTCCACCATTCCCCCCGCCCGCACTCCCCCCGCGCAGGCGGCAACGGCCCCATCCGCCGCACCCAATCAACAATCCCCCCAACCCATCCCTCCCCCTCGAACCGCCCCGGAGCACCGCATGGTAATGCGGTGCTTTGCTCTCTCTCCACAACCGCACCATACCACCACAAGAACATCCCACTTCGTCCATTGCTCGAATGGCACAACTTCGAAGTAATAGAACGAGTAACATATAATCACGACCAACTGGTCACCGTATAGGAGCAACAATGTCAGACGATGTCAGCAAAGTGCTTGGTGAAGCGATTGATGCTTTTCTCGAGACCGTTCCACCCACCATTCGCTACTATGCAATGGGGGGTGATGTAGAAATTCCGACTGCCGCGGAACTCGCACTCCTTCACGTGTTCGAGACGTCACCTCCTCGGTCGCGTGCGGATTTGACTGACATAGCAAGTAAATTGACTATGGACCAAGCGTATACGTTGCCAGCATTTTCATTGCGAATGGCAATTTATGCAGTACGAACGAACGCAATTCAGGCACTCCGTGCGGGAACATTTGGATTGGTAATTGACAATGATCTGAAAGATTGGCGTGATGTCCTGCTCTCGCTTTCGATCGTAGAGGATTGTGCCTCTCGGCTTGGGACAGATCTCCATTCTGTCATGCAAAATGCCATCAAGGTGGCCACGGATCAACGACGTGACACCATCAATGCTTACATTTCGCGGCCACCTGATTGGCGAGGGCTCGGAATAATGCGCGTCGAAGCATTTGGTGATGGCCCCACCCTCAGATACAAGCATCACCCTCTGTAACCTTCCTGTAGGAGACTTACTGTCACGGGAAACTCCGGCCAGGATTGGGCAAGAATGGATCGGCGCCATGAGCCGATGACATTAGAAAAGGTATTCCAATTTCGTCGAAAGCAACAAGAAAATGCCTGAGCGCCAATGGATGGACGCCACCACCGCGAACATAAACCAGGAGGTAAGGATGAAAGTCTTTGGATATGCGATCAATGATCTCGAGGCAGATTTGCCATTGGAACTCCGCGAGTTGACGTTAAGTCTCACGGCAGATGAAATCGATTTAGTGATTGCATTTCTACAAAATGCAAAAACAAGATTCGAAACCTGCTCTCCAACGCCCGGACAGTCACATGTGCATCTGCGAGATTGGTGGAGGGGCTGGAGCAAGACCACACCTGACTTAATCGTCGTCTTTGAAGAATTGAAACCTCAAACTGGCACCCCTTAATCCCACAGTGGTAGAGTTTGGAAGCTATTTAGCCGAGCGGGTCGGACTACGAAACTATCTCAATAATATTGAAACCGCAGATGAACGCCGTTGAACGCCGATCGATACCAAAGAATCCAAGTTATCCGCGTTTATCTGCGTTCATCGGCGGTTCTCTCGTGAGATAGCCACTAAGCACTAAGGACTAAGCACTAAGGACTGCCCCAACCCCCCTCCTCCGCGTCTTGCTTCTTACTTCTTGCTACTTGCTTCTTCCCGGCCCCATAACCCATAACGCCTATCTCATAACCTCTAGCCCGCCAACCCGCGCCTTCGCGTCTCCGTTGCAATTAAATCGTTTGATCTACATGTGTATTATATAAACCGCCCATCCCCTCACGCCGCCCCGCCTTCCTCAAGACTCAGGACTCAAGCCTCAAGACTCAACCTCCTCCGTGTTCTCGGTGAGTTCCGTGGTAATAATCTCCCCGCGCTTTGTCGTTCAACCTTTTCCATTCGTGTTAATTTGTGTCCATTTGTGGCTAATTTACGTCGTCGCCGAAATCGCGCCCAAAACTCGAAAAACACACGCAAAAACAGTAAAAACACACCTCAAAACACTTCAATACCACATCAAAATGGTGTCAAAACGCGTTCAAAATCGATCCGAATCGGTCTGAATCGGGTCTGAAAGGCGCGCCTAGGAAAGCCATTTCAGGATCAGCACCAGGTCGATGCTGAGTGCCGCCCCCACCACGATGGCAAATCGCAACCAGGCCTTATTCCAAGACTTGTATTCGAACGACAGCGCCGGCGCCTCCCGCGTGGGTTCCGGATCGTAGTGTCGATCCAGAGACCATTGTCTAACTGCACACGCCATAAGGAGTTGCGCATCAAAATCCCGGATCCCCAGCGCCGCGGCTTCCGCCGCCAGCTTCCGCCGATCATCCAGCCGGATAATCCCCGCCTGCACGCACTCATAAGCCATTGTCGTAAAAGACTCTGCAACGTTCTGCTTATACCGCGACATGGCTCCCGCCAGCGTCGGCCAGCGCTCAGCCAGAATCCCCCCCGCCGCGTCTTCAGCCCCACGCTCGCGCCCCTCCTGGCCGGCCCATCGTTTCCGAACTTCCCAAGAATTTTCCCTTGAAAACTCAGGTTTTTCCGTCGAAATGGGCACTGAAATTTGCATGGAATTCATAGTCATAAGCCGATTGCTTCCTCTTCTCTCTAGGGTTATTGTAACCCCGATTTTGAAGCGTGCCGGGCTTGTTTTCTTGAACCCGCCAACTACCCGCCGGCACAACGGTTACGGCGGCTGTAAGGCGTGTTGTTTTTCTGCATCATCTTGGAAAGCTGTCGCAATGAGCCGAGCAAGTCGAACAGGGGTGACGGGCGGATCGGCTGCGATGCGGCACCAGCGGCATGGCCTCAAGCGATGGCTGCCACAAAGCAAGCGGGGCTGGGGACTTACAATCGCAGGTTTGCTCATTGTGTTGGTGATGGTGGCATGGGGATTGTCGCGACGGACGCCGTCGTGGTATCAGCCGCTGGATGGCAGCGAGATGGCGGCGATCGATGCGGCGGAGGGTTTTCAACGCAAGGTGACGTTCGAGTTGCATAACACATTGGAGCGTGTGCCTTTAGGTGAGCAGCGGTGGATGATCACGCAGGAGGAAATCAACAGTTGGCTGGCGGTGCGGTTTGGGGAATCGGATGCGGGCGGTGCCGGTGCGGGCGCGGGGGGGGCGGCAACGCGGGCGAATGGGCCGAAGGTTTCGCAGCCGATGGTGGTGTTTTCGCCGGGAAAAGTGACGGTGGCGGTGCGGACGACGCTGGCGCCGGGCGGCGGCGATGGGCGGGGGAATTCGGGTGGCGTGGTAAGCTTGGTATTCCGGGTAAAGACGCAGGAGGGTGCGGATGGCAAGGCGGAGGGGATGATTGAGGTGGATGGCGCGTGGCTGGGAAGTTTGCCGGTGCCTAAGTTCTTGGTGCAGCGGAAGATCCAGGCAGCGATACCGACGGTGATGCCGGTGCTGGAACGGGCGCTGGCGGTGCAGTTGGGGACGAAACGTGCGGACGGGCTGATGCCGGATGTGCGGGGGACGACGGCTGCGGTGATGCGTGGGGAGCCGTTTCCGCTGCAGTTTACGTTCGATCGGCGGAAGGTGGTGATGCGGGAGATCACGGTGGAGGAGGGGAAGCTGATGATTGTGTTTGTGCCGCCGATACCGGCGGCGGTGAGGCCGAGGTGAGGGGGTCGGTCAAGGGGGAGGAGGTTGCCAAGAAAGTGTAATAGGTTGGCAATCTTCTACCATGTCCGGTAGGAATAGTAGGGGATGAAGCGAGTGACGCGGGGAGAGTGATCGCCGGAGGAACGGTGGACGGGCGCTCCGTGACCGTCGCGGTACCAAGGGCCAAGGGTGGTTGACTCGCGCCATTGTAGATGGAGGGCTTTTGGGGGAGAGTGTTGGAACGCGGTGATTTGCGACTTGTGCCGGGCTTTCAGCCCTCCGCAGGTTTTTTGATGGGATTTCTGCAACCTTACGGTTGCAGCTATTACCTGTCGGAGCTTCGCTCCTGGAGATTGGGAAGGACGGGAGGCGGAGTCGGATCGGTTGCCCCGTTGGGGCAGGGGACGCGTCGCGAGCGACGCCGCTAAACTTGGAATTGCCAGAGGTTGCCGTTGGTCGCGCACTGGCTATGGACGCGGGTCCCGTTGGGGCGGGGGACGCGCGTCGCGATGCGACGCCGCTAAACTTGGTGGGGTTGTCTGTCGACGCGGGACTTGTTGTGGCATGGGTCAAGAGTTAGTTTTCGTCGCTGAGCGACATTAGAAGGGCGGTGAGGTCGTCGCGTTGGTGGAGGGAGCCTTCTTGTTGATCCAATTCCTGGATCATGGATTGGAATCTTTTCTGCGGATGGGCGCCGGCGATTTTGGAGAACTCGTGGCGGTAGCGTTCGTTGACGACGCCGGCGGGGTCGGTGAAGGCGGATTCGAAGCCGTCGGAGTACATGAGGACGCTGTCGCCGGGTTCGAGTTGGACTTTGGAGAGTTCGAATTGTTCGTTGGGGAAAACGCCGAGGAGTGCGCCGTCGACATCCATCTCAGAGGCGGAGCCGCTGGTTTTCAGGAGCATGGGGAGCGGGTGGCCGGCGCGGGCCCATTGGAGGATGCGGGTGCGAGTGTTGATGATGCCGTAGACCATGGTGACGAACTGGCAGAGGGAAAGTTGTTGCGAGACGAGTTCGTTATTGAGGTGGGAGAGGGCTTCATCGGGGAGGATGAGGCGGTAGCCGCCCTTGGTGATTTCCTTGGTTTGGAGGGTGCGTTTGATGAAAATGGTGAGGAGGGCTGCGGGCATGCCGTGGCCGACGGCGTCGGCGATGAAGAAGCCGATGTGTTCTTCATCGAGGCGATTGACATCGTAGATGTCGCCGGAGACGTAGCTGGCGGGGCGGAAGAGGACGTTGAAATTGCAGCCGGGGATTTCGGGGAGTTTGCGGGGGAGGAAATCGACCTGGAGGCGTGCGGCGAGGCGCATCTCTTCATCCATCTGGGTGATCTGGGAATTGAGGCCGTTGTCGAATTTGCGGAGCATGGCATTTTCGCGTTGGAGTTGATCGATGATGGGGCGGACGGAGGCGAGGCCGGCGAGGCGGCCGATGAGTTCGTCGGGCGGGCAATGGAGGGGGACGGTCATGAGGCCGTCGGAGGAGGCCATGCGTCCGGCGGTTTCGAGGTCGGCATCGTTGTAGGCCAGGAGGATGGCGCCGATTTGGCGCTGGACGAGTTCGTCGAGGACGCGGACGAGGTCTTTCTGGTGGCCGTTGAAGTAGGTTGGCGGGGCGAGGATGAGGGCGGCGGCGAGTTCCTGCTGGCCGATTTTTTCGAGGGCGGAGTGCATGTTGGAGATGATGAAGCGCCAGTCGGAGCGTGCGAGGAGGGTGCTGAGGCCGGAGGCCTCGGTGGGCATCTGGTCAGCGACGAGAAGAATTCGGGGCGACGAACCGGCAACCATGGATTACTCTGTTTGAGAAGTGCTTAGTCCTTAGTCCTTAGTGATGCTTTCCAAGGGGCCTGGCATTGTGCGGGTGGCGCAAAGGTGAATGGGCCGCTGGGAAGAGCGGGTGTTATTGATGATCTTCGGCGAGTCGGAGGAGGGGCTTTATTGAATTCAGAATTCAGAGTGGTGAATTCAGAATGGGGGGGACGGGGGGCGAAGGGAGGGCGGTTAAATTGTTAAATCGTTAAGTGGTTAATTGGGACTTGTGAGAGGTTGGCGTGATGGCGCGATGGTGGCTATTTGGGGTTAGTTGGGCTTGTCGGCGTTGGGTTTGGGGGTGAGGGATTCGGGGAGTTTGAGGGTGTTGCCGAGGGTGAGGGAGAGGGTTTTGCAGGTGCCGGCGTTGAGTTCGAGGGCGAATTTGGCGGGGGCGGAGGGTTCGATGGCGGTTTCGTCCTTGGGTTTGAGGGGGTGGATGTCGACGACTTTGCCGGATTCGTCGAGGTAGACGAGGTCGAGGGGGATGAGGGTGTCTTTCATCCAGAAGCTGTAGTAGTCGGGTTTTTCGAAGACGAAGAGCATGCCGCGGTTTTTGGGGAGGGAGGGACGATTCATGAGACCGAGCTGGCGTTTGGGGTCGGTGTCGGCGACTTCGATGGTGAAGGGTTGGTCTTTGATGGTGAGGTTGATGGTGGCGAAGGTGAGTGCGGGTTGAGAGGTGGGGGGGGCGGGGGCGGTGGTGGAGCCGGCGCCGCAGGCGGCGAGTTGGGCGAGCAGGAGCAGGGCGAGGAGGGTGAGGGGGGATTGGAGGTTTCGTAGTTTCATGGAGGGGATTCTACTCGGGATGATTTGCGGGAAAAAGGATGCGGGTGGGGTGGAAAAACGATGAATGTTGAACGATGAACGATGAATTGGGGGCAACGCGCGTGTTGCTGAACATTATGGTGCTGGCGAACCTACCGTCAGTGTGGTGACGAGATTGGCGCTCCCTGACGGTCGCGGTTGTAGAGGGAGGCGAGTTCGGAGGTGAGGAGTTGGAGGGGGAGGCCCATGACGTTGGAGAATTCGCCGGAGCGGAGTTGGACGAGTTGGTCGGAGTCCTGGATGCCGTAGGCGCCGGCTTTGCCTTTCCAGAGGTTGGAGTCGAGGTAGGAATCGAGCCAGGATTTGGAGGGGCGGCGGACGAAGCAGGTGGAGACGGCGCGGGAGAGGCGGAGGGTGTCGCCGCGGAGGAGGCAGATGCCGGTGATGACTTGGTGTTGGCGGCCGAAGAGGCGGGAGAGCATGTGGCGGGCGTGGGCGCGATCGCGGGGTTTGTTGAGGATGCGGTTGTCGAGGAGGACGATGGTATCGGCGCCGAGGATGATGGCGTTTTTATCGCGGAGATGTTTTTGGACGGCGGCGGCTTTGATGTGGGCGAGGACGCAGGGCCAGATTTCGATGGGGACGTCGCGCGGGCGCTGGTGTGGTTCGCGGACGGGGCTGACGATGACTTGGAAATCGAAGCCGGCTTCGCGGAGGAGGGCGGCACGGCGGGGGGAGGCGGAGGCGAGGATGAGGGGGAATTCGGAATTCAGAGTTCGGAATTCAGAATGTTTCGGCATGGGGGGTTTACACCTTGGTTGGAGGGTTGGAGACTTGCTTCATTTTTTCCCAGACGAGTTCGACGGGGACGCCTTTCATGCAGGAGTGGTGGTCGCACTCGCGGAGGCGGCAGGGGTGGCAGGGGACGTCGTGGCGGAGGACGTTTTGGAGTTGGCCGTAGGGACCGACGAAGTCGGGAGAGGTTGGGCCGTAGATGGCGACGATGGGTTTGCCGAGGGCGACGGCGACGTGGAGTGGGCCGGAGTCGTTGCCGAGGATGAGGGAGGCGCGGTCGAGGAGGGCGATCATTTGGGCGAGGGTGGTTTGGCCGGCGAGATTGGTGGCGGCGGGGGCGGCGGCTTGGATCTGGTCGCAGAGGGGTTTTTCGTCGGGGCTGCCGAGGAGGAGGACGTGTTGGCCGTCGGCGAGGAGTTTGCGGGTGATTTCGATGTAGCGTTCGATATCCCAGCGTTTGGTGTTCCAGCGAGCGCCGGGGATGATGGCGACGAAGGAATTCGGAATTCTGAATGCTGAATGCTGAGTTACTTGCACGGGGAGGCGGAATTGGGCGGGGGTGGTAGTGTCGATGTGGAGGGGGGCGAGGAGGGCGCGCATGCGGTCGACGGCGAGCATGGTTTTGCCGCGGTTGGGGAGAGGGACTTTGTGGGTGTAGAAGAGGGTGGCGCCTTCGCGGGCGGTGGCGAAGCCGATGCGGGTTTTGGCGCCGGTGTAGCGGGCGAGGAAGCCGGAGCGGAAGAGGCCTTGGGCGTCGATGACGAGGTCGTAGCGGGCGGCGCGGAGTTGTTTGAGGAGTTTGCGGAAGAGGGAGAGGGCGGAGGGTTTGTACCACCAGGAGGCGAGTTTTTTGCGGTCGAAGAGGATGAGGTCGTTGATGGCGTCGTGGCCTTGGAGGAGGGCGGTGAGGGAGGGGTGGATGAGCCAGTCGATTTTGGCGTCGGGGTAGGCGCGGCGGAGATCGCAGAGCATGGGAAGGGTGGTGGCGACGTCGCCGAGGGAGGAGGGTTTGATGATGAGGATGCGATTTGCCACGATATCGTCAATCCCACCAGAAATTTTGCGGAAACTGACCCCAAGCTTTGAAATCTCGATTCGAACAATTTCCGTATTTCTTGGTTGGTTTCCTACGGATATGCCAAGCAAAATTCAGGTGGTGATAGGCATGCTGCAAGCTTATCTGCAGTTCTATCTCATTGCGTTTCTTTTTGTCTGCAATGAGTTTTTCCAAAGACTCCAGTTCTTCGCGTGCTTCGCGCACGTTTGATTCGATGATCTTCCAATTCATTTTGCGCTTCATGCTGCACCAGGTAATGGGACAGAATCGTTTCGAGTACTGGGTTCACAGGAATCTTTGCACACGTCCTCGGCATCGGGGACGGATGGGACGCGGATGCCGGGACCGTCGCGGTGGTAGTGGCGTTGGAGGACGGTGTTCCAGTCGCGTTGGTTCTTGACGGCGATGAATTCGCGCCAGACTTCGGGGCCGTTGGGGTGGAGCTTGGAGTATTTGATGCCGAGCTTGCGCATTTGGCGCGAGGCGAGGTCTTCGCCGTAGATTTCGACGGCGAGGGCGAAATGTTCGAGGAGTGCTTCGCGTTGGGCGTGAATGGAGGGTGGTGGCGGGAGGGGTTGGCCGCGGAGGAGGGCGGCGAATTCGGAGAAGATCCAGGGGTTGCCGATGGCGCCGCGGGCGATCCAGACGCCGTCGATGCCGGTGGAGGTGTACATGCGGAGGGCGTCTTCGGCGGTGAAGACGTCGCCGGAGCCGAAGAGGGTGACGCTAGCGGGGGTGCGTTGTTTGAGGGCGCGGAGGAAGTTCCAGTCGGCGGTGCCGGTGTATTTTTGTTCGACGGTGCGGCCGTGGACGGCGATGGCGACGAACTGGAGGCGGCAGGCTTCATCGAAGACCTGGTTGAAGGCGTCGGAGGCTTTGGCGGATTCGTTGAGGGCGCGGCGAAGTTTGACGGTGAGGGGGCCGGGGACGACGTCGCGGACGCGGCGCATCATGGTGATGGCGGTTGCGGGATCGCTGAGGAGGTAGCCGCCGCGGCACCGGCCCATGACTTTGCGGACGGGGCAGGCGAAGTTGAGATCGATGACGTCGAAGCCGGCCTCGAGGAGGATTTTCGCGGCGCCAGCGACCTGGTCGGGATCGGAGCCCATGAGCTGGGCGGCGACGGGATGGTCTTCGGGGCAGAGGATGGCGCCTTTTTCGCGGCCGCGACCGCCACGCATGAGGACTTGATCGAGGAGCGCTTCGGTGACGGCGTAGGGGCAGCCGCGGCGGCGGGCGACGACGCGCATGGCCATGTCGCTGTAGCCGGCGAGTCCGGCCTGCATCGCGGGGATGGCGAGCGAGAAGGGGCCGATGCGACAGGGTCGAATCGCAATTGGAAAAGTTGGTGACAAGGGTTGATTCACGGCAACTATGGAACTCCAGCGGGATGCGTTGATGAGTTATAGCGCGACGGCGCTGACGACGCTGACGACGTAAATTAGCCACAAATGAACACGAATGAACACAAAGACGATCATTGGAGATAGCGTGATATAGTGTACTCTTTTGGGCGGGCATTTTCAGGGTGCTGGCATTTGTGTTGGTTTATTGGGTATCGACGGGGCGAGCCGCAGGGATTGCAATCCCTGGGCTTGATGGGATCCATGGGCTTGAACAGGCAAGTTGAACGACTGCCGATTGTTGGTTGATTGTGGGGACTTTTGGGCGGTTGGCCGCTAAGATTGTCGGACTTAAATCTCAATTTTAATTTCAATTTCTCGAAAGGATCTTCGATGTCATTAACACGTAAAGTTGTCACATTCGCACTGCTGGGTGCGGTGGTTTCGGCGGGATGGCTGACGGCGGTTTCGGCGGAGGTTGCGGCAACGGGTCCGGCAACGGCGCCGGCGACGGAACCGAAGCAGGCGCGGAGCGTCACGGCGATCCAGGCGGACCTGATGGCGGCGAACAGCGCGCTGCGGGAGTCGATGCCTTCGCTCAAGTCGATCGGGGATGCGAAGTTTCGGAAGGAGAAGAGTGCGGCGGTGTTGCCGCCGCTGAAGAAGATGATTGTGCTGCTGGACGAAATCGGGACCACGCAGAATGAGCCAGCGGCGGCGAAGGCGCGGCTGCAGATGATGGGGATTGCGGCGGTGTTTGGCGATGAGGAATCGACCAAGACGCTGACGGATGTCGCCGGCGGCAAGGACGCGGAAGCGGCGATGACGGCGAAAAATTCGCTGGCGTTCGGGCTATGGGTGCAGAACTCCGAGGATGCCAAGGCCCAGGACAAGGTGCTGACGGATTACATTGAAGTTGCGAAAGCCCATCCCACCGATGATGAAGTGGCCGGGACGCTGATGATGATGACGCAGGTGGGCGGGGCCAATGAGGCGATGACCAAGAAGGCTTCGGACACGATCCGCACGACTTTGACGGGCGATGTTGCCAAGCAGGTCGTGGCGCAGATGGATGCGGACAAGGCGCAGCAGGACATGGTCGGCAAGCCGCTGGTGATTGCGGGGCGCACGACCACCGATGGGAAGTTCAGCACGGAAAGCCTGAAGGGAAAGGTGGTTCTGCTGGACTTCTGGGCGACGTGGTGTGGCCCGTGCAAGGCGGAATTGCCGCGGGTGAAGGCGCTGTACAAGAAGTTGCACGAGAAGGGTCTGGAGATCGTGGGCATCGACTGCGACAAGGCTGATGATGAGGTCAACACGTTCATCAAGGAGAACGCGATGACGTGGGTGCAGCTGCGGGAAAAAGATCAGGATGGGTGGCATCCGCTGGCGACGAAGTACGGCGTGGATGGCATTCCGACGATGTTCCTGATCGACAAGAAGGGTGTGCTGCGGTACACGGATGCACGGGAAGATACGGAGACGAAGGTGACGAAGCTGCTGGAAGAGCCAGATGAGAAGGCTGCGGCGACGGCACCGGCGGAGACGAAGTAAGGGCGGGGTGAGTGGTTGGGATTTTTCTGAGGCCCCGGTTCACTTGGTGGACTGGCCTTGACCTTGCCCACGAACGGTGGGCGCGGCCTGGGGTCAATTGAGGCCGGCCTCGAACGCTTCGGGGCTCAGATAGCCTAACGAAGAATGCCTTCGTTGACGATTATAAAACACCTCGATGTATTCAAAGATCGCTGCCCG
>CAIMWO010000076.1 GCA_903845195.1 uncultured Phycisphaerales bacterium
AATTGGTTCGCAGGGCAGTGCTTCAAGGTCTTCCTTAACGCCGGTTTCGGTGCGCCCGTCGTCTCGGCTGCGGCGATTCGTTCTTGCGTGTGTTGACATTTTGTTATCACGCCTGATATGACAAAGATCAATGGAAGGGTGAATTATGAAGAAGTCAAAGACCCGCACAATGAATTACCCCGTCCGCGACAGCTATCTCGATATGGTCCGGCGCTTCCCCCTGCGGCCGATCCGGTCGGATGCCGAGAGCGATGCGGCCGCCGTGATCCTGGACAAGTGGTTCGGCCGTCCGGATATGGACGCCGGCCAGGAGGATTACGTCCAGACTCTGGCGTTGCTGGTCGCCGACTATGAGCAGAAACATCGGCCCTACACACTGGCCGAAACGACGGTGGCCGACCGTTTGCGGTTCACCATGACAGAAGCGGGACTGACGCAGACGCAACTGGCTGGAATCGCGGGAATTGACCGCAGCCTGATGAGCATGATCCTCTCCGCCAAGCGGGAACTGAGCAAAGCCAGCGTTCGCCGCCTGGCGGCCCACTTCCATATGGAGCCTGGGTATTTCCTGTAGGGCACATTGCTCTCTGCAGCCTGTACGCCCGTCCGCCGTGACCTACCGTGTCCAAATCCTGCTGCTCCAAAAAATGAAAAGAATTCCCGCCGCGTGTAAACCCTTGTCAATCCTCATCTCCCTCTTACCAAATCATGCCAACCACCCCTATATGGTAGAGGGCTCGCGCGCTTTTCCTCTTGAGCGTGCGTACCCGCACGGTTCTTTGACAATCGAATACCACCGCCCCACGCGAACCTGCGCACCTTTGTCTACAATGTGAGCCAAATCACATAGCATGACTGATTGCGCATGCTAACCTGCGCACCTTCCAAGTGGGTCGTCTCGCCATCGAGCGACGCTGCATGCGGGCACCGAATCCGACATGCCCACTGCGCGACTCAACCTGAGCATCTTCCAGTTGGATGTGATACACCTCACATAGCCGCCATGCGCGCACACGAACTCGCGCACCTTCGCCCTTCCCTGCGTTTCCGCTCCCCGCAATCCGCTATCCGCTCTTCCTCGGACGACTTATCCACAATGAGATGAAACTTGCGCACCTCCTCCGCTGCATCCAGCGCAACTTCTTTTTTGGCAGGTACTTACCGACGTGGGGGTATATCTCGCGCAACTTGCGCACCTGCTCACTTATCCACCGGCCGCCGAAGCCCTCGAAAGCGCGCGACGGTTCGCGTGCGGCACAGTGTGCCGCACCACTGTGGACTTAGAGCCGGAACATCGCGTTCATGCATTCGCTCACGCTCTGAGCGTGGGAAGCGGTGACCGTACGGGCCGGGCCATTGCCATCCTTGGAATCCCGGTATTTGGTAATGATGGTGTAGGGCTTTTCGAGGACCAGGGGCTTGAATGCGGAGCGGTTCCTGGTGAATTGGTCGGCCGCCAGTTTTGCCTGCTGCTGGATGATCTGGCGCGCCTTCGGCGGGGCGAGGCTGATCACGCCCTGGTGATAATTCTCCCACTGCTGTGCGTCCAGATCATTGCCTAGTCCGGGAATCGTGCCTTCCTTGACGGCGGCGGTGATGACCCAGGGGCAGAGGGCGGCCGCTTCTTCGCAGAGGGCCTTTTCGCCCGAGGCGAAGATCACCGGTATGCCCAGTTCGCCGCAGGAGAGCACCATCATGCCATATTCACCTATCGACACGCCGTTGACGGTGGTGTCGAGGAAGTTCCAGGACATGGTGTGGGTCAGGTGGGAGTTGGGCGTGCCGGCTTTGGCATGCTGGCCGACGAACGCCAGGGCATCGTAGGATTTGTCGATCCCGAAAGGATAGATCTTCCAGCCGTCGGGGCCGCGATCGTATCCGCGCATGATTTTGGCTTCGGGGTGGAGCAGTTCGGCGTCCATACCCCCGGTGCCGTGGCCGTCATAGGCGATGACCTCGTCGAATCCGCCGGCGAGGAAGCCGCGGACGGCCGCGTTTACCTCTTCGGTGAGAAGCCGCTTGGCGTGCTCGTAGTATTCGCTGGTCGAATAGATCCAGTCCTTGGAATTCATGACGCCGGCGACGCCTTCCAGGTCGGTCATAACGAAGAGTTTCATGGTGTGGTGACAGTATCCCTCGGGCATCTGCGGATCAACAGTCGGTCAAGCTGGGCGTGAGGATCCTTTCGGGCAGAGAATAGGGAAGTCGCTTTGCCGACAGGATTGCTACGGCTGGGGTCAGCCGTGCCACTGGTATCTCGCAGATAGCGTGCACGGGCACGGGGCCATATAGTACCTGACAATCCGGGCGTCATGGATGATGGCCCGAGTTGTTGATGTGTTTGTTGAGGTTGTTATGTCTGAATTGGCGCGGGCCTTGTCGACCGACCAGGTTCGCAAGGCGG
>CAIMWO010000077.1 GCA_903845195.1 uncultured Phycisphaerales bacterium
CTGCAACCGTAAGGTTGCAGAAACCTCGCCAAGAAACCCGCGGAGGGCTGAAAGCCCGGCACATGTCGCGATTCCCCTTGCTCCCACATCCCCCTCCACATCCTCCCGTTTCATGTTTTATGTTTTATGTTTTGCATTTCCCCCTCCGAGCCCACCGGGCTCCCACGTGATAGCCGGGTGTTCAGCGCAGCGTAACACCCGGACATCTCGCCCCCAAAAACCCCCGCCGACCCCACCGGGGTCGCATCAACAGGTGTCCTTCGTAGCCCCACATGGCATGCCTCGCTTCTCCCACCCAACCCCA
The DNA here is from genome assembly GCA_903845195.1 of uncultured Phycisphaerales bacterium. Taxonomy (GTDB): domain Bacteria; phylum Planctomycetota; class Phycisphaerae; order WQYP01; family WQYP01; genus CAIMWO01. Next base: position 305 of record CAIMWO010000077.1, read on the forward strand.
CAGTTTGATCCGCTACTTGGTCAAGCATCTGGAATAGTCGGGCCATCAAGTTATACTGCAACCCGTCAATCAGTCCCCGTAGCGATATTTTCAGTGCAGTAGCCAAGGCCGGGTTGCATGACAAGGGCGGCGAGAAACAAGGCACACGGAAAGGTAAAACCAAGACCATCCATCGACGCCGAAGCAGAGACGCTAAGCAACAGGAGATGTTTTAGATCGCCATGCCTATTATCACTACCGAACAAATTCCCAAAGTCCTTTGGAAGAGACGCAAGCGGCCGTCTGCATCGCATGGCACGCATACGCTACATCTTCCACGTTTTCTTGTGGACGCTTACGGCGAACTTATCGATGAGCTTGGTCTGCGAACGGCAGCAGAGGATATAAGCCCAAACGATGAAGGCCCGCAGGGCGGAATGACGGAGGAGGAGACCAATCTCCACTTTGCCCGCAATTTCAGTGGATCATGCGCCCGGATCGAATTGGTAATGCTTGACCCGAGAGAGATGTTCAAGACAACGCGCGATCTTTTTGTGAAATTGTTTGCTGGCGGAAGGCTCCACCTACTTGATATCCCTTGTGGCGCGGGAGCTGCGGGTGCGACGTTGCTTTGCCTCGCCGCAGAACTGCGGAACGAGGGCGTGTTGCCCCGAAACCCATTGCGTGTGACGGTCGTTGGTGGCGACATTTCGGCCCCGGCAAGACAGATCAAGAGAAGGCTCTACCGCAAGTTAAAGCCAAGACTCGCAGAAGTCGGCATTTCCGTGACCACGTCAGTTCACGACTGGAATGTTAAGAATGCAGACCAGACAAGCGATCTGATTGAGCGTTGGATAAAGGGCCAGAAAAAGACAGCGAAAACGGCAATATTTGCACTAAACTTTTCCGGGTTTCTATCGCAGCGAGTCGACGAATGCAAATTGCAGCTGCGTGAGTTTATGCGATATGGACGGACCATGGGTGCAAGCGTTGTGTGGGTCGAGCCATGCACAAATGCGGCTATCCAACATTTGTTTCCTGGCCTAAAGCAACATGTATTTGGCGCAAACCCGAGGATTGCTTCAACTTGGGAAGACTGCCCGAGACAAACAGAATGCCGTGTCGCCCATCCAATTCAAAGAAGGGGCCGCTTCACTGCTCGCGCCGCGGCAATGCACCTTGAACCGGTCAAGGAGGGTGCATGAATACTCCCCATGTTGCCGTCCGTGCATTGAACGAATATCGACGTATAAGCCCGCTGACTTATTTGGGGCTACGGTATCTGCTGCGTTCCTCCGCGACTCGAAGTGATAGATGGGCCAACGAAATCTCACCAGAAGTTTGCCGACTTCAGGGCGAGGAAGCATATTGGTCCTGCCGACAATACAAACAGGTTGGAGACAATGGTCGAATAGAGTTCCGTAGCGTTTACTTTCCCGGCGCAAATGAAGCTTTGGCCGAATCGGCGCTGCTAACTGCATGTGCTGAAGCCCGAGGACCATTTATAGTGCCAGATGAGGTATTCAGCTATCGTCTACCTCGCGCGGGATCAACTGAAGGCTGTTTTGAATCCTATTTCGGACTCTTTGCCGAACGGCATAACGCCATCGGAAAGGCCTGCCGGCGATGGCCCAACCACATTGTGTTATATACCGACATCAAGAGTTACTATCCATCTGTCACGCCCGGTCGTGCGAAGATAGCATGGCGAAGCGCATGCGATGAATCACAACTAGATCGGCGATGGCGAGTTCTCGGCGAACATTTGTTGGAAGGCTACAAATCAGTGCAACAAGGCCTCTTGGTGGGGCCGATGTTTAGTCATCTCCTCGGCAATTTGTTTCTCCGTGAATTCGACCGGAAAATGAGCGATTACTTCCGTGGGCAGTATTTTCGCTACGTGGATGACTTCGCATTGGTAATCCCAGCAGAGAGAATGCGAGCAACAGTAAGCTTCATCCGCGAGCAACTTCGCCCGCTGGGACTCAAACTCAATAGCAGCAAAATATACCATCTCAGCGCTCGCGAATGGTACGAAGGCGCGCCTCACTTGGGAACAAAGTCAGAAGACCGAAGGTGGATGCAATTTATTGATCAGGTGAAGTGTTACCTGATGGCAAATCCCGGCGACGAAGCAGAATTGGCGAGGGTGTTCAGGGAAGAAAATGTCCGTATCGCGCTTCCGAGATACCAGACGGCAGTTAGGGATCATGATTATTTGGAGCGATTTGAACGCCGTTTGGCGTCTCGCCGATTTAAACGATTTGTCACTAAGCTGACAACTGCTGGCCTCGCCGCGCATGCGCGGAATCTGGGGCCACAGTACAAAGTTGAATCTGAACAGACGTTGGAGGCATTTGGAAAAGCCCACGGCATGAAGAAAAAATGGCTTGGATCGCACTTGAAATCACTGATCGGCCGTCTAGTTTCACTAGCCCCCGAAGAGGATTTCTCCGAACTAGCCAGCCGTTTTCAGTCGACTGGCGAATTCGCTGAATTTCATGCCACCTTCGACTCCTTGGCAAAACGCGACGTCTCTAAGTTGATCGGCTATTCAGGCAAGATATGCGCCGCTGTTGGTCAGGCGTTGGCAACCACAAAAGCATCTGTCCGTTGCGAGCCTGATCGATGGAATAAAGAGGCCATCGAAGGTTTCCTGACCCTCAAATTATTCGGCGTCAACATTCGATCTGCGCCTCCCAGGAGAGTAACGCAGACTGGTCCAATGCGAATCGTCATGGGCACCTATGAACCAGGCAAGTGGGATCAAATTGCTTTGCCGTTTTTTCAGGAATTGGCGGCTCTGGCGGGAAAATCTACATTGGAACAGCACCAGTCCTTGATGGACTCCCCTTTGGACCCGGACGAACGCTGGGTTCTTTTTGCTGACGAATTGCGAGGCACTAGCCCATGAATTACTCGAGTGCAGATTCGTGGATGGGCTAATGAAGACCGTAAAGCATTGGAAACGTGGAGCTATCGTCACCCACCTCACCCAGCCGCCCAATTCGCCCCGCCCATCCCCTCACCTCTCAAGACTCCCCTTCCCACTAAGCACTAAGCACTAAGCACCAAGCACTGCCCCGCCCTTCTTGCTTCTTTATTCTTGCTTCCTACTTCTTCGTCGCCCCCATAACCTGCCCGCCCTCCGCCCCCCGCGTCCTATTCCCATCATCCGCGTTCATCGGCGGCTAAATCCCGTCGTCTTGGTGGTCCTTCGTGCCTTGGCGTCTTGGTGGTAAAAATCCTTCCCGCATCTTCGCGAGACCCCCCGTCTTCTTGTTTCTTACTTCTTGCTACAAAATTCTTTCGGCACTCCCCCCGTCTACTGTCTACCACCTACCGTCTACAACTCACTGACTGCCCCCTATTGGCAAACCCCCGCCCAACCGGTATCGTTAAGAACTTTCCACGCGTAACCCTCTGCGAGACCATGGTGCCTGAACATCCCGCCCATTCACATTCCACCTCCGAGTCCCCCGGCGCCGCCGGCTACCTCGCACTCGTCTTCGCCTGGATCGTCCCCGGGCTCGGCCACCTCCTCATCGGCCAGCGCGCCCGCGGCATCATCTTCCTCCTCACCATCAACGGCCTCTTCGCCGGCGGCCTCCTCATCGGCGGCATCCGCGCCATCAATCCCCCCGAACAACCCATCTGGACCTACACCCAACTCCTCGCCGGCGCACCCATGATCATCGCCAGCAAACTCCAGAAACAAGCCGAAAAAAACTTCGAACTCCTCCAGGATGAGTACCGCTCCAACCGCCCCGAAGAATGGGACACCTCCCCCAAAAAAATCGACGAACGCAAGGCCTACGCCAAAGACTTCATCGCCCAGCACCCGCTCTTCTCCTACCACCCCAAAGTCCAGGACATCGGCTCCGTCTACTGCGGCATCGCCGGCATGCTCAATCTCCTCGTCATGTTCGACGTCCTCCTCCGCATCACCGGCACCACCCGTGAAGAACCCGCCGCCAAATCCAAACCTAATCCCTCCGCCCCGGTAGCGCCCCCCTCACCCCCGACTCCCCCCGCCGCCGGAGGTGCCGCATGAACGTCCTCGCCTTCATTCCCCTCCTCGATCCCCTCACCGCGCTCTACCCCAACCTCAGCGACTATTGGCTCGCCCTGGTCATCCCCCTGATCGTCATCATCTGCATCGTCTACAAAACCACGCGCGAAAAAGAACTCTGCAAAATTCCCCGCGCCGCCCTCGTCATGACCGTCCAAATTCTCATCCTCATGGCCTTCGCCGCCGCCGCCCTCCAAGGCATCTACTGGCTCACCATCCGGGTCGTCTGATTCAGCAAAAAACGATCAAATATCGTTCAAAACACACTCAAAACGCGCTCAATACCATGTCAATTCGATGCAAAACCAGAACTTTTCGATGCTTTTTCGCGCCCATTTCAGTCCGTTTTCGATCCGTTTTCAGGCCGATCGCAACCGTGCAATCGCAATATGCCCCCCGAATCCCTGCGCCACCGTCAGCGACCTCCCACCCGGCGTAACCACCTGTCCCTCAAGGGTTTGCCCATGCTGGTGACACAGCGCCGACAGCGCCACCGCAATCAACCCCGCCGCCCCCAAAGTATGCCCTAATTTCCCTTTATGCGAAAACACGCTCACCCCCCCAAAAATGCCACGAATTGCCTTAATTTCCTGCAAATCATGCATAGTTCCCGTCGCATGGGCATGAACAAATGCCATTTCCCCCTCCCCCGCGCACGCCCGCAAACCCGCCCGCAAAGTCCGTGTCTCGGCATCCATCGCAATCAGCCCCGTCGAATCTCCCCCGATCCAAGTCCTTTCCAGCCAAGCAATTGGCGTCGCCGTCGGCGACCGCTCCACCACCATCGCCACCGCCGCCTCACTGACAAAGAATCCCTTCCCCTCCGGATCAAATGGCACACACCGCCTCACCCCCCGCTCATCCGCCGGCGCCAACACCCCCAACCGCTCAAACGCCCCCTCAAACAACGGATGCAACGACGCATCCGCCGCCACCACCACCGCCCGCCCACATTCTCCCTCTTCCAGCGCCCGCACTGCCCGATGCAACGCGTGCAGCCCAGAAGAACATGCCGCCACCGACGTATGCACGCTTCCCTTCAATCCCAGCGCCCGCTGCACCATCGGCCCAATCGCCCCCACACCCAGCGCCACTTGTTCTGCCATCCTCGCAGGTAACGCCTTGCCGCCACGCAATAGCTCCAACGCCGCCAGCATCGTGTACGTCGGCCCTTTGCTCGTCCCACAGAACAACCCCGCCGCCGGATCGTCGCCGCCCCCCGCCAATCCCGCCGCCGCTATCGCCAGGCGAATCGATTTATCCAGCCCCCTGCCGTCCTTCGCCTGAACAGCGTCACGCACCGACGCCGGCATTCCCGCCACCATTTCCGCAAGCGCCCACTCTTCCACCGCCGTCCCAAGTTCCACACATTTCCCCGCGCGCAGCGCCTCCCACGTACCGCAGTCCTTCGTCGCTAGCGGCGTAATCAGTCCAATTTTCATGATCCCGAGTTGTTTCATGCACACAGCGTCCACTTTGTCATACCTGCGCGGGCCATAAGTTTACATGAACGCGTTTGACCCCGCCCCCCATGATTCGGATAATCGTCTTCTTCCAATGTTCTCCCCCCTTACACAGGTGTTTGCGTATGCTCCGATATGACTGGTCCCTGACCGAGATCAAGGCCATCTACTCTCAACCGTTCCCCGACCTGATATTCCAGGCACAATCCGTCCATCGCGAAAATTTTCCCGCCAACGTCATCCAGCGATCTACCCTGCTCTCCGTCAAAACCGGCGGGTGTCCGGAAAATTGCGCTTACTGCCCACAGTCCGCCCACTTCGACACCGGCGTCGAACGCCACGGCGTGCTTCCCAGGGACTTCGTCGTCGCACGCGCCAAGGAAGCCCAAACCGAAGGCTCCACACGCTTCTGCATGGGCGCCGCATGGCGCGAAGTCAAAGATGGCAAAGACTTCGATGCCGTCCTCGACCTCGTCCGCGATGTCCGCGCCCTCGGCCTGGAAGTCTGCTGCACTCTCGGCATGCTCACCGACGACCAGGCCCTCCGCCTCAAAGAGGCCGGATGCTACGCCTACAATCACAACCTCGATACCTCACCCGAGTTCTACGGCAAAATCATCTCCACCCGCACCTACGAAGACCGGCTCCGCACGCTCCGCAGCGTCCGCAAGGCCGGCATCACCGTCTGCTGCGGCGGCATCATCGGCATGGGCGAATCCCTTAACGACCGTCTCGGTCTGCTCATGCAACTCGCGTCGCAGAATCCGCACCCCGAATCCGTTCCGATCAACGCGCTCCAACGCGTCGAAGGCACACCCCTGGCCGATCAGAAACCGATTGATCCGCTGGAGTTCGTCCGCACCATCGCCACTGCCCGCATCATGATGCCCAAGAGTTACGTCCGCCTATCCGCCGGCCGCGTGGAAATGTCCGACGAAACCCAGGCCCTCTGTTTCATCGCCGGCGCCAATTCCATCTTCGCCGGTGAAAAACTCCTCACCCAATCCAACCCCGGCGAAGACCGCGACCGCGCCCTCATCAACAAACTCGGCATGCGCTTCGTCGAAGTCTCCGCCGTTGAAAAACCCCACAAAGACACCCATATGCTCATCGCCAACTGACCCTCCACAGCCCGACGCTAGCCCGCAAAAATAATCGGACCCAGGCCGCCTTCCGACAGCCTGGGTCCGTGTTTACTTGCGCCGGGTTTCCAATCCGATATTACTTCGGAACCGAGAAGCCCTTCTTGAAATCCGTCGGAGTCATGGCGCCCACAATTTCCACCCGGTCGTTGTTAATCCGGTACAGAATGGCCTTCTGCGAGCGGTTGTCGATGATGAACAGCGCTTCATCGCCCAGCTGTACGCCGCCGGTAACCATCGTAAAATCACCCGCGCTGGCCAGCGACATGGCCTGTGCCTCGTGCGCCGGTGCCGAGAAAAGTACCACGGCCATGATAATGGCCGTCAGCGTCAACGTGCCGATGACGAGTGTATTTTTATTCATTGCTATCTCCTGCCAGAATAATCCGTATAAAACGTGCTTCGTCCACTTCAATCCACAACGGTTCAGGGAGCCTTGAGGCGGAGGAAGTCGTCGCCTACGTTGCGCTGCGCCACCGGGTTGAGTTTCTTGCCGTTGGCGTCCGGACGCACCACCAGCAATACCCCGCCATTTGTGTCGAACATGTAGAAGTTCGCATTACCATTGGTCAAACCAGCAACGGTCAGCACATCGTGACGGATGGCGCTCTGTGCCAAAGCCGTCCTTTCGCCGCCCAGATGCTGCCACACTGCCAAGCCCAGTATGCCGTTCAGCACCACCAGACCCACCACGATCCATTTCGTACCTGACATGTCATACCTCCACAAAATGTCACTTCAAACCGATTCCACCGTTTATGCTCGTGCCCCTCGAAGGACAGACACACCCGATGCACGGCTGTTAGTCCATATGATTACGTTTGGAATTCCGGAACGCTATCAACAGAATCCCCGCCAGCGCCAGTCCCGCAATCATCCACGGTATGGTGTAAGAGGAGACTTGGTCGCCGCGCAACTGCGGCAAGTCAGGATTCAGCTTCGGCACCTGCCCCAAGACACACACGCCGGGACACAGGACACATGCCGCAGCCAAGTTTGCCATAACTCTCTTCATACTTGCGATGATAAACCGCCTTTAGGACAAGTCAAGGTGAAACACGTAACGCACCAATTCCTTACAATCTTCCGACCAGGGCGATCACGCCATGCAACTCCTGACGCCGCTCCCCTTTCCTGCTGCCGCACTACCGCGTTAAGATGCCTTTCTCTGATCCCGTGAAAGGATTTTCGATGCCCTTTAATGCTGAAACCCTTATCGCCCAGCGCGCACTTGCCGTCGATGCCTCCGGCATTCGCAAGGTCTTCGATCTGGCCGCCAATCTCAAGGATCCGGTCAATTTCTCCATCGGTCAGCCCGATTTCGACGTCCCTGAACGGCTCAAAGAAAAGGCCATCGAAGCCATTCACGCCGGCAAAAATCGCTATACGCCCACCCAAGGCATTGCCGAGCTCATTGATCCCCTCCTGAAAAAGACCCTCGCCGATACCGCCTGGCCGGCTGAGGATACCTGCCTGCTCATCCTCTCCGGTACTTCCGCCGGCCTCGTGCTGGCCATGATGGCCACACTAAACCCCGGCGACGAAGTCCTCTTCCTCGACCCCTACTTCGTCATGTACCACCACCTGCCCAAGCTTTGCGGCGCAGTGCCCGTCGCCGTGGATACCTATCCCGACTTCCGCCTCCATCCCGAACGCCTCGAAGCCGCCATCACTCCGCGCACCAAGCTCCTCATCCTCTGCTCCCCCAACAACCCGACCGGCATCACCCTCACCCAGGCCGAGCTGGATGCCGCTGCCGCCATCGCCAAAAAACACAACCTCCTCGTCATTTCCGATGAAATCTACGATGCGTTCTGTTACCAACCTCATCTGTCCATCGCCAAGTCCCTCCCCGGCCAATGCTTGATGCTCAAGGGTTACTCGAAAACCTACGGCATGACCGGTTGGCGCCTCGGCTACGTCGCTGGCCCCAAGGCCATCATCGATCAGATGACCAAACTCCAGCAGTACACATTTGTCTGCGCCCCCTCAATGGTGCAATACGCCGCCCTGGAAACCGTGCTCACGCACCATATCGACATGACCCCGTTCGTCCGCGCCTACCAGAAAAAACGCGACCTCGTCGTCAACGGGCTCAAAGACAGCTTTGAAATCAACGCCCCCGGCGGCGCTTTCTACATCTTTCCCAAGGTCCCCGGCAACGGCAAAATCACCGCGACCACGTTCGCCCAACAAGCCATCGCCAACAACCTGCTAATCATCCCCGGGAATGTCTTCTCCTCGCGCGATACCCATTTCCGCATCAGCTACGCCACTACCGACGACAAGCTTGCCCAAGGCATCGACATCCTCCGCAAACTCGCACGGGAAATCTGATCGCCACCTCATTGCGACATTGATCGTTGACCGTTGATCGTTGCACGATTTTGGATTGATTTCATCGACCGCCGCCTTGTTCCATTTCCGCCCACAGACTAGAGTAACGACATCGCGCGTATCCGCGTCCTTTCTTTGCAAGGGCTACTCATGGCCACTCAAGCACAGCAGCTCTTTCGAGCCATCGTGGTGCATAACAAGCTCATGAACGAGGCCGATCTCGACGCCCTCCTCGCCTCTTCTCCGGACCCCGAACAAGCCATCGGCGCCATGGTCGCACGCAAGATTATTTCCGCCGGCACGGGTTCCAAGCTCCTGGCGCTCTACAAGGGAAAACTCGACAAACTCGCCGCCCAACCCAAACCAGTGGAAACGCCCGCACCCGCCGCCGCGGCTCCCGCAGCCATTCCGCACCAGGCCGAACCCGAGGATGACGAGCCGCATGAAGACACCGTTTTCGCACGTGCCGCGCGAGCCGCTGCAGCAGCACAGGCGCAACCCGCCGCCGAGAGCGAACCCGCTGAATCCTACGCCGATGCCGATGAAGAGGCCGCCCCCACCCTCACCCACGGGGGAATCCAGGAAACCATCTACAAACCCTCGGAAAATGCCATTCCCCTCGAAGGCTCCGAGGAAGCCGAGGTCGACGTCTTCGTCGACGGACGGCTGAACGTCAACCTCGCCGGCCGCCATCTCCTCCATGCCCTTCTCAAAATGGCCCGCGAAGCCGGCGCGTCCGACCTCCACATCAAGAGCGGCGCCAAACCCATCGTCCGCAAGGCTTCGGCACTCCATGACCTCGACGTCGATGTCATGACCCCCGCTGCGGTCGAGGCCACCCTCAAATCGTGCCTCACCGAAACTCAACGCCGAACCTACGAAAAAACCAATGACCTCGACTTCTGCTACGACGCCGGCCCCCTCGGCCGCTTCCGCACCAGCTACCTCCACCAACTCCGTGGCATGGACGGCATCTTCCGCATCATCCCCTCCCGCGTCCAAAGCTTCGAAGAACTCAGACTACCCGAGGCCATCAAACGCTTCTGCGACTTCCGCCAAGGCATCATCCTCATCACCGGTCCCAAGGCCAGCGGAAAAACGACCACCATGGCTGCCTTCATCGATCTCATCAACTCCACCCGCGCCGAACACATCATCACTGTCGAAGACCCCATCGAATTCGTCCATCCCTGCAAAAAAGCCCACGTCAATCAACGCGAAGTCGGCGCTCACACCGAATCCTTCAGTAACGCCCTCCGCGCCGCTCTCCGCGAAGCCCCTGACGTCATCATGGTCGGCGAAATGCGCGACCTCGAAACCACCAGCCTCGCCATCACTGCCGCTGAAACCGGACACCTCGTCTTCGCCACCCTCCACACCCCTGATGCCGTCCGCACCATCGGACGCGTCCTCGACGTCTTCCCTCCTGAAGAACAAAGCCAGATCCGCGCCATGTTCTCCGAATCGCTCCGCGGCATCGTCAGCCAGCTCCTCATCCCCAGCCCCGACGGCACCCACATGGAACTGGCTACCGAAATCATGTTCAACACCCCCGCCATCGGAAACATCATCCGCGAAAACCGCACCTACCAGCTTCGTGCATCCATCCAGACCGGCAAAAAACTCGGCATGCTGCTCCTCGATGAAAGCCTCATCAACCTCGTCAAGGAAAAACGCATCTCCAAGGCCGAAGCCCTCACCCGCTCCGACAACCCAACCTGGGTCGAAAAAGAACTCACGGGCCTCACTTGATGGCAAAGCTTTCGTCCGTCGTAATGCGTCATCCCAAAAGGGTCCTCTTAATTCGGTAACGCCATGGCCAAAATCGATCGTCTACTACTCCGCATGCCCGAAGCCAAGGCCTCCGACCTGCACATCGCCGTCGGACAGCGCCCCAAGTACCGCATCCACGGCGAAGTCATTGTCATCAATGAACACGCCGTCATGGACAAGGCCATGAGCGAAGAATACCTCTTCGAAATCATGTCTTCCGACCAACGCCACAAATACCTCGAACACCTTGATCTGGACTTCTCCTATTCCATTCCCGGCAAAGGCCGCTACCGCTGCAATTACTTCACCCAGCGCAACGGCTACGGCGCCGTCTTCCGCCTCATCCCCAGCAAAATCTCCACCCTCGAGGAACTCAAACTCCCCGTCGTCCTCAAAAGCCTTTGTGAACTTCGCAGCGGCATGGTTCTCGTCACCGGCCCCACCGGCTCCGGCAAGTCCACCACCCTCGCCGCCATGGTCAACTACATCAATCGCAACCAGCACCGCCATATCCTCACCATCGAAGACCCTGTCGAATTCGTCCACCAAAACGACAAGAGCGTCATTACTCACCGCGAGGTCGGTACTCACACCGAAAGCTTCACCTCTGCCCTCCGCGCCGCCACACGCCAGGATGCCGACGTTGTACTCGTCGGCGACATGCGCGATATCGAAACCATCGGCCTGGCACTCTCTGCCGCCGCCATGGGCATGCTCGTCTACGGAACCCTCCACACCAATTCCGCCCCCAAAACCATCGACCGCGTCATCGACGCCTTCCCCTCCAAACAGCAGGCGCAGGTCCGCACCATGCTCGCCGAATCCCTCAAGGGCATCGTCGCCCAGCAACTCCTCCGTATCAAGGGTCACAACGGCCGCGTCGCCGCCAACGAAATCCTCCTCGGATCATCCGCCGTCAGCAATATCATCCGCGAAGGCAAAATGGAGACCCTCATCAACGTCATCCAAAGCGGCCGCAAAGACGGCATGGTCGCCATGGATGACGCCCTCGAAGCTCTCCTCAAGTCAGGCACAGTCGACGCCGAAGACGCCTACATGAAAGCCATCGAAAAGAAACGCTTCCAGCCCTACCTGGAAGAAGCAACGACATGAGTGGCGCCGCCCTACCCCGTCACACAATCTTCTCCATCCACTTCCCCCGCGCAAACACGATCCCCGTAAACACCGCCCGGTAATTCAGATCCACAAAAATCGCGATCCACACTGCCACCAATCCCCACGCCGCATGACCAAGATGCGCAAACAACGCCGCCGTCGACAACACCAGCACCAGCCGTATCACCATCCCGCTGATCGTCGACATCATCGGCGCCACCGTTTCCCCCGCACCACGCAACGCCGATGACATCGCGATCGCAATCGCAAACCCCGGCTGTGCCAGACCCGCAAGCACCAGCGGCCACAATCCCGTCGCCACCACCGCGTCCGAATCCACCATCAATCGCAACATCACCCACGGCACGAAAACCATCGGTAGCGCCGCCACCGTCATCGTGGTCACCGCCAGCCGCCGACACAACAACGCCGCATGCCGCGCCTCCCCCGGCTTCTTCGCCCCCAGATACTGCCCGACCAGTGCTGAACAGGCCATGCCAAATCCAAACCCCGGCAAAAATGCCAGTGACTCCACACGCAGCACCGCGTTATGCGCCGCCATCGTTACTCCGTCCACACCCCGCGCTTTATCCGTCGGATTGATCACCAGCACCACGATCAACGCCTGCCCGCCCCACAGCAGCATCCCTTCCAGCCACGACGGCATCCCGATCCGCAGCACTCGCACCAGCACGTGCGGCACCAGCCGGAAATGCCGCCGCCGCAGACGCAACCCCGCACTCCCCGAGATCAATAGCGCCACCGTCGCCAACCCTGCGAGCGCAAACGCCAGCAACGTCCCGATCGCATTACCCCTCACCCCCATCGCCGGCAACCCAAACCATCCGAATGCCAGCGCCGGCGACGCCAACCCGTTCACCACCGTGATCGCCGCCGTCACCAACATCGGCCGCATCGTGTCGCCCGCGCCGCGCAAACACGCCATCCCGATCTGCCCCAGCGTTTGGAAACAAATCGTCACACTCATGATCCGCAGATACTGTGCGCCATACACCGACGCCTGCTCCCGCAACCCAAACCCGTACACCACCTGCTCGGCAAACACATAGAAAATGGCCGCCACCACCAGTCCCACCAGAAACGACGCCGTGCACACCGTTCCCGCCACCCGCGTCGCTACCCGCGGCCGATGCGCTCCGATCGACCGCGCAATAATCGCCGTCGCACCCACTCCCAGCGCCGCCGTCATCAATCCCGCAAACCACTGCAGATACGTCATCGTCCCCACCGCCGCTGCAGCCGCCGCGCGCAACTCCTCCGTCGCGCCCGTATGACCCGCCACCACCGTATCCGTAATCCCAATCCCCGCCGACAGCATCTGATCCACCAGCGTCGGCATCGCCAGCGCCAGGATCAACTTCACGCTCGGCGACCGATCCGCCCACGTCTTCCCCCGCCGCGCATAATCCAGTACCCGCCCCGCCTGCGCCACCGCCTCCCCATCCAACGTCGGCTCCAACCCCGCACCCTCCGCCGCCACCTCCTGCGGCACACTCCCCACCCCATCCTTCCTTGGCGGTAACGACGAAGACAAGACTCACTTCCTCTTCCAGAAAACGTGGTGCGGGCATCTTGCCCGCAGTCCCGCGGGCGTCCCGCCCGCGCCCGCGTTCAATAGTGCAACGACCGGCCCCACATAATACTCCAAATTCCCCCCAACGCCCGCTACAATGCCCCCATGAAACCCCACCGCCTGCTCTTCTCCATCCTCCTCCTCACCTTCTGGATCACTGCCACCTGGCTCTACGCCACCAGTTGGCTCTGGCCCCAATGCTTCGCCGCCTGGAAACTCGACAACTCCTACATGCTCGCCACGCACCACGGCAGTCTCGTCTGCCTGTTTGAATTCGATACTCAAGACGATTCACCTTCGCCCCTCATGTGGACCTTCCGCCACTTCTCCGGCAATGGCATTCCCAAGCTCCTGCCATCCACGGGATGGGTTCTCATCGTATACCCCGGTGATCCGGACCCGATCAGTGCTAAACGACGGCAGCTCGATCCGCTCTTTTCACCGTGCCCCTCCGAAATTCGATTTGACTTTCTCGGGCTCCGCATCGACACAGCCAAAATGCTGGATGGCCTATTCACTCCCAGTTCTCCACCCTCTTCAACGGCCCCGTGGATCAGATTCCAGTTTATGCGCGTCATCGTTCCCCTATGGCTCCTCTGGATTCCTCTCTCCCTCCTGACTTTTTTCGTCACTCGGGCGACGGCCAGACGCCTCCGCCGGCAAAGGCTCGGCCTCTGCATGAACTGCGGCTATGACCTGCGTGCCTCGACCGATCGCTGCCCCGAATGCGGCGAGCCTGTCCTTATCAAGAACCTCTCCACCGCCCCGCTTCGCAATATCCCCAGCCAAATTTTCACCGGCTGCAAGTCACATCTCCTGCTGACGGGTACTTCTATCTGCCTGCTCGCCATCATCATCGCGTTTTGCTGGTTCACGGCCCCACCGCGTATCCTCTATGTTCACTCCGCCGAACGTGCCCCAACGCATCCAAGACTTAGCGAAGTGCTCAAAGGCGTCGAGGCGGACCATCAATCCTTGGAGAAAGTCCTTAACTTCCTTTCGGATAAAACTGGCGTCAACATCATCACCGACTGGCCAAGCCTTGAATCTGTCGGGATTGACCGAAATATTCCAATCAGTCTCCACCTGACGAGTGTTTCCCTGAATTCAGTCCTGAAAGAAATCCGGCATTATGAACCCTCAATAGACTTCTTCGTCGATGATGCAGGAATCGTTCATATCGGCACAAGGGAGCAGATCGCCAGCGAATCCAGTGTGACTCGCGTCTATGACGTTCGCGATTTCTATGAACTAAGAAATCACAATCCGCTCCTTCCGCGTTCCGGTCATTGGAATGATCACTTCTCCCGCATCATCACTGAAACCGTTGCACCTGAATCATGGCGAGTCAACGGTGGCCCATGCTCTATTCAAGAGCATGGCTGCACACTCATCATCACCGCCCCCCGCGAAAACCAGGAAAAAATCGCCGACTTCCTCGACCAACTCCGCCGCCACATCAACCCCTCATCCACGCCCTGACCTCCACAACGGCCGCAAATAATACCCCCACAATGCCACCACCTCCCGCGCCATATACCGCGGCAGCATCATCAGCGGATACGTCTCCTCCGCCGGCACCGTGAACACCACCATCTTCCCCGCCCGCTCATAAGTCATTTTCACCCGCGGCAAATGATAAAAGTGACTCACCGCCAGCACCCGTTGCGCCCCCATCTTCTCCAGCATCGGCACCGTATTTTTCACCGTCGCATCCGTGTTCAGCCCCTCCTTGTCCATCAAAATCGCATCCCCCGGCACGCCCAACTCCATCGCCATCCGCCGCATCGCCTCCGTCTCATGCACCGCCCCGTCTCCCGGCCCGCCCGACATGATCATCACCCGCGCCAGTCCCGCGTTATACAACCCGCACGCCGTCCGCACCCGATCCGCCAGCGCCTGCGACGGTCGCCCATCCGCATACGTCCGCGCCCCGAACACCACGATGGCATCCGCCGGCCTCCGGTAATCCGTCTTTCCATAGCAATACATCTGCGCCACCGGAAAGCCCACCATGCACACGGCAAAACTCAGCATCGCAACAAACCGGCCCCCACCTCCCAGCCGTCGCGCCTCCTTCTGAGCACTCGCCGCGAGCAATACCGCCAGCGCCGCGCAAATCACCGCCGACAGCGGCACCACCACCCCCGGCCGAATCTCTCCCCGCCACACCAACACCCAAAATACCACCGCATTGAAAAACGTTGCCCCAACCAGCCCCCAGAGCACCATCCGCGTCACGACCCGCTCTGCGGCGGTCCGCAGCGGCCGCACCGCAAACATCACCAGCACCACCCCCGCCACAGCCAGCACTCCATCCGCCAACCCCGCCGGCAGCACGCGCAAATCGATCCACCACTCATTGGCATCAAAGCCCGACGCCCTCAACTCCCCCACCAGATTGAGCAACGTAAATCCCCCCAAAAACATCGCCATCCCCCGCACCATCCCGAAGAACCAACTCCCCCACTTCACCGCACAACTCTTATCACGGTCATCCATCGCCAACCTCGCCCCGTCGCAAACCATCATCACCCTATCGACCACCGCCCCGTTTTATGTCTTATGTTTTATGTTTCATGTTTCTTCCCACCCGCAACTGACCACTGACCTCTACCCTTGAATCCCCCGCGCCCATCTCCGACAATACCCCGACCTTGCAGGAGACCAGACCAGTGAATTCCCCACGCTTCCTCCCACCTCGTCTGATCCCCCTCCTCGCGCTCGTCCTCCTCGCCGCCGCCTGTTTCCCCATCACTGCCTCCTCCGCCGACTCCGCCAAATCTCCTCCCAAATCCCCCGCTCCCATCGCCGCCTCTCGGTCCGACCAGGTCCGCGGCTTCTGCATCCAACTCTCCGACCCCAACGGCACCGATCGCTATCTCAAAGCCATCGACGAACTCGCCGAAATGGGCTGCACCTGGATCAACTTCGTCATCGCCGCCCGCCAGCACGATGTGAAATCCGAATCCATCGCCATCATCTGGCAAAACATCCCCAGCCTCCGCGAACTCGAACGCATCCTCAAACACGCCAAGGCCAAAGGCATCGACACCATGCTCATGCCCATCGTCCTCCTCGACAAGGCCGGTCCCAAAGAATGGCGCGGCGTCATCGCTCCTGCCGATTGGCATACCTGGTTCGACTCCTACAATACCTACATCACCTACATGGCCGCACTCGCCAAACGCTGCGATGTCGACATCTTCTGCGTCGGTTCTGAGCTTCTCTCCACCGAACCGTTCCGCGAACGATGGATCGAAACCATCGCCGGCATCAAAGCTGTCTATCCCGGAAAACTCACCTACTCCGCCAACTGGGATCACTACAACACCGACCAGGGCGGCCCCACTTTCTGGGACCAGCTCGATTACATCTCCATGAACTGCTACCACGAGCTCGCCAAAAAACCCGGCGCCACCGTCCCCCAGCTCAACAAGGCCTGGCACCCCATCAAGGACAAACTCCTCGCCTTCGTCGAAAAACAAAAGAAGCCCTTCTTCTTCTCTGAGGTCGGCTGGCATAACCTCCACAACACCATCTCCGAACCTTGGAACTACGTCGCCACCGGCGACATCGACAGCGCCGAACAACTCCACGCCTATCAAAGCTTCGTCGAAACCTGGGGCACTGTTCCCGCCAACAAATGCCTCGGCGCTTTCATCTGGGAATGGAAGCCCGGCACCAAGCCCGACGATCACGGCGCCTACTCTCTCCAAGGCGCCCCCGCACTCGAAGTCGTCCAAAAATGGCTGCAAAATAAGTGACGATGTTTTGAGGCAGTCACTCCGACACCTCGTCAGTGTTTCTTCTTTCTTCCTGTTTTTGCGTCTTTCTTCTCAAAAATACGCCCCTTCCCTTGACATTCACGCATTACACGTTAATATCCATACATCAGACGAAGGAACGGCGGGGCTGGCGGATAGAATCCTCCGACAAGAAGACAAAGCCGAAACGTGCCAACTAACCTTACTCTTCCGTCTACGCAAATTCGCAGATAATCTGCAATGTTGCTTTGCTCTTTGACAATTTGGGGGCGCCAGGTATCGACCGGACAGTAGTGATAAAAGTGGCGTGCCGACCTGTCATTCAAGTCGTAAAACTGAGTGGCAAAAACTAAATGCTGAGAACTACAAGTTCCCAGTCGGGGGCGAAAGCCTCCGTCTCGCAGCCTAATTAAATAGGCAGCCGGGTCACCCATGTTGTCTGCGACGTGGAATGAACCGTTACAAAGCAGACCGCTCCAGTCTCAACGTTTCTCGGAGATTGGCTAAGACTCAGGAGGAGCTGGTGACGATGACAGTTAGACCGCGAGCGGTCATCGCCACGACAACAACATGCGGCCTACGCACGTAGAGGCAATTATCAACCTGCCTCGGGACGAGGGTTCGACTCCCTCCGCCTCCATAACCTTTTCTCGCTCGCCTTAAAACGAGCGCGAAAGAAAAAAAGTAAATACGTTGAATTGTTAAAAACCCGGTTTGCCTTCGGGCAGCCGGTCACGATTCCCCCCCCCCCATAGGGCGAGAGCTCCCTCCCAGGGCCTCTCGCCCTTACTATTTTTGCCTTTCTACCACCCCAACGAAATTCCACGGCCCATTCCCCACCAACTCCTCGCCCTCCCGCCATCCCCACGTCGAGGTTCTACATCTTCCCCACCAAAAGGCCCTTCGACTCAGTCGACAAGGCCGCTTCTCCCATTCCCCCATCTCCCATTTATCTGGCATAGCTCCCTTGCCCATCCATCGTTTCACTTGTGAAAATCGCTGATTCAGGCCGATACTAAAGGAATGCCTTCTTCTTGCGGAACGGAGTCCGAAACATGACCATCCTGCTGGACGCCAAGCCCCTCCAAGCCGGTGCCGAGCTTTCACCGGATTCCACCCTCGGCGACGCCCTGAACCTGATCCAGCAACACCTCGAAGGCGGCAAAATCATCGTTAAAGTCGAACTGGATGGCCAGCCCGTCGATGGCTCCACCCTTACGTTGTCCCGCAGCGCCCCGCTGGCCGGCCACCACGTTGCCGTCTCCACTGCCGATCAAAAGCAATTGGCCTTGGCCACCATCGGAAAACTGGCCGCCCTCATCGAATGGCTTGCCCCGCAGCACGCAGAGATCGCCGCAGCCCTGGAAAAAGGACAAACCGCCCCGGCCCTCCAACGCCTCGGCGGCGTGCTCTCGGCATGGCAGCAGATCCAGCAATCCTATGCCGGCCTCATGACCCTGCTGCAGATCAAACTCGAAGACTTGCCCGTCCGCGATCTGACCGCCGCAGACGTCATCGCCGAATTCTGCAAGCAGCTCACCGAACTGCAAACCGCACTGCAAAACCAGGACTTCGTTCTTCTGGGCGATATTCTGCAGTACGAAATGGAGGGGGCGGTAAAGAACTGGATGTCGCTGCTCGAGGCGGCACTCGGAGTTGTGCAGCCCGAATAGCGGAGGCAGAGTGGGACCGCAGGCCCCATTCGTGGACAGCCGAGCACACAAGTCCAAATCGCTTGCGAATCAAAGGGTGAAGTCTAGAATAGCGTGTCTATTTCCGCCGGGGCTATCAAGCCCGTTGCGGAAATCGACAGCGTAGCTCAGTTGGTAGAGCAACAGACTTTTAATCTGTGGGTCCTGGGTTCGAGCCCCAGCGCTGTCAGTCAAGGCGGGTGCTATGTCTGCCGAGTTTTTGGAATTGTCCGCCGTCGAATTGCATGGCACTGCCCGCCAGATGGGCGAGCAATTCGGCGAAGCGACGCGTGCTGAAATGCACGAGTTGCTGACCCGGCGCCTGAATGCCGCACTCGAATTCGCCCGCGAGGAATCCAGCCGACATTTCACTTCCGATCAGGTGCTGGCACTCGCCCGCCAATGTCTGCCGATCACGGAAAAGTACGACCCCACCGGGTATGAGGAATTCCTCGGGATCGCGCGTGGCGCGGGAATGTCTCCGGAACACCTGTTTATCATGCAGGGATACACGGATTTTCGGGATGTCCTCTCCTGCCATGGCCCAACCGTCGACGGCGAAGGATGCTCGTCCATCATCGTGACGCGGGAACACGCCGCAAATCATCAACTCCTTCTCGGCCAGACCTGGGATCTGCAGACCGACAACATGCCCTACGTGCGGCTCGTGCATCGGCGACCGTCAGATGGCTCACCCGAGACCTGGAGCCTGACGCTGACCGGCTGCCTCACACTGATCGGTCTCAACAGCGAAGGCATCGCCGTGGGAACGACGAATCTGCGCACCACCGATGCCCGCCCCGGAGTGCAATACCTGTCCATTTTGCACCGGGCCATACGCTCCCGCACGCTGGAGGAAGTGATCGCATCGGTTCGCTCCGCACCGCGATCCGCAGCACATTATTTCTTCGCGGCGGATGCCCATGGGAATGCCGTGGGTTTGGAATGTAGCGCCGCTGACTGCGAAACTCTCTATCCCCATGACGGCCTGTTGATCCACTGCAATCACGCACTGACCCCATCGATCCGCGCGATTGAATCACCATTTGACCAGAGTTCCACGCTGAGCCGGCAGGCACGATGCTCGCACCTGCTTTCGACCACTAGTGGTTTGATCGACGTGGAAACCATTCGCGGCATCTATGCGGATCACGACGGCGGGAACAACGCGATTTGCCGCCACGATGTGCCACCGTCGGGTGTGTCGACGAACGCGTGCGTCATCATCAGCCCCGAGTTGCGCCAGATGCACGCCTGCCGCGGGCAGGCGCATCGGGGCGTCTGGCGCACGGTAAACGCGTGATTTCCTCAACAGTCCGGGACAAACGAAGACATCAATGCCGCGCGGCGGAATCGACATCGTGATACGTGGGGGTGCCCATCTCTTTGAAGGAAAAGTGCTGGAAAATTCTGCGGCCGTCGAAGTCCATGACGCGCAGATCGTCTTCCTGTTTCAGATCACCAAGCACGGCCGTGAAATGCGTTCCATAGCGTTTTTCGACAAGGCTGACGGGAACCTCAAAGGCAATGTATTTTTCGATTCCCTTGGAAAGCAGCTTGTGGCCCAAGGCGGGGTCAGAAAGCGATTCGTGGGAGGTGAGGATCAAGACAGCGCCCGAGCCATTGAGGAAAATGCCGGCTTTCATGGTACGACTCCTTCATTTTTCTAGTTACGCTTCTGAGAATTGACGTATTGCTAAAATTGTAGCTTGCGAATCATAAAAAACTCCTAAATAGTCGTAATTTTCTTGCATTAGGCTCCAAATGTGGTAAATTTACTCCTGAACCAACAAGGTGAGAGAGAGGTGTGTGTCTCACTTGGAGGTTCATATGGATACCCTTTCTAGTCCGCGGTCCCGCGGCGCGGTGGTTCTCGAATCAATACTACTTTTGGCGCTCTCGCTTCCCCTGATCCTCGCGTTTGTGCTGGGATTGTTGGCGAGCAATTGATTCCATTCATCTGGAGATTGGGCAAGTAGTATCTGGTGGGAGGGAGTAAGTATTTTGCGCAACTCGTCTGGCCATCGCCTCGCGCAGAGATGTATTGTTCGCAGTACCCGGTGGAGCTGTCGTTCGACAGTTGGCCCGGGGGCGGAACCTATTTGTTGCCGCTGAATCCAGCATCCTATTCCCATTCTTAGCGAAACCCTATCTGGTCTTGGGCAAGTGCAGACGTTCGAATTGAAAAAATAGTGCTCCCCACACATCCGGGGGGATATAGTTAGTTGGGGGTGCGGTCATGTCATGAATCCTCTGGAGGTCAATGCGGCACCTCTTTTCGATAACCCATTGCAAAGGAGGACGGGCTATGGCAACGACTCATGAAATTCCAGTTTCGATCAGGAAGTATCTCGAAGATCAAGGCATTGCTTACGAAATGATTCCGCATCGCAGGGATTTCAACGCGCAGTCGGCCGCCGCAGACACGCACACGCCAGGCAAGGAATTTGCCAAGTGTGTACTGCTGTGGGTAGACAACTACTATGCGATGGTCGTGTTGCCTGCGGATCACTGGGTGGACTTCAAACTGCTGCGGCAGGGGTTAGACGCCATGGATGCCGGATTGATCCGCGAGGAAGAGATGATGCGACTCTTTCCAGACTGCGAGCTCGGTGCCGAGCCACCGTTCGGCAGTCTGTATGATTTGCCCGTCTACGTTGCGTCGCAGATTGTCCAGGACGAAAAAATCACATTCAATGCCGGTACCCACGAGGAAGCTATCCGCATGAGTTACGCGGACTTCTCACGGCTGGTACATCCGACGATTGTGGATTTCGCGCGCCGAAACTAACACATCGCATCACCGAGCCTGCACCAGCCGTGAGCGGGCAATCACGAGTGGATGGTTCCTCCGCATAAACGGGAATTGACTGATAAAGTAGGCCTTATTTTGCGTAAAAGGGGCGGCAATCTTTTCTCTTGCGTCCGCGCAATTTGCTGCTAATCTTCTTAAAAGGACGGTATATCTTCATGTCACCGCTACTGATGCAGTTGGCTATATTGAGGCGAGGATCCTGTGGAAAAATGCACGAAGTGCGGAGTGTTGGTTGCGCCTGAAGAGCCGGTATTTCGTCAAGAAGCCGGCTGCGTGTGTGGCTCATGTTTGCTGTTGGAATCCATAACCGATCCAGCACTGACGCGCTTGGTAAAGCCGGCTGCGGATCGGTTTTATGATCTCAGCGGCAAGCCGGTGCGACGATTGAGCGGCGCGAGCTCGCCGGAGATCTATCAGGGCGGGGGAAGATGGAAACACCTTGCGGATGTTGATTATTTGAAGAAACACGGACAGCGCATCACGAAAGCGCAGTTCGATGTGATGGTCCGTAGCATGGACGAGCAGGAGACGTTGCAGTCTACGAGGTAAGAGCCTGCCGCGTTAGTGCACATTTCATGAGAGTCCTCATCGGAGATAAGTAGATGCTATCGATTGCCCTGTCGGAAGCGGAGGAAATCCTGGCCGTAAGAGCAATCGAATTGCTGTTACAGGATGCACGCCGGCGGTATCAAGAGCGTGCCAATCATCCGCGGGTACGTGATGGGGCGCTGCACCTGCCGGAGTTTGAGGACGGGGTCACGGTCGCGGCGATGGGATTCTATCTGACGACGTTTTCGCCAGTCGATACGGTGGATGATGATGACGCACGGGGGTTGTGGCGGAAGATTATCGATGCGTTTGTCATGGCCCGGGCGACAGGATCAGGCCCTCTGATCGCCTTTGCACGTTCAGCAGTAGAGACGGATTAATCCACTATTATTACGGTTTCTGACGCGTCGGTGGAAGCATGCGTTTCTAATCGATAGAATGGCTGGTCTATGCAGAAGGCCACCAATATCGTCTGGCATGCCGCGCACGTGACCCCTGAGCAGCGTCAAGCCGTGACTCGCGTGAATCCCGCCGTTCTCTGGCTGACGGGACTGTCGGGCTGCGGCAAATCGACGCTGGCGATGGCGTTGGAGGATCGGCTCATCGAACGCGGGCATCTGGCGTATGTGCTGGACGGCGATAACGTGCGGCATGGCCTCAACAAGAACCTGGGTTTTTCGGACGAAGATCGGCAGGAGAACATCCGCCGCATCGGCGAAGTGGCGAAACTGTTCATTTCCGCGGGCGTGATGGCGATCACGAGCTTTATTTCACCGTTTCGGCAGGATCGCGAAGCGGTTCGAACGTTGGTTGGACCGGGTGCATTCATCGAAATTTATGTCGACGCACCGTTGGACGTATGCGAGTCGCGCGATCCGAAGGGCCTCTATAAGAAGGCTCGGGCAGCCATGGCCGCGGGGAAGGGAATGGCGTTTACGGGCATCGATTCACCGTACGAGCCTCCCGTGATACCGGAGATTCATGTGCATTCGGACCGACAGTCGGTGGAGCAGTGCGCCGAGCAGGTCATGGCATATCTGCAGCAGCACGGACATCTGTTGCCGGTGGCCGATTTGGCGGCGCCGGGCGGGGGAAGGGCCTGATGTTCGTGGATTTGCATACGCATTCGACGGCGTCGGACGGTACGTACTCGCCGACGAAATTGATTCGCGCTGCGAAGGATGCGGGTTTGGTGGGGATTGCACTGACGGATCACGACACGGGAAACGGCCTCAAGGAGGCCGCGGCCGAGGCCCAGTGCGTGGGCGTACGATTTGTGCCGGGGATTGAGATTTCCGCCGATTATCCGGAGCCGGGAACGCTGCATATCCTGGGGCATTTTATCGATGTGGATTCTCCCGCACTGCAGAGGATGAGCGAGATTCTGCTGGCGGCACGCAATGAGCGTAATCCGAAAATTGTGGCGCGGCTGAAACAACTTGGGTGCTCGATCACGATGGCGCAGGTGGAAGCGGTGGCGCGGGACAAGGTGGAATCCGGCAAGCCGTTCGTTGTGGGGCGGCCGCACATTGCCCAGGCCTTGGTGAACGCGGAATGCGTTGCGAGCATCAAACAGGCTTTTGAGGTTTACCTGGGGACGACGGGTGCGGCCTATTTTCCGAAGGAACGATTGTCGCCGCGGCAGGCGATCGAATGCATTCATGACGCAGGCGGACTGGCCACCGTCGCCCATCCGGTACAACTGCGCTGCGATAACCCCGCGCATCTGCAGACGGTCATCAATCATCTGGCAGAGGCAGGGATGGACGGCATCGAGGTGTGGCATTGCGATCACGATGAAAAGACCAGCGAATTGATGCTGCATATGGCGAAGAAATACAACCTCATTCCCACCGGCGGCTCTGATTTTCACGGCCACAACAAGGCGGACGTGATTCTGGGCCGCGGGCGGAATAATGTGAAGGTGCCCGTTGAGGTACTCGATCGGCTGGAAGCGAAATGGAAACAGAAGCGGCACGAGTTGTTCGTGTGACGGACCTTTGGCCCAAGATGCAATGAAGCTATGACGACTGCAAACACGCTCAATCTCGACGAAATTAACGCGAAGCTCGATCGCGTGCATCCTGCGGAGATCGTGCGCTGGGCCTCCGAGACGTTTGGGGAACCTAAGGCGACTGCCGACGGTCCGGCGGCGGGTGGGCTCATCATGACGAGTTCCTTCGGCGCCGAAAGCATGTGCTCGATTCACCTGGCGATCAGCGTGGTGCCGCGGATCAAGATTGTGGTAGTGAACACGGGGTATCTGTTTGCCGAGACGCTTAGTTTCATGCAGGAGATGCGGAAACGATTTGATTTGAACGTCATCGAGTACCACACGAAGAATGATCCGGTAGTCTGGCTGACGGTTCACGGCGAGCCGGATCCGCGCGTGCGGAAGAATGTGGACGCGTGCTGCGCGGCCAACAAGAACGAGGTGTTCGATCGGGCGATGCGAGAACTGGCGCCGGCGGGATGGTTGCGCGGGGTGCGGGCGGATCAGTCTTCGGAGCGCGGCAAGATGCAGGTTGTGCAGTGGAGCAAACGCTACAACTGCTATGCGATATCGCCGATTTTGCGCTGGAGTTCGCGGGACATCTGGCAGTACATGAAGGAGCATGACCTGCCGTACCATCCGTTGTGGGAGAAGGGGTACGTGTCCATCGGATGCAATCCGAGCACCTGCACGGCGCCGGTGGGAGAAGAAGGGGATCAGCGCTCTGGCCGCTGGGCGGGAACGGGCAAGAAGGAGTGCGGCATTCACCTGGAGCCCGGGGATGGCGGCGTGGGGTGAGCGGGGGTGGGTATTTTTCGCACTTTTTGCCCAGTGTCTGATAAGAATCCATCTGAATCGTGATCGGCAGAGTTTTATTTTGCCTGGGTTGCGTGCGAATCGTACGTTTCTGTCATGCCCTCTTTGAGTAACGAGCGGGCAAGGGCAGTAACGCAGGGAGGTCGCGTGCTTCGAGTAATTGTCAGACAGGCTCGGCCGGGCATGACATTGGCGCGGTCGATTATTCATCCCAGCCAACCGGAAACCATGTTGCTTACGACAGGCCACACGCTTGAGGCCTGCGAGATTGCACGCCTGCACGAACTGGGCGTTTACGATTTGTGGATCGAGTATCCCGGTCTGGATTTTCTGGACAACATGTATTCGCCACAGCTCTCGCAGAACCAGCAGCGGTTGTGCGAGACGCTCAAGTACAGCTTTCACGACCAGGTGCAGCGGACGGAGTCGCGTTTGCCGATCATCCAGTACCAGGACATCGTGCAGGAACTGGTGCAGTCGATTCTCGATTCGGCAACGACGATGCCGTTCATGAGCGAACTGGCGGGGGTGGATGATGCGTTGCTGCGGCATTCTTCGGAAGTCTGCGTACTGGGGGTGATGCTGGGATTGCGGCTGGAGGGGTACCTGGTGGAGCAACGGCGACGTCTTTCCGGGCGGTACGCGAAGGACGTGGTCAATCTGGGTGTGGGGTGCATGCTGCATGACATTGGGGAGTTGCAGCTTCCGGAGCAGGAGCGCGAATCGCGGCGCATGTCGAGCGATGAATCGCGGGCGTGGGAAAGGCATGTGGCGTTGGGCTACTCGATCGTGCGCGGGCAGGTGCCGCCATCGGCAGCGAATATTGTGCTGAATCATCACCAGCATTTCGACGGAACGGGATTTCCGGGGCTGTCGGTGCGGGAAGAGCCGCAGAGCGGTGCGCAGATTCATGTCTTTACGCGTATTGCGATGGCGGCAGACACGTTTCAACATTTGCTGTACCAGGATGGGATGAACTATCCGGCGGTGTACGCATTGTGGCGGATTCAGCAGGCGCCGTTCCGGGGATGGTTGGATCCGGTGGTGCTGGCGGCATTGCTGGCGGTTGTGCCGCCGTTCCTGCCGGGGATGGTGGTGCAGTTGAATGATCGGCGGCACGCGATTGTGATCAAGACGCATGAAGATGCTCCGTGCTATCCGGAAGTGCAGATCCTGGAGGGGATGAATCTGATGTCGCGGGCGAACGTGCATGGGGAACGGGAAGTGGTTGATCTTGCGACGACGCGAGGACTGAGCATCGAAAGCGTGGATGGGTTCGATGTGAGCGAGTTTTTGTATGGTGCGAAGCATGTGTCGAACGTGCGGGCGCCGGTGCCGCAGCAGACGCTTTTTGTGTAGGCGGGTAGTTCCAATTTTCAATTTACAATTTTCAAGGACGGATTGACGACGTGGACGGTCCACAAATGGGCACAAATTTGCACGAATGATGAGGGGGAAATGGGGCGACGTTGAGGATGCGAGAGGCAAGATGCGTGGACGCGGGGCGGCACAGACCGGAAGTGGGCTTCCGGTTTGTGGGGCGTGGGCGGATTGGATTAATAAACAGGAAGTGGGCTTCCGGTTTGGGTTTTTGGGGGTGAAAACGGGGGTGGGAGGGGATGAAAAGTGGGTGGTGGGCATGTTTTTGGGGTGAGACCGGAAGCAGGCTTCCGGTTTGTTGGTGAGTAACCGGAAGTTGGCTTCCGGTCTATGAGGGGCAAAGCGGAAGCGGGCTTCCGGTTTGTTCGAGAATGAATGGGGGCGGTGCATGGGGGCTCCTGTCAGGGGTCAGTGGGCAGCGGGCGCGCGGTGCGAGCTTCTATATAAGGGGTGGAAGACCATGTTTGTGCGCACAGGCGTTTGGGGCATGGACGGTAGGTGTTGAGGTGCGCGGGAGTTAGCGGCGGAATTATTTTCTGCTTGGGGCGTATGGGGGGTGATAGGTGTGCGCACGCATGTGAGAGCGTTTCGTGCCATCGCCACCGGCGGGACAACCACAAGCCACAGATAGCGGAGAACGCACAGAGGATTGGAGCGAGAAGAAACGAATGGAGGCGGTCGAGGGCGTGCGAATGAACGTGGATAGAGATGGCTTGGACATTTTGGCGTAGCTCTTGCGCAAATTAACAATATGTATATCTAAAATATCCAGAATTAATTTGCGTGTGCAGGAAATACGTATATACTCTATGGAAATTCCTTGCGACCGCTCTATGGGGCGCAACGATTTATGCGATGCGTGTGGGCATCAGCAAACATCAGTAAAAATTGAATACGGATAGTAACCGCGGGAGAGAACTTGGGTGCCGATATCGGCGGCCGGTTTTTTTGCGCGGTGTTCGTTTTTGCCTCGGTTCTGTGTGGGGCGTTTCGTACAGGGATGAAATGCTAGAGCAGGACCGGTCGGGCTGAGGGGTTTGTTTCAGAGAGAGTGATGTGTTTTCGGAAATCCGGGTGCAACACCCCGCGGTTGGGGTGCGCTCGGAGTGCGGCCGGGCAGCGTTTTGAATAACGCGTCAAGCCGGAACGGAGGAGGTGCGCGCTGCCAGCAACGTGTGGGCAGCGCGGCGTAGGGGCGAAGCACGCGAGAGAGAGGCGAGAGGAATGAGTGGACTGAGAGCCGCGCGACGTGGGTCGCGGGTTAGGAGCATTTCATGTTGGGAGTTCTTCATGTCCACGCCGAAGGTTCATTTGTGGATAGCAGTTGCGACAGTGATGGCGGCAGGCGCTACGATGGCCAGAGCCGACAGTGTGACACTGGTTGACCAGTTTCGATTTGTCCGCGTCGACGCCTACGCAGGCGCAGGCGGATACGGCACCGCGAACTTTAATGAACAGTATCTGGTTAATACCAACTCAGCCTATAACTATGGGGTGTTCGACCACAGCGTCTCATCAACCGCGTCGGCTACTAGTGTCGATTCGCTAAGTAGCGGGAGCACGACTGCCACTACATCGATGTACAGCACGATCGTGACCGGCCCTACCAGCGCTGAGATCGATATGACCGCCAGCACGGATCTCTCAGGAACGGGCACAGGAGATGTGATTCATAGCCGCACCCTACCAAATCCGAACCAGAACCGCTCATCTTCGTTTGCCAATTACTGGGTCACGTTCTCCATCACTCAAGCCCATTCTTACGTACTTACCATTGCCGACTTCGCCAACAACATCGACCAGGCTGGACTGTTCGACTGGACCGGCGGTTCCTATCAAGGGACGATCGTATCGCATAGCAACGGCATTTTTACCGGCACCCTCCAAGCGGGCACCTACCGAGTGACGGGTTTGTCGCATATTGAATATCCAATTTCGACCTTGCCCTCGTCAGATGCCTTAACCGTGAACCTTTCGCTAACAGCACTTGACAACTCTCCCGTACCCGAGCCGGCTTCGCTGGCATTGTTGGGCGTGGGGGCGGTGGGACTGATGGCGCGGCGGCGGCAGTGAGGTGTTAACGGTGGCTGAGGTCAGAGAGAGTCACGCGGCGTGTGCTGCGGGAGAATAGAGGCCCCAAGGGGATATTGTCATGAATACATCCAAGAACCGTACGTCGAGTTTACGG
This sequence comes from uncultured Phycisphaerales bacterium, assembly GCA_903845195.1. Classification (GTDB taxonomy): domain Bacteria; phylum Planctomycetota; class Phycisphaerae; order WQYP01; family WQYP01; genus CAIMWO01. The sequence goes on from CAIMWO010000077.1 coordinate 28,980, forward strand.
GGAAAATTGCAGCACCCAGTTTCTCATCACTCAGAGCCAGGAGATTCCGCAACCATTACGCAGTCGCGTCGTGTGGCACTGGCCACGGCGATCGCTTCGCTATCGTTCGCTTGGGCGGCCCCGGCCTTTGCCGTTGATCGCATTGTCCAAACGAATTGGAGTTACTGGAATACCTCTTCCAATTGGCTCCTGAACGCAGTTCCGAACAGCAACGACAATGCCTTCGTGATCGGCAATAGAGGCGTCTACATCAACCAAGCGGAACCAAATGTCAACGCCATTTACGTCGGCCAAGGTTTGACTGCCGGCCAGAACACGGGCGTTGTCGAAAGTGATGTCGGGGGCTCCATCAACACTAACTATATTTTTCTCTCGCGTGATTCGTCGAATGACGGCACGTGGAACAACAACGGCGGCACGGTCACCGTCAATAGCCTGCTCGAAATCGGCAACCCCAATAACGGCGGTGGCGCCGGCATCTTCAATATGAACAGCGGAACCGTAAATGTGGTCGGCGACACCACCGTTGGTAATGAAAGCACGAACTGCCAGCTCATCTACAGCGGCGGAACCTTTCATACGGGAACGCTGAAGGTAGGAGTTGGATCCTTATCATCCGGTGTCGTACAGTCGTCATCCCTCTTGGTAAGTAATAACCTTTCGGGCGCTCCCTTCGGTGCAAATTCCTTCTCGCAAGGCAACGGGATAACGACGATTTCCGGCACCACTACAGTTGTGAATGGCTCCACGCTTTCGCTGGCTGGCGGCATCTTCAATACCGGTTCGCTCGATATGTCCGGTCACACGGAAAACTTCCACTGGACTGGCGGGGCACTCAATCTCACCAATTCGAACCTTACCATCGGTACGGGCGGAGCCATCGGCACCAGCATCCACGGATTTCTCGCTGTCTCCGGCCAGGGCAAAACCCTCACCGTCGATACCGGCGGATCGCTGAGCGGTGGTGCGCTGATTCTGAACACATTTACCGGTAACGTGTCCGACTACGCCCACAATTCCATCGTTGCACGCTCATTCGTGCAGAATGCTGGCCTCACCTTCGCTTCGTATACCAACATTTCTGCCGCTGCCACTCTCACATTGAACGGTGGAACATTTCGCACCGGTCTTCTGTCCGGTACGCTCGCAAACTTCCACTGGAACGGCGGCACCCTCGAACTCCTCGATGCAGGCTTGGTCAACTATACGGGCGCCAGTATCGGAACGGGCGGAGACCTCGGTCCCAGTCTCGCCACTTCCGCCACCAAAAAGCTGCGTGTTACCGGCACAGGCAAGACCTTGAAGATTCTCAGCGGTGGTACGTTGTCGGCGGGAAGCTTGATTGTCGGAGACCCCGGACCTTACGGCAGTACCAATGCTGAGGTTTTCGCGCAGGGCTTCACGCAGAACGGCGGCACCACCACCATAAACGGTGCCACGACGATCAACACTGGAGCGACGCTAAGCCTCTCCGGCGGGAGGATCAAGACAAATTCTCTTTCCGAGGCGGGCAACTTCAATTGGACAGGCGGAACGCTCGAACTCAATGGCGGCGTTTTGAGCACGCAGTACTCTTCTTTTTCTGTTGATGCCAACTGTATTCTCGCGGGTTACGGCACCATTATGAACGACACCGTGGTCCATGGTACGCTCCAACTTACGCCACACCACTTGCTCTCCATTTCCATCGATCCCTACACATTCACAGCGCTGACGCTATCCGGCGCGACGTTGCAGCTTGCCCCGGCGTTGACAGCTACTGATTTTGCCCAAGCGGGCAATACGCATATCCTGAAGGCATCGCACATTTACGGAACGTTCGCCAATCAGCGCGTTGTCTCTGCCGATGGCCATCAATCGTGGGGCATTCAGTACAGTGCGACCGATGTGTGGCTTTCAGGGTATATGATTGATTCGGCGCCCATCACGGTAGCAACCAGTAACGTGCCGCAGGCCACTGACCTGTTGGGTGGTTCCACGAGCGTCGGTGGCGTAACCACGAGTTTCAACCAAGTTGCCACCAGCGGGGCGATGACCGCCAGCTATCAGACATTAAGCGCGTCCGAATTAGCCGCCCAGACCGGTACCGCCAATTTCTCGCTCCCTGGAGGCACCGCGCAACTTTGGGATTTGCACTTTAATGGCAGCTTCACTGGTACGACCCGCGTTACCTTCCATTACGACCCTTCGCTGTTGGGCGGCCTCGCTGAAACCTCGCTGCAGCTCTACCATTTCACTGGCGGCCAATGGGTGCTGCTGGATAATCAGGTTGTAGATACGGTCAATGATTTGATCAGCGCCGACACGCCCAGTTTCTCACCATTCGAGCTTGGGGGCCCGCTCTCATCAGTTCCCGAACCGACGTCTCTGACGCTGCTGGGGGTGGGGGCGGTGGGGCTGACGATGCGGCAGCGGCGGCGAAACGCAGAATAGTGTTGATAGATGTCGATGTCTTGGGTATTTTGGTCTTGTGTGGGCTAATGACAAATAAATTCTAATAGGGAAAGGGATGACATGAGCGCACGAAAAGTGGCCGTGGGAGTTGTGGCGCTGGCGACGGCGTGGGGAGCTGCCGGTGAAGAAGCGACGGCGGCCCCAGAGGCGACGATTCACATCTCCGTTACGCCGGAACAGCAACTTACCAATCTGAAGTTACTGGTAAGTAATCTCAACGGTTCGCCTGCATTGGACTGGTTTTCGGTGGCCGATACGGTGCCCGGACAGGTGACGAGCACGTTCGATGTGCCGGTAGATACCTCTGGATTCGTATCATTTACAGATCCCGTCATCTATTCGCTGGTAGGTCTCTACGGTAACGCGCCAACGAGCGCCAATGTTGCCGTGCTGGTGGCCAATCCGGGTGACATTGTTGGTCTGCATGACTGGGCCGGCACGTTCGTTGATGCATTCGCACCGACGGAGGCCGAGGTTGGCAACGCCCTCATCAACAATCTTCCGTCGTTCTTCTCCACGCCGTACGATTTGATGTTCAACCTGAATGGCAGTGACTATGTCACCAGTAACGCGATAGGACCAACGCTGGGCCTTGGGCATTCGGCAGACGCGGGCACGTTCGTCTACTTCAGCAACGGCGTTTACGGAGGGACGGCGTCGGCGTTTATTGTCAGTGACATTCCGGAGCCTGCCAGCCTGGCGCTGCTGGCGTTCGGCGGGCTGGCGCTGGCGTCACGTCGTCGGCCAAGGAAAGGCGCGTAGTTCGACTGAGCTGGAGCGCAAGTGGCAGGAATGCTGAGTGCGATCATCCTTGCCCGTGATGAAGCGGCGAATATTGCCGGAGCGATAGATTCGGTCCGTGAGGTCGTGGACGAGGTCGTCGTTGGGGACACGGGGTCGACGGACGACACGGTCATTATTGCACGCGAGCATGGGGCGCGTGTGGTATCAATCCCGTGGCGGTCACGGTTTGATGAGGCGTTGAATACGCTGACCGATGCATCGTCCGGGGATACTGTGTTTCGGCTGGACGCTGATGAGCGGCTTGTCCCGGAGGCTGCGAAAGCACTCCGAAGGCACGCGAACACGGCATCACTGGTAGCCGGTGCGGTGGTTCGTCGGGACATTTTCGACTCGGCACGTCCAGAAGAAAGCACCGAGATGTGGCAAGTACGTCTGTACCGCCGCGTCCATGGGTTGCGTTGGCACGGACGACTGCATGCCGACTTGGTGACACCGACGGGAACGTCTCCCCTGGTGACGCGTTGTGAGGATGTTGCGCTGCTCCACTTCGGATTGGCACGCGACCTGGCTGGGGGGAAACTGCGGCGCAATGTGGAGCTACTCTGGGCCGCCGTCGGGGATGAGCCGAGCGATCTAAACCATCTTGTCGAACTTGGCCGAACACTCTTCGTACTCAAGGATCCGGCCGCGGAAGAAGTGTTGTGTCGAGCGGCACGGATTGTTAATGGCCGCGCAGAGAGTCTGCACCCCCCCGCAACGATTGTATGTACGTTGCTGGAATTCGTGTTGACGTTACCGAATCATCCGGCCGCGCGAGAACTGCTTCCGGAGCGCGCGGAGAAGCTTGCCATCCGGTGGTTCGCAGACTATCCGCCGTTGGTGTGGCTTCGGGCGCAGCGGAGGTACCAAGCCGGCGATGTTGAGGGATCGCTGACGTTGCTTGAACACGTGCGGCAGCTGGCGCGGACGTGTGGGTATGACCGTGCCAATAGTTTTGACCCGCGTATCCTTGGGGTGGATCTGGCAATCAACTTGGCCGCGTGTTACGCCGCGCTGGGTCGTGTAGATGAAGCATCGGCAGCACTGACTCCGTTTGTCGATGATCCTGTCCGCAGAGATACGGTGCGAAGGAGCCTTGCGGCGTTGACGAAGGCTGCCGGAGGAGTCGGGTAGGATCGAAGGGTACCGACTACGCAGGGACTATTTCGGGAAGCTCGCCCGCCCTCAGGCCCGTGGCGTGCGCTGCGCTACTGCGACCTAAGCCATGGCGCGCGTCATTTCATCTGTGATAGAGCACCAGGGGGGAGGAATGCGGGGTTGGGTTTAGAGGTGTTCGAGGGTGGAGTCGACGTGGTCCTGGATCCAGGAGGATTTGCGACGGGCCATTTCGAGCCAGGGGATGTAGGGGTCGAGTTCGCTGATGTTGCGGGCGCGTTGGGCGGCCAGGACCGGTTCGGTGATGATGGCTTCGATCATGAGATGGGGGACGGATTCGAGTTCGGCGGAGCTGAGGATGTTGACGGAGTCGTAGCCGGCGATGAAGGCCTGGAAGAGGGGGACATTGATTTCGGCGGGCCAGAGGGCGGGGTCGGTGCCTTTTTCAAAGAAGGTGCAGAACTGGACGGCGGCGTTGGCGACGTCGACGGCGCGGACCTGGATGCGGGCGGAGTCGAAATCGATGACGCCGACGACGAGCTGATCGATAAAGAGGACGTTGGAGGGGTGCCAATCGGAATGGGTGATTTGCGGGGGCCAGCCGGGGAGGCCCAGGCGATTGGCCTGTTGGCAGGCTTCATTGTAGGCGACGCGGAGTGCGCCGAAGGTAGCGCGGAGTTCATCCAGATAGGAGACGGGAATGCCGTCATCACCCCCCTGCTTGATGACCTTGAGGCGGGATTCCAGGATGCGTTGGACGTCGGCGTTGTCGTGGATGCAGCCAGATGGCGGCTGGAAGGCGGCCTTGTAGCGTTCGAGGAGTTTGTGATAGAGGGCGAGTACGCGGCCGGCATCGTGGGCGGCAGTGGGAGAGCGATCGTAGGGAGCTGCGGGGAGATATTCGAAGACTTCGTAGACGGCGCCGTGGAGTTGGAGGATGGTGTTGTTGCCGGCGCGGGTGCCTTGGAGGTGCGGGAGGGGGAACTGGCGGTCGCGGAGGTAGACCTGGAGTTCGTGGGCGAAGGCGACTTTGAGGGGTTCATCGCGGCCGGGGGCGCGGCGTTTGAGGAGGAATTCTCCACGGTCGGTTTCGATGATGGCTTTGGGAGAATAGGGGGAGCCGGCGCGGAATTTTTTGACGGCGGAAACGTTGCCGAGGTCGTAGGCGTCGAGGACGGCTTCGACTTCCCTGGGGAGGAAGCTGGTGGGTTGTAGTTCCATGATGATGTCCTGCGAGTAACGAAAGAGTCATTTTGGGGGGGAAGCGGGGGAAAGTCCATCGCACGGTTGCGATTGTTTGCGAGGGGGCGAAAAGCTACCACAGAGACGCAGAAGCACAGAGGACGCACAGAGGGATGGCGGGGTGAGAAGGAGGATCCGCGCAAGAAAAAGGGCGGGTATCTTGCGATATCCGCCCTTGGGTTCTGCTAATAATTTGCGGCCGATCAGGCTTCGGTGGAGGCCGTCTCGGTGGTGACCGGGGCGGCGGCTTCGGGAGCGGCCGGGGGCTGGACGATCTGCGTTGGGGGTTCGGGCATGGGTGTCATTTCGAGTTCGGGCTCGGCGACGGGTACGCCGTGGTGAGTGATCTGCATCTCGAGGTAGGGCTTGAAGGCCGTACCAGCGGGGATGAGGTGGCCGAGGATGACGTTTTCCTTGAGGCCGACGAGGGTGTCTTCCTTGCCGGCGATGGCGGCTTCGGTGAGGACCTTGGTGGTCTCCTGGAAGCTGGCGGCGGAGACGAAGGACTCGGACTGGAGCGAGGCCTTGGTGATGCCGAGGAGGAGGGTCTTGGCGGTAGCCATCTTGGGGCGTTTGCCCTTGGCGACGGCGCCGCCCTTTTCTTCGACCTTGGCGTTCATTTCCTTGAGTTCATCGCGGGAGATGATTTGTCCGACGGCGAGGCCGGTATCGCCGGGTTCGTCGACCTTGACCATCTTGGCGAGGGCTTCGTTGCCGTAGCGGAAGCGGAACTTGTCGACGACTTCGCCGGGGAGGAACTTGGTGTCGCCCTGGTTGTCGACCTTCACCTTGCGGAGCATCTGGGAAATGATGATCTCGATGTGCTTGTCGGAGATCTTCTGGTTCTGGGTGCGGTAGACGTTCTGCACTTCGGTGAGGAGGTAGCTCTGGAGAGCGTCTTCACCCTTGATGCGGAGAATGTCGTGCGGAACCAGCGGACCTTCGATGAGCGGATCACCGGCATCGACGGAGTCTCCGGTGTGGACGCGAAGCTGGCGGTCCTGGGGAACGTGGTGTTCCTTTTCGATGCCACCTTCGCCACGGACGATGACGGTCATCTTGCCGCGGCGTTTGTCGGATTGGAGTTCGATGGTGCCGGAGATTTCCGCCATGATGGACGGATCCTTCGGTTTGCGGGCCTCGAATATTTCTGTGACGCGGGGCAGACCGGAGGTGATGTCGGAGGTACCCTTCGATTCCTTGGGCTGACGAGCGAGAAGCTGACCGGGGACGACGACCTGGCCGTTTTCCACGTCAATACGTGCTTTGGCGGGCAGGAAGTGGAAGTCGAGGATCTTGCCATCGGCCGGATCGACGATCTTGATCTGAGGATGACGTTCGCCCTTGTGCTCGACGACGACGTAGCGTTTGACGTCGCTCTTGCCTTCAGCTTCGGCGCGAACGGTTTCGCCTTCTTCGATGTCCTGGAATTCGATGCGTCCGGCTTTTTCAGCCAGGATGGGCATGCGGTGAGGATCCCACATGGCGAGAACCTGTCCGCCCTTGATGGCATCTTTTTCCTTAACGAGGAGGGTGGCACCGTAAGGGACGGGCTGTTTTTCGAGCTCGCGGCCCTTGGCGTCGACGATGGCGATGTTGCCGTTGCGTTTGAGGACGACCCAGTGCTTGTTGCCTTCGTGGTCGGCGACTTCGACGGCGTTGAGATCGCGGTATTCAATGAAGCCGGTGATGCCGGCGCGGACGTCTTTCTTGAGCTGTTCGACGTTACCGACGCCGCCGGTGTGGAAGGTACGCATGGTGAGCTGGGTGCCGGGCTCGCCGATGGACTGAGCGGCGATGATGCCGGTGGCGAGACCTTCTTCGACGAGTTTGCCGGTGGAGAGGTCGACGCCGTAGCAGCGGGCGCACACGCCAGCGAAAGATTCGCAGGTGAGCGGGGAGCGGACGCGGACGGTTTCGACGTTGAGGGCTTCGATTTTCTGCGCGATGGCGTCGGTGATGATCTGCGTTTCCTTCACGATGACTTCATCGGTGATGGGGTTGATGATGGTATCGGCGGAGCAGCGTCCGACGATGATTTCACGCAGCGGAACGTCGATCTGTTCGCCCTTATAGATGGCGGACTTGCGGATGCCGTTCTGGGTGCCGCAATCATGCTTGCTGATGATGACGTTCTGGGCCACATCGGCGAGTTTGCGGGTGAGGTAGCCGGAGTCGGCGGTTTTGAGAGCCGTATCGGCCAGACCCTTACGGGCGCCGTGGGTGGAGGTGAAATATTCGAGCACGGAGAGACCTTCGCGGAAGTTGGTCTTGATGGGGGTTTCCATGATTTCGCCGGAGGGGCGGGACATCAGACCACGCATACCGGAGAGCTGCCGGAAGTTATCGACGCTGCCTCGGGCCTTGGAGTCGGCCATGAGACCGACGGGGTTGAGGTAGGGGATGCCCTTGGGGTCGCGCGGGGGCAGGGGAGCGCCGCCGATATCGCGGGTGTCGTATTTGAGTTCGTCCATCATTTCCTTGGTGACTTCTTCGCGGCAGTGGGCCCAGATGTCGAGGAGCTGGTTGTAGCGTTCACGTTCGGTGATGGCGCCGATGTTCATGTTCTTTTCGATGCGGTCGGCCTTCTTCTGGGCGGCATCGATGATTTCCTGTTTGCGCGACGGGATGCGCAGGTCGGTGATGGCGAAGGAGAGGCCGGCGAGGGTGGAGTTCTTGAAGCCGAGCTCTTTCATGTTGTCGAGCAGGTCGATGGTGGCGGGACGGCCGAGGAACTTGTAGCAGTCGGCGATGACGCGGCTGCCGCCCTTGGCGGAGAGGCCGCAGTTGTAGTAGGGCATCTTGGGAGGAAGGATGTCATTGAAAATGAGGCGGCCGACGGTCGTGGTGATGAGCTTGTTGGCGGGGATGGGCTCGCGTTCTTTGGCATCGGACTCGACGAAGTGCTCGCGGTCGACGCGGACCTTGATGAGCGTGTGCATGCCGATCTGTTTGCGGGCGTGAGCGAGGAGGGCTTCGTGGATGTCACGGAAGGCCAGCTCCTTGCCTGCTTCGCGTTGGCCGGCTTCGCCCTTGTGCGCGACGGTGAGGTAGTAGATACCGAGCACGATATCCTGCGACGGGCCGATGATGGGCGAACCGGATGCCGGCGAGAAGATGTTGTGCGTGGAGAGCATGAGAATGTGGGCTTCGGCCTGGGCTTCCACGGAGAGGGGAAGGTGGACGGCCATCTGGTCGCCGTCAAAGTCGGCGTTGAAGCCTTTGCAGACGAGGGGGTGGATCTTGATGGCGTTGCCTTCGATGAGGACGGGTTCGAAGGCCTGGATGCCCATGCGGTGAAGCGTGGGAGCGCGGTTGAGGAGGACGGGGTGGCCCTTGATGACTTCTTCGAGGATGTCCCAGATTTCCTGGTCGCGGCGTTCGATCATTTTCTTGGCGGACTTGATGGTGTCCGCGAGGCCGTGCTCTTTGAGCTTGCGAATGATGAACGGCTGATAGAGTTCGAGGGCGATCTTCTTGGGAAGGCCGCACTGGTGGATCTTGAGTTCGGGGCCGACGACGATGACGGAACGGGCGGAGTAGTCGACGCGTTTGCCGAGGAGGTTTTCGCGGAAGCGGCCCTGCTTGCCCTTGATCATATCGGTGAGGGACTTGAGGGGGCGGTTAGACGAGCCGAGGACGGGGCGACGGCAACGGCCGTTATCGAAGAGGGCGTCGACGGCCTGCTGCAACATGCGCTTTTCGTTGCGGATGATGACTTCGGGGGCGTTGAGATCGACGAGCTTCTTCAAGCGGTTGTTGCGGTTGATGATGCGGCGATAGAGGTCGTTCAAATCGCTGGTGGCGAAGTTGCCGGACTCGAGGAGGACGAGCGGACGGAGATCGGGGGGGATGACGGGGATGACGTCGTAGATCATCCATTCGGACTTGTTGGTGGAGCAGCGGATGGCTTCGATGATCTTGAGGCGCTTGGTGTAGTCCTTGATCTTCTGCTTGGAGTTGGTCTTGAGAATGCCGTCGCGGATGTTCTGCGATTCGACGGCGAGGTCCATGGCGGCCAGGAGGGAGCGGACGGACTCGGCGCCCATTTCGGCCTTGAAGCCTTCACCGAATTTTTCGCGGGCTTCGCGGTACTCTTCTTCGGTGAGGAGCTGTTTGCGCTTGAGGGTGCTGGTGCCGGCGTCGACGACGATGTAATCCTGATAGTAGATGACCTTTTCGAGGTCGCTGGTCTTCATATCGATGAGGTTGCCGAGGCGGCTGGGCATGGCCTTGAAGAACCAGATGTGGACGACGGGGGCGGCGAGGTTGATGTGGCCCATGCGTTTGCGGCGTACGCGGCTGTGAGTGACCTTGACGCCGCAACGGTCGCAGATGATGCCCTTGTACTTGGTGCCCTTGTACTTGCCGCAGGCGCATTCCCAGTCCCGTTCGGGTCCGAAGATGCGTTCGCAGAAGAGGCCGTCGCGTTCGGGACGGTAGGTGCGGTAATTGATGGTTTCGGGCTTCTTGACCTCGCCGAAGCTCCAGGAACGAATATCGTTCGGGGAAGCGAGCGTGATCTTCACTGCACCGTAGTCATTAATGCGATCGTAAATCGTTTCAGCCATTTGCCAGACACTCCGAAAGAGTGATCAATCTTCAAAAAAACCAGCTACCGACCTTCAGGTTCCTCGGTGCCGACGCGTCAGATTTTCTTTTTCTCAAGCGTGATGTTCAGACCCAGGCCGCGGATTTCGTTGCAGAGCACGTCGAAGGAGACGGGGGTGCCGGCCTCGAGGGTGTTGGTGCCTTTGACCATGGATTCGTAGATCTTGGTGCGGCCTTCGACATCGTCGGACTTGACGGTGAGGAGTTCCTGGAGGATGTAGGCGGCGCCGTAGGCTTCGAGGCCCCAGACTTCCATCTCACCGAAGCGCTGGCCGCCGGTGCGGGCCTTGCCGCCGAGGGGCTGCTGCGTGATCAGCGAGTATGGGCCGGTGCTGCGGGCGTGGATCTTGTCGTCGACCAAGTGGTGCAGCTTCAACATATAGATGCGGCCGACGGTGGTGCGCTGTTCGAAGGGTTCGCCGGTGCGGCCATCGAACAGTTGGACTTTGAAGCTGGGGGGCATCTCGGCGAAGACTTCGTCCGCCGGGGGAGCGATTTTCTTTTCTTCCAGTTCCTTCTTGCGGGCCCGGACGTGCTTGTTGGCTTCTTCGACCGCGGCGGAAATTTCGCTTTCGGTAGCGCCGTCGAAGACGGGGGTGACGGCCTGGAAGCCGAGGATGGCGGCGGCCCAACCGAGGTGGGTTTCGAGAATCTGGCCGACGTTCATACGCGAAGGCACGCCGAGGGGGTTGAGCAGGATGTCGATGCTGGTGCCGTCGTCCATGAAGGGCATATCTTCTTCGGGGACGATACGGGCGATGACGCCCTTGTTGCCGTGGCGGCCTGCCATCTTGTCGCCGACGGAGAGCTGGCGTTTGGTGGCGAGGTAGACCTTGACCATTTCGAGCACACCTGAAGGCAGCTCGTCGCCGCGCTTCATGTGCTCCATCTTGCGTTCGCGTTCTTCGAAGATGGCCTTGATGCGGGCGTCGTAGCGACGGTAGATGCTGTCGGCCTGCTTGCGCGATTCCTCGGAGCCCTTGACCCAAGTCATCTGGAAGTTCTGAATCTGTTCCAGAATAACTTCGTCCTGATCGCTCTTGCCGACCTTCTGGCGGGTGGAGGGGTCGACCATGAGCTGGCCGGTGACCTCGTTGATTTCCTCAGCCATCTGGCGGAAGAGGACGACGGCGCGGGCGTTCATCTCCTCGCCGTACTTTTTCATGTCTTTTTGCAGTTGCTTCTTCTGGTCGTCGGACATATGCATGCGGCGGCTGAAGCGTTGGGCGCCGATGACGACGCCTTCGGTGCCGGCGGGGACTTCGAGCGAATCGTTCTTCACGTCTTCACCGGCGCGGCCGAAGATGGCGTGGAGGAGCTTTTCTTCGGGGGAGAGTTCGGTCTTGCTCTTGGGTGCGACCTTGCCGACGAGGATGTCGCCGGGGCCGACGCGGGTGCCGATGCGGACGATGCCGACGTCGTCGAGATTCTTGAGGGCCTTCTCGGAGACGTTGGGGATATCGCGGGTGAATTCCTCACGGCCGAGCTTGGTCTCGCGGATTTCGATATCGAATTCCTCGATGTGGATCGAGGTGAAGGTGTCTTTCTTGACCAGCTTTTCGCTGATGACGATGGCGTCTTCGAAGTTGTAGCCGTCATAGGTCATGAAGGCGACGAGCACGTTTTTGCCCAGGGCGAGTTCGCCCAGATCGCAAGCGGGGCCGTCGGCAATGATCTGATTTTTCTTGACGCGCTGGCCCATGGCGACGAGCGGTTTCTGGGTGAGGCAAGTCTTGTCGTTGAGGCCGGCGTTCTTACGGAGCATGTATTCATCAGAGTTGTCGATGACGATGCGTTTGGCATCGCAGTAGGTGACGACGCCGGAACGTTCGGCCTTGATGACCATGCCGGAGTTGGTGGGGACGGCTTTTTCCATGCCGGTGGCCACGACCGGTGCCTCGCTGACGAGCAGCGGCACGGCCTGGCGTTGCATGTTGGAACCCATCAATGCGCGGTTGGCGTCATCGTGTTCGAGGAAGGGGATCAAGGCGGCGGAGATGGCGACGGTCTGCTTGGGCGAGATGTCGACGAACTTGACGTCGGCGCCGCGAATCTGGTTCAGTTCGCCGTTGACGCGGGCGAGGACCATTTCCTGCTTGACCTTATGGGTTTCGGGATGGACGACTTCCGGCGGCGCCAGGACGGATTTCATTTCCTCGTCGGCGCGGAGGTAACGGACTTCGCCGTTGACCTTGTTGCCTTCGACGACGCGGTACGGGGTATTGAGGAAGCCGTACTCGTCGATGCCGGCGTAGATGCCCAGCGACGCGATGAGACCGATGTTGGTGCCTTCAGGCGTTTCGATCGGACAGACGCGGCCGTAGTGGGAAATGTGTACGTCGCGGACTTCGAAGCCGGCGCGTTTGCGGTTCAAGCCGCCAGGTCCGAGGGCCGACAGACGACGCTCGTGCGTCAACTGCGACAGCGGGTTGGTCTGGTCGACGACCTGCGAAAGTTCGCTGCGGCCGAAGAAGAATTCGATCGAGCTGCTGATACTCTTGGAGTTCACCAGTTCGACGATCTTGGTCAGTTCGTTGGGGTCCTTGAGCGACATGCGTTCCTGGACCGTGCGGCGGAGTTTCAGGAAGCCTTTGCGAAGCTCTTCGGAGGCGAGTTCGTCGATGGTGCGGAGGCGGCGGTTGCCGAGGTGGTCGATGTCATCGATGTAGCCATTGCCCGCACGGAGTTCCATGATGTACTTGAGCGAGCCGAGGATGTCCTCGGCACGCAGGGTCATTACGTCTTCCGGAACCTTCTGCTCGAACTTGCGGTTGATGCGGAAGCGGCCGACGCGGCCGAGACGGTAGCGATTGGCGTCGAAGAATTTTTCGGCAAAGAGGGTCTTGGCTTTTTCGAAGTGCGGAGGATTGCCCGGACGAAGGCGGCCGTAGATTTTCAGGAGGGCCTGTTCGTAGTTGGTGGTGCCGTCTTCCTGGATGGTGTTGAGGATGATGGGGTCGTTGACCTTCTCGATCACTTCAACTTTCTTGACGTTGGAGGCCTGAATCTTGGCGACGGAGTCACCGATCATGGCGCCGGACTTGACGATTTCTTCGCCGGTTTCGGTATCAATGATGGCGCCGACGGCGTAGAAGTCGGACTTGAGCTGGCCGACGGGCACGGTGCGGGTCTCATAGAACGCGCGGAGGAGGGCTTCGTTGGTGGAGAACTTTTCATCCATGGCGCGGAGGAAGGTGGTGGCAGGGATCTTGGCGGATTGGTCGATGCGGACGGCCATGACGTCTTTCTTGGTGACGTTCATTTCGATCCACGATCCGCGTTCGGGGATGACGCGGCAGGCGTGGAGGGGGCGGTCGCCTTCCTGGGAGTCGATGACGAAGTCGACGCCGGGGGAGCGGTGAAGCTGGGAGACGATGACGCGTTCGGCACCGTTGATGATGAATTCGCCGCCACCGGTCATGATGGGGATTTCGCCGAGGTAGATGGCTTCTTCGAGGAGTTCGCCGGCCTTGTCTTTACGGGAGAGGCGGACGCGCACACGGAAGGGCATACCGAAGGTCAGGCGAAGGGCGCGGCACTCGTCCTGGGTGTAGCGAGGCTTGCTGAGGTCGTAGGAGAGGTACTCAAGTTTCATATTCCCGTCGTAGGATTCGATGGGATAGACTTCGCGCAACAAAGCTTCGAGGCCTTCGTTTTTCCGCTTGCCGGGCTCGACGTCAGACTGGAGGAAGCGTTTATAAGCCTCTGTCTGGACTTGAATTAGATTCGGGATCGGAAGCGCGTCCCCGCGTTTCGAATAATCACGCACCTGCGTTACACGCATCATGACACCTCTACCAGTTGGTTCCGAAGGAACTTATGCCACTACTATTGAATGGATTTTGACTATTAAGACGACAAAAAAGGTGGGAAAAAATGTTCCGGCCAAACATTTCATAGTCCCGCATTCTAAACGCGACCCGAACGCAAAGCAAGTGCCGCAAAGAGAGAATTTTGGAAGATTTTTCGGTGGGCACTCCTGACAGCGGGGTGATTATCGCCCCCATGCCGACGACTGCCCCTGTTCAGGTAGCGGCCGAGGTGCGGGCCCAAGGGGTTAAGGTATAATGTGGTATCGAAAGGCAAAGATCATGAAGCAGACATTTACGGCCCGCGTGTGGAAAGAAGACGAATGGTTCATCGCACAATGCGCCCAAGTGGATGTTGCGAGCCACGGCCATTCGGAAAATGAGGCGCTGGCAAACCTGCGCGAGGCCCTCGAACTCTATTTTGAGCCCCCCACCGCGACGATCATGCCCAAGGTGACAGACATTGAGGTGGAAGTTGGGGCGGCTTAGGCCATTGGCCTATCGGGAAGTGCGTCGGAGGTTGCGCGCCGCGGGCTTTGATGAAGTGAGCCAAAAAGGCAGTCACGTCAAATTTGCGAGAACGACGGCGGAGGGGACACGTATCGCAATCGTGCCGAACCATTCTGGGGATATTCCGTTGGGCACATTGCGAAGCATTCTGAATCAGGCGGGGATGACACCGGATGAATTTGAACGATGGTGAACACCATGCTCTGGATATTCAACGACCTATTACGATGATCCATTCTCACTACGAGCGATTCGTGAATGAGTGCTGATACTTGTACAAGACCAATAGACGAGGCCCGGCGTGGTTAGTGCCGGGCCTCTGGTGAACTTTGTGGTGATCCCGGGCAAGCTCGGGCAATGTGATATTACGTGCCCATGTCGTGGGAGCTGAGGTATTTGACTTGTTCTTTTGGTGAGGGTGTCGACGACAACTGGCCAATCATGGCACAAACTTCGTCGTCGGGGCGCTCGTGAGAGGGGGAGCGGCATTGCTTCATGCCGCCGACGTCTGCTCCACCTGTGCTATATTCCGCAGCGGAATATAGCGGTTGTTCTCGATGATGTGAGACCGCCCCGGCTTGATGGTGAAGATTTGCAGAGTCGCGCCCTGAATCCAGGCGCAGCCGGGATCGGCAATCTCGACCACCTCGCCGCTGTTGAGGTGTAGGCGAAGGGGCACAAAAGGGTCGCGTCCGAGGAGTTCACTGAATTGGGTGGGGTTCATGCCGTGGTCTCCGTCAACACCGAGTTGAGTCTATGGATAAGTTTACTCCGTCCAGCAGCGGAATCAAAGTCGCTGCAGAGCGTGCGTTCGGTGCGGAGGCCCATGCCTGCCGAGAGAATGCGTGAGCTTCTGGGCATCATTGCTGGCGCCGTCGTCGTACGGCGCAGGCAGCTTCATCTGGGTGTCGAGGGGAGGAGGGGTTCACATGGAGAAAAGTGAGTGAGCGGCCGTGGGCAACCTTGACAAAACACCGCCGCACGACGAGCCTGATGGTCGGACACGAGGCCAGTTGTCTCTTTGGGCAGTACTGCAATGAAGCCGGGTATTCACCTGACCAAGATTTGGTTCGATGACGACATGGTTGAACTAAGAATCGACGTGTCGGACGGATTTTCACTCTTCTCAAACCAAGTATACGTCGGCTACCCCGATCTTTCGCGTGCTGTTGCCGACCTTGACGTATTCAAACACCAGATTCATGGTGGTCTGGTTGACCTTCGGTTCGGCGAGTTCGGACCCGAATACGCCAATGGTGCGTTCCATGCGCGGTTTCATTTCGCCAAGCCAGGCGGAAGGTTGTTCATAACTTGCAGGCAGCAGTCAGATTTCAGTGAGTTCTCGATCATGAAGGTGGCGAGCGAAGCCACTCTGTATTTGCGGACCGAACCCGCCCTGCTCGACCGCTTCATAGACGAACTCAAGGGGCTCGACGCCAAGACATCTGACGAGGCTTACCTTCAGGGTAATTGACGGATCGGGCAATTCTGCGAAGTGGAACCCGCCGTGAAGTCTCCCCCCCCGCCCGCCCGCCCCATTCCCGGTTTAGTTTTGGCATTCAGCCTTCATGCTTCGATTTTCATCGTGTCATTCCCCGGACGCACGCCAATGGAAAAGGGAGTCCCGGTTGGGACTCCCTTTGAATGCTGCAACGCTATGAAGGGTTGGGGGCTTACGTGCCCATGTCGTGGGAGCTGAGGTATTTGACCTGTTCTTTGGTGAGGGTGTCGATGTTGACGCCCATGGATTCGAGTTTGAGCTTGGCGACCCAGGCGTCGATCTCGGGCGGGACGTTGTGGACGGTGGCCGAGAGGCGGCCCTTGTTCTTGATGGCCCATTCGGTCGCGAGGGCCTGGACGGCGAAGCTCATGTCCATGACCGAGGCGGGGTGGCCGTGGGCGGCGGCGAGGTTAATGAGGCGGCCTTCTCCGAGGACCATGACGGTGTGGCCATTGGCGAGGGTGAATTCATCGACAAACTCGCGGACGCCCTTGCGGGTTTTCTTGGCGAGCTTGGCGAGGGCGACAAGGTCGAGCTCGACATCGAAGTGGCCGGAGTTGCAGACCACGGCGCCGTTCTTCATGACTTTGAAGTGTTCGCCACGGATGACGTGGATGTTGCCGGTGACGGTGATGAAGAGGTCGCCGATAGGGGCGGCTTCTTCCATGGACATGACCTGGAAGCCATCCATGACGGCTTCGATGGCCTTGATGGGATCGATTTCGGTGACGATGACGTGTCCGCCCATGCCGCGGGAGCGGGAGGCGACGCCTTTGCCGCAGTAGCCGTAGCCGGCGACGACGACTTTCTTGCCGGCGATGAGGTGATCGGTGGCGCGGATAACGCCATCGAGGGTGGACTGGCCGGTGCCGTAGCGATTGTCAAAGAAGTGTTTGCACATGGCGTCGTTGACGGCGACGGTGGGGAACTTGAGGGTGCCGTCTTTTTCCATGGCCTTGAGGCGGATGACGCCGGTGGTGGTTTCTTCCATGGAGGCGACGATGTTCCCGGCGAGTGATTTGCGCGAGGAGTGGAGGAGGGAGACGAGGTCGCAGCCGTCGTCCATGGTGACGTTGGGCTTGATGTCCAGGGCGGCGTTCATGTGGCGGAAGTAGGTGTCGCGATTTTCGCCTTTGATGGCGAAGACGTTGATGCCGTATTCCTTCACGAGTGCCGCGGCGTTGTCATCCTGCGTGGAGAGCGGGTTGGAGGCGCAGGCCACGACTTCGGCGCCGCCGGCGACGAGGGTGCGGAGGAGATTGGCGGTTTCGGTGGTGATGTGCAGGCAGGCGGACATGCGGAAGCCCTTGAGGGGTTTTTCCTTGAGGAACCGCTTGCGGACGAGTTGAAGGACAGGCATATCCTTGTCGGCCCATTCGATGCGTTTCTTGCCTTCGGCGGCAAGGGAGATGTCTTTGACGTCATACTTCGAACTCATGGAAATCCTTTCGAGAAAAAAGAGAGATCAGTTATTGGATGAACAGGCGCCCGGCGCGAGCCAGCGCGACGCAACATATTGACGGATTTCGGGCCAGTCTTTGACGCGGTGAACGAGAGGATGGGTGCAGGACTGGTTGTAGGGGGAATCGAGGAGGAGGACGGGGATGCCGACGGAGGCGATTTCGAGGGCGAACTTGGCGTGATCTTCGATGAAGAAATCGAGTTTACAGTTTTGGGCGGCGACGCCTTTGCCTCCGACAGAGGGGGAACTGATCACGGCTTCGCAGGGGATGTGATGTTTGGCGAGCCACGCGGTGGCGGAGGGCATCCAGCACTCAGGGCGGCCGGTGATGACGTAGAAAGTCGCTTGGGAAGACCATGACTGAAGGATTTGGAGGAGGTCATCCAGGGGAGGCTGGGTGTGGATGGCGGATTCGTTTTCGGTGAAGAAGGTGTGGAATTGTTCGTCGGTGAGGGACCACGGGGAGAGGCGATAGTCGCGGCAGTCTGCGAAGGAGACGGCCGTGCCGAAGCGGGCATTGAGGAGGCGGACGAGAGCGTGGCGCGTCTGCATGAGGGTGTCATCAAAATCGAGGCCGATGCGGAGGGGGCGTGGGCTCATGTGGGGACCTCCGCGCGAAGGGCGAAGAGGTCGGGGACGGCGACCTGGCCGACTTTGGAGCGGGCGGTCTTAGGTGACAGGGGATGCCAGCGGGGGGTGATGAAGCCAGCCTGGGTGAGCCATGATTCCAGTTGCGACTGCGAAAAACCCATCCAGCGGTGATTGAGTTTTTCACGGAACATGACGACATTGTGGGGCTGGAGGTCGATGATGAGGATGGTGCCGCCGGGGCGGAGGATGCGCTGGACTTCGCGGAGAGCGGCGGCGGGATCGGGCAGGTAGGCAAGGACGAGTGCGGCCAGGGCGATGTCGACGGTTTGATCTTCGATGGGGAGATGTTCGATACCCCCCTGCCGGAGCTCGACGTTGGCGAGTTGCTGTTCTTTGACGCGGGTTTTGGCGCCTTTGAGCATGGCGGGCGAGGGGTCGACGGCGATGACTTGTTTTACGTGGGGGGCGATGAGGGGAAGCATGACGCCGGTGCCGGTGCCAAGGTCGGCGACGGTCCAGGCGGGATTCATGAGGCAGAGAAGGGATTCGAGATGGAAGGTGTCGCCGAACCATTGGGCGCGGAGGGCATCCCATTGCGGGGCGTGCTTGCCGAAGAATTTTTCGGTCATGGATTCGCGCTGGCGGAGGACGTGGGCGAGGCGCTGGGCGTCGGTGCGGGCCAGGGGATCGCGTTCGAGGTGCTGGCGGGCGAGCGTGCGAAGCTGGCGGAGTGAATTTTGGGAGGCGGCGTCGGTGAGGCGGTAGAGCATGGAGGTGCCGTCGCGGGTGGCCTCGGTCATGCGGGCGTCAGTGAGGGTCTTGAGGTGCCGGGAGACAGTGGATTGGGGAAGCTTGAGGACTTCAGCGAGTTCGCCGACGGAAAGACCGAGTTGCGCCTGCTGCTCGAGAAGGCGTATAATCCGGAGCCGGATCGGATCGGCGAGGGTACGCAGAAGGTCGATCAGGTGATCCGCGGAATAATCAGCGGAGGCGGAAGTTGTCTCTGGCAATGATCCGTTCATCCGGATAGAATGATATATGTTGGACGCGCAAGATGCAAGAAGTAAGACGCAAGAAGGGCTTGTCATGTATCCGTTGAAGTTTCAGCCGGTGTTTCAGAAGCGAATTTGGGGTGGGCAGAGGCTGCGCACGATTCTGGGCAAGGCATTGCCGGTGGAGTTGCAGCGGGACGCGGTGGGCGAGTCGTGGGAGCTGGCGGATTTGCCGCCGGGGACGGTGAAGGCGGATTCGGCGGGCGGGGCGGCGGATGGATCGATGTCGAGCGTGATCACGAATGGTCCGCTGGCGGGCAAGACGCTGCACGAAGTGCTGGGAAATTCAGAATTCAGAATTCAGAATTCAGAATTGGCGTATTTTCCGCTGCTGGTGAAATTTTTGGATGCGGCGCAGGATCTTTCGGTGCAGGTGCATCCGGACGAGGCTTATGTGAAGACGCATCCGGATGCGGCGCTCAAGAGCGAGTGCTGGTACATCCTGCATGCGGAGCCGGGGGCGAAGATCTATAAAGGATTGAAGGCGGGGGTGACGAAAGAGCAGTTCCGGGCGGCGTTGGAGAAGGGGCAGGTGGAGCCGCTGCTGAATGCGATCAAGGTGCGGCCGGGGGATTGTCATTATTTGAAGAGCGGAACTGTGCATGCGCTGGGGGCGGGGATATTGGCGGCGGAAGTGCAGACGCCGTCGGATACGACTTTTCGCGTTTTCGATTGGAACCGGCTGGGACCGGACGGGAAGCCGCGGAAGTTGCATATAGAGGAAGCGCTGAGCTGCATTCATTTTGGACCGGAAGAATCGGCCGCGGCGGGCGGACAGAAGTCGCATGTGGCGAGTCTATTTACGACGGTAACGCGGCTGGTGACGTGCGATTACTTTACGCTGGAACGGGTGCGGATGTCGCAGGATATGGAACAGGATATTCCGTACAGCGAGCCGGTGGTGTGGATCGTGCTGGAGGGCCAGGGCGTGATCAACGTGGAAGGGCACCCCCCTACCGCATTCGTACGCGGCGATACGATGCTGCTGCCGGCATCGATGAAGCAGGCGAAGATCAAGACGGTAACGGATTGTGCGTGGTTGGAGGCGCGGTTACCGGGCGGCGTCGCCGAACCGAATTAGCGAGAGTTTGATTTCACCACCAAGGCACCAAGACACTAAGATTTTTTTAGAAAGGATTTGCATCACTATTATTCGAGACCCATGATTTCTTGGTGTCTTTGTGTCTTGGTGGTGAAAACAACGTATGAAGATTCGATTGCAACGATTCATGGCGGACTGTGGCGTGGCGTCGCGGCGGGAGTGCGAGTCGCTGATTCAGCAGGGGCGGGTGCGCGTCAATGGCGAGGCACGGTCGGTGATGCCGGTGCTGATCGATCCGACGAAGGACATCATTACGGTCGATGGCGAATCGCTGGGCAAGGGACACGGCGAGGAGGGGACCGTCAGCGATGCGCTGAAGGAACAGGGGAAAGTCTACTATCTGCTCAACAAGCCCAAGGGAATTCTAGTGACGAATTATGATCCGTCGCAGCGGAAGACGGTCAGCGAGCTGATGACGGGCGTGAAGGAACGCACGTTTCCGGTGGGTCGCCTGGACATGGATAGCCGCGGTGCGCTGATCATGACCAATGATGGGGAGCTGGCCAATCGCCTGACGCATCCGCGGTTTGGGATTGAAAAGACGTACATCGTGGAAGTGGATGGGCGCGTGGGGCATGACGATTTGGAGAAGATCAAGCGCGGGGTGTGGCTGGGACCGGAGCGGAAGGGCTTGCAGGGAGCGGTGAAGACGGAGCGATTTCGCATCGCGGTCCTGGGTCGCGAGCGCGGGCGCACCATCATGGAAGTGCAGATTTCCGAAGCGAAGAACAGCGAGATTCGGCGCGTGATGGCGAGCCTGGGGCATGTCGTGCGCGATCTGAACCGGGTTTCGATTGCGGAAAAGATCACGCTGAAGGGTTTGAAGGTCGGGGACTTCCGGGCGCTCACGGAGCAGGAAGTGAAGTGGCTGTACAAGGCGAGTTCGCCGGAGTTCCACAACACGAAGCGTGCGGCGACGCAATCGTGGTATGAGGCCAAGGAGATGGAGAAGGAGCGCAAGAGATTGGCGCGCGAGGCGGCGGAGCAACCGCGGAAGAAGGCTGTGACGCCGGTGGCCAAAACGCCGTCGCACGAGAAGAAGGAATATCGTCCGCGTCCGCAGCGGAAGGGGAAGAAACCGTTTGTGCCGCCGACGGGGCGGAATGCGGGCAAGCCGCTGGGCGGGAATTTTCTGGGCCGCCAGCGGTTGGGGATCGACGAGCATGGTGAGAGCCAGATTCGAGTGGAGCATCCGCTGGGCGATGCGGCGAAATCGGACGAATGATCAGAAGTTGAAAGTGGAGCCTGCATGTCATTGGATTTGAAACAAGTCCACGAGTTCAAGACGCTGGAGAAGTATCTGGGGGATCGGCGTTTTTCGCACCCGATGAGGGTGGGCGATTCGCCGTTCCTGGATCTGCTGCAGAAGCGCGTGATGATATTTGACGGCGGGATGGGGACGCAGATTTTTACGTTCAACCTGTCGCTCAAGGATTTCTGGGACAAGGAGAACTGCACGGACGTGCTGGTGCTGTCGCGTCCGGATGTGATCGAGGAGATTCATCACCGGTATTTTCTGGCCGGCGCGGACACGGTGGAGACCGATACGTTCGGGGCAAACAAGGTGGTGCTGGCGGAGTTTGGGCTGGCGGACAAGGCCTACGAACTGAACAAGAAGGCTGTGGAGTTGGCGCGGCAGGCGGCACGGCGTGCGGGCAAGACGCCGGGCGTCGATGCGTTTGTGGCGGGATCGATGGGGCCGGGGACCAAGGCGGTCACGCTGGGGCACATTGAGTATGACACGCTGCTGGAGTCGTATACCGAGCAGGCGCTGGGACTGATCGACGGCGGGGCCGATGCGCTGCTGGTGGAGACGCAATTTGATTTGAATGTCGCCAAGATTGCGGCGACGGCGTGCCTGGATGCGATGCGTCAGCGGGACAAGCGGATTCCGTTGATGGTGCAGGTGACGATGGAGACGACGGGCACGATGCTGCTCGGAACCGAGATGGCTGCGGCGATTGCGACGCTGGAGGCGTTGCCGATCGACGTGCTGGGGATGAACTGTGCGACGGGTCCGGAACTGATGCGCCAGCATGTGGAGGTGCTCAGCAACACGTGCACGCGGTATCTGAGCGTGCAACCGAACGCGGGACTGCCGGTGCTGCACGAGGGGCATACGCACTTTCCGCTTTCGGCGGAGGAGTTGGCCAAGGCGCACGTCGATTTCGTGCAGACTTTCGGCATCAACATCGCGGGCGGATGCTGCGGGACGACGCCGGCGCATATCAAGCTGGTGGCCGAAGCGTTGAAGGGGATCAAGCCCAAGGCGCGGGAAGCGTTTGGCCGGAAGGTTACGGCGGGCAATGCGGTGACGGCATCGCTCTATTCGGCGGTCAATGCGCGGCAGGATCTTTCGATTCTGATCATTGGGGAGCGGACGAATACGAATGGGTCGAAGAAGTTTAAGGAAGCGATTATCGCGGGCGATCTGGATACCTGCGCGGCGATGGGCCGCGAACAGGTGAAGGAAGGCTCGCATGTGGTCGATGTGTGCATCGATTACGTGGGGCGAGATGGTGTGCCGGACATGACATGGGTGGTGCAGCGGTTCGCCAAGGATGTGACCGCCCCGCTGATGATCGACTCCACGCAGTTGGATGTGATCGAGGCGGGGTTAAAGGCGGCGCCGGGCAAGTGCATCGTGAACTCGATCAATCTGGAGGATGGCGAGGAAAAACTGGCCAAGATGTGCTATCTGCTGAAGCGCTACGGGGCAGGCGTGGTTGCGGGCACGATCGATGAAGACAAGATCGAGGCGATGGGCAAGACGGCGGACCGCAAGATTGCGATCGCGCGGCGGCTTTATGCGATGCTGACGGAGAAATACGGAATCCCTGAGACCGACATTTATTTTGATCCGCTCATTTTTCCGGTGGTCACGGGGCAGGAGGAAGTGCGCCGGCTGGCGATTGAAACGCTGGAGGGCATCCGGCGCATCAGCGCGGAATTCCCGAATTGCCACACGACGCTGGGGCTTTCCAATGTGTCATTCGGGCTGAAGCCGTACGCGCGGCTGGTCATTAACTCGGCGTTCTTCAATGAGTGCGTGAAGGCGGGGCTGACTTCGGCGATCGTGCATGCCAGCAAGATTTTGCCGCAGAATAAGATCAATCCGGAGCATTATCAGTGGGCGCTCGACCTGATTTACGACCGGTCGCGCGAGGGATACAGCCCATTAGGGCTGCTTTCGACGCTGGGCGATGAACGCAAGGCGGTCGATGCAGGCGAGAATGAGAAGCGGCCGATCGAAGAGAAGCTGAAGCATCACATCATCGACGGCGACAAGCAGAAGTTGATCGAGCATCTTGAGGAGGCACGTGCGAAGTACAAGCCGCTGGACATCATTAACGATCACCTGTTGGCGGGGATGAAGGTGGTCGGCGAGTTGTTTGGCTCGGGGCAGATGCAGTTGCCGTTTGTGCTGCAATCGGCGGAAGTGATGAAGGCCGCAGTGGCGCATCTTGAGAAGTACATGGAGAAGGTGGACGGGCAGAGCCGGGGCAAGCTGGTGCTGGCGACGGTCAAGGGGGATGTGCACGACATCGGGAAGAACCTGGTCGACATCATCCTGACGAATAACGGATTCACGGTATACAACCTGGGCATCAAGCAGCCGATCGCGAACGTGATTGCCAAGGTGAAAGAGGTCGGGGCCGATGCGGTGGGGCTTTCGGGGTTGCTGGTGAAATCGACGCTGGTGATGCGGGACGATCTGCAGGAGCTGAATCGGTTGAATCTGAATTTCCCGGTCATCCTGGGCGGTGCGGCACTGACGCGCAAGTATGTGGAGGCGGATCTGCGCGGCATCTACCGCGGGCCGCTGTTTTATGGCAAGGATGCGTTCGAAGGCCTGCACGTCATGGATGCCATTTGCACGGGGAAGACCAAGGACGTGCTGGTGGCATCGGGTGTCGGGGAAGAGCGTGCAGCGGCGTATTGCGGCGGCGGGCTGGCGGCGGTGCCAATTCAGAATTCAGAATTCGGAATTCAGAATGATGGGGCTTCGACTGCGGAGTATGCGGTATCGGATATTCTCAGAGCGGCGCCGGTTCCTGCGCCGCCGTTCCTGGGGACGCGTGTCGTCAAAGATATCCCGGTTGAGCAGTTGTTTCCGTACATTGATGAGGTGGCGCTATTCCGCGGTCAGTGGCAGTTCAAGTCGGGCAACAAATCGCGCGATGATTTCCGCCAGTGGACGGAGGAAACGGTTCGGCCGATTTTCAATCGCATCAAGCAGCAGGTCGTGGATCTGAAGATTCTTCATCCTGCCGCGGTCTATGGTTACTTTCTGTGTAATGCGGATAAGAACGATTTGGTCATTTATGAAGATGACGGGAAGACGGAGAAGCTTCGCTTCAGTTTCCCCCGCCAGGCGGACAAGAAGCGGTGGTGCCTTTCTGATTTCTTCCGGCCGGTGGAATCGGGCGTGAAGGATGTGGCGGCGTTTACGTGCGTTTCGGTCGGTTCGGATATTTCGCCGTACGAGAATGCGTTGCGGGAGAAGGGGGAGTATCAGGAATATCTGTACATGCACGGCATCGGCGTGCAGATGGCCGAGGCGCTGGCGGAATTCTGGCACAAGCGGGTGCGGCAGGAATTGGGCATTGCCACGGCCGACGGCCCGACGATGCGCGACCTGTTTGCCTGCCGGTATCAGGGGTGCCGCTATAGCTTTGGATATCCGGCATGTCCGGAACTCGAAGATGAGATCAAGCTGTTCAAGTTGCTCGATCCAGCGCGGATTGGCTGCGAGTTGACGGAGAATTTCTTCATCACGCCGGAGCAGTCGACGTCCGCGTTGATCGTGCATCACGCGCAAGCCAAGTACTTCAACGTGGTCTGAAACGCGATCATTGAGAAGCAAGAATCAAGAAGCATTGAAGCAATACAAAACATCGAGGCCCGCAGCGTATGCTGCGGGCCTCGGGTGATGATTACATAATCACTATGAGAGACTGATCAGCGACGACGACGGGCCAGTAGGCCGATCGCGCCGAGACTCAACAGGCCCAGGGACGCGGGTTCAGGAACGCCGCCACCCGGGGGCGCACAATCCGTGCAGGGGATAAAGATGGAGAAATCTTTCTTGTGAATGTCAGCTGCACTGTCCAAATCGAGGGCGCTGGCCGCCAGAATATTGTTCACGTCAACGGTGTACTGGCTGTAGGCCTTCGAGAAGCCATTCACGTCGGCGCTGCCGACCCATGAACCGTCCGCATTGAAGGTGGCGACGATGTTAGAGTTCTTTTGTTCCGTGAATTGGCCATTGATGGCATTGACAACGAATTGAGCCCCAGTGGCTTGTACCTGGCCGTTGCCGACGGTCTCAAAGTGACCACCTTCCTGAAGCAGCAATTCCAGATCGACGGGCGAGCTGGTTGTGATCGTGAACTTGATGTGAGCATCGAGTTGTTCCACGGAAGTATTATCAAACGCCGGGAAAGCCGTCGCGCCAAACTTAGAGAAGCTGGCCGTCGGGAAGGTGATATTGAGCCCGCCTGCGACGGCGACGACCACGGGAGTGCCGTAAAGCGGGGGCGGGACAGTCACGAGCGCGGTGCCCGGCGGGCTGAAGGTGGTCTCGGTCAGCGTGCCGTCTTCGCTGACGAAGTTGACGGCGTAGGTAATCGCGGCCTGGGCAGCGCTGGCGCTCATAAAAGCGACGGCCGCGGCTGCCAAGCCCAACAGGGCCTTGGAACGTTTGGATACGAATTCCATCTCTCTCTCCCTAAAAAAACAATACGCATCGGCAGCGTAACGCGCGCTGTACCGCATTCATTCCGAACATGATTAATAACTGATCGGCCATCGCCAACCATCCGCATGAATCATGAATCACGCAGGACGCGACCGAAGTTTCATCCGGTCTCAGTCACTTCCCAAATTGTCTGAATGATTCCAAACGCAAGGCAGGTCTCTCTCTCCCTCCTTGCCTCCGCGCGCCACTAACTCGCGCGCGGTGGAATCGTCTCTCAAATGATCCGGTCTCAAATATAGCGTGTGTTCAAGTGTCTCTCTCCCGGCGAGAATTTGGTCACATCACAAAGTCGATGACCGAATACAGAATGAATAATATCACCAAAATGGGGTGATTCAATCGGAATCTCAAAAACTTGTTTGTTACGGCCATGCGGGAATTGCCAGCATAATCGATCAGGATGCGGTTCGTGGTTACGAAGAACGGTTAACAATCTGGAAAATTGTCCGAAATCAGCGGGCTATTGGGGTTAATATGGGTCCACAAAAAAGAACTGCATTGCGAAATCTCTGCTCACTATACCGATGGACATAGGCAGAAAAACCTTTCGTTAAGGTCTGGTTGGGATCTTTGAATAGCCGCGTCGTTGAGAGAATCTGTGCTTTATGACTGGCACGTTGCTGCGGCGGCTCAGTGCTGGTCGCGAACCCAATGCTGATCCCGTACCACGTGGGCCGGGGCTGCATGTGCGTGAGCTACACCCTATGGGCTGCAGGCTATAACATGTGTACGTTCTGGTTGTAAAGACGATGTTTGGAGTTGGTGCATGCATTCAACGTCGGCGGTCGCTGGTCATGAGCGTTTCACGGTTTGTCGCAAGGCGGTGGTGCAGGAATTGATCAAGCCGGCGCGCGTCGTCGCACGGGGAGAGGGGAAGTGGTTCATCGATTTTGGCAGGGCGTGTTTTGGGGGACTGGAGTTGGTCCTCGATAAACCGGAGGCGGGACGAAAGGTGACGGCGAGACTGGGTGAGAAGTTGGCGGCGCCGGAGGAGATCGATCGGCAACCGGGGGGATCGGTGCGGTATCTGGAGGCCGCCGTGGTCTTGGCAGCGGGAAGGAGTGTCTATCGGTTGGAACTCGGGGAGAAGGATGGCCGACTGATGCCCGATGCAGTGGGGCCGGTCATGCCATTTCGTTATGCCGAACTGGAGGGGTTGCCGACTGGGCTTGGCGAGAAGGAATTGAGGAATGGGGCGGTGCGGCAGGTGATGGCCTTCTATCCGTTCGATGATGGAGCTGCGGATTTTTCCTGTGCGGATAACCAGTTGAACGCCATCTGGGAGATGTGTAAGCACACAATTAAGGCGACGAGTTTCGGCGGCGTGTTTGTGGACGGCGATCGGGAACGCAAACCGTATGAGGCGGATGCGTACATCAACCAACTGGGGTGGTATTGCTGCACGACGGATGTGACGCTGCCACGGCACACGCACGAGTACTTGATGCTGCATCCCACGTGGCCGACGGAATGGATCTTGTTTTCGGTGCTCATTGCTTGGGAGGACTACGTTTACACCGGAGACGATGCGAGCCTGCGGGCGTTTTACGACGATCTGAAGGCGAAGACGTTGCAGGCGCTGGCGCGTGATGATGGCCTCATCAGCACGGTGAAGCCAGCGGTTTCCGAGTCAGTGCTGGCATCGATATACCTTCAAGAAAAGCTACAGGATATTGTCGATTGGCCTTGGGCAGAGCGCGATGGCTGCGATACGCGTCCGGTGAATACCGTGGTGAATGCCTTTCATTGCCGTGCGCTGACGCTCATGGCGCGCATCGCGGAGGTGGTCGGGCATCTGCAGGATGCGGCAGTCTTCAGGACGGCGGCACGGCATGCGACTGACAGCCTGAACGAAAAACTGGTGGATCGGGTTACGGGTTTGTATGTCGACGGCGAAGGCAGCACGCACAGTTGCCTGCATGCAAATTTGTTTCCGCTGGCCTTTGGTCTGGTGCCTGCGGAACGGAAGGAGCGGGTGCTGGCGTTCATTGAGGGTCGCGGAATGGCCTGCAGTGTGTATGCGGCGCAATTCTTGATGGATGTGCTGTTCGACCACCAGCGGGGAGATGCCGCGCTGGCCCTGATGACGGCGCCGGGCAACCGGAGTTGGCGGCACATGGTCGAAGACGTGGGAACGACCCTCGCGCTCGAGGCCTGGGACAACCAATACAAACCTAATCAGGATTGGAATCACGCATGGGGCGCGGCACCCGCTAATGTTCTGCCGCGGAAGGTACTGGGCATTGAGCCTTTGGAGCCGGGCATGTCGCGGGTGCTCATTTGGCCGCGTGCGGGAAAGCTGGCGTGGGCGAAAGGAAAGATTCCCACTGTGAAGGGAACGATTGCCGTGGAGTGGGAGCGGACTGGCGCGGACGGTTTTCGGATGGAGATCGAGTTGCCGCCAGGCATCGTGGCGCGGGTGGGGTTACCGCGACTGGGGGGCACGGTGGAAGTGGATGTCGATGGGCAGGAGAAGAAGGGGGAAGAACGGGACGGGGCGGTATTTGTGGAAATCGTCGACGCCGGCAGGCACCGTTGTGAGTTACGCACCCGATAGGGGCCGAGTACACGGCCGTTCGGTTCGGATGGAAAGCCGGAGTGCGTTTAATGACCTGATAAACGCTGATGGCCCCGGCGGTTGCCGGAGCCATCAGTTTTTTCAATCGGGGCGACAGGATTTGAACCTGCGACCCCCAGACCCCCAGTCTGGTGCGCTAGCCAGGCTGCGCTACGCCCCGAGAAGTCCGCTACTATACCCGAAGGGCTATTTCCTAGCCAATAGCCGTGCGAATTTTGTCCGAGCGTGTTTATCGCCTTAGGCGCAAGGAACACCTCCCCCGCTGCGGCCACTGGCCGCATCGCCAGACACTTTGCATACACCCAAGTGCCCGCCGCGTTCGTTCAACGCTCCCGCGCGTAGTCCACCATTCCCTGAAAATCCACGATCACTGCATCTACGTCTCCCACCACCCACGCATCGTGGCCGGAGGGTAGCAGGGAGACATCGCCAGGACGGCAGTCGAATTCCGTGCCATCGTCCATCCTGATCCGCAGGACACCCGCGACGTGATACTGAAAGTGCGCGGCCTCACAACTCTTCGTTTTGGCAATAGGCTGCACGCAAGTCGCCCAGCGCCACCCTGGCTGCAAAGTCACGCGCCCCACTGTGGCCCCGCCGATCTTCACCAGTTCGAGCCGGCCCTTCGGAAATTCGCGTACTTCATCCGGCTTCTCAAAACTCACCCGTTCTGCCATCTGCATGACCTGCATATTCCACCTCTTTCTAGGGGTTAGAAGTGACCACTTTGTCGATGAGATGATAGGCACCCGGGGCATTTGGTTCTGAAAAAAATGTTGGGAAGAACTAGACCGCTCACCTCTGGTCACATCTTCCGCCGAGCATTTCACGCCTGATGAATAGCGTTGCTCCCCCATGCGTGGTTTCGCTGTTGAATTGTTTGCGAAAAACGTCACGATCCCCCGTGTCCGAAGACACGTGCCTTTTCACTTGCAGCTGCTGTATTCTGAGAAATTGGAGACGACCGGGATCGAACCGGCAACCCCTAGCTTGCAAAGCTAGTGCTCTCCCAATTGAGCTACGTCCCCGTGTCGGCGTTGCCGCGACAGATGGGTCATCCTACCAAATGGCCTTCCTATTACAAGGTTGGCGAAGGGACGCGAGGGTTGAAACCCCCCGCCGCGTGCCCCTATGATGCGCGGGTCTTTGGAAGGATCAATTCATGACCACTAGCATTGAGCACGGCGCGGCCCGCTTGAGTTCCGAGCAGGTCGCGACGCAGAAGTTAAATCCTCGTGCCGTGAAGGCTGTGCCGGACGTACACGGGCATTTCGGCCAGTATGGCGGGATGTACGTGCCCGAAACGCTGATGGGCGCGGTGCGCCAGCTGGCCGACGAATATGAACGGGCCAAAAAGGATCCGGCGTTCAAGGAGCAGTTGAATTACTACCTGCGGCAATTTGTGGGCCGGCCTACGCCGTTGTATTTCGCACAGCGACTGACGGAATTGGGCGGCGGCGCGAAGATTTATTTGAAGCGCGAAGACCTGGCGCATACCGGGGCGCACAAGATTAACAACACCATCGGGCAGACGCTGCTGACGCTGCGGATGGGCAAGAAGCGGGTGATTGCTGAGACCGGCGCCGGCCAGCACGGCGTGGCGACGGCGACCGCGGCAGCGGCGTTCGGGCTGACGTGCGATGTGTACATGGGGTCGGAAGATATTCGCCGGCAGAATCTGAATGTGTTTCGGATGCGGTTGATGGGCACGCGGGTGATCTCCGTGGAGTCGGGATCGAAGACGCTCAAGGATGCTACGAACGAGGCGATGCGCGATTGGATGGGCTCGGTGGCGCATACGCATTACATCATCGGTTCGGTGGTCGGGCCGCACCCGTTTCCGCAGATCGTGCGGGATTTTCAGTCCATCATCGGCATTGAGACGCGGCAGCAGTGCCTCGATACGTTCGAGCGGCTGCCGGATGCGATCGTCGCGTGCGTCGGCGGCGGATCGAATGCGGCGGGAATCTTCTATCCGTTTGTCGAAGACTCCGGCGTGAAGCTCTTTGGTGTCGAGGCCGGCGGGCGCGGGCTGAATCCCGGAGACCATGCGGCGTCGATCGGATTCGGCAAGCCGGGGGTGCTGCACGGGTCGCTTTCGTATGTGCTGCAGACGCCGGACGGACAGACGGCGGATGTGCATTCGGTGTCGGCAGGGCTCGATTATCCGGGCGTAGGTCCGGAGCACGCATACTGGAAGGATGCAGGCCGGGTGGCGTATTCCTCAATCACGGATAAGCAAGCCCTTGAGGCCTTCCAGATTCTTGCACAACGTGAAGGGATCATCCCCGCACTGGAATCCGCACATGCGATCGCGTTTGCTCTCCAACAGGCGCGTACAATGTCCAAGGATCAGATTCTGGTGATCAACCTCTCAGGCCGCGGCGACAAGGATTGCGTCGAAGTGGCCCGGCTGCTGGAGACGGCAAAGAGTTGATCCGCTGTTACGCAAATTGGAAATGACCATGAACGACCTGCTGAAGAAAATCATCGGTATGCAATTGTGTGCGGTTGCGGGAATGCTGCTGGTCGGCTGCGAGTCGGAGTTTGCGTCCGATCCGACGCGGCCGATGCCGACGCGCGCGGTGGAGAGTCCGCAAGATGTGAGCAGTCCGAATCATGAGATCATGGT
This sequence comes from uncultured Phycisphaerales bacterium, assembly GCA_903845195.1. Lineage (GTDB taxonomy): Bacteria > Planctomycetota > Phycisphaerae > WQYP01 > WQYP01 > CAIMWO01. Next base: position 60,184 of record CAIMWO010000077.1, read on the forward strand.
GCAGAATCCGGGGACGGTGCCGCTGGTTTCGGTAACGCTGCCGAACCGGCCGGGTGAGAATCCGCAGGTCAGGACGATCGCGGACAACGTTCACGATACGTTCACGCCACCCGCGGCCACGCGCCCCACCAGCACTGGCACTGAGACCGTTACCCCCCCTATCCACATCGATCCCATTTCCGGCAAGTAGTATTCGCTAGCTTTTCGCGCCTGCCGAAGGGAATCAGCGTTGCTTCGTGAGGGCGAGTACGCGCGGCGCCGAGAGAATGCCCATCGGCTGCAGTCGATACTCATACGTCCAGTTCGCCCCTGTCGAGCGCCAGGCATCCGGCCCGTACCATTTCAAGCGATCGTGGGCGTAATGCACGATTCCAAACGCATTCGCCCGATTCCCGAACAACGTCAGGTCGAACCGCCCGCGACCGCGTGATTTCAAGTCGGCCCGATGCGGTGCGAATGCCAGCGATCCACAATCCTTACCATCCAGAGCCGCCCGCAGCGTGGGCCCCTTGAAATTGGATACCTCGACAGCCAGCGGCCCTTTCACCTGTGGCAGCGTGCAGTGGTAGGTCACATTCCCGGCGTAGAACGGCAATCCCTGATGTGTGAAATCGCCCCATTCTAGCGCCCGGACCGGCACAACTAGCCGCGCCCCGCGGCCCATCACGCGTACGCCAAAATCGCCCAGTAAGTAGCACCATTCCAGATTCCGCTTCCGCGTGAAGGGAATCGACAGGATCAGCTCATGCTCGCCCGCCGCCATGTCGGGCAGTAAAACGGTCTTGATCGACTCGTCCGTGAAGTACCCCGCCACCTTCGATTTTACCTTGGACCCATCCAGAAAAATCTCTGTGGTTTCCGCATCCTCCAGCGCCAGCCGCGGCGATGCCACCGCCACATCCGAGGAAATCCGGAATCGCAGTTCCACCTTGCCCAATACCGGATCCTTCTTGCGATCCACCCACGGCTGCGCCACGTGCCCTTCGCGCGGCGGCAATCCGAAGACGTGCCGTACCGCGTTGTGCGCCCGCAATAGCTCTTCCTGCGGCGACCATGCTCCGCCATTGACCCGCCACTCGGCCTGATCCAGCAGCAAGACATTCGGTTCCGACAGCGTCACGGGCACCGGTCCTGTTAGCCGCGCGATCTCGGTCCGCGCCGGTTCCAGAAGGCTGGCACCGGTCTTGCGTTGGCCGGGCTGCAATTCCAGCAGCAGGCTCCCGTGTGCCGGGCAGTCCCAAGGGATGATGGTGCATCCGCGCTCATATTTTGCGGCCACGTTTTCCCGATTTCCCGTAAGCGTGTCCAGCCGCGATGCCTGCCAATCGCCTTGGAGTTCGATTCGCGAGCCGAGTCGCGGCCGCTGCTGATCCGTATTGCAGACAAACAAATAGCGCGTCCGTCCATCTTCGCGCAACTGGTGCAAGAACGGCTGACTCGGCCCGAGGTCCTCACCCCAACGCCCGGCGATTCCGGTGCGAATCCGCACTTCGCGCACGGATTCGAGTGCACTGACAATGTCGGCTCGCGAATATTCGATATGCCGCGCTCGAGCCGCCAACCGCACGGCACGATCCGAAGCGACCGCGTCTACCAGCTCCGGAATACGCCCTGCAAATATCACGTTCCCACCGGCATTCACGAAGTCTTCCAGTCTGTCCAGCGTGGTTCCACGAATGGTCCGCAATCCCGGCACAACGACCACATCGTAGGCCATCTCCCCTACCTGGAATTTCGCCGCATCGCGCCTGTTCGCGGCTTTTTGTCCCGGCAACAGGCTCTCGCCCACGTAGTCAAAATCAATGCCCTCAAACAACAGCCACTTCGCCAACTCCTGGAATCCGGACTCCAATTGCTCCCGTTCCAGTTCCGCATTGCGGCCGGCCCCGAACGCCAGCCAGTAGCTTTCCACGGGATGAATGACCGCGACGTGGACAACGGGGCGTCCGCGCGTCAGCGCCGTGTTCAGCCGCGAGAAATGATTCTCGACGACCGAGTATTCCGCATACCAAGGGGACTGATACGAAATGGCCGCGGGGTAATCGCGCTTGGCCTCGCCCGCCATGCTCACCCACGCCAGGTGCGGCACGCGTACCGTCACACCTAATGCGGCCTGCCAGTCGCCCTGGCGTTTGTGACCGGCAAAATCAAAGTGCCAACCCGTTACGCCATATAACTCGCTCATCACGCCGGGACACCCGAATTGCCGCGCTGCGGATTGGGCCTGCTTGGCGGTCGTCAGTTCGATGGCATCGCACAGCATGTCGATGCCGGGAATGTCGAACGCGCGGTAGCTCCGCATCGCCTCGCCCAGCGCGCTGGTTTGCGACCAGAGTGTCGGCTCTTCCATCATGTGGCCGGTGAGGGCGATCTTATTTTTGCGACACCAGCTTCCCAGCGTGTCGGCAAAGGCCGCCGAAAATCGTTCGGCCACATGATCGTGATACGCATAACGCTCGCGGCTGGGTGCATCGGCGGGGAGTGCCCAGACCACCTCCGGCAGCGCGTCGAGCAGATCCATCCCATACGCGGCGGCAAACGTTTCGGGCAAATCGGTGGTGAACGGCAGAATGACATCCGTTTGTTCGAATGCGTCCCACAGCATGCGCTTGTGGGAGAACTGCGGCTCGTCGGTGAAGATCGCGGGAACAGATTTCCCGAATTCCTTGCCCACCGCCTTTTTGTAGACCTCGTGGGTGACTTCGATGAAGCGTTCAATCGCAGCGCGGTTCAGCGTGTCGATATACGTCAGATTGTTGAACCACGCAGTGGGCTCCGCAGTCTCCAGGTACGCATACCACACGGTGGCCCGTGACGACGCCTTCTCCGCATCCTTGAGCCGCCGATAGGAGGCCAGACTCCCATCCACCCCCAACTGCACCGCGTACCTTGCCAGCAGCGTACCGTTTTCGCTACGTCCGGCATGCGCCCCGGCATATCTGATGATTTCTGCCTTCCCGCCCTTGGAGTACGGCCGCATCGTAAAGGTCAGGTGCCGGGCGCGAAACCGCGGCTCCTTCGTCACCAGGCCGCCGGCGAATCCGCTCGGCCAGCGATCTTCATCGTAGAGCCACGTCAGCATCCCGTGCTTCTTGGCGTGGGCCGCGCAGGCGCGGACGATGTTCATGAATTCTTTGCCGAGATAGGGCGTGTCCAATCCGGAGCGGCAGTGAATGTGCGCTCCGCCAAACCCCATTTCTCTGAAATGACCCAATTGCCGGAGCAACTGCGGCAAATCGAGCTTGCAGTTCCAACTCCAGAACGGCGTCCCGCGGTATTCGGCGGTCGGATTCCTGAACAGACTCATCGGGAGAGATTTGGCTCGATTTCGCGGATACAGCCCCATCATACTTCTCCTGCATCAAGGATCTGCCGGTCTTATATGCCGGTTGCCAATTCATCGCTCAATATTCAATATATGGACTGCTTCACCCGCCCACACGCACTCTAGATCTCCCCGCCCCATTCCGGCGGCAACAGCAGCACTGGAATCTTTGTTCCCCGCACCACTTCCTGGGCGACGTTGCCCTCGATCAGCCGCGTCAGCATCCCCTTGCTCGACAGCCCCAGCATGATCATGACCACCTTGTGTTCTTCGGCGGTCTTGAGGATGGCTTGGCCGACATCATCGCTGAAGAGGAGGAGGGTTTCGACTTTGGTTTGTTTGTCGCGCATTTGAGAGGCGATTTTTTCGAGCACGCGTTCGCCGGGCAACGGCTCGCCGCCGCCGGACTCCGCACCATAGACGACGTGGGTGACGAGGATCTGATGCCCGAGGCGTTGCACGAAGCTCGCTATGGCATCGATGCGCGCATCCGGCACCCATCGATCCGACACCGAGAGGAGAATTTTGCTCATGATGCAATTCCTTAAATGCCTTTACCCGTGAGGGGCATTGTAACCGTGCCTGTGAATTCGGTCACGCATTTCTACAACATGCTCATGGGGTCCACATCCACCGATAGGCTGATCGTGCCGGAATGCAGCACGCCGCTGGTGCGTAATGACCGGAGCAGTTGCTGCAATGGGGCGGCGGTTTCGGCGATGAGGAGCATTTCCACGCGGTACTCTTCCTGCAGGCGTTCCATCGGCGGAGGGACGGGGCCGACGACTTTGACTGGGGCTTTGAGGCGGGCGATGCAATCGTCGACGACGGTGCGGATGCGCTGGGCTTCGGTGTGCAGTTTGGTGTAACCCTTGTGGGCCATGAGGATGCGGACGATGCGGCCATAGGGTGGGAAACCGCACTCTTTGCGATGGGGCAATTCGCTGGCGACGAAGCCGAGGTAATCGTGATTGCAGGCGTGGAGGATGGCGGGTTCTTGGGGCTGGAAGGTCTGGACGACGACGGTGCCGCGCTCGCCGGTGCTTCCGGCCCCCCCACCGGCTCCCCCACCGACGCTGCGGCCGCTACGGCCGGCGACCTGGCAGATGAGTTGAAAGGTGCGTTCGGCGGCGCGGAAGTCGGGCATGGACATGGCGAGGTCGCTGTTGAGCACACCGACGAGTTGGACGTTGGGGAAGTCGAGGCCCTTGGCGATCATCTGCGTACCGACGAGGAGATCGATTTCGCCGAGGCCGAAGGCGTCGAGGGTTTCCTGGTAGTCTTCGACTTTGCCCATGGTGTCGGAATCCATGCGGGCGATGCGCATGGTGGGGAATTTGCGGGCCAGTTCATCTTCGGCTCGCTGAGTGCCTTGGCCGAGGTGCGTGAGCTTCGCCTGGCAGCTCGGGCAGCGGGCGGGAAGCATCATGGAGGTGAGGCAGTAGTGGCATTTCACCTGGCCGTAGCGCTGGGCGAAATCGCCATGGGATCCGCTGGCATCTTTGGCTGTCTCGGCGCTACGGTGGACGACCATGGTGGCGTCGCAGTTTTCGCACATGAAGACCCATTGGCAGCGCGGGCACATGATGTAATGGGCGTAGCCACGGCGATTGAGGAGGAAGATCGCCTGTTTGCCTTTTTCGAGCGTCTGTTTGAGATGATGTTCGAGGACGGTGGAGAGGATGTGCAGTCCGCGGCGTTCGTGGGATTGCTGTTTCATATCGACGACGACGACGCGGGGCATCTGCGTGCCGAGGGGGCGGGATTTGAGGGTGAGGAGTCCCCAGTGCGGGTTGCCGCCGTGGGCGTTGTGCCAGCTTTCGAGTGCGGGGGTGGCGGAGCCGAGGAGGACGGGTATTCCGAGCATCTGGGCGCGGCGGATGGCGACATCACGGCCGTGGTATTTCGGGGCGCTGTCCTGCTTGTAGGAGTGGTCGTGTTCTTCATCGACGACGATCAGGCCGATGTCGGCGGCGGGGGCGAAGATGGCGGAACGAGCGCCGACGACGACCTGGGCCCAGCCTTCGGCGATGGCTCGCCAGTGCTGATGGCGTTCGGATTCTTTGAGGCCGGAATGAAGCACGGCGACGCGCTGGAAACGCAGCATGAAACGTTTGACGGTTTGGGGTGTGAGGGAAATTTCCGGCACGAGGACGATGGCGCGTTTGCCCTGGGCGACGACTTGTTCGATGGCGCGGATGTAGAGTTCGGTTTTGCCGGAGCCGGTGACGCCGTAGATGAGGCGCACGGCGAAGCCGCCGCGGGCGAGCAAGGCGCTGATGTCGTTCATGGCGCGTTGCTGATCGGCGCCGAGGGTGAGGGCGGGCGGGCCATTGCCGGTGGCTTCGGCACCGGTGATCAGGGGCATCTGGAGTTGTTTGCGCGGGATGACGAGTTGGAGATCGATGAATTTTCGCATCATGGAGCGCGTGATGCGGGCGGCGGCCATCACTTGAAGTTCCGTCTGTTCGCCGGAGGCGAGTGCGGCATGAACAGCTGCGAAGGCTTTCCGGGCGCGCGGGGAGAGTTTGACAGTGGCGGTCGATTCTTCGACGGATTGGCCGGGGTGGGCAAGGGAAACCATGGCATTGGTCGGTGTGCGGACGGCACGTTTCACGGCGGCGGGAACCATGCCTGCGAGGACCAGGCCGATCGGGCAGCAGTAGTAGTTACTGATCCAGCGGGCCAGGTCGAGGAGATCGGCGGGGACGGGGGGGACGTTTCTCATGACATCGTGGATCGGCTTGAGTCCGGCGGGGCCGTTGCTGGGTGACTGGCGAAACGGCATCTCTGCAGTCTCGAAAAGCATTGCCTCCTCGGTAGCGGACCGGGCCAGCGGAGCGGGTTTGCGTTTAGTGATAAATTGCGGGGGATCGGCGGAGAGGGAGAGAATGGTAGCTGCGGTCAGGCGGTTGCCGCCACCGAGGGGGACCATCACGCGCGAGCCGCGATGCACTTCATGGCGCATATCAGGCGGGATGCGATAGGTATATTCGGCGTCGACCGGTTCGTCGACCGCGACCGTTGCGTAGAGGGCGGTCGAGGTTTCCGAGATATTGTCTGAGACAGGAGAAGTCATGCGCAGGCGTTGTACCATCGGCCCGGGTTTGTGCCAAATGAAGCGATTGAGGGAGAGGGATGGGGCAATGGGGGAGAGTATTCGGATTCATTATTTCATTTGGCGCCATCGAACTGCCAGAGGATGACCGAGGGGAGCGGATCGGGCAGGGGGAATTCCTTGTCGCCAGCGTAGGCTTTGCGAGTTTTGTCCACGGTTCGAAAGCCCAGCGGCTGGCCTTTTTTTAGTGTGACTGTTGCCACCGTATTGGAGATCGACTTCATGTCACCACTCTTCAAACTATAATTGCCATCTTCGGGGGCGTTGACGGGATTGGTGAAAGTTGAGAAGACCAGCCACGCTGACAGGCTTCCCTTTCCGGCGGCATATTTCTGAAGGATTACCCAGTCCAAGTCCCGGTTTTGTTCGGCAGTGAGTGCGGCGCGAACCTGCTTGCGAGCGGCGACGGCCAAGTCGTTGAATTGGGACATTGCATTTCGTTTTTCCGCATCGCTTGTTACCGGGTCGTTGGCGATTTTCAGCTCAGCAGTAAGCTTCGTCTGAAGGTTGTTCACAATTGCTTTCGTCTGAGTACGGTGGTTTTCATCCATGGATACGGCATCCAACGCTTCAAGGTAGATGTCCGGTTTGCCGTGCGGCCAGGCGGTGCTTTGCAACAATGCGGTTTCGGTCATTGTAATTTGGGTGGCGCGCAAAGATATCCAGTAGAGATCCATTCGATCCTGGACGAATTTGCACGCTGGTTTCATCAGAAGTTCAACCTGCGCATAGGCGGGCATCCAATCGTGTTGGTCTTTGATTCCATCGAGAATTTTTTGAATCCCTGCGTCGAATTCCTTCCGCATGGCGAAAAGCTTTTCCTTGTCGACATCACTGACGCCGGGATAGGCCAGCACGGAATCGATCATTTGATGAATTGATTCGCTCATGCCGGTGACGAGCTTGTTCGCTTGAATTGTTGGTGAAGCAGTCTGGGCGGGTTCAGTTTGGCCTGCGGCGGGCCAGTTGATGCAAAGCACAAGGGCAATGACCGTCAGCGCGATGGCACAATGAGTCTTCATGTGAGTGGCTCCAGAAAGTGCGGATCTACTTTGGGACGCTGCCGGCGAGGCCGCGTTTGGGATCGGGTTTTTCGGGGAGGGTGAAGTCGAGGTGGGCTTCGCCGGAGGAGGGATCGATCTCGATTCCCCCGATCTGGGGAACGAACTGCCAGTTTTTGGGAAGGGCATCGCCTTTACTGCGCCAGCGGGCCATGACTTTTTCGGTGTTCTTGTCTTTTGCCCAGCCGCCGAAGAGGTTTTCGAAGTACCAGAGTTCGGTGCGGTAGATGACTTCGCCGCCTTTGTCGGCGTAGAAGTCGCGGGTGCGGATGAGTTCGACGAGCACGGTGGCGTGCTTGTGATCGGCAGCGATCCAGAGCACGCGGCATTTGTCGTAGAACTCGGGAATCTTGGCGACCCAGTCTTCGATCCACTGGCGATCCTCGGCGGTCGCGGGTTTGTCGGGAGTGATTTCGCGGTGGTAGTCCATGGAGACGCCTTCCCAGCGCGTGGTTTCGACGGCGGCGTTTTTAGTCCAGACGATGAGGTCATAGGTGCGGCCGGGGAGGAGTTTGGGGATGAGGAACGCGCCGGTTTGGGGATCGAACTGGGCTTCGTAGACGAAATCATCGCGGCAGTCGGACTTGCTGGTCTTGAGGACATCGGCCCATTGGCGATCGACGGCGACGATGCGTGTGAGGGTGTCCTTGGTTTTGATGTTGCCTTGGATCTGGCTCGCCGTGGCTTTGGCGGTGGCGGCAGGTTGGGAGGCAGGAATTGTGGAGGGAGATTCCCCCTGGCCGCTGAGGCACAGCGCGCCGAGGGCCAGCAGGAGCATTCCGCAGGTTCGGACGAGGTGATTGGAACGTCCAGCGGATTTCATGGAGGGGTCCTTGGAAAGTGCAACTGCACTGTTGGAAAGTGTAGGCCGAGGTGATCGTCGCCACAACAGGAGGTCGGCTGCCGTTGCGGGTGGCGGCGAACGGCTCGATAATCCGGGCATGAGTAAGGAACGCCGATCTTTTCTGACTTCGCGGGCTCATTCGTTTGGGTATGCGTTTCGTGGATTGTGGACACTGCTACGAACGCAGCGGAACGCGTGGATTCATGCGGCAGCAACGGTTCTTGCGGTTGTGGCGGGATTCGTGGTGCATCTGGGCGCCAGCGACTGGTGCTGGCTCATCGCGGCGATCGCACTGGTATGGATCGCGGAGGGGCTGAACACGGCGGTGGAGTTTGTCTGCGACGCATTGCATCCGGAGCGGCATCCGTTGATTCGGAATGCGAAGGACATCGGCGCGGCGGCGGTGCTGCTGGCGGCGCTGGCGGCGGCCGCCATCGGCGCGATCGTGTTCTGGCCGCACATCTCAGGGGGAATCATCCATCAAGGGTAGTGCGTTTGAGTTCCTCGGCAAAGCGCGGGGGAACACTGGTGATTGAAGGGACGTTCTCGTTCTTGCGAATGCGGTGGATGAGGTCGATGCAGGTGGTGATGATTTCGCGGGCATCGTAGCCGATGCGTTGGCACAATACGGCACTCGGGGTAGGCCAGGGGAAGTTGCAGTGGGCGATCACTTCGACATCTTCGGGGACGCGCACCTTGGCGTCGAGCATGCCGATGGAAGCGGGTTCGACGAGATTGTCATCGGAGATGAAGAAGGCATCGGGACGGTCTTCAGGATGGGAGAAGAGGAGGCGCGTGAGATTGCGCGCGGCAGCGGGGTAGTCCAGGTGTACCTGCTGCATCCACTCAGGCTTGGTGGACAGACCGTGTGCGCGCATCTCCGCCAGCAGCGATTGCTCGAATTGTTCGGTAAGGCGACCGAAATTGGAGTTACTGAGGAACGCCACGCGCCTGCGGCCGCGGTTGAAAAGGTAACTCATGACCTTATCGGTCATACCCACGAGATTGACGGCGGGCACGGAGGGCATGGGTTGAGTCATGATGCCGACGCAGGGTATGCCCGGAGCTTCGGTTTGGATCTGATCGATGGTGTTTCGTACGGGGGGATTGACGAAGATAAGGCCGGCGACGCGGGAGGCGCGAACATCTTCGATCAGGATACTATGATCTTGATAATCCGAGGGGTAGCTTATTTTGCGGTAGAAGTGGAAACGCGGATCGAAGCCATTATCGAGTGCGGTGGCTTCATTGAAGATGGCGGTTTCGAAGCGGGTCCAGCCTTGTCCGGCGGCCTGATTGGCGAAGACCAGGCCGTAGGAGCAGAGGTGCGGGGGCGTGTCGGCGACGAGTGTACCGGCCATGCCGCGGGCGGTGGCAAATCCGTCGGCGATGAGGGTATCGAAGATTTTTTGGATGGTTTCGGCGGCGAGGCTGAATTTAGAGCACATTTCGAGACGCGTGGGGAAGCGGTCGCCGGGCTTGAGTTGTCCGGTAATAATCTGTTTGCGGAGGTGTGCGAGCACTTTTACCGCTTTTTCGGAGAGCTGGTCTGTGGATTTCTCTTTCTTTTTCGCCATGGCTTACTTCCTAACAAGATATTTTACGTTAATTTAATCAATTCGACAAATGTATAATATTCTAGAATTATTCAAAAAATGTCCTTGCATTCGTTTTTCCCTGTGGTAATCTTTTCATAAGAGCCCATCAAGGGCTCTGGCCATTCTAAATGCTCCCGCAGACCTGCCAACGGCAGCGTGACGGGGGTTCCCAACGAGAGTAGAGAGAGCGAGCGCACGAGAGGATCGTAACGGTTTATCTTGCGCGTGTCACTTGCGAATGGATCGGTAGTTCACGATCCGTCCATGAATCTAACCGACGGCAGAACGTGCGGCCAGAGGCCGTGCGCGCAGCCGCTGCGAATGCTCCGCCACGACAATGGGTCGTGCGGTAAGGTGAAGAAGGCTCTCTTTTTGAAAAGGTGAGAGGATTATGAGTATCACGCGGAACTATCTATTGGCGTTGGCAGCGTTGAGTGTGGTCGGAATCGCGGGGGCAGCCCAGGCGGCGGTTATCACCTGGACGAATGGCACCTTCAGCGATACGACCATCTTGCCGACCTCCAATGTGGTGTATGCCGTGGACACGGGGGGCAGCGGGGGATCTGCGGCGGGTCTTACTTGGTACTCGCACCAGAAATGGGATAACAATAATGATAGTGCCGTAGCGGGGTATTGGGCCTGGGAAAGTCGAAATGGCTGGATGAATCGCGACACGGGCGACGCGGGCTTCAATGCCATCCTCAGCAATTACCTTTTCAATCCCAATGATAGTGGTCCGCAAGCAATCGAGCTTAGGAGTCTTACCATCGGGAAGACGTACGAAGTCTTGCTGCTGAATGCAACCGATAGCACCTACTTTGGGGCGGCGACATTCCAAGCTGCCGACGGTATTAGCGGAGCGAATCTGGCGGGCGATATCTCCGCCGCCCAGCAGTACGCCTACCAAACAGGTCCCATCGGCGGGTACTTGAACGGCACGTTCACGGCCGATGCCGTGACGCAGACATTATATGTCAAGGCGAGTTCAGAAGGCGGTGCCATTCACGCGTTTGTCGTGTCAGAGGTCGTGGTGCCGATCACTCCGGAACCGGCTTCTCTGGGCTTGCTGGGATTGGGCGGACTGGCGTTGCTGGCGCGTCGGCGCCGGGCATAAGCGACGAAACGGCATAGCGTATTATCCGCAGCCGCAGCTATCATTGATAGCTGCGGCTGCGGTCTTTTGATGCGCCAAGTTGTGGTGCGTGAACACCCGCCCGTGGGTAATGCGGCTATCGAGGATCTTCTGGATGATCTCTCCGGCCAAGCTGAATAATTCAGAGCACATTTCGAGACGTGTGTGGAAGAGGTCGCCGGGATTGAATTGGCCTGCAATAATCTGTTTGCGAAGGTGAGCCACCACCCTTACCGCCGTTTCGGTAGAGAGGGTCGGTGGATTTCCCTTCACTGAGCCATGATGTTATTAGCCATGATTCTATCGTGACGACAAATCTTACGTTACATTAGTTAATTCAATAAATATAGCACATTTCGGAATTATTTAAAAAAATACATTGCATTCGTTTTTTCCTGTGGTAATCTCTTAATAAGAGCCCAGCAAGGGTTTTGGCAATTCAAATGCCCTTTTGGCCACTGCGAGTGGTTCGAAGGGGTTCCCAACGAGAGTAGAGAGAGCGAGCGCACGAGAAAATCGTAATTGGTTTTCTCACGCGTGTCACTTGCGAATGGATCGGTTGTTCACGATCGGTCCATGAACCTAACCGAGGGCAGACCGTACGGCTTGTGGTCGTGCGCGCAGTCGCTGCAAATGCTCCGCCACGACAACGGGTCGTGCGGTAAGGTAAGGAACGGCTCTTTCAAAAAGGCGAGAGAATTATGAGTATCGCGCGGAACTATCTATTGGCGTTGGCGGCGTTGAGTGTGGTCGGAGTGACGGCGGCGGCGCAAGCGGCGACCATGACATGGACGAATGGCACCTTCAGCAACACGTCTATCTTGCCGACATCCAATGTGGTGTATGCCGTGGATACGGGCGGCGGCGGCGGGGTTACGGTGACTGCCGCAGGCATCGATTGGTACTCTCACCAAAAGTACGATACCTACAATGATGGTGCTGTCGCGGGCTATGATGACTGGGATCGTAGAGGTGGCTATCTCATTGGGTCGGGGCGGAGCACCGGCGATGCCGGTTTTGACGCGGTTCTCGACAATTACCTTTTCGCTCCGGGCGGCGGCCCGGCGCAAGCCATCGAATTGAAGAGCCTGACGGCGGGCCACACATATCAAGTCTTGCTGCTGGATATCTGGACTGGGGGCCTGCCGTTTGGAGGGCCTTTGAGCATGCAGGCAGCCGACGGGTATGATGGGACCACTCTTACCGGCAGTGCGTCGGCTGTTCAGCAATTTAGTTACCAATACGCAGATGACGTGGATCCTATTACACATATCCCAAATCCCCTTGGCGGATACCTGATCGGCACATTTACGGCAGACGCTACAAGCCAGACGTTGTACCTCAGGACGACGGGGTTTGACTCGGGCATGATCAGCGCGTTTGTCGTGTCAGAGGTCGTGGCGCCGCCGCCGCCGTATGTTCCGGAACCGGCTTCGCTGGGCGTGCTGGGTCTGGGCGCTGTGGCACTGCTGGCGCGTCGGCGGCGGGCTTGAGGAATTGCGTTTAGTTATCTGAGTTAGATCATGCGGCCGCAGTCTTCGATGACTGCGGCCGCGGTCTTTTGATGCGCGGTATTGTGGGCTGTGAACGCCGGTTCGTGGATGGGGATGGGTGTGAAGAGAATCGGCGGGCGATCAGCCCACTGGGACGAGGATGAGACCGCGGCGGGCGTGCCATTCGATCAGGCGAAGGCGATACCAGTTCAGTTCGGGCAGCGGGGGATGGGAAATCTTCTGGGCCAGCGGGAAGTCCAGGGGGAGGACGATGTGCATGACCACGGGGGCTTGGGGATCGAAAGCGGATTCGCGGCGGGTCAAGGCGAGCAGATGGCGATGATCGCGTCCCCATTGCCAGAGGGCAGACCAGGAAACCATATCGCGGGCCAGCGTGAAGATATGCAGACGGCCGGCGGGATCTAGGGCCAGAAGCGATTCGGCTTCGAGCGGGCTCGATGCGTCGAGCACGACGGCATCGGGAATGAAATCGCGGACGGAACGGACGATGGCCTGCCACTGGGCATCACGTTCCTTGGGGTCGCCGGGAGGATCGATGGCGCGGAGGGTGGGTTCGGAGTTTGCGGCACGTGCTTCCGCGGCAGGTTCATTGGGCGTTGGGGCGGCGTTTTTCGTGGGCGGGGCAGATTCTCCTGGGGAGGGCATTGTAAAACATGCCTGACGAGGCCCCCGCCCCGTAAGGCATGGCACACGATCAGGGACAGGGAACCCAGTCTCGGCGGATTGTTCGAGGTTCAAGGAGCCAGCGTCAAGGGGCATTTCCGTGACACTTTCCCTGGAACTTGAAACTTGAAATTTGGCGTTGGCTCTCTCTTCCTCCGGAGATACAGCTTGGTCATCTATTTCCATGCCGGTATTGAGGGCCGCACGTTCTTCGGGGTCGAGAACATTGGCGAGATGATCGAAGGTTGCGGTGGCGATGGCGGACGCATCGGCGACGTCGGCGGAGACCTGTTCAACCGCGGCCGATACGCTGGCCAGTGCGGTCTCGGCATCGGTGATCTGCGGGGATGCGGCCGTTTCGTGGCCTTGCTTCACTTCGTTCACCAGATCCAGCACCGCCTCCCAGACGGCAGTTTTCTGCGAGCCGGCGTGCAGGAGCGCCAAGGGCTGGACTTCCTCCAGCGGCGTACCGACGCCGGCCAGCGCCAGGTCCAAGTGTAGAAAATTCTGGACTGCGCTCAGCAGCCGGGCATGAACGGCGGCAGCCTCGGCGAAGTCATCCGTGGCCAGAAACACCCGCAGCCGGCGGGGCCCGATCATGACCGATCGGTTGACGCCCTTGAGCAATTGGTAGGTGCTGATGATGCTGTCTTTGTCGGTCGCGGCAACGAGCAGAACATCCTCGACCGTCTGCTGAATCATGGCGAGGGGATCGACGAGGGAGGAATCGTCTTGCGGACGTTTGCCGAAGACGGACGGCGGCAGGGCAATGATCCAATGGGAAGCTTCCTTGCGGAGGGCGAAGAGCGTGCGGGCCAGATGGACGTCGATACTTACGCCGGTGGGGTCGGGCAGACCCAGCACTGGCGCCTCGGGATTCGGCTGAAAGAGGTCGACGATGAACTCTTCGCCGAACATTCCAAGGAGAGCGATGGGACGATCGTGCTCGATCGCCAGCATGTCGGCTGCGGTATAGAGCAACGTCCAGGCGTCGGCGGATTCCGGCGCCAGTGCGATTTGCAAAGTAGGAAGGGTAGTGGCGTTCTTGAGCGGCGGGCTGGGAAGGTTTCCCCCTGGCCGGACTTCTGATGAAGTTTGATCTTCATCAGGAGTCTGGCGTCCCGGGTCGTTCACGGGAGGGAGGGGGGCTTTACGATCGTTGGGGCCGACGCGTGTGGGACGAGGGGCATCGGGCGATGTGCGTGCGCCGTCCAGGAATAGCCGCGCAATGTCCGCCATGTTGCGGACCGGCTTGGCGTCGGCTGCGGCGGGACGATCCACGTCACTCATCGCGGAGTCTCCAGGAGGCACAGGCGAACCTGACGGCGGCTCGCCCTGCGCCTCTCGGCTCTCTGGGCCCTCTCCAGGCATACGGGCGTCGCTCGACATCAAAGAACTTCCACGACACTGTCGAGTTCGCCGAACGGATTCGGCTCGGCATATACATTGTGCGGATCGGCCTGCCAGCGGCCATCGACGACCAGCCGGTAACGGTACCGGCCGGACTTCAGCGGCATCAGGGTACGGAAGGTGTCGGCATCGACGGAGGCATCCATGTGCTGCGGGGTCCAATTATTGAAGTCGCCGGCGATTCCAACAGTCTTGGCACTGGGAAAATGGGCCACAAAGAGAATGCCTTCAGGCAGTTGGCGTACACCGTAGAATTCTTCGATCTTCTGCTGCGTGGAGAGCGGTTTGGCCGCTACCGGCGCCACCGGAATGCCGCTCTGGGCCGCGGTCGCCTTCACATCGTCAGCTCGGCGGGACAGGTTGTCTGCTTGCATGCGAATCTCCTGGGCAATTCCACGTTGGCTGCGACGCACCGGCTGTGTTTCTCCGAATGGATCAGGCATTTCAATACCCTCCTTGACGATTTCCAGTGTTTCCTCCACCGTCTCCCGCGCTGCTTCGATTGCATCTTCGCTGGAGAGCGAAATCGGTTCAGCAACGGCGCGGCCCAGGTCCAACGTCAAACGCGGCGCTGGCCCCATCAGTTCGCGGGCCAACTTCTGGAAATCCTTGAATCCTTTGGAGGCGGGATCATACTCCGTGATGGGCTGACCAAACGACGCGGCCTCCTTGAGTTTGGTATTGAAATTGATGGCCGATTCCATCAACAGCTCGCCGAATTGCTCCCGCAACTCCGCCAGCACCTCGCGGGCCAGCTTGGTGCGAATGTCGTAGAGCGTGGCGAGAATTCGCACGCGAATCTCCTGCCGGCACTGCTTGCGAAGTTGTTCGAGCAACTCGACCTGTTTAGAAAGGCCGTGCAGTGAGAAATAGCCGGTCTCGACGGGAATGACGACTTCCGTCGACGCGCGCATGGCATTGAACGTGAGCAGGCCGACGTTCGGCGGGCAGTCGATGATGCAGAAGTCGTAATCGGCGGCGACGCGGGCCAGAGCATCAGACAGGCGATCCTGCCGGCCGGGAATGCCATGCAGTTCCGATTCCAAAGCGGCGAGAGAAATATTCGACGGCGCCAGATCAAAATTGGCTGCGATCTGCCAAGTGATGTCCTTGACGGTATTCGTGCCGCCGGGTGAACGCAGAATGTCATAAATGGATTTTTCCACCTGCTGGTCGGGGACGGCCAGTCCCACGGCACAGTGTCCCTGCGGATCCATGTCCACCAGAAGAGTGCGCTGCCCCATATGCGCCAGACATGCCGCCAGATTTATACTCGATGTCGTCTTACCACAGCCGCCTTTTTGATTGATCAGCGCGATCGTACGCATACGCATGCATCCTTGCATCTATCGGATCCGGTTTGAGTCTGCGGGCTTCCAGCCTGCTCCCGTCCATGGGCCCCAAGGGGTGCCACACAACATTCCTCGTGGCATAGGGGATCACCGGAACTGTTTACTTGTCTATCGAATCATCGGGAAACGGGGAATTTATTCATGAGGATTTCTCAGTTAAAAAACGCGTTAGCAATACTGATAGTGCGTTTTTGACCCGGTCTGCGGGGTGAAGACCAGCGGACCTTGACGTATGATAGGCTGATCTGCGGCACGGGAAAGATGGCCGATACCCCCCATCCGAGGGATTGATGACGCTGATGGATGACAGCCACGCTACAACCACCCCCACACCCCCACACCCCACCTCCCCGCTGCGGCGCTGGTGGAAAAGAGTTGCCAAACGCGTATTGCTGGCGCTGGCGGGATTGCTTACCCTGCTGATCGTTGTATTTTTCCTTTTGCCCATCTGGATCAGCAACGAGCAGGGGCGGGCCTATGTACTCCAGCAACTCAACAAAGACCTCCCCGGCACGGTGGATATCCATCGCTGGTCGCTCTCGTGGTGGCGGGGCATGGAACTCGACGGTCTGACGATCACTCTGGCCGACGGCCGCAAACTTCTGCAGTGCCCGCACGTGCAGACGGACCTCACGCTCGGTTCACTTCTGTGGGGGAACTATGACCTCGGCAACGCCCGTATTCCGTCGGCCCATATCAGCATCGTGAAGTATGCCGACGGGTCGACCGACGTTTCCCGCCTCTTCCCGCTGACCGCGGCCGGCGGACGCAAGAATCCGCTTCGGTCCCTGCGCGGCGCAATTCAGTTCACGGCCGTCGATCTCACCCTTCGTTCGGAACGGTCGCACAGCGCCATCACGTTTTCCGACCTCAATGCGGAAATCAACATTGCGTCGCCGGTTGCCCCGTTCAACGTGCACTTGCGTGCCGTCAGCGGAGGCCCCGCAGGCCGGCCTATCACCTGCGATGCCATTTTGCCGGCCATCTCCGAATGGCCGGTGGCGATGTGGCGCATCCTCCCGGGGCTCGATCTTTCGGCCAGTGGTATCCCGACGGCGGCGGCGGCAGATTGGCTGGGACTGGATGAAGGGTGGGACGAAGCGATCGGACCCCAGATTGAGGAAGTTCGGTTCGCCAATCGGGGGACGCTCACCCGTGCACCGGGTTGGATTCCCTCGCTGCTGCTGAAAGGCTCGGGCGGAAAAACGTACATCGATGCCAAGCTGCTGCTGACGGCAACCCAGGTGATGCACCAGTTGAGCCTGCCGCGGGAGATTCATCTGAATCCGAGCGACCCGACAGATGCCTCGGCCGTGCGCGATTTTCATTTTGAGGCCGCCCTGCTGGTGTCGCCGCCGGTCCGCACGGCGCTGGCCCGCATCGACCCGCTTTTCTCGGCGCTGGAAAGAGGCGACGGACCGGTTGTGTTTCGACTATCCACGCTGGATCTAAAGGATTCGCCGTGGCGCGGACAGGGCGCGGGGCGCGTGGAATTTCCGCCGGTTTTGCTAGCCTGCCGCGGCGTTCTGCAGGACGTGCTTGCTGCCGGTGGCCCGTCCTCTCAACACGCGACAACGTCAAAGAACGTTCCGCTCAGAGCGCTCATTCCTCCCATGCGTGTGCTGCTAAGCGATCAAGTTTTCTACGTCGATAACCTGGAGATCGCACTGCAGAACGGCGGTCGGGAGCGTTTGAGCGCTGTGGGAGAGGTCGCTCTCGACGGCCGCATGCGCGTGGATGTGACGGTCGTACGCCCGCGCGGAAGCTCGCCCAACTCGCCGCTGGGAAACACCGTCGTCCAGGTGCCCGTCACCGGCACACTCGGAAATCCCATCGTCACGGGACCATAACCGCGCGGGGTTGCAGAGAAATCATTGATAAATGCGATTCAGGAACTGACAATAACCCCATGAGCACCGCATCGAATTCAAAAACTTCTTCCAAGCCTGATGGAATCACCCAGGCAGTGCAGCAGGAGGCGAAGCGCAAGCGGAAGATGATTTCGGAGTCGTGGTGGCCGCGCGGCTGGCTGGCGTGTCTGATCATGTATCAGCATGTGGACCGGGAACGAACGTTCGGCGAGGCGGCGGCGCTGACGTACAAGACGCTTTTTTCGCTTATTCCGATTTTTGTGCTGGCGCTGCTCGTGCTTTCCGCCATCTCCAGCCAAAGCAATCTCGACGCGACGGTGCAGAAGATGCTCTTCGAGCAACTGCAGCTCGACAAGATGCCCATGCTGGATGCCAGCGGCAATCCCGCGACAAACGACGAGGGTGAGCCGTTGATGCTTTCTGATTCGATCAAGCCGCTGATTCAGAAGGCCAAGACATCGGTGACCGCCAAGACCACCGTGGCCGGGCTCATCGCGTTCGCCATCCTCGCGTATGGCGCCCTGTCCATGCTGCTGGTTATCGAAAGCACGTTCAACAAGCTTTACGGCGGCGTGAAAGGAAAAAGTTGGTCCAAGCGCATCATGCTTTACTGGTGCCTGCTCACGCTGGGGCCGGTGGCGGTTGCCGCCTCGCTGGTGATGGGCGGGTTGGCCACCGCCACGGCCCAATCCGTCGGGCATCTGGGCGGGCTGATCAGCATTGCAAATCTTGTCAGCGGCTTTTTCATTTCCTGGGGCCTCGTGTTGTTCATGTACAAAATCATTCCGGAAACGCATGTGAAATGGAAATCCGCGGCGCTCGGCTCATTTCTCGGCGCAGCGGCACTGGAAATCGGAAAGTACGCATTCGGGTTCTACGTGCGACACGCCATCGGCAACAACTTCTACGGCTCGCTGGTGCTGTTGCCGTTGTTCATGCTGTGGATCTACCTCACATGGACGTTCGTACTGCTGGGCCTGCAGATCTCGTACGTGCATCAATACTGGCCGATGCTGAGGCGCCGCTTCTTCTTCATCCGCCATCACCCCGTGCCGATCACGGACCTTCGCTGGTCGCTGTCGCTGGGCATTCTGCTCTATCAACGATTCAAGGAAGGCCGGACGCTGGCGGCGTATGAAGCGGCCGAGGCGATGATAATCCCCAACGATATTGCCGAGCAGTTGCTGATCGGCCTGGAAGAGGCGGGCTTGGTGCATCGCGTCAGCAGCAAGGGTTATGCGCTGGCCAAACCGCCGGAAAATATCACGGCCCACGATCTGCTGTCGGCGTCACGGGCGTTGTGCCAGGTGCCGCCGGAACTGGCCAAAGAATTGGATGCGCAAGCGAGCGTGAATCCCAATTCGCCGGCTCTGCGGGAACTCGATCAATTGGAAACCCATTGGGCGCAGGCCCAGGCGTTGCCGCAACTTGCGGGCGACCATCTCGATCAGAGCGAGCACGGATGAAGCGCGGACGGCAGGTAAATTCGCGGCTGATCATCGGGCTGATGTCCGGCACCAGCGCCGACGGCATCGATGCGGCGCTGGTTCGCGTGACCACGAAAGCGCCGGGCAAATATACCGCCAAGGTCCTGCACCATCTAGAATTTCCATGGGGCCACGAACTTCGCCGCCGATTGCTGACGGTAATGGCACCGGCGAAAACGACGACCCAGGAGATTTGCGAATTGAACGTCGCTGCGGCGGAGGGATTTGCTAGAGCCGTGATGGAACTCATGCGCCGCACCGGGCACACGACCAGGCAAATCTCGGCGATCGGGAGCCATGGCCAGACGATCTGCCACCTGCCGCCCGGGCGACTCTCCAAAGGTACCTATCCTTCCACCCTCCAGATCGGCGATCCTTCGGTCGTCGCGACGTTAACCGGGATAGCGACCGTAGGAAATTTCCGCCCCGCGGACATCGCAGCCGGCGGCCAGGGCGCTCCTCTCGTGCCATTCGCCGATGATTTGCTGTTGTCTCATCCGACCAAGATTCGTGCGGTGCAGAATATCGGCGGGATCGCCAATGTCACGTATATCCCGCCCACTGCCGACAAACGCCGGCAGGTTATTGCGTTCGATACTGGACCGGGCAACATGGTGATGGATGCTGTGATATGCGCGGCTACGAAAGGCAAACTCGCATTCGACCGTAACGGCCGCCTTGCCGCCGCTGGCTCGCTCGATACGCTCCTCTTTCGCCGTCTCCAGGCCCATCCCTATTTCACACGCAAGCCTCCGAAGAGTACCGGGCGGGAAGACTTTGGCGCAACATTCGCACGCACCCTCAGAACCCGTTCGGGAAAAATCGAGGACCTCCTCCACACCCTCTGCCGCTGGACCGCATGGTCCATTGCCGATGCGTATATCAACTTCCTTCCTGAACTGCCCGACGAGGTCATTCTCTGCGGCGGCGGAGCGGACAACCCGTTGCTCGTCCAAATGCTGGGCGAAGAACTGGCTACGCTACGTTCCGAATTCCCGCGTCCCAAGCCCCCGCGTATCCGCCGCATTGACAAGTTTGGCATTCCCAACAAGGCCAAGGAAGCTGCCAGCTTTGCGATTCTGGCCGCGGCGACGCTGGATGGTATGCCGGGGAACCTCCCGTCGGTCACCGGTGCGTCCCGCGGTGAAATCCTCGGCGTCATCGCCCCGCGAAATCATAAGACACCACCGCGGCGATGAGCACGCGCGAACGTCAATGTGCCGGCTCTTTCCGTCGTCCATACACCGCAAACGCCACAGCATCCTGGGCATTCAGCACGCCCTCACGCACACGCTCAAAACCCAGCGATTCCAAAACCGCTT
Organism: uncultured Phycisphaerales bacterium; assembly: GCA_903845195.1. GTDB lineage: Bacteria > Planctomycetota > Phycisphaerae > WQYP01 > WQYP01 > CAIMWO01. The sequence goes on from CAIMWO010000077.1 coordinate 80,881, forward strand.
TCGCATGCTCAGAGATTGCCACGTGAGGTGCCAACCCCCGGCACATCGCCGTCGTATCACCGGAACTCTGATACTCCGCGGCCAGCACAATGATCTGCTCCGGTAGTGAGGCGTTGTCCAGAACGGGCGTCAGTGATGGGAGTTCCGAGATGCTCTTTTCACCCGTGGCGCCTTGCTGTATCAACAGGTGCCGAAGCTGATGTGCCTGACTGAACAGGAGCGGGAAATACGCGCCGCCCCAGCCGCTGGCGCCATCGTAGAAGACCGTGCGGGAACCCACCTCTCTGACCAGTTTCGCGACTTCGCGATGTGGTGTATGGCGGAATACCGCCGCATGATTGACCGCAGTCAGGCACGCCCAAGCGCCGGCCAAGAGGATGCACGCAACGGCAGCGATTCCCATCCATCTCAACGATCGCCACGACAGCGTGACTACCGACGCCGCGATCAGGCACAAGACCGGGACACGCCACAGGTTGTACGATGGAGCGAACGCATCGAACTTTCCCACCACCGCCTTGGCGGCAACTGCTGCAAGGCAGCCCGCGCAGATCATCACGATCAATGCGCGGGATATGCGGCGGCCGCGAGGCTTGGGCAACAGTGCGGCAACCAGCATCAGCCCGAATCCCACCATCCCCACGAGCATCACCGGCTTGGAAACGGCCAGCGCCGGATGACCGATGAAAGATCGATAAATGAACTTGGCAAAACTGCCGCCGCCGAAATCTTCCGCGGTTGTGCCGCCGCCCATACGCATCGCCGCCAGTACAAACGGTATCACACCTGCCGATGCTACGCCTACGATCACGGCACTGGTCAGCAGCGGGCGCAGAAGTTTTCGCTCGCCGATCACAGCGGCGGCCAGGGCACAGAACACGGCGGCGGCCACGAGAACACCGTAGAAATGCGTGTATATCCCCGCGATCAAGCACACCGACAAACCCAGCCATACGCCCCATAGCCCGCTTTCTGCCGGCTCCAGCACACGGATCAAAAAGTAGAGAGTGCCGACCGTTGTGAGCAGGAATAGGGGATAGGCGCGGATCTCAACGCTGATCAACAACGTATTCGGATTGAGCAGGAACGCGGCACAAGCCAGGACGCCCGCCCACGGTCCCCACACGCGGCGCGCGGCCAAGAAGAGTATCCAGGACGCGGCAACAGTCGCAGCCAGGCCCATTACGCGCAGGGATGTTTCGGTTAAGCCAAACACGTGCGACCAGCCCCAACCGGCCCAGTAACTCAGCGGTGGCATGCGGTCGCCCGGAACTCCAAATCGCTGCGCATCCTGCCCGCAGAGCCACGGCAGCATCTGCAAAGGATTCAGCGTCAACCCGCTGAGCTGGGTGGTTTCATCCACCCAGATATCCTGTGCCACCAGAAATTTCGCCCCAAGCGCCAGTCCCATGAGAATCGTCAGCACAACCATGGCCGTGGCCAAAGCATTCTTTGGCGAATTCTGCACACCAGAAATTCCGGGAGTCGTCGCTGATGCCACGGTAGTCATGACTTGCCCCAAGAGGAATACGAGAAATGATTTTCAAAGGAACGCCGCCCACAAACCGGAGCCCCATTATAACCGCCAATCGCCATTCCAGTAATCGCTGACTTCCCAACCCTGTTGTACCGGAGTAGAACTGTCACCTGTTAGCCGGGATAGAAGTGTCACCCATGAGGCTGGTGTATACCAGCCAGAATGGATGACTTACGAATGTCAGCGAAGGAACGTGTTCGGCTGGACGCGATGCGTCGAGCTCAAC
>CAIMWO010000078.1 GCA_903845195.1 uncultured Phycisphaerales bacterium
GACCCGGGCCGAGGCCCGGGCGTCGATCTTTGAATACATCGAAGTGTTTTATAATCGCCAACGGTTGCACAGTGCGTTAGGCTATCAGAGCCCCGAAGCGTTCGAGGCCGGCCTTAATTTTTCACCCCGGCGCGCCCACCGTTCGCTGGGAACCCCAGATTTGAATATTAAAGGGGACGAAGATTAAAGGGGACGCACCTCATTATTGTCTTCGGAGCGTCTTGTTACCTCATGAAATATCATCGAAGCTGCATCGAATCAGGCCCGCGTGTTTCCACCCACTCGGTCACGCCTAGACAATCTGACATGATTCTCAAGACCACTGTCTTGTTGAGCTTTTTACCCCTAGGAAAACGAACATGGATACCCGTAACACCGCTCTTCCACTGAGCATGCATTTTGATCACGGGTTCTGGAATCTGATCTGAACTAAAGATGACAACTTGCCAATCACGCCCAGGCAAACGATATGTGCCTTCAACGAAAGACATATCATCTTCCATAATCAAATCAAAACTTATTTCTGCCGTCATTTCCAATCCACTCATACTTCAACAGCCCGATGCCGGTTTAATGGTTCCAGAATCTCCACCGTGCCGCCGAGCCAATCTTCCAACACCCCGGTGACTTAATGGCTGAACAAACTGTCGCTTTCTGCCTACGAAATCCCTTTCATCCTCCCTGCTTTGAACTCGTACCTGCGCCGACCTCAACCGGGAACGCCGATGGTCCCTGAACCTTGCCCCGCGTCTTTCGCCAGACAATACAAAATGCCACTGTAAAGAACACGAATAGTGACCAGTATGGGACAGTAATCATTTCTTCCATGCCATTGCCTCCCATCTCCGATATATCCGAATATGAGAAGCCAGCCCACTTCCCTCTGCCTATGAGCATGTGTTGCCAGTTCATCTTGTAGAGCTGATCCATCTCGTCATCATGGTATTCCCAACCTCGCCCAAACGAAGCCCCACCATAGCCAAAATCAATCGCACCGTCGCCCGCGCAAACATCCCACGCTCGATCCCCATGAAAGTGGTATGTGAGATCAGAAATATGAGTGCTGCTCCACCCCCACCCGCCCAAGCAAAGCAGGATCGGCAGCACAAAAATTTCCCTGATGATCCAACGTCGTCGCATAACCCCATCTTACCCCGACCGCCGCGATTCTCACAGAACAACGCAATCCGCGTAATCCGTAAATCGTCCCACCCCTTCAAAATTCCTCATAACGCTTTCGTGCGTCTTCGTGCATTTTGTGTCTTCGTGGTGAACGACTCTCTGTGCTCTCTGCGTCCTCTGTGAGAACCCGTCGTCCCCTTTGTGGTCCTTCGTGCCTTGGTGCCTTGGTGGTGAAAACAGTTCTTCCCTCTGTGGTGAAATTTTCGCCGCCCATCGCATACAATCCCCCCATGCACTCACTCACCCGCATTCGCCTCCACATCACCGGCCAAGTCCAAGGCGTCGGCTTCCGCCCTTACGTCTACCGCCTCGCCACCGAAGAACGCCTCGCCGGCTCCGTCCAAAACGACCCCACCGGCGTCATCATCGAACTCCAAGGCCCACCCGAAACCATCGCCCGCTTCACCCACCGCCTCCAATCCGAACTCCCTCCCCTCGCAAAAATCGAAACCGTCACGCAAGAAACCATCGCCACAGTCGAGATCCCAAAAAATTCTGAATTCAAAATTCTGAATTCTGAATTCGGTCCCTCCGCTTCCGCCGCGGTGACGCCCGACACCACCGTCTGCCCCGACTGCCTCCGCGAACTCTTCGACCCCACCAACCGCCGCCACGCCTACGGCCTCATCAACTGCACCAACTGCGGCCCACGCTTCACCATCATCCAAGGCATCCCCTACGACCGCCCACTCACCACCATGGCCCCCTTCCCCATGTGCCCCGCCTGCGCCGCCGAATACGCCAACCCCGCCGACCGCCGCTTCCACGCCCAACCCACCTGCTGCCCCACCTGCGGCCCCAAAATCTGGCTCGAGCACACCGCCGCACCCCAACCCCCTTTCATCGTTCATCGTTCATCATTCATCGTTAACTCTCCCCTCCTCGCGCCCTACTCCGAATCCGCCGCCCTCCTCCTTGCTAACGGAATCCTCGCCATCAAAGGCCTCGGCGGCTTCCACCTCGCCTGCCGCGCCGACTCCCCCACCGCCGTCGCCCGACTCCGCCAGCTCAAACGCCGCGACACCAAACCCTTTGCCCTCATGGTCGCCGACCTCGCCGCCGCTAAGCTTCTCGTCGATCTCTCCCCCACCGGCCAGGCCGAAATCACCTCCCCACGCCGCCCCATCGTCCTCGCCCCCAAACGCACCACCCCCATCAGCGATCCCCAACATCAAGACTCCCCCCAAAAAATCTGCGACGAAGTCGCCCCCAACAACCATCGCCTCGGCATCATGCTCCCCTACACCCCCATCCAATACCTCCTCTTCGCCGAACTCGCCAAGCTCGGCCCCATCCCACCCCTCGTCATGACCTCCGGCAACATCAGCGACGAGCCCATCGCCTACGAAAACGACGAAGCCCGCCGCCGCCTCGCCCCACTCTGCGACGCCTTCCTCCTCCACGACCGCCCCATCGCCCGCGCCGTCGACGACTCCATCTATATGGATCGCTCCACGGGCGTGGCAAATTTTCCCGAAGGCCCGTTTCGTGTGCCATGCCTTACGGGGGAGGGGCCCCGTCAGGCATGTTTTACCAACCCCTCTCCCGAAAAATTTGCCACGCCCCACACCTCGTTCACCCTCCCCATCCGCCGCTCCCGCGGCTACGCCCCGGTGGCTCTGCGACTTGGAGCAACCGCAATCCAGAAGCCTCAAGCCAATATGGGGGGGGGCGGCCTCTGTGTCGGCGGCGAACTCAAAAACACCATCGCCGTCGTCCGCCCCACTTCCCGCGGCCACGAAGTCATTCTCTCCCAGCACCTCGGCGATCTCGAAAACGCCCTCGCCTACGAACATTTTCAGCGTGCCATCGAAGACCTCATCAAACTCTTCGATGTCCGCCCCCAGTGGATCGCTCACGACCTTCATCCCGCCTACACCAGCACCCGTTACGCCCAGCAACTTGCCGCCAAATGGAACGTCCCCCTCATCCCCGTCCAGCATCACCACGCCCACGCCGCCGCCGTCTTCACCGAGCACAACCTCCTCGCGCAAGGCGGACTCGCCCTCGTCTGCGATGGCACGGGCTACGGCACCGACGGCACCATCTGGGGCGGCGAAATTCTCCACCTCCATCCCGGCGGCAAATCCTTCACGCGCCTTGCCCATCTCTCCCCCATGCGCCTCGCCGGTGGCGACGCCGCCGCCAAAGACACCCGCCGCCCCGCACTCGCCATGTTATACAAAGCCTACGGCGAATCCCCCGCCTTCGAAAAACACGCCGCCACCCTCATCCCCGACGCGCACGAACGCTCCATCCTCTTGGCCATGATCCGCCGCGGCTCCAACTCTCCCTGGACCACCAGCACCGGCCGCCTCTTCGACGGCTTCGCCGCGCTCCTCGGCGTCTGCAATTTCAACCACCACGAAGCCGCCTCCGGAATGCTCCTCGAATCCCTCGCCACCTCCGCGCCCCAAAGCGCGTCCAAAACCGAAAAAAACGATGCAAAAGCACTCCAAAACGATGCAAAACACACTCAAAACGAGTCAAAATTGAGTCCAAATCGATCCAAATCGGGTCCAAATGAGTCCATTTCAGGCGCCCTTTTCACCACCGAAACCCTCCCCGATGGCACCCGTGAAATCTCCCTCGCCCCTCTCATCCGCTCTCTAATGGAAGACCTCACACCCCGAAATATCCCCCAGCTTTCCTACCAATTCCACGCCACCCTCGCCGCCGCCTTCGCCGAATCCCTACAACGGGCAGCCACCCAACTCGGCACCAAAACCATCGGCCTCTCCGGCGGTGTCATGTGCAACGCCATGTTCTCACAGTTACTTCGTAACCATTTAGAAAAAAAAGACTTACAAGTCATAGAACACCGCCTAGTCCCCCCCACCGACGCCGGCCTTTCTTACGGCCAAGCCGCCGCTGCAACTACCGATTCCTAGTCCCCTCCCCCCTTCATAGGTCAAATGTTACCTCATTGGTGATATATTTCACGGATTAGCCCTTGACACACAGCCCGAGAGAAGATAAAAGATAAAAAGGTCTGCAATTATTGATTGTGGACATTGATGTCCATTTGGTTCGAATGGATTCGCATGCGTAGCCGACTGGCAGAAGTCCAAATTTCCTTGGGGCGACTAGCCCAAGCTGCCAAAACTGTCGGCCGAAAAATGATCTTCATGGAAGTCTGCGGCACCCACACCATGAGTGCCTTTCGCTCCGGACTCCATTCCCTTCTCCCATCTAATGTTACGTTACTCAGCGGCCCCGGCTGTCCCGTCTGTGTAACAGCTCAAGGCGATATCGATCTCCTCATCCAACTCGCCCTCCGCCAAGACCGTCCCATGACCATCTGCACCTACGGCGACATGATCCGCGTCCCCGGCCGTGACGGAAGTCTCGAAAAAGCCCGCAGTTGTGGCGCGGATATTCGCGTCATCTATTCCGCGCTCGACGCCGTGCGTCTGGCCCAACGCCTGCCGGAACGGGAAGTCGTCCTGGCAGCAGTGGGATTTGAAACCACCGCTCCAGGAACCGCCGCCGCAATTTCGGAAGCTAAGCGCCTCGGTGTCAAGAACTTCAGCGCACTGGCCAGTCACAAGCGCGTCCTGCCCGCCATGATGGCTCTGCTCGATGCCGGCGAAGTCCGGCTCGACGGCTTCATGTGCCCCGGCCACGTTTCCGCCGTCATGGGTTGGGAACTGTACCGCCCCATCGTCGAAAAACACGGCATGCCCTGCGTGGTCGCCGGATTTGAAGAGCATTGCATGGCCGCCGCACTCGCCCTGCTTGCCGAAATGGTCCGCGATGGCCGCAAGGAACTGATCAACGCCTATCCGGAAGTCGTGGCCCCGCAAGGAAATATGCGGGCACAAGAACTGATGGACGAAGTCTTCGCCGTCGGCGACGTCCGCTGGCGGGCCCTCGGCACGATCCCCGGCAGCGGCATGATCATCCGAAAAGAATATGCCGACTTTGATGCCGCCGTGCGTTTCAGCTTGGGAATGCCCGAAGATCATGAACCCGCCGGCTGCATCTGCGGCAAAGTCATCACCGGAATGGCAACGCCTCACGAATGCAAATTATTCGGCACCGCCTGTACGCCGATCAATCCGATCGGCCCCTGCATGGTAAGTTCCGAAGGTACGTGTCAGGCATGGTTTAAGTATCACCGGGTAGGGGTTAAGCGGGCCGGTCTGGAAGCCTGCACGACAAGGGGGATCGCATGATTCGTTCCGCTGCTATGGAAACCGGTAATCGGGGTGAGGGAAAAATCGTGGCGGATCACACGCAGCGAATCGTATTGGCCCACGGTGGCGGCGGACAATTAACAGATGAACTAATCGAACGACGCGTCCTGCCTCGGCTTGGTAACAACGTACTCAATGAATTATTGGACTCTGCCATCCTGCGGAATATCCCAGCCTGCGATCTGGCCATGACCATCGACGGTTACGTCGTCCAGCCCTGGAAATTCCCCGGCGGAGACATCGGCCGCCTGTCAGTATCCGGCACGGTCAACGACCTTGCCGTCAGCGGCGCCGAACCCTTGGGATTGGCCCTCAGCTTCATTTTGGCCGAGGGTTTTGCCGGAAAAGATCTCGATGAGATCGTCAACTCCATTGCCCAAACCGCCGCGGAAGCCGGCGTCAAAATCATCACCGGCGACACCAAAGTCGTAGGCCGCGGCCAAGCGGATGGAATCTACATCGTCACCTCCGGCGTCGGACGCGTGCGTCGCGACGCCAAAGTCGGTCCCTCCCGGGTGAAGCCAGGACAAAAACTCATCGTGAACGGCGCCGTCGGCGAGCACGGCTTGGCCGTCATGCTCACCCGCGAAATGCCTGAAGTAACAAGCGTTCTACGCACTGACGCGGCGCCATTGAACAAACTAATCGCGAAAGTGCTGGATGCCGTCGGTACCGGCGTGACGTTCATGCGGGATCCCACCCGCGGCGGCCTGGCCGGCCTCTGTAGCGACTTGGCCAAGCAGAGCGCGCAACGCGTGACCCTAAATGAGGTTGCGATCCCGATCCGCTCAGAATCGCGTCACGCAGCAGAGATGCTCGGCCTCGATCCGTTGGAAATCGCCAATGAAGGCAAAGTCGTCATGGCGGTTGAGGCAGAAGTCGCCGATCGCGTGATGGAAATCCTGCGAAACGATCCCCTGGGTGTTGCGGCAAGCGTCATCGGCGAAATCGGTACCGAAGCCGACGGACGTTGTGAGATTTTGACCGAAATCGGTGGACGGCGCGTCCTCCAGAAGCCCTATGGCGAACAGTTGCCACGGATTTGTTGATCACGGCTTTTCAAGGCCGAAACGACGACCTAACGGGATAACGCAAAGGAGACAGGCACATGTCAGCGTTGAAAACAATTCCGAAAGCACCATCGGACGATAAGCGATGGCGCATTGTCGATTCGACGATGCGACGGAACGGATACGAAGGGCATGCGTTGATCGAAAGTCTGCACAGCGTGCAGCAGGCGTTCGGGTACCTGGATGAACCAGGGATTCGGTACGTGGCGTCTGCTCTGCGTGTGCCGATCAGCAAAGCCTTTGGCGTGGCAACGTTCTACCACTATTTCACGCTCAAGCCCCAGGGCAAGCATGCGTGCGTGGTGTGCCTCGGAACTGCTTGCTACATCAAGGGTTCCGGCGAAATGCTCAAACGCGTCTCGCAAAAGTACGCCATTAAGGAAGGCGAGACGACCCCCGACGGCGAGTTGTCTCTGCTCAGCGCACGGTGCATCGGCGCGTGCGGCCTGGCTCCGGCGGTGGTGCTCGACGGCGAAGTGCTCGCGAAGCACACGGCGGATGATGTGGTTGTGAAAATCGAAAGGAAGCTCAAGCCATGACACCAGAAGAATTACAAACGCTTGCAGCGCGTGGGCAGGAAAAGTTTGCCCACTACAAGCACGTGTTGAACGTGTGTATGGAGTCCGGCTGCGTCAGTTCGCGCTCGGATACGGTAGCGGATGCCTTGGACAAGGAAATCGCCAAGCGCGGTGCGAAAGAGCAAATCTGCATCAAGCGGGTCGGCTGCCTCTGCTCCTGTGCACAAGGACCGATGGTCTCGCAGGATGACGGAAAGGTGCTCTATAAGGAAGTGAAGGCTGAGGACGCCGGAGCGATTCTGGACGCGGTCGGCAGCAAGCCGGTCTCGCGGCTCCAAATGCCGGCGGACCATCCGTTCTTCACCAAGCAGTTACGCGTGGTGCGCGAGCATGCGGGCAAGTTCGATCCGGAAGATCTGGAGGACTCAATCCGCGTGGGCGCATATCACGGGTTGATGAAGGTTTTGACGCAGATGACGCCGGCGGAAGTGATCGCTGAAATCACGACCAGCGGACTGCGGGGCCGTGGCGGCGCGGGATTCCCGACGGGCCTGAAGTGGAGCACAGTGGCCAAGGCGGGCAATCCGACCAAATACATCGTATGCAACGGCGACGAAGGCGATCCCGGCGCATTCATGGATCGCAGCGTGATGGAAGGCGATCCGCATCGCGTTCTGGAAGGCATGGCCATCGCCGCATACGCCGTGGGCGCGCAAAAGGGCGTGATCTACGTGCGGGCTGAGTATCCCCTGGCCGTAAAGCGTCTGACGCGTGCGATCAACCAGGCGACCCGCCAGGAACTGCTGGGCGCGAACATCCTGGGAACGAAATTTGGGTTCACGGTCGAAATTCGGCTGGGCGCCGGAGCATTCGTGTGCGGCGAAGAGACGGCGCTGTTGGCGTCGATCGAAGGCCGGCGCGGCTTGCCGCGGCCGCGGCCGCCATTCCCGGCGAATTCCGGGCTGTATAACTGCCCGACGCTGATCAACAACGTGGAAACGTTCGCCAACATCGCACCGATCATCAACAAGGGCGGCGCGTGGTTCTCGAAGATCGGAACCGCCAAGAGCAAGGGCACGAAACTCTTCGCCCTGACGGGCAAGATCGTCAATACCGGCCTGATCGAAGTTCCGATGGGCATCTCGCTGCGGGAAATCATCTTCGATATGGGCGGTGGCATTCCGGATGGACGCAAGTTCAAGGCCGTGCAAACGGGCGGTCCTTCGGGCGGCTGCATTCCGGAAAAACATCTGGACATTCCGGTGGATTACGAATCGCTGGCTTCGGTCGGCTCGATCATGGGATCGGGCGGCATGATCGTCATGGACGACACCTCCAACATGGTGGACGTGGCGCGGTTCTTCATGGATTTCTGTGCCAGTGAAAGCTGCGGCAAGTGTGTGCCCTGCCGGGTAGGCACCTATCACATGCACGAGATCCTGCGTCGGATCAACGACGGCGAGGGTACCTCGGCAGACCTGATGCTTTTGCGGGAGCTCTGCGACACGGTCAAGACGACGAGCCTGTGCGGGTTGGGCCAGACGGCCCCGAACCCCGTGTTGAGCACACTGCGTTACTTTGAGCAAGAGTATCTGGATCTGATCAGCCGGGCGGAAGCCACACGGGCGGCCGCCGGTGATGGACATTCCAAGAAGGCCGCCGGGACGACCGGGCTGGAGGTGACACTATGAGTGTGATGACAGTGCAATCGCTGACACTGAAAATCGATGGTAAAGATGTAAGCTGCCAGGCCGGACAGACCATTCTGGAAGTGGCCCGGGAGCACGACATCGAAATTCCGACCCTGTGCTGGCTGGACGGCCTGACCCTCTGGGGCGGCTGCCGGTTGTGCGTGGTGGAAGTGGCCGGTTCACCGAAGCTCTTCGCGGCGTGCGGGACCGCCTGTGCCGAAGGAATGGAAGTCACCACGAATTCCGAACGGCTGCAGAAGTACCGCAAGACCATCGTGGAAATGCTTTTTTCCGAACGAAACCACGTCTGTGCCGTCTGCGTGAGCAACGGGCACTGCGAGTTGCAGAGCATGGCGCAGAAGCTGGGCGTCAATCATGTGCATCTGCCCTACCGGTATCCGAAGCTGACGGTGGACAGTTCCAACGATCGATTCCGGCTGGATCACAACCGGTGCATCCTGTGCACGCGCTGCGTACGGGTGTGCGGTGAGATCGAAGGCGCCCACACGAAGGACGTGAAGGGTCGCGGAATCAACTCGCAGATCATCAACGATCTGGATCAGCCGTGGGGCGAAAGCGAAACGTGCACCGGATGTGCCAAGTGCGTGCATGTGTGCCCGACGGGCGCACTGACGGAGCGCGGCACGGCGGTAGCGGAAATGAACAAGAAACGGCAGTTCCTGCCGTACCTGACTCTGATGCGGGAGAACGACAAGTGAGCACGGCAACAAAACCAACGGTAGCAACGGTCTGGCTGGACGGGTGTTCCGGCTGCCACATGAGCTTTCTGGACATGGACGAGCGGATCCTGATCCTGGCCAACGCGGTGGACGTGGTCTACTCGCCGGTGGTCGATCCTAAAGAATTTCCGGCAAGCGTAGACATCACCATCATCGAAGGCGCCGTCAGCAGCGTGGAAGATGCGCATAAGGCGGAACTGATCCGGGCCCGCAGCAAGTTCGTCATCTCGCTGGGTGATTGTGCCGTGACCGGCAATGTTCCGGCGATGCGCAATCCGTATTCGCCGAAAGAATTGTTCGAACGGGCATACGTGGAAAACGCGACGGAGCCCGCAGATGCCAATGCACGGCGGATGAAGCTGCCGGTCGTGGGCGTGCCGGCCTTGCGGCCGCACGCGACGCCGGTCCATGAGGTGATCAAGGTGGACTTATTCGTCCCGGGTTGCCCGCCGCCGGCCGATGCCATCTGGTTTGTGTTGACGGAATTGCTCGCGGGCCGGGTGCCGGATCCGTCGGCGCTGACCCGCTTTGGAAAATGATGACGAAGTAGCCGAGAACAGAACTCAAGAAGCAAGAAGACGAAGGATTCAACGATGGGCAAGACGATAACGATTGAAGGGGTGACGCGGATCGAGGGGCATGCACGAATTTCGATCCAGGTGGACGACAAGGGCAAGGTCCAGGATGCGCAATTCCATGTGACGCAATTCCGCGGGTTTGAAAAATTCGTGGAAGGCCGACCCTACCCGGAAATGCCGAGCGTGATGGCACGCATCTGCGGCATCTGCCCGGTAAGCCACCTGATGGCGTCGGCGAAAGCATGCGACGACCTGATGGCGGTGGAAGTGCCGGAGACCGGCGTAAAGCTGCGCAAGTTGATGAACCTGGCGCAGCTCGTACAGAGCCATGCGCTGTCATTTTTCCACCTGTCGAGCCCGGACCTGATTTTTGGGATGGACGGAGATCCGAAACTGCGGAACATCTTCGGCCTCATCAACAAGCGGCCGGAATTCGCCAAAGACGGCGTACTGCTGCGGAAGTTCGGGCAGGAAATCATCGCTTTGCTGGGTGGAAAAAAGATTCACCCGGCATGGGTGGTGCCCGGCGGTGTCAGCGCGCCGCTGACGGCTGAAAAACGCGAGACGATTCTGGCGTCGATACCCGATGCCCTGGCGCGAGCCCAGCGCGGGCTCGAAAGCTTTCACGAGGTCGCGGAGAAATTCCCGCAGGAAGAGGAAGTGTTCGCAAACTTCCCGACGATGTTTGCGGGGCTGGTCACACCCTCCGGCGGGCTGGAGCATTACGACGGAACGATGCGTTTCGTCGATGAGAACGCCAAGACCGTGGCGGAATTCAGCAATCCGAAATTCTACAGCGATTTCATCGGGGAAGCGGTCGAAAACTTCTCGTATTTGAAGTTCCCGTATTTCAAGCCGAAAGGTTATCCCGAAGGCATTTACCGGGTAGGCCCGCTGGCGCGGCTGGTCGTGGCCGAGCGTTGCGGCACGCCGCTGGCGGATCAGGAACTGGCCAGCTTCCGCGCGAAACTGGGTCGGGCGCCGCAGAGCAGCTTCCATTATCACTGGGCTCGTCTGATCGAAATCCTCTATGGGATCGAGACGATCAAGAAATTGCTGGAAGATCCGAATATTCTCGACACGCGCGTACGGTCGCGTGCCCGGCCGAACCGCCTGGAAGGCGTGGGCATTTCCGAAGCACCGCGTGGGACCCTCATCCATCATTACAAGATCGACGACAACGGCCAGATGCGCTGGGCCAACCTGATCATCGCAACCGGGCACAATAACCTGGCCATGAACCGTGGCGTCCGACAGGTCGCGGAGCGGTTTGTGAACGGACATCGCCTGAACGAAGGCATGCTCAACCGCGTGGAAGCGGTCATTCGATGTTTTGACCCGTGCCTGAGCTGTTCGACGCACGCACTCGGCCAGATGCCGATGCACATTGAACTGCGCGGTCCGGGTGGAGAATTGTTCGATGAGCTTCGGCGAAGCTGAACAACTTCACCCCCCCACTGCCGGCGCATCCGGCACGCTGGTGATCGGCTACGGGAATCCGCTGCGCGGGGATGACGGCGCCGGCCCGGCAGTCGTACAGCGGTTGGAAGAGATGCTGCCGACGCAATGGGCTTCGAACGTCTCGTGCGTAGTGAGCATGCAGCTTACGCCGGAGATGTCCGAAACGATGAGTCATGTGCGCCGGGTGGTGTTCATCGATGCAACTGTGAATCTGCTTCCGGGCGAAGTGATGGTGAACCGCGTATGGGCGCGGCAAGAGCGGCAGTCGCTGGGCCATCATATGGGCCCGGAGCAACTGCTTGCGATGAGCCAAGAAACGTTTGGCGCATGCCCCGAGGCGTGGGTGGTCTCGATCGGAGTGGAGAAGATGGATATGGGCGAGGTGCTTTCGCCCGATGTGACCAGTGCCGTGGAGCGTCTGGCAGGACACTTGCGGTACTGGATTGGGCGGTGGACGGAACAAGATGTGGCAGGAGAAGTGAGCGTGGATGTGGCGGGCGCCGTGTGAGGCGGCCAGGCCCGGGCCCTGCGGAGTTGCAGGGCGTTTGAAAATGTACTGAAAGGATCCAACTATGGCGGACCGGCAGATTAAGACGGTCGATGCAAATGAAGCGGTAGCAAGCGTGGCCTTTCGCACGAGCGAGACGGCGGTGATCTATCCGATCACCCCTTCGAGCCCGATGGGCGAGTATGCCGATGACTGGGCCGCTTTGCACAAGAAGAACATCTGGGGCGGAATACCGCAGATCGTGGAAATGCAGAGCGAAGCCGGCGCGGTCGGCGCCGTGCATGGCTGCCTGCAGGCCGGTGCGCTGACATCAACATTCACGGCATCACAGGGCTTGTTCCTGATGATCCCGAATATGTACAAGATCGCCGGCGAGTTGACCGCCTTCGTCATGCACGTGGCGGCACGAACGGTGGCGACGCATGCCTTGTCGATCTTCGGCGATCACTCCGACGTGATGGCTTGCCGGGCCACCGGCTTTGCGATGCTGGCATCGATGAACGTGCAGGAATCGCACGACCAGGCCGCCATCGCACTGGCCTGCACGCTGCGTTCGCGTATTCCCTTCCTGCACTTTTTCGATGGCTTCCGGACATCGCACGAGTTGAATCGCGTGGAAGTGCTCAGCGATGAGGACCTGCGGGAAATCGTCAAGCAGGAATGGGTCGACGCCCATCGGGCCCGCGGGTTGACGCCGGACAAGCCGACGTTGCGTGGAACCGCTCAGAATCCCGATGTCTTCTTCCAGGCGCGCGAGGCGTGCAATCCTTTCTACGATGCCTTGCCGAAGATCGTGGCCGAGGAAATGGCACGGTTTGAAAAACTTACCGGCCGGAAATATGTGCCGTATGAATATGTCGGACATCCGAATGCCGACCGCGTGATGGTGATCATGGGCTCGGGAGCGGAAACCGCGACCGAAACGGTCAAGCACCTCGTGGCCCAGGGACAGAAGATCGGGTGCATCATCGTGCGGCTGTACCGGCCGTTCGTGACGGACTGGTTTGTCGCGGCCCTGCCGGTGACAACCAAGACGCTCATCGTGATGGATCGTACAAAAGAACCCGGCGCCGGCGGCGAGCCCATGTACCAGGATGTCATCACGGCATTGGTCCAGGCCACCCAGGCGGAGGCGCTGCCGACCGGCAAGATGCCGCTGGTCATCGGCGGACGTTACGGCCTGTCGAGCAAGGAATTCACGCCGGCGATGGTCAAGGCGGTATTCGACGAAGCCGGCAAGGCTGAGCCGAAACGCAAGTTCACGGTCGGTATCGTGGACGATGTGACGCATCTGTCTCTGCCGGTCGATGAAAGCTTTGACATTGAAACCAGCGACACCGTGCGGGCCATGTTCTTCGGCCTGGGCGCCGACGGCACCGTTGGTGCTAACAAGAATTCCATTAAGATCATCGGTGATGAAACGGAGCTCCACGCCCAGGGATACTTCGTTTACGACTCGAAGAAGTCCGGCGCTGGAACGGTCTCGCATCTGCGGTTCGGAAAGAATCCGATCCGGGCGCCGTATCTGATCCGGCGAGCCAGCTTCATCGCGTGCCATCAGTTCAACTTCTTGGACAAGATGGACATTCTGGAGTCGGCCGCGGAAGGCGCGGTCTTCCTGCTCAATGCCCCCTTCAAACAGGACGAGGTCTGGAATCACCTGCCGGTGGAAATCCAGCAGACCATCATCAGCAAGAAGCTGAAGTTCTACGCGATCGACGCCAACACGGTGGCAAAGAACGCGGGAATGGGCAGCCGCATTAACACGATCATGCAGACGTGCTTCTTTGCGATCTCGGGCGTACTGGAGCGCGACGAGGCGATCGCGGCCATCAAGAAGGCCATCAAGAAAACCTACGGCAAGCGCGGCGAAGAAGTCGTCAAACGGAACTTCGATGCCGTCGACCAGTCGCTGGCGAATATGCACGAAATCAAGGTGCCGGCCGCAGCTACTTCGAAGATCAAGCAGCAGGGCTACGAACAGCCGGGCATGCCCGACTTCACCAAGCGCGTGCAGAGCGTGATGATGGCCGGCAAGGGCGACCTGCTGCCGGTCAGTGCGTTCCCAGTCGACGGCACCTGGCCGACTGGCACGACGAAATGGGAAAAACGAAACGTCGCAGTCGAGATTCCGGAATGGGATCCGAACACGTGCATCCAGTGCAACAAGTGCTCGTTCGTATGCCCGCATGCGGCGATTCGGCCGAAGGTGTTTGAAGCGTCCGCATTGAACGGCGCACCTTCGGACTTCAAGAGCGTTGCGTACAAGGCTCCCGACTACAAAGGCCTGACCTACGCCTTGCAGGTGGCCCCGGAAGATTGCACGGGCTGCAACCTGTGCGTGCAGGTCTGCCCGGCAAAAGACAAGACCAATCCGAAGCGCAAAGCGATCAACATGGTGCCGCAGATGCCGATCCGCCAGCGCGAGATCACCAATTACGGATTCTTCCTGGAAATTCCGGAAGTAGATCGCACGAAGCTGGCGCGGCTCGACGCCAAGACCAGCCAGTTCCTGCTGCCGCTGTTTGAGTATTCCGGCGCCTGCGGCGGTTGCGGCGAGACGCCCTACGTCAAATTGCTGACGCAATTGTTCGGCGACCGCCTGATCGTGGCAAACGCGACCGGCTGCTCGTCGATCTACGGCGGCAACCTGCCGACGACTCCCTACACGAAGAATCGCGACGGCCGCGGTCCGGCCTGGTGTAACTCGCTGTTCGAAGACAACGCCGAGTTCGGCCTGGGTATCTGCCTGGGCGTCGCGGAGCACAAGAAACATGCCGAGCGTCTGCTGCAGGAAATTTCGAGTGACATCGGCGATTCGCTGGTTGGAGCAATCCTGAGCGCCGATCAAACATCTGAAAAGGGCATCGCAGAACAGCGCGAACGCGTTGTGGCTCTGCGGAAAGTGCTGGCCGGCAGCAGCCACGCCAAAGCCTCCCTGCTCGATTCACTGGCCGATTACCTCGTTAAGAAGAGCATCTGGATCCTGGGCGGCGACGGCTGGGCCTACGACATCGGTTACGGCGGCCTCGACCACGTGCTGAGCCTTCCGTACGACGTCAATATCCTGGTGCTCGATACCGAGGTCTACTCGAACACCGGCGGCCAGAGTTCCAAGAGCACCCCGATCGGTGCGGCGGCGAAATTTGCCGCGGCCGGCAAGGGCACACAGAAGAAGGACCTGGGCCTGATGGCGATGAGTTACCGTCATGCCTACGTGGCCAGCGTCGCGTTCGGCTCGAACGACAACCACACCGTCAAAGCGTTTGCCGAGGCGGCGAGTTACAACGGACCGTCGATCATCGTCGCCTACTCGCACTGCATCGCGCACGGATACGACCTGAAGATGGGCGTCGATCAGCAGAAGCTGGCCGTGGATAGCGGCGTCTGGCCGCTGTACCGCTACGACCCACGACTGGTCAGCGCCGGCAAACCGCCGCTGCAGATCGATTCGACCAACATCAAGGCGAACGTCCGGGATTACCTGCGTAACGAGACGCGGTTCGCGATGGTCGAGAAGATCGACCCGGTGCGATTCCGCGAATTGTCCCAGGCCTCCGTGCAGAACACCGCAGAACGGCTGGCGTTGTACAAAGAACTGTCCCACATTGCATTCCCCTCGGCGGATGCTGCGGCGTCCACGAATCCCGCTACAACCAATGGCGCTACCGCCAAAGAAGGAGCTTGAGTTATGAATCTTTCGACAAGTTACATGGGCTTTAAGCTGGCGAACCCGCTGATTCCGGGCGCCTCTCCGCTGACGACTGATCTGGACTCGGTACGGAAATTGGAAGATGCCGGCGCGCCGATGCTGATCATGCACTCGGTGTTCGAGGAACAGCTTTCGCGGGAACAGGTCTCGCTGAACTGGGCCATGGACCAGGCCGAGGGCGGTTCCAGCGAAGCGACGACGTACTTTCCGCGTCCCGAGGAATTCCGTCTAGGACCGGAGCAGTACCTGGAACAGTTGCGGAAGATCAAGGCGGCCGTCAAGGTGCCGGTGATCGCCTCGCTCAATGGCCGCACGCGCGGCGGCTGGACCGAGTACGCCAAGTTGATGCAGCAGGCGGGCGCCGACGGCATCGAATTGAACATTTACGACCTGCCGTTCTCGACGGGCAAAGGCTCGTCCGAAGTGGAACTGGACGCGCTGGAAGTGATCCGCGGGGTGCATGGCGCCGTGCGCATTCCGGTGGCCGTGAAGATTTCGCCGTTCTATACCGCCCCGGTGCATTTCGCCAAGCGGGCGGCCATCAGCGGCGTGAAGGGACTGGTGCTGTTCAACCGGTTCTACCAGGCGGACATCGATGTCGACACCCTGACCCTCAAACGCGATCTGAAGCTCTCGACCTCGGACGAACTGCTCATGCGGCTGCGCTGGGCGGCGGCGATGTACGGCCAGATTGAAAGCGATATTGCGATTACCGGCGGCGTGCATACCGTCGAAGACGCCATCAAGTGCATCATGGTTGGCGCCAGTGCCGCACAATTGGTGTCGGCGCTGATTGTCAACGGCCCGGCGCATCTCAAGACGCTCACGCAGGGCATGAGCAAGTGGCTGGAAGAACATGAGTACAAATCGCTCAAGGAAATGCAGGGCAACATGAGCTTGGCGAAAACCGCGGAACCAGAGTTGTACGAACGCGGTAACTACATGCATATTCTGCAGAGCTGGTCGAAGAGTTGAGTGGCAGGCGGTCAGTAACCAGAGGTGATGTATGTGCTTGGCGGTACCGGCAAAGATTGTGGCCTTGGGAGGAACCAGCGCAACGGTGGATATGCACGGGAACCGCGTGACGGTCAGCGCCCTGCTGCTGCCCGACGCCGGCATGGGCGATTGGGTGCTGGTGCATGCCGGCTTTGCCATCCAAAAGATCGACCAGGCAACGGCTGAGGAGACTTTTTCCCTCATCGGCGATTTGAAGCGGCTGGGGGAAATGGTCGACGAACCCGTTGCGGAGCCGAATCATGCATGAAGTTTCGATCGCAACGGCTCTGGTGGAACAGGTTCGGCGGCACATTCCCGCCGGACGAAAATTGATCGGTATTAAGATCGAAGCCGGGCCGTTCCAGTCGATTGACCCGGAAGCGATGGATATGGCGTGGGTGTCGGTAATCGATGCCACGGAATTGGAGGGGGCGAAACTGTTTCTGACGACACTCCCCTACCAGATGACGTGTCCGAAATGTGCGCGGAAGTGGGAATCGGCCGACGCGTTTGAGAAGTGCACCTGCGGCAGCCAAGAGGCTGTGCCGAGCGGGAGTTCGGAACTGCGGCTGGTGTCGATGGAAGTGGAAGACGAGGCGAACGTGGAGGCGGGAAGGTATTGAGGCGGCCGCGTGTTGGCTGCAGTATTTAAGATTTAGTGGGAATAAATAGAAAATAGAAAATGAAAAATAGTAAAATGGCGAAGCTGCTCTGATAGCCTCATCCGTTTTTTTATTTTCTATTTTTCATTTTCTATTTGCTTGCCCGAGGAGTGCATATGCAGGTTCAGGTAGTCGAGAATATTCTGAAGCTCAATGATGAGCTGGCGGGGATGAACCGGCAGGCGCTGCGCAAGTCGGGGGTCTTCACGATTGATCTTCTGGGCGGGCCGGGGTGCGGGAAGACGACGCTGGTGGAGCGGACGGTGGAGATGCTCAGCAGCGAGATGAAGATTGCGGTGATCGTGGGTGATCTGACGACGGCGCGGGATGCGGAGCGTATCGCGAAGTTTTGTCCGCAGACGGTGCAGGTGAATACGGGCAAGGGGTGTCACCTGGAAGCGCATCACGTGCGGCAGGCGATGGGGAAGATTGATTTCTCGGGGGTGGATCTGCTCATCGTGGAGAATGTCGGCAACCTGGTCTGTCCGGTGGGGTTTGACCTGGGGCAGGATGTGAAAGTGACGATGTTCTGCACGACGGAGGGCGTGGACAAGCCGGCGAAGTATCCGTATGCGGTGGATGCGGCGGACGTGGTGCTGCTGAACAAGATGGATTTGCTGCAGTATGTGCAGTTTGAGATCGAGCAGTTCCGCAGCGATGTGAAGCGGCTGAAGCCCGCCGTGGAGATCATTGAGTGCTCGGCATTGAAGGGTGATGCGGGGATGAAGCGGTGGACGGGGTGGATCAAGGAACGGATGGCGGCGCGGAAGTGAGGGGCACATTGCCAGGGTGTGTGTAAAGAATAAGTGTAATACCTTGGCAATCTTCTACCATGTTTGGTAGGAATTGTAGGAGTTCGCGACTACCCATTGGCAGACAATAGGTTACGAATTCAGGCGGAATGTTGACCTAGCGCGTGTTGGCGATCCATTGATCAAATACGGCCAGTGCTTGGCAATCTCCTACTATGTTCGATAGGAATTGTAGGAATTCTGCAGTAAGCCGTGGTGGCACAGGTGTTATGCGGTAAGGTGCGATAAGTTTCAAGGACGAAATGGGCGCGGAGATCAGGTCTGGCAGGTGAATGGTGTGGGTTTGTTGGGTTCCAGGGTGAGGTCGTAGAGATTTGGGGTATTGGTGGGGCGAAGTTGGGTGGAGGGGGGGGCGGTGGTGGAGGCGGGGAGGCGGAGGCGGTGCGTTGACGCTTGGGCGGCGGTGAGGGTGAAGTGGGTGAGTTTGTGGTTGTGCCATTGCAGATCGACGGTGACGGCGCCGCGGGCGCGGAGGCCGCGGGCGTGGCCGGTTTTCCAGGCGGAGGGGAGTGCGGGGAGGAGTTCGATTTCGCCGTTGTGGGATTGAAGGAGCATTTCGGCGATGGCGGCGCAGGAGCCGTAGTTGCCGTCGATCTGGAATGGCGGGTGATTGTCGAAAAGATTCGGCAAGGTGCACTTGGCGAAGAGGGCCTGCAGGTTGGCGTGGGCCTTGTCGCCATCGAGGAGGCGTGACCAGAAGTTGATGATCCAGGCGCGGCTCCAACCGGTGCCGCCGCCGCCGGAGGCGAGGCGGCGTTCGAGCGTGATGCGTGCGGCCTGGGCGAGTTCGGGGGTGCGGCGCGGGGAGATGATATCGCCGGGGTGGAGGGCGTAGAGGTGGGAGATGTGGCGATGACCGGGCTCGATTTCGTTGTAATCTTCGGGCCATTCCATGAGCTGGCCATGCTTGCCGATGGAAGGCGTGGGGAGGCGTCGGCGGGTGGTTTCCACTCGGGCGCGGAAGTCGGGATCGAGGCCGAGGATTTCGGCGGATTGGATCGTGGCGCGGAAAAGCTGATCGAGGATCTGGTTATCCATGCTGGCACCGGCGCAGAGAACGCCTTGCTCGCCATTGGGAAGGATGTAGGTGTTTTCAGGCGAGGTGGTGGGACAGGTGACGAGGCGGCCTTTCTGGTCTTCGATGAGGAAGTCGAGGAAGAACGTGACGGATTCCTTGAGCGTTTCGTAGGCGCGTGCGAGGAAGGTTTGGTCGAGGGTGAAAAGATAATGCTCCCAGAGATGCAGGGAGAGCCAGGCGCCGCCCATGACCCAGTAGGAGGCGGGCATGTAGCGGTCGGTCGGGCAGGTGTCGGCCCAGATATCGGTGTTGTGATGGCAGACGAAGCCGCGACAGTTGTACATAACCTTGGCGGTGTTGCGGCCGTTCTCGCGGACGCGGTCGAGGAGGCGGAAGAGGGGCTCGGTGAGTTCGCTGAGATTGCAGACTTCGGCGGGCCAGTAGTTCATTTCGGTATTGATGTTGATGGTGTATTTGCTGCCCCAGCCGGGAAAATAGTCCTGATTCCAGATGCCCTGAAGGGTGGCAGGGAGCGTGCCGGGGCGGCTGGCGCCGATGAGCAGATAGCGGCCGAAGTGGAAGAAGAGTGCGTCGAGATAGAGATCGCTGTGGCCTTCGCGGACGCGGTCGAGACGCTGATCGGTGGAGAATTCGTCGGCGGCGGCGAGGGCGGTAGAGGAGTCGGAGAAGAAGTCGAGTTCGACGCGGTTGAACCACGGCTGATATTCAGCGAGGTGAGCGGTGCGCAGTGCAGCCCAGCCTTTGGCCAGCGCTTGCGCAGAGTGCGAACGGACGTAAACGGCCGGGTCGTTTTCGCGGAAGCTGGTGGCCGCGACGAGGACGAGCAGGACGCTGTCGGCGTTTTCGATGATGAGCGTTTCGCCGAGAGTAGTAACGGTGCCGCCCTGAACCTGAGCGCGGACGCACGCGGCGAAGCTCATGCCGTGTTCGCCACCAGAGCGGCCGGTCATAATGAGGCCGGACTTTTCAACGGGCTTCACATAGTCCAGAAGTTGATTGAGATCGCCGGCGGGCGGCTTGCGGCTGAGCATGACTTTGAGGGTGAGCTGGCCGGGTTTGTTGGCGCGGAGGTGGATGGCGATGACGTTGTCAGCAGCAGAAGCGATGTGTTCGCGGTGGAAGGTGACGCCTTGGTGGGTATAGGAGACGCTGGCGGCGGCTTCGTGGAGGTCGAGTTCGCGGCGGTAATCAGAAGGGATTTCGGCGGGCGCGTTGCGGAAGGCGAGGTGCAGGTCGCCGAAGGGCTTGTAGTGACTCATGCGATCGGGGATGCCGGCAAGGGCTTCTCCGGCGAGATCTTGCGCGGCGGCGAGTTGGCCGTCGAGGAGGAGCCGGCGAATCCGAGGGAGGCACTCGAGTGCATCGGGGTTTTGCCGATCGCGCGGGCTGCCGTACCAGAGGGAATCTTCGTTGAGCTGGATGCGTTCGTGGGCGAGATTGCCGAAGACCATCGCGCCAAGTTTTCCGCTGCCGAGGGGCAGGGCGCTGTTCCAGTCGCGGCCGGCGGGTTTGCGATACCAGAGTTTCCAAAGAGAGGTTTGAGGCATGCTTACACCTTGGCGAGAACAACCGAACCACGGGAGGGATGATGATGTGCACGATGGGCGGCGGATGCAAGTGATGCGGGGTCACGAAGGCGAGTTGGCGTCTTTGTGGGAGAGCGCGAATCGATTGCGGAGGCGGCGGGTCTGGAAGAGCGCGGCGGCGAGGAGATTCACGGCGGCCACGCTCAGGAGAATGATGGCGAGGCGCGTGTAGGGCTGGTCGGCGGCGATGCGGTCCTGGACGTCGGCGTACGTTGTGCGGATCCATTCGAGAGCCGTGAGTATAAGCACCACTTGGGACAGGCGAAGTACCCATCGCTTTCGGATCAAAAGGAGAAAGCAGAGCACGACGCAGGGCAATACGAGCAGCAGGTTGCCGATGTGCATGAAGTGTGCACCCAGCACGAGGAAGCAGAGGATAGCCGGCAGAAGGAGGAAGAAAACCATCGTCATTCTCATGTATGTGTTGGTTGCTGCGACTTGAAGCCACGTGGGGGGAATCTGGGAGTGGAGGACAGCAGGCTTTGTCTCAATAAGTATCGGGCGGTTTATGGGAACAACCTGATGAAATGCACACTGAATTCCTGGCAGAGTCAAGTGCGTCTCGATCAGGGCCGTGCGGGCTCCACCCCGCGCCGAGGCGAGCGCTGAGAATCAAACGCGTCCACAATTGGCAGGAATTACAAGGCTAAGCCCCTTCGCAAGTCTGGCCGCGATTACACTTTTGCACCTGAGTCGGATTGAGAGTGTCCTCTATACCGCGCAGCGGCTATGGCTCGTTGGAACGCCAACCTCAGCTTATATTAGGCTCTGCCTGAAAACGCGGCGCGGTCGGATTTTGGGCCAGCCTGGCACGAAAGACGATCCCGTCCGAGTTTTCAGACAGAGCCTGGCTCGCCGGAGGTGCCCATATGTTAGCGCAGATCCTGCCCACTGCGATGCTGGTGACCCGGCCGGGCGGAGGGGCTGAACGTCTTCGCCTGCTGAGCTTCAACGTCCTCAGACCGGAGTGGGGCTCGCCAGACTACCCGGCTTGGGAGCATCGCCGGGAAGCGGCGATGGCGGTCCTTGCCGAGGTCATGCCCGACCTGATCGGACTGCAGGAGGAGAGCCAGACGCAGCTCGATGATCTGCTTGGCTCGGATGCGGGACTGCAACTTGCCGGTGAGCGCCCGCACATTGGCGGCAGCATCGTCTATCGCCGGACGAAGTTCCACCTCGACCAGTTTGGCCGGCTTGCCGTGCCTGAACGGATTGCTGCGATAGGAAACCGAACGGTGCAGTGGGCGCTGCTGCGTTTAGCGGCCAGCGGCGCGCGCATACTCCTGGTCAACGGCCACCTCACGCCCTTCGAGGAAGCGGCGCGTCTCCAGGGCGTCGAGCGGATACTGGACTTCCTCGCTGGCTTCGCATCGCCGCATGACCATGTGCTCATCCTCGGCGATCTCAACATATGGGACAATGATCCGCCGCTGCGCTGCCTGCTCGCGAACCAGCAGCTGCGTCTGCGCTCAGCCTGGCGTTGGGTACATGGTTTCCGCGATCCGGCCACTACCGCACGACTGGTCGCTGCCGCGCGTGCGGGAGTGCAGGTGCGGGAAGACGCGTTAAAGGCGGGGATGGAACTGTCTGCCGATGCGGCAACTGCGATCGAGAAGGCCATCGCCGCAGCCGGGCAAGGCAGTTGCCACTGCTACCAAGCTCGCCCGTTCCCTGGCCAGATCGACCATATCCTGGTCCCTGATGGCATCACCATCGTCTCGTCGGCGATTATCACCACGCCTCATGGCAGCATCTTGCCCAGCGACCATTATCCGCTCTGGGCGGAGATCGAACTGCCGGCTCGGTGATCGTTCCGGTCTTGGTACATGGCCAGAGGGAGATGCGAGCGCCCGCTACCTGGGCCAGAGCATGAAGCGAAGGCATGGCTCATTCAGACAGACAGCCGAGAAGATGACTCTGTCATTTCTCAAGGGGCACCGAGCACTGCCAACGACTCAACCGGCACATGGTGCGGGGAGGGACCGTAGGCAACGTCTTGAGCAGGATGGTGAAGAAGAAAAACTGAATCGGAAGCCTCGGGGCGGAAAGAAGCCGGGAATACCTCCCCACTCCATAGGAGGCGGCAAAAACGCAACTGGCAAGAGCTGTAAAACCCTTGCCAGCATCGCATTTTCTCGCGTTTCTCTGAAAGCGGGCGACCGGATTCGAACCGGCGACGTCCAGCTTGGGAAGCTGGCATTCTACCACTGAATTACGCCCGCGAATAAGTTGTCGAATTGTAGCACTTGATTGCCGCAGGCTGCAACTGTTTGCTTTTGCAGTTGTTGTACCGGAGTAGAACTGTCACCTGTTAGCCGGGATAGAAGTGTCACCCATGAGGCTGGTGTATACCAGCCAGAATGGATGACTTACGAATGTCAGCGAAGGAACGTGTTCGGCTGGACGCGATGCGTCGAGCTCAAC
>CAIMWO010000079.1 GCA_903845195.1 uncultured Phycisphaerales bacterium
CAGACGATCCGCATCGCCCGGGTCTTTCCAATCCACTTTCATAGACGCCTCCTTGCAGAGGCTTAAGCATCGCCGCTTCCGTGAAAGTGCGCAACCTAACATGCGCCGTACCGCGCGCGAGATTTAAGTGGGATCCGGATCAGCACTAAGGACTCTCCCGTCTTTCAACCACAGAGCCCACCGAGAACACGGAGATGGCGGGACGAACGGCAAGATTCGGAGTTCACGCGTGGAGTTCACGCTTGAGCGTGGTGGCGGGGTACGGCATGTGGCGAAGTGGGGAAAGGAATGATGAGGGGGAGCGTGAGGGGGGAAGAAGACCCATGGGACCGGATGGGTTTTCTTTCACCTCTCACTTCGGCGGGGAGAGTCCGTTGTTATGTGTTTGGCTTGATGCGGCGGCACACAGCAGGAAGTAGTCGAGATGCTTCACTTTGGGCTTTACGCCAACCGCGATCGCTTCCTGGTAAAGGTGCCAGAAGCGAAAGACGTAGGTGGCGTAATACTCATCGCCGCCAGTAGCCGGATTAAAAAGCCAAAACGATTTCTGCCAGCGCGCCGCCTTCCGCAGGGCCCAATCAGCGAACGTGTCGATGATTGGCACAGCCCGGCAGTGGAAGTGCATATATTTGGATGCAAAGGATCGCGGTGAGTGGTGCGTGTGCCGCAACTCCGGTTGAATGAGCGCAATGAACTGTCCATGTATGTCGATGATCGTCCGGAGCTTGGAGATATCGAGCGGTTCCTGAACATCGCGAAGGCGGCTGAACAGCGCATCCAATCGGATCGCGTGCTTTGAGAGACACTCCGCGAGCTTTGACATGCTGCCGCCTTGTTGATTATTGGTGCGGATCTTCCGCTCGATCCCCGTGGCGTACGTGCGACCGATGATCCATAGCTTGGCGTTGACGCCGCCTCTATCTGTGTGGTTCGGGTAACGCCGGCAAAGATCGTAGAGCGCGGTATCGGTTGCCTGCCACCCCTTTTCGTAGTCGTCCACAGCCTGACGATATTCCTCTGGAGAAAATGCCATTCGTTGATCTCCGTGGTTGTTTGACGACATCCCCTTTTCGTCTACATCTTCTGGGCAAACTGCTCGTCGAGAATCTCCTGCACGGTGATGAGCTTGATGATGCGCTTCTCGCGTTTGTAGAACGCGGCGCACTCGCGCTGGGCGTCGGAGGTCAGACGCCCTCGAAATAGTCGCTGTCGAGCCTCTTCACAACATAAGCCCTGTAATCGGTGACCCCCACACCATGGTCGATCATGTAGTCGGCCAGTTGTTCGCCGTCGATCAGCACGATGCGCGTGTGGGCTCTTGACGCGGCTTCCCTAGCCCCTAGAGTGAACCCGCCGCAGGTAATGAACACGCCCTTGTTGGCCTTGTACTCGCCGAGCGAACCGACAAACTCGCGGATCGCGCCGGGACCGATGTCACTGTCGTACCGTTTTGCCTGCACATAAACCATGTCCAGGCCCAAGCGGTCCTCCTTGATGACACCATCAATGCCGCCGTCGCCACTTTTCCCCACTACTTGCGCCGCGTCCATCCGCGAACCGCCGTATCCCATCGCCACGAGTAGATCGACAACCAAGTGCTCAAAAAATTTGGGAGTGCCCGAACGCACGCGCTGCAACAGTTCGTCGGCCAGCGTCTCCCGCAATTCCTTGTAAGCAACGTCCAGTTGCTCGTCGGGCGTGATCCCCTGATCATCCGCATTGGGGCCACCGTCATCAGTAGCCGAAGTAGTTGCTTGCTTTGCCTTCTTTCTTGCCTTGAAGGCTTGGTACTCCGGGAACTGCTCGAGGAACTTATTGTCGATACGAATTGGATTCTTCTTCAAGACTTCTGCACCGCGGGGGGAGATCTTGAAACGCGCGCGACCGGTCTTCACGATAAGTGAACTCTGGCTCAAGTATGTCTCTGCCCACATCACGCGGTTATAGAATCGTGTCTGTCCACTCGTCAGGAGCGTGTTCCGGTCCTCCTCACTAATTTTCATTTGTTTTGCTAGCGCGACCATTGCCTCCGAGACGCTGTGCTCCCTTCTATCGCCCGCGAGTTGGAGGAGTGGAAGCATGAAGTCTTGATATTTGGGAACGGCCATCGGGTTTCTCCGATCGTCAAAGGGTGGATTCGTGGCGGTCTTCAAACGCGCGCTTCTCCTTGGTCTCGCCCCAGAAGACTTCGTAGTTGCGGTTGGAGTTGAAGGGGGGATCGATGTAGATCAGGTCTACGCACTCGGGCGGGAGTTTGGCGAGTTGCTCCAGGTTGTCGCCGCAGTAAATGACGCGGGTGTCCACCAACGAAGAAGGGCGTGCTTTGCTCATGAGGAAACAGAATACCGACCCACGCTGGGACTGTCACGCAGAAAGGAGAAGCGGGTGAGATTGGATCCGTGCGTCTGGTGCATAGGGGATGGTAGGGCTGGAGGGGATGATTTCCTTCGCCCCTGCCGGGGCGAGCGAAATATAGATAACATTATCCACGGGTTCCGCGGCGACTGCGCCGCTCCACCCGTGGCTAAAATCCGCGGCCCCGATGAGGCCGTTGATCCGGATTCCGTCGGTATGGTCTTGGCACCGAGATTGTGCCAAGACCATGGCAGCCGGATCGCCTTTCGGCTCGCGGCTTAACGAGTGTGTGAGAGGGGGAGGAATAGTGAATTGAGAGTAGTGAATGGTGAAAATGAGGCGAGAGCGCGGCGTGGAGAGCGCGCGGCACATTCCCTGCGGCGCTGGCATTCAACTTCCATTGAATGAGCGACACGAATGGGCGAGACGGGGGCGCAGGCGGTGGGCGATTACTTCTTGGCTGCGGCCTTGATGGCTTTGGTGGCCAGTGCGGCATCGGCGGCGGAGTCCAGGCCGATGTAGGCTACCGACTTGGTGCCGAGGGCGATCATGGAGACGCCGCGGACGTTGATGTTGGCGGCGGCGACGGCGGCCATGATCTTGTGGCCGCTACCGGGTTTGTTGGCGCTTTCGACGCGGAGCGTGACGGTGTTGGCGGGTTTGAGGCCCGCGGACTGCGCTGCAGCCACGGCCTTTTTGCCCTTGACCGGCGTCAGGTAGACATGGCCCATGCCGACCTGATCGGGCTGGCGGCGGGCGACGACGCATTCCAGGTTCGCACCGGCTGCGGCCAGCGCGGTGAGGATGGAATCCAACGCACCGGCCTGATCCGGCATCATCCCCGACCATACTTCCACCGTTTTGACTTGTACCGCCATGATCGTCCTCCCTCTTGAGATATAGGAAATGAGTTTGTTCCCGCACGACTGGCCACAGAGGCTGTGACCTTCGGCATTATAGCGTGCTGGCGGGAGGGGGATTCGTCCTGTGGAAAAACCTTTCGTTAACCAAGTTAAATGTGTGAAATAGATGCAAATTAACTGCGTTGTACATTATATTAATGCTTTGCCATCGGCCGCGGTGTTCGCGGCTGATGGCTAACCTTGTCATCCACGCCCCGGCGTGAAGGAGATCCTGATATGAAAACGATGCCCCTGCTCGTAGCGTTGCTGGCTTTGGCGATTGGGTTTAATGTTGCCCAGGCCAAGGACAAGACCAGTGACGGGCCGAAGCCCATTCACGGCTCCATTGCCAAGATCGACGGCAATACGCTGACCATCAAGCTCGGCAAGGCCCATGACGGAACCCAGCCGGCGCCGCTGACCGTGACGCTGACGGATACCACCACCTATGCCGGCGAACTCAAGGGTAAGGACGATCTGAAGGTCGGCGCGAAGGTTGCGGTGACCGTTGACGCGGACAACAAGGTGACCAAGATCGAAGTGAAGGCGCCGACCACGCAGAAGAAGTAAGTTTTGCGAACGCCAAGCAGACGCAAGCAAGGCCCGGGATGTTTCCCGGGCCTTGTGCTTTTTGCACTCAGATTTCTCGTTCGCCGGACGCGGTGAGTTTGAGCGTTTCTCTTCGCAGGGCTTCGGCGGACACAGTCATATCTGTAAGCACCTGCGCCGCGATGCCGTCCTTGGTCCGCATAAGTGCCAGCAGCAGGTGTT
Organism: uncultured Phycisphaerales bacterium; assembly: GCA_903845195.1. Classification (GTDB taxonomy): domain Bacteria; phylum Planctomycetota; class Phycisphaerae; order WQYP01; family WQYP01; genus CAIMWO01. The sequence goes on from CAIMWO010000079.1 coordinate 4,029, forward strand.
CGGTGCCCACACAATCGCGCCCGGCGGCATGGCACTCCTCCACCGCAAATTCGATCACCTTTTTGGCGCGCGGCGTTGCCGGCAACTTGCCCGGGGCGACTTCGTCCGGCCCGTTCGCACTTCGCCGTTCAACTTCCATCTGCAGGTTCCCGAAGTCAATCTGCAAGCCCTTAAGGACCTTCGCACCGGTGCCGGAACCCTCCAGGGTTATGCCCAGAAGGATGTGTTCGGTTCCGATGAATTCGTGGTTGAGTCGCTGCGCCTCTTCGTTGGCTAGCGCCATGGCCCTTTTTGCGCAGGTGGTGAATCGTTCAAGCATCCTGTTCCTCCCTACTCTGAATGTATCACTACGCGGCTTGATTGATGGGTTGTAGTGTAACCCTGTGGTCCAGGGATTCCAGACGTTTGACCAGGTAGCGGGTGAATCGGTGGCGAGGATAGCGGGGGTGTAGCGGTCATTTCAGATTGCATAGGGCATTGAGTGCGCGGGCCACAGGGATTGCAATCCCTGGGCTTGGAAAGTCGAACTGAATCGTTGCCGTTATTTGGCGGGGGCGGTCATTTTTTGCAGGAGCGAGAAGAAGGCTTTTTTTCGGGGGGAGTTGATGGACCAGTCGGTGGGGACGCTCTGGAAGCCGTCTTCGAATTTTTCGTTTTTCATGCGGAAATCGAAATAGCCCCACGAGGCGTGGGCGGCGGTGGCGGCGAGGAAGTTGTTTTGCGGCTGGTCGAAGTCGAAATGATCGTCTTCGTTGAAGACGATGGGGTGCGACTTGTAGGTGGGGAGTTTGCGGACGGCGTCGACCATGGCGCCGATGCGTTTGGGATCGCCGACGCTGTTGCCGTGGAGGAGTACGAAATCGCAGGCGGCGAGGAGATCGGCGGACGGCAATTTGCCGCCGGTGAGGGAGGTGGAGACGAGGAGGCGCTGGGCGGCGTTTTTCACTTTGCCTTGGGAGAGTTCTTTGATGAGGGCGCTGAGTTCGGGGGTGCGCTTGGGTTTGAGGATGTCGTGGGCGTACTTGCTGTCGCATTCGTTGGCGATTTCGATGAGCACGTTTGTGTAGCGCTTGGCGATGAGCCATTCCGTGGCGTTTTTTGTGGCGGCGATGACGGCGGTTTCGCTTTTGAGGCGCGGTTCCTGTCCGAAATAGAAGTAGCCGAGGATGACGACCATGCCGAGTTCGTCGGTTTTGTCGAGGATTTTTTCGAGGCGGGCGGTGTAGGCGGGCTTGAGCGTGCCATCGGGCTCGAAGGCGGAGTTGATCCAGGGTTGATCCTTGGAATAGCCTTGCGGGCTGCCGCCCTGGAGGTTGAGGGTGACGGCGAGCAGGCCGTGGTCGCGATAGGTGGGGAGTGCGGCGATGAATTCGTCGGTGTTGCGGTCGGCATCGAAGGGTTTGCCGTCGGGATAGGACCACATCTTGCGGGTCTGGGGGTTGGCATCATCGAAAATGGCCTGGACCATGCGGGAATTGGGCAGGAGGCCTTCGAGGGAATGGCCGTCGTAGGATTGGCTTTTGAGCGTGGGGAGGTTGTTGATCAGAAAGGCATCGGATCCGGGTTGGATGTCTACGGTGGTTTTGCGGGCCGGTGGTTCTGCGGCGGAGGCGGAGACGCTTAGGAAGAGGGAGGCGAGAAAGATTAGAACGGTGCGAAGCGGCATGAGAAGCTCCTCAAACTGGTGATAGTCTAGCACTGAAGCTTCATGGGGACGATTCATCAGTGAGACGAACGGTATGCGGCAATCGAATTTTCTGCCGGTCCGTGTATGCTGTTGTGGTTTCGATTCTGCTTCAGGAGCTGCGGATGGCTAACACTCCGGATTTGAATTCGCCGAAGGACCATGTGGACAAGGCGCGGTGGCTGGTGGGCGAGATGGATAAGCGCGATGGGCTGGCGCCGGTGGACGTTGAAAAATTCTGGGCGGACGAGGCGGTCGCGGGGAGGAATCCGCTGGGGAAGAATATTCCGCAGGCGGCGCTGGGCATCTTTATGTCGGGTGAATGCGTTTACGATGAACTGGGCATCGCAGAGGATTACTGGCGTTATGACCACGACCACGTCTGGCGGCTGGAACTCAATAAGGCTTACAACGACAAGGCGGAGAAGATTGTCGGCAAGCGGCTGCTTTCCGAAACGCCGCACGATCCCACGCGGCATTATCCGTGGGTGAAGACCCTGGCGGATGTCTTTGAGGCGAAGAGCGTGTGGAATGACTGGTCGTGGTGGCTGCAGGAGTCGGCGCACGATGAGGGTGAGCTGGAGGCGCTGCTCGACCGGGTCGAGGTGCGGCTGGGCAATCTGAGAAGTTTTCTGCTGCCGGAGAACTGGGACGCGGAGAAGGCGCGACTGACGGCGTTGGGAGTGAAGTCGCCGCTATATCGCAGTCAGCGGGGGCCGTGCACGTTTGCCTGCTCGATCTTCGGGGCGGAGAACACGTTGATGCTGTGCCTGGATAATCGCGCGCTGGCAGAGCGTTTCCGCGACACCATTTGCCGGGCGATGCTGGGGATCGGACAGGTGCTGGATGCGGAGCGCGGCTGGACGGTCGAGAATTCGAAGGACGGCAACGGGCGGGGCTTCTGGTTCTTTGATGATAACAGTTGTCTGTTCAATCCGGAGATGTACGAATTTTTCGGTTTTCCGATTCTGCGGGCGATTTTTGATCGCTATGCGCCCGACCCGGGGAACACGCGTTTCCAGCATTCCGATTCGGCGATGGGTCATCTGCTGCCGCTGTTGTCGCGATTGGAGATGACGGGGACGAATTTTGGGCCGACGGTGACGGTGAGTGAAATTAGGAAGCATCTGCCGCGGGCGGTGATCGAGGGGCAGTTGGCGCCGTTTACGTTCAGCCGTAATGAGCATGAGCGGATCGTGCTGGAATTTCTGCGAGATTTTGAGCAGGCGGGGGAGAAGCGCGGGCTGAAATTTGCGACGGCGGGGTCGATCAACAATGGGTCGCGGCTGACGAGTTTGCGTTTGGTGATGGCGGCCATTCAGCACTTCGGGCGGTATGAAGCATAGAGCACGACAAGTGTGATTAACTTTCGCGCGTTTCCAGCGTCGAGGTGGCGGATTGCAGGCCGGTGGCGATTTGGGGGAGGATGCCGCGGCGGATGTAGATGGGGCGGATGTGTTTGCGGAGGGTGGGGAGGTAGAGGGCGAAAATGGGAACGGCGATGAGGGTGCTGGCGCCGCAGAGGGCGACGGTGAGGGAGGGTCCGAGGCGGTCGGGCCGGGCGAGGGTGCCGACGAGCAATGATCCGATGGGCATCATGCCGGCGAAGGACATGGCGAAGAGCGACATCACGCGACCGCGTTTGTCTTCATCGACGATCGTTTGCAGGAGTGTATTTCCGGAGGCCATCTGGGTGACCATGCAGAAGCCCGCGACGGCCATGAGGGCGATGGAGAGGGGGATGGAGCGGGAATAGGCGAAGCCGATGATGGCGGTGCCGAAGCCGGCGGTGGCCAGGGGGATGATGCGACCGAGTCCGAGGACGGATTTGCGTGCGGCGAGCAGGAGGGCGCCGGTGAGGGCGCCGATGCCCGAGGCGGCGGTAAGAAAGCCGAGAAGTTTGGGGCCGCCGGAGAGGATGTCGTTGGCGAAGACGGGAAGGAGGACGGTATAGGGTACGCCGACGAGGGAAACGAGGGCCAGGAGGAGGAGGATGGCGCGGATGGGGGGAAAGCCAAAGGCGTAGCGGATGCCGTCGCGCAATTCGGAAAGCACATGCTTGGGCTTGTGGCGGGCGCGACGGGGGGTTAGGCGCATCATGAGCAGTCCGGCGATGACGGCGAGGTACGAGGCGGCATCGATGGAGAAGCAGATGCCTTCGCCAAAGGCGGCGATGAGGACGCCAGCGACGGCGGGGCCGAGGAGGCGGGCCATGTTGAACATGGAGGAGTTGAGGGCGATGGCGTTGGGAAGGTCCTGGGGATCGTTCACCATCTGGACGACGAAGGCCTGGCGGGCGGGCATGTCGAAGGCGTTGATGAGGCCCTGAAAGACAAAGAGGATGAAGATCCACGGGACGGTGATGGTGCCGGTGAGCGTCAAGACGGCCAGGGCTGCGGATTGCAGGAGCGAGAGGGTTTGGGTGGCGACGAGGACGCGGTGAAGGTTCCAGCGATCGATGAGGACGCCGGCGAGTGGGGCGAGGAAGAAGGCGGGGATCTGGCCGGCGAAGCCGACCATGCCGAGCATCACGGTGTCATGCGTGAGGCGGTAGACGAGCCAGGAGGTGGCGACGGTGGTGAGCCAACTGCCGATGAGGGAGATGAGCTGGCCGGCGAAGAAGAGGCGGTAGTTGCGGGCGCGAAGTGCCCGGAGCATGACGTTGAAAAACGACGGGGTGACGAGGGGTTGCTTTGTGGCAGGCACGGTACATCTCCTGCGGGAATGATCGTTTGTGAGAAGGTTAAGTTTTCGAGCCTTGAGCCTGCTTTTTCTGCCAGACTTCTTCGGCTTCGGGGAGGCGGATGTAGACGGGGAGGAGGGTTTGGGGATCGGAGAAGGCTGCGGGGCCGATGGCGGTGAGGCGCTGCCATCCGAGGGCGTGGACGATTTCTGCGCGGCCGCGCCACGCCTCGTGATCCACCTCGATGACTGTACCTGCAGAAAGCAACGCCGGGCGATGGTAGTCCACCCCTTCACCCATGATGTAAACCGATTCTCGCGTACCGGCATCGGTCAGTGCCTGATTCACGAGCGCGGCGGGATCGATCAGGGTGGGCTGGGCGACGCAGCGCATGGGTCCGGGTTCGACTGGATTGTCCGCGGCGCGGCGGTAACGTGCGCCGAAGACCTGGCCGCGTTTGGCATCGAGCACGACGACGACCTGGCGTGCGGCGGGCGGGGCGTTTTGGGCGATGACTTCCAGCGTGGAGACGGCCAGGAGGCGGCAACCGATGGCTTGGTGCATGGCTCGTGCGGCGGCGACGGCGACGCGCAGGCCGGTGAAAGATCCGGGGCCGATGGAGAGGTAGATTTGTTCGATATCGCGGGGTTGCCAGCCGGCGGCGGCGGTGAGTTCGGCGACGGTGGGCATGAGATCGGCGGCATGGCGCATGGTGTGGGAGAACGTGCGAGCGGCGAGCAAGTTGGGGCCTTGGGCGACGGCGACGGAGCCGATGCGTCCGCTGGTTTCGAGGGCGAGGATGCGCGGGGGAGATCCGGGGTTGCCCAGAGTGTCGTTGGCTTGATCCATCTTGGTGCCGCCCATCAATAACTCAGTACCCGGATAAATACCTGAAATCGCGTTGCCAGCCCATGCCAATTGCATCTTATCGGACAAATTGCCGGCTCGAAAGCTCTATTCATGTTTGTGGACTGGACTTTAGCCGAATCGGTGTCATCATATCACTATAAGTGTTTCATACTCCCGACTTCGAATTGAACGCCAAATGAGTTCGAGCGGCTTCGGGGAGTTATGAAAATGCCATGAGTGTAATCGGGGTTGAGAGATCCCGGATCGAGAGAGAAAACTTGTGCGGCGGCGGTAAAACGTCGCTGCATGAGGGAGAGAGAGAGACCCCTGTCTGGAGTCGTTCCCAGCAGGGGGGCTTTTTGCGCCCTGCGTTATGACTCCCCCACCCACCCACCCCCCCCATCCCCCCTACCAACTTCTGGCGACTAACTTCTTCCGTCTATACACTGCGCCCATTGAATTGTTTCCACGGGAGTTTGGCCAGTGGGTGTGCGGTTTGTGATTGGTCGCGCGGGCACGGGCAAGACGCATGGGTGCGTTACGGAGATTGCTGCAGCGATGCGGGCGCTGCCGCTGGGGCCGCCGCTGTATTGGATCGTGCCGGACCAGGCGACGTTCATTATGGAGCGGTTGCTTGTGGCGCAGGGGCTGGGGGGGGCGGGGGGTGATTCGACGGGAGGGGGCGGGGGGTTTGGCACGTTTCGGGCGCAGGTGGTTTCGTTTGAGCGGCTGGCGAAGATTTTGGCCCGGCAGGTTGGATGGCAGGTTGCGCCGGCGATGAACGATCTGGCCCGGCGCATTTTGCTGGAAGAGCTCATTCGCAAGAACCGCGATCAGCTGGCGTTATTTGGGCCGGTGGCACAGCGGCCGGGGTTTTTGCAGAAACTGGATGGCACGCTGAGCGAGTTGCGGCAGCACGGGCACAGCGGGGCGACGCTGCGTGAAATCGCAGGGCATGCGCGGGTTTGCGGGGATGGGATTCTTGCCGGCAAATTGCACGATCTGGCGTTGCTGCTGGACGCGTGGAATGGGCGCGTGGAGACGCGTGAGATTTCGGATCGCCAGCAGCTTTTGCGAGTGATCACGGAGAAGCTTGCGGAGGTGCCGGGGATCGGCGCGGCGCAGATCTGGGTGGATGGGTTTTCGTCGTTCACGGGGCTGGAGCTGCGGATGCTGGCGGGACTGGGCGTGCATGCCCGGCGTGTCACGCTGACGTTGCTGGCGGATCCGGATTCGCCGAGTCTGCTGAATTTGCGGGCGGAGGAGGCGATGCCTCCGTTTGCGCGCACGGAATCTTTGCATCGCCGCATTATTGATGTTTTTCGTAGGCGGGGGGTCAACATTGAGGGGACGACGGCGTTGCGCGAGCGGCGGCGCTTTGTGGCGGATGATTTGCGGCGCGTGGAGGCAGAGCTTTTCGTTTCGAATGGCGGAGGTAACCACGGAGAACACGGAGGGCACGGAGGGGTTGGGGATGAGAAGGGGACGGTCGAGCTGTGGGAATGCAGCGATCCGGAGACGGAAGTTCGGATTGTGGCGCAGTGGATTAAGAGTGCGATTACGGCTGTGGCACCGAACGTTACGCGTTATCGCCACATTGGGCTGATCGTGCCGAACCTGGAAGCTTATCAGGATGCGATTCGGCGGATTTTCACCGAGCACCGGATTCCGCACTTTATCGATCAGCGGCGGAGCATTGCGCATCATCCGCTGGTGGAGCTTCTGCGCTCGGCGGTGGCGATCGCGGCCAACCGGTGGGACCGGGAGGACGTGCTGCTCTATCTGAAGACGAACCTGGCGGGCATCACGGAGGAGCAGACGGCGCAGATCGAGAATTATCTGCTGGCGCACGCCATCACGCGGACGCCGTGGAGTGAGCGGTGGGAATGGATTGCACCGAATCAGAAGGATGATGATGAGCAATCGCAGCGTCCGGCGCGGCCGCATGAAATTGAGTTGCTGGTCCAGGTGAATGGGGCAAGGGCGAAGATCGAAGCGGATCTTCGCGGGTGGATGAGGGTTGCGGATTCGCCGGAGGCAGCGGCGGATGCGGCGGGATATGTGCGCGGCTTGCGGACGCTGCTGATGGACCTCGGGGTCGAGGCGCGCATGGAGGCGCTGGTGCAATCGGCGACGCAGCAGAATGATCCTGAGCTGGGGCAGACGCACGAGCAGGTCTGGCGGCAGATTCAGGAGGTGCTGGGGCTGCTGGAGAATATTCTGGCCGGCACGCCGCGGACGCTGCGGGAATTCGAGCAGCTACTCGGTACGGCACTGGAAGGGCTTACGCTGGGGCTGATCCCCCCTACCGTCGATCAGGTGATTGTCTCGACGCCGCTGCGTTCGCGCACGCCGGAGATCACGACCGCGATCGTGCTGGGGGCGGTGGAGGGCGATCTTCCGAAGGTGGATCCGGAAGATCCCATTTTGAGTGATGCCCAGCGGACGATTTTCAACGCTCTGACGGCCGATCCGATTGTCGGCGGGAGCGATCGGAAGCTGCTGGAGATGCCGTTCTTTGATTATGTCACGCTTACGCGGGCCAGTGAGCGGTTGATTGTGAGCTGGCCGCTGGCGGATCGGCAGGGGCATGCGCTGCGGCGGAGCCAGTACATCACGCGGCTGCGGGTGCTGCTGGGGGAGGAGCGGGTCGTGGAGCAGCGCTTCGATGCGCTGAGCCCGCTGAGCATCGACCGTCTGGCGACGGTCAGCGATCTACTCAGCGGCGTGGTGTCGTGGGCGCGGGCGACGCTGACGCGGCGGCAGGAACAACTGGCGGGGGCGGGGAATGATCCGCGGATGCGCGCGGTCTATGACTGGTTGATGGTGAATCACGATGCGGAGCTTGGCGCGGCGCGGGTGAAAGTGTGGGAGGCGCTGGCGGAGGTGCCGGCGCCGGCGCTATCGCAGCAGTCTGCTGGGGCGTTGTTTCCTGCGACGGGTGAGCTTTATCTGTCGGTGAGTCAGTTGGAGAAATTCGCGCAGTGTCCGTTGGAATATTTCTTTCACTACACGCTACGCCTGCAGCCGCGGGAAGAGCTGCGGCTGGATACGCTGAACCTGGGCATTTTGTATCACCGGATTCTGGAGCGGGTTTATCTGCGCATCATCCGGCAGGAATTTGTCTGGCCTGATGGTGGCCCGGAGCAACTTCGCGCGGTCATTGCAGAGGAAGTGGAGGCGGCGGGGCGCGAGATCCATGCCGAGCTGGCACAGCGCACGCCGGGGTACGACAAGATGCAGCGGCGCGCGGCGCGCGTTCTGGGGACGTTGCTCGAAGCGGATCGGCGGCGGGCGATGGCGGGGGAACTGCGGCCGATGGGCGTTGAAGTGCCTTATGGCCGCACGTATCAGAGGGAGGGCCAGCGACTGGTGAGTCTTCCGGTTCTTCGGCTCAGCACACCGGCGGGGCGAACGGTGGCACTGCACGGGAAGATCGATCGGATCGATGCCGATGCCGGGCATGCGGCGGTGATCGATTACAAATCGGCCTCGGACAAGCGGCTGAACTGGTCGTGGATTTATGCCGGGCTTTCGCTGCAGCTTGCGACTTATGCGCTGGTGATGCGTGATCTGGCGAAGGTGGAGCCGGCGGCGGCGTTGTATCTGGCGTTGAGCATGAAGCGTATTTCCGCGGCGCGGCGCGAAGAGGCGATTGCGCCGGGCACGGACGAATTTTTTCAGCAGTTCAAGCCACGGGGCATGATCGATGCGTCTGCGATCGCTTCGCTCGATTCGGACATCGACCCTAGCGATGGCGTTAAGAGCGCGTGGTTCCCTTATTCGCGCAACAAGAAGGATTGCTCTGTCGGCAAATCTTCGGATGCGTTCGAGCATGGGGATTTTGAGGCCTTGCTGGGTTTTGTGCGCCACAAACTTGCGGTCATGGCGGATGACGTGATGGCGGGGCGTATCGCTCCGGACCCGTATCGAGAGGGCGTCCACGCGGCGTGCGAGTATTGCGAGTTTCAGACCGCGTGTCCGTTCGACCAGGCGCGGGGGCACTTTCGAGCGTTGGAAAAAGTCGACAAGGCCGAGCTGATCGCCCGCGCGGCGGAGGTGAGGCGATGAGTGCGCATGCATCCAATGCCACACCCCGCTGGACGGCGGAGCAACAGCGGGCGATCGATCATGTCGAGGGGGACCTGCTGGTGTCGGCGGCGGCGGGATCGGGCAAGACGGCGGTGCTGGCGCAGCGGTGTGCGCGGCTGGTGGCGGAAGGGTTTTGCGGCGTTGATGGACTGCTGGTGCTGACGTTCACGGAGGCGGCGGCCAACGAGATGCGGTCGCGCATCGCGGCGGCGCTGCGGGAAAAACTGAGCGTTACAGGGGCAGGGGCTTTGCCGGGGAAGGTTCAGGCGGCGTGGCTGGCCAAGCAAGCGGCGCTGGTCGAGCGGGCGAGCATCTCGACGCTGCACGCGTTTTGCGCGCGGCTGCTGCGGCAATTTTTTCACGAGGCCCAGGTCGATCCGGCGTTCGAGTTATTGGATGAAGAGGAAGCGGACTTGCTGCGCCAGGAGACGCTGGCGGAGCTCATTGCCGCGTGGCACAACGCCACGGGTCCGGATCATCCCCCCACCCCCCCCACCACTGCGGCCGCAGACGAATCGGAGCGTTCAGACTTCCGGCTTCGCTATGCTGCGGCACTGGGCCATTTTTCGGAGTTTTACGAAGTGTATGCCCAGGGGCGCGATGGTGCGCTGGCGGAGATGATTCTTTCGGTGCATTTCATGCTGGCCAGCACGGCCGATCCGGCTGCATGGGCATCGGCAGCCGGCGAGGTTTACACGAAGGAGGGAGCGCCGCAGACGCTTGAGATATTTGTACGCACGGTGGTTCTGGATCGGCTCGATTTGCTGCTTCAATCGGCGCGGCGCGCCATCGACACGCTGGGGCATCGGGGCGTTGCAGGCACGATGCTTGCGAATCTGCAGCGGCTTCTTGCGCAGATTACAGCCGCGTATGAGCTGCTGGGCGCGCAAGGCGCTGCCGGGTGGGATAATGCCCGCGTACTGCTGGACAATGACGCTTGGGACACGATTCGCAAGACCAAAGACGCACCGGAGGATTTTGATGAGCTCAAGAAGCGGACGTGGACGCGGGTAAAAGACTCCTACGATAAACTGCTGAGGAAATATCTCATCAACGATCGGGCGACGTTGTTGTCGGATCTGCGCCTGGTGGAGCCGCACGTGCGGACGTTGCTGGCGCTGGTGGAGGATTTTGGGAGTCGTTATGCGGCGGCCAAGCGCCAGCAGAATCGCCTCGATTTTTCCGATCTCGAGCGGTTGGCGCTGGAGCTGCTGACCAAGGCCGGCAGCCGGGCCGCGGCGGAGTGCCGGGGGCGTTACCAGCACATTTTGGTCGATGAATTCCAGGACATTAATCCCTTGCAAGCGGCGCTCTTGGAGGCGGTGCGTAACCCTGAGGCGTTTGGCGGGCGCGGGAATCTTTTCGTTGTGGGGGACGTCAAACAGAGTATTTACGGTTTTCGTCTGGCTGAGCCGGGGTTGTTTCTCGAGCGCGAAGCGGCGGCGAAAAAGTCGAATACGCCAAGGGAGCAGGCGTACGTTCCGCTAGCGAATAACTTCCGTTCGCAGCCGAAGCTTCTGGGCATCATGAACGCGCTGTTCGAGAAGTTGCTGACGCGGCGCGTCACGGGCATTGATTATGCGGATGGGCATGCTTTACAGGCTGCGCCTGTAACGAACTCCGACACGCCGATACCCCGACACTCCGACACTCTTCCGTTTACGGGTACGCCGCTGGAATTGCTCATCGTCACCACAGCTGCTGCGGAAGAGGATGAGGAGAGGGATGGGGCGGCCGATGCATCTTCGCCGGAGGCGGCCACCGACACGGCGAAGGCGCCGGTGGAAAATCTGACCACTGTGGAAGCTGAGGCGCGGGCCGTTGCGGGCCGTATTAAGTTACTCATGGCGGAATCGCGGGGTATCGCGCAGAAGGACGGGGCGGTGCGGCCGCTGCGTTACCGCGACATCGCGATCCTGCTGCGTTCCATGAAGAACAAGGCGCTGATTTTTGCCCGCGCGCTGGCGACGGAGGGCATTCCCGTGCATGCCGATCTGTCGACGGGGTATTTCAATGCGCCGGAGGTCCGCCACGTGCTGGCGCTGCTGCAGGTGCTCGATAATCCGCAGCAGGACATTCCGCTGGCCACCGCCCTGCTTTCGCCCTTCGGCCGCTTCAGCTTCGATGACCTGGCCCAGATCCGCCTGGCGTACGACCGTCAGAGCGTTCCGTTTGCGCAGGCGGCGGCGCGGCTGGCGGATGAGGGCGTGGGGGTAGCCGATGCGTCACTGCGGGCCCGCCTTCGCGCGTTCTTTGCCATGCTGGCGCGTTATCGCGCGGAGGCGCGCACGCGGCCGCTGCATGAGGCCCTCAGCAATATCTATGCGGATTCGCACATTATCCCGTACCTCAACGGTCTTGAGGCCGGGGTGCAACGCGTCGCCAATCTGCAGATGCTGCACCAGCGCGCCCTGCAATTTGCCGGTTTCCGCAAGCAGGGGCTGCACCGGTTTCTGCGTTTCATCGAACGGCTGCGCGAGCAGGAGGGCGACTTCGGCGAGGCGCCGGTGCTTTCTGAAGCGTCGGATGTCGTGCGGATCATGAGCGTTCACAAATCCAAGGGGCTGGAGTTTCCGGTGGTCGTGGTGTCGGGCCTGGGCGGTCAGTTCAACATTGACCGCGCGCCGTTCGTCCATCGCGATCTGCATTTGGGTTTGAAGCTTGCGGACGTGGAGCGGAACGCCATCTATCCGACGGCTGCGAGTCTGGCGCTGGCGCATGCTGCCGATCGGGCGGCAAGGGCCGAGGAATTGCGGCTGCTGTATGTCGCGCTGACGCGTGCTCGCGATCAGCTCATCCTCACGGGGACGGTCAAGGAAGCGGAGCGGGTTGCGGCACTCCGGGCCGATGCTGAGGGGATTACGGGGGAGCTTCCTGCCGATCTGATTTTGAAGGCCAAGAATTTTCTCGAGTGGATCATTCCGGCGCTGGCGAACAACAGGCTGCGTGTGCAATGGCCGAACGAGGCGATCAGCGATCCGCAGGTGACCATCAGTGTGCAGCAGCCGATCGTCGAGGCGGAAGCCAAGACGGATATTTTAGAACCAGTAAGTGAGTCGCCGGAAATTCAGAATTCAGAATTTAGAATTCAGAATTCTTCACTGCTTCTGCGGCTCACGTCGGTCTATCCGTACGAGACATTCACGCGCCAGCCGGCGGTGGTCACGGTGACGGAGTTGAAGAAGATGCTCGGTGAGGAGGAGGACGAGGAAAGTGTCGGGGTATCGGAGTTTCGGAGTATGGGTGAACGCGCCGATACGCCGACACTCCGGCAGCCTGATACTTCGTCCGATTCGGCGCGGGTCCGCGGCATTGCTACGCATCGCATCCTCGAGCTGCTCGACTTCACAGCTGTCACGAGCCCTGAGTTGCTGCGGCAAATCATCGACCGACTGCTGAAAGAAAAACGCCTAAGTTCCGAGGAAGTGGCGGCTGCGGATCTGGCTGGCATCGACTGGTTGCTCACCACCGCGACTGCCAAGAAGCTCGCCGGCGGCGCGGGGGCTGGGCATCTTTACCGTGAGCTGGGCTTCACGTGGACCACGCCTGACCTTGGGGGTGTCGGAGTCGACACCAAGACACCGCTTCTCTCCGTTGCCGACGCTCCAACTATTCGCGGCATCATTGACGTTCTGCTGGCCGATCCAGCCGCACGGAGCGCGGAAATTTTCGACTACAAGACCGACGCGGCCAACAACTGGCTGGCCCAACTCCCCCACTATCAGCAGCAGATGCGTTACTACCTGCGCGCGGCGACTGATATTCTCGGTTATCGCGTATCCCGCGCGACGCTGCTGTTTCTTGCCGCACGTAAAGAAGAGGTTGTCACGCTTGGTTAGGGCGCGTGCTTATCCAATTCCCATCGCCCCGAGCGTTGCGCCAGACTGAGCTTTGTCGGCGCGGCCAGCGCGAGCGGCGCCGCGTGCCCCGGTACATGAATCCAGATGGCTTGCGGGCACTCCACATGCATCTCGATGCGCCGGTCGGTGGTGCGCTGCCACGCTACAGTGACGACATCCGATCCATTGGGGAACGGCACACGTCCCGACGCGTGCTGGAGGCTGCCAGGCGCCAGCGTCAAAACAAAATGATTGCGACCCAGACCAAATTCGGCGGTCAGGCCCAGCGCGTATTTCGAAAGCTGCGCGGTCGGCGCTGCCGACCATACGTGGCAGTGGCTCCAGCCCAGATCGAAAACTTCCGGGCAGGTGGAGAGCCCCTGCTGGATTCCCCAACCCCAGCAGACGCGGAATTGGTCGAGTACGAAATCCATCTGGCCGGCGGCGACGAAGAACGGGGCGACGTGATAGAAAAAGTAGGGCGTGATGAGGCGGCTTTCATGCACGCCGGGATGTTCGAGGCGCGGCGCACTCAAGTTGTTGGGAAAATTCGCCAGGATGTGGCCTTTGAGATAGGCGAGGCTTGCGGGCTTCTGCGTTTCGGCGATCAAGCCCAGACGCAGGGCCATGACGGTGCGGTGATAGCCGATGTCTTGCCACTGTTCAGCGGTCAGCAGCGGCTCAAGCCAGGCGCGGACGATCTGCTCCAACCAGAGCGCCCGCGCGCGAAAGGGGGAAGCATCCTTTTGCAATATCTCGGCCCAGCGTACCATGCTGCGCAACGCTTCCAGCACGCAGAGATTCAGACCGGTCTCGGCAGGGCCGGGGCTGTCCGTATATCCCCAGTCGATGAATGTCCAGGCGAGCTTGGCGCTGATGCCGGCGTCGCAGATCGCGTTTTCGATGGCGGAGAGATTGGCGAGGGCGTAGGGGTACATTTCCTTCAGGAGCGTCTGGTCTCCGGTCAACTGGTGATAGCCGAGGACGGTCGTTACCCAATAGGCGGCGTAGGTGGAAACAAAGCAGGGCTCGCCAGGGCAAAGCCCGGCCACCAATCCATCGGGACGCGCCGAGTAGGCTGAGTGCTGGAGGCCGCGACGGAAGAGGCGCAGGTCGTTGTAGGCCGCGGCGGCGACGCGGATGGATAATGCGAGGTCGCCCGTCCACTGGCCGCGCTCGCGCGCGGGGTTGTCGGTCACGGCATCTTCGGTGCAGCCTTTGAGCGTTTCGACGCCCACCTGCCAGATTTCGTTGAGGAGGCGGTCATCGCAGGAAAACGATCCTTCCGCGTCTCCGTGGTAGCATCGTTCGATGAATTTCTCGGCGACAAATTTCACACGGGCGGGATCGGCCTGGATGTGCACTTCCAGGAAGCGGCCGCCTTTGGGGGTCAGGGGTGAGAAGACCTGCGGGCCGCCGCGGGCGATGTAATGATCGAGATTGCGCGAGACGGGGAGGGAGAGCGGGATGTAGGGGACCACGCGGGGATCACGCGTCGCATCAGGTTCGGCAAACCTGATTACCGTTTCATGCGAATAGCCATCGACGATGGGATCACGGTGGAGCGCTTCGCTGTAGGCGAATTCCACGACCGCGCCGGCGGGCAGGTCCAGCGTGAATTCCGGTTTTCCCAGGCGCACGCGACCGAGGTCATACCGCCGCCACACGCCGGTGGGTTGGGCGGTTGGGTGGAGATTCCGCTCGTACCACGAGACATCTCCTTCTTGCTTCCACAGGGGTGCGGTGGCGCCTTCGAATGGGCCGATCAGTACGCCTTCGGCGAGGGGTGTAAGTTTCTTGGGCACCTGTCGCAACGTTCCGATTTCGAGCGGCCGCGCGGGTGCGGCTACGCCTGCGCCCAGCAGAGGCGGTTCCCATGTGCGATCATCGAATGCGGGGTCGCGCCAATTCTCGGGGATTTTTCGGGTGTCGGCCCATTCGATCCAGGCAAATTGCGGGCTGTGTCGCTGGCCCGAGCGAATGTAGCCCTCCAGCCGCGCCGCGCGCCACGACACCGGGACGGCTTGACCATCGAGGTAAACCTGGCACCACAGAAAAGGTTTGATCAGGTTGCCTTGCAGCATGCGCGTGGGCAATCCCTGGTTATGCACGAGCGCGGCCAGTACATGCTCACCGGCGGCGAGGTCGCGTGTGATGATTTCATATTCGGGATGGGACTGGGGAAAACGCGCGGGGCCTTCGGTCAAGAATGTCCCATCCAGCCACATGCCGAACCAATGGGCCCCGAGCACATGGAACACTACGCGTGCCGACGTCTGCAGCGCCAACCGGCCGCGAAACGCCACGTAGGTATCGGGTTGCGCACACTCGCTGCCTTCCAGCCACATGGCCGTCGCCTGCGTATCGAAACTCATTCCCGGCATGGTGATCCTCAAGTACGACTTACATGACGGTCTGGCTTTGTTGAAAACCTCAAGATTCGACTTGCGAGGAACGCGAGATCGATCGCCCCTTTGGGGCTCGACGGCATTTTGTGGGCCTTTTTCCAGGGGTTCCCTTCGGTCACCCCTGGCTATTCACGCGGGCCCCGTTGGGGCCAAAGAGGATTTCAACAGAGCCTGACCGTCTCAGAACTCAACCTTCGCAAAGGATTGGGATTCCATCTTCCCAAATCCGCCCTTTTTTCGCACTCTTGCCGGCGTGAATAATTCTTATTCTTTAGAAATTCTTTCATCCGCCCCACCCCAATGCTTATACTTTCAGCCATGAATACGACCATTCCCCTCACCCGTCGTGCCCTCCTCAAAGCCTCCAGCGGTGCGCTTCTGGCCACGGCCCTGTGGCCCGGCGCACTTCGCGCTGCGGATGCCCAGCGAAAAAATCTCCGCTTTGCGGTCATCAATGACCTTCACATCTACGACGACCAGTGCTCCGCCTACTTCGAACCCCTCGTCAAACAGATCAATACCGAAGATATCGACCTCCTGCTCATCGCCGGCGATCTCACCAACGACTCTCACATCGAACAGGTCGACCTTTTCAAAACGCTATTCGCCAAGATCAAGGTGCCGTTCCGCGTCGTGCCGGGGAACCACGATCTGTGCCAGGGTCACAAGGCGTGGGATGACGCATTCAAAGATTGCAGCAATTACGTTTTCGATATGGCCGATTGGCAGTTCATCGCTCTGGACACGTGCGACGGCACCAATTACCAGAAAATCACGATTCTCAGTAGCACGCTCGACTACGCCAAAACGGCCCTGGCCAAGCTCGACCCCAAGAAGCCGCTCGTCCTTTTCACCCATTTCCCTCTTGGCGAAAATGTCCTCTACCGCCCCACGAATGCTGACGACGTTCTCGATCTGTTCAAGAAACACAACCTGCGGGCCGCTTTTTCGGGCCATTTCCACGGCTTCACCGAGCACACCTGCCGCGATGCCGTGCTCACCACCAACTGCTGCTGCTCGCGCCACGTTTCCAATCACGATGGCACCAAGGAGCAGGGGTATTTCATCCTCGCCTGCGACGATGGCAGACTCACCCGTACATTCGTCGAATATAAACCGAAACCCGCCTGAGCCCTTTGTCTGGTACAATATGGCCCCTCCTGTCCCGCGTGGCGGAGCTCGGGTTGCGATGAAGCTGGAAAAAACATAAAACAGGAAACATAAAACATAAAAGGGGCTCCTTACTCAACATGCCAAAAGCAATGAATCAACCTCTTTCACAGCAGCAGAGACACCGGCGGGCACTCCGCGGCGCCGCACGTTTTATGTTTTATGTTTCATGTTTCATGTTTTTGCTCTCCCTGCCCGGTTGTCAGCTTTGGAACAATTGGCTGGAATTCTGTAAATGGAAGGATGACAAGTACGTTCCGCCGCGGCATGCCATGGTGAACCCCAATGTCGAGCAGGGCGCCATGCGCGACATGCCCAAGGGTGAATCGCTTCCGCAGGTCACGGTTTTCAAGATCACGGTTCCGGTGGGCACGCTGAGCGCCAACGACAAGGTCTGGCAGCAGCTCAACGAAGATGTGCTCGATTCCAAGACTTCCGTGCTGCTGGCGCAGAATGGCCTCCGCGCCGGCGGCGCTCCGCTGGCCCGCTGGCCCGCCGTCTCCAAGCTCATCGATGTTCCCGGGGCCGCCACCGAACAATTCCTCTGTCAGACGAACGGGCGCAGTTCGCTCAGCGTCGTCACCCGCCCCAACGTCACCGAACAGATCGTCGTTTCCATCGATCGGGACTTGCAGCAGCAGGGGCGTACGTTTGAGAAATGCGACAACGGATTCCGTCTTTCCATGCGCGGGTTCCGGGGCAAGCCCGATCTGCTCATCCAGCTTGAACCGGTCGTGACGATGGGCACGATTGCCGTCGTCCGGTCCGCACAGGAACTCGGGGTGACGCGCTCGGCGTATTCGACGGAGGAATCGTTCCCCGATCTCCGGATGGCGGCTTCGATTCTGCCGGATCATTTCTTCGCCGTCGCCGCGGCCGATCCCAAGAATAATCGCTTTTCCATTGGTTCCCTGTGGCTGGCGGAAACCGGCCATGCCCCCCAGACCGAAACGATCCTGGTGTTCGTACCCACCCCTCCCCCGCCCGCCGCGGCTAAGTAAACTCGCGACTGTGGATTCTCATTTTCTTTGGCGCCCGCTATTCGAGCAGCTTCAACCAGTCTGCCGGCAACGTGGCCGATACATCCCCCGACGGCAATTCTTCCTCGAACTCCACCCCCACGAAGAATGCGGCACCGTCTTCTTTGCAGTGTGCCACGCGCGCCAGGATGCTCTGCCGCTGCTCACGCCAAGACAACTCCAACACGATGCGCCGATCGACCGTCATCCGATGGGGATAGAGGAAACCCGCGCCCGTCATGGAAAGATCTTTGAACCTCACCGGAACTCCCGGCAGGCGCAGATGCGTCTTGACCACGGCGCTGGAGCTGGAGGGCGCGGACTGGCGCCCAAACGCGCGGCGATCCGTTCCCTTGGCATCATCGGCCTCTTCGAGCAGTTTGGCCGCGAGCATTCCCCAGTTCGTCATGACCGTACTCCCAATGATTCCTGTCATTGGGATATCGGCTCAGCGGGAAATGCGCATGACAATCCGTCCCCGAGCCCCGGCCACGTCCCAGAATCCCCCCATCCGCAGGTCAATGCTCAATACAGCTTGCCGGCCAGGAAGTAGTAATAAATGGGGATGTAAAAAAACGCGCTGATGGCAGCAAGAATGCCCGACCGGGCTTGATCGATCCGGGCCAGCTTCAAGAGCCCCAGAAAGGTCGTTGCGGTCGTGAGGATCAGCAGAGCGACGCCCCAGATAAAGCCCTGGCGGCCGAGCGGCACGATGAGAATGTGACGATACAGAAAGTCGATGAAGTGAAATACGATCGTCGGAACGCCGATGATCACGGCCAACTGGCCGCTGATTTCGGAGAGTTGCGAAGTCTGGAAATTATCGAAATCCAGCTTACCGTATGTCGTTTCACCGAACTTATCGCCCGCGAATTTGGTCACGGCGTACATCCCGCCGAAAAGGATACCCACTTGAAGCACCGTGGCGGTGATCAGCGAAATCAGCAGAATTACAATATCAATCGCCATACTTCTTCTCGCTTTCTCGAAATCAACCAGCGGATATGTGCCTGTTATGATAGAGCAAGTCTCGGGAATGCACCAGACGGTGCGTGGTGGTGCGTGGTGGTCGTGATCCGTGGTTCGTGGTCCGTGGCTCGTAACTGTCAGCATGGACCCCTGAAACTTCTATTGGAACACGACGGGACTTTCCTGGCCAATTGACGTTTTGCGGGCCGATTATTATGCTACGGGACTCCCTGCAGAGCTGGGCTTCGCGGCCTATAGACCTGCTGTGGGAGGATGTAAGGGCGTGTAGCTCAGTTGGTTAGAGCGCGTCGCTGATAACGACGAGGTCCCAAGTTCGAATCTTGGCACGCCCAGTTTTCAAGCCCATCCTAAGCCGTTAGATACGCTGTATTTACAAGCGTCTGCGGAAGCTTCCTGCATGTCTATGGCGAGTTCTTCCCTCCCAGGCCATTCGTGTCCTCTCCGTCAAATCAAATCTTCTATTGGCGGGTTGGTTCGCGCTGCGGCTTGTACAGGGCTTCCAGTTCGGCGAGAGGGATGATTGTGACTTCGATGTCTTCCTTGTTGATGGAGTAGATGGTGTAGAGGTTCCCGGCGTGCTCGAGGCCGCGCATGTAATGGTAGCCGTTGGTCTTCCAGCGGCCTTCCCAGCGTGGGGTTGTGGCCTCCGCGCGGACGTTGGCGATGCGGTCGTAGACCAGGCCGTCTTTGGAGAGCGCGATGCTGAAGGGCACACGATCGTCGAAATTGGGGTTTACGAGCAAGGCGTACAGACCGTTGCTGAGGCGCAGCCCATGGTGCCGAGCGCCTGCTTCGGGAAAGTTGGTCGTCACAGGGTTGGACCAGGTGACGCCGTTGTCTGTGCTATAGCAGCGTGCCAGGTAGAGAGGTTTGGTTCTGCGGGTACGGAAGTGGGCGACAAGATGTTGATTGGGCAGTGTGTACCATTCGGCTTCCTCGAGTTGGCCAGCGCCGGGGAGGTCGCGGATGGTCCAGTCAGAGATTGATGTGACTCCGCCTTTGGCGGCTTTCATGGGGCCCCAGCTGCCGACGCCCCCCTTGCCCAGCATGAGCCAGTCGCCGTCAGGGGCGCGTGCGGGGATGTTTCCGGGGAGGTAGTTGGTGGCGACGGTCTGCGGATCGCCGAAAGCTCTGGATTGGGGGTTCCACTTGTAGGCGAGCAGGACGGGCGTTTCGTGGGTATCGGGCCCGCCGACGGCATCGCGCAGGGCGGCGAGGGCGTAGAGTTCGGCGCCGCGGATCCAGAAGCCGCAGGCAGTGTAGCGCCGCTTTTCCTGGCGTCCGGTGAGATCGACCGGGGCGCTCCAGCGGGTAGCGTCGGTGCTCGCGGCATAGCGGACGCGCTGTCCGGGCAGGTCTTCGCCTTCGAAGCCATCGTTCCACAGGGCGAGGAACTGTGAATCCCAGAAGACGATCTGGGGGTGATGGGCGAACGCGGCCTCGTTCTTGACTCCCTGGAAGACCGTACAGCGCTGCCCCTTGAGCGTAGGGAGTTTGGCCCAGGCGATCTGCAGCGGGTCGGCGGGTAATCCCGGAACATCGAACATTTTGGCAAGGATCTCGTTGGAGGGTTGGGTATCCGCCCGCAGCGCGGGCGAGGAAGACGGCGCCGAACACGATAGCAAGCCGGCGAGGACGAATACAGCCGACGCGGCCAGGAGGAACAAGAGAGGGTGGTTCATCGTATGGTTCCCGCAAGACGCATGGAAGGGGCGGATAGACTCACGCGGCGATTTCCAGGAAGCGCAGAGTGTCGGTGGCGAGATCCAGAAGAACGACACTCTTGGCGCGCGTGCGATGCAGGGCGCCGGGATTGATGATTCGGGTGCGGCCGCGGCGTTCATCGCGGCGGACGTGCGTGTGGCCGTGGATCAGGTAGTCGTACTGACGGGAAAAGAGCGATTGCTCGAGTACTTTCGGCTCGTGTCCGTGAGTGACGGCGATCCGTTTGCCGGCCAGGGTCAGGTCGGCAAAGCGCCCGTGGCAATGCAGTTGCAGTTCGGCGGCGCGGGCAATCAGTGCCGGATGGTCGAATTCATTGTTGCCGAAAACAAAATGAAAACTCTCCGGCGGCAGGTCCGCGAAGAGGTCGAGCATGTCCGGCTCCACGAGATCGCCGGCATGGATGTAAGCGGCCGGCTGATGGGGCGCCAGCAGTGCCAGGGCCGCGCGAGTGGCGGCGGCATTGTCGTGAGTATCGGAAAGCAGGGCGATCAGCATGACAGCACACCACCAGTGTACCGCCGCAATGGTGGCCAGGGGTAGGGCAATGCGTGCTGAAGGTGGGAAGGTGATCTGTAGCGGGGGGAAAATTCGGGGCTCAGTAGTTGTAGTTGACCGACCCGTCGAGGTCACGGATGCGGAGATCATAACTGTTGGAGGTTGCGGTGTAGTACCATCCGGCGGTGGTGTCGATATTGGCCGAAGTGACGCCGGTCAGGCCGTTCCAGACATTCAAAGGCGTGCTGCGAAAATATGGGCCGTAGGAAGTTCCTACCGGATTGGCCGTGGCGGTTTCGGCGGTATCGGAGGAATGTTGCAGGAGGGTCCACATGCCGGTGATCTGGGGAGGAGAGTTGGCGTGCTGCGATTTGAAGACTTCGATCTGCCCGCGCAGATAGCTCAGCGTGGTCATGACGGACGTATTGCGGCTGGTCTCGGTGGCGTTGGTGAACTTGGGGATAATGATGGCCGCCAGAAGACCGAGGATGAGCACCACGATGACCAGTTCCACCAACGTAAATCCGCGACGAATCGAAGGCATTCTGGGATCCCCAAAGAAAAACAACCGGGGACGGAAACACGGGCGCACCGTGTACCACGCCACCATTCCTATCGGCAGGGAATAACATGATCTTCAAGAAATGCCCACAAATCAGGCAGAGGCGAGTTCTGTTTCGAGGGCCTGTCCCTCAATTGCCGCGGTCAGGTGGCGATGCAGTTCGACCCGACCGCGCCGGATGGTCAGATAACTAGTGGGGTTCTCGGTCCAGCAGCCGGAATTGAAGTAGTGCACATCACCTTGCGTGACGGCTTTGGCGAGGTGGGTATGTCCGCAGATGGCCACCTGACATCCCTGGTCGCGGGCCAGGGCGATCGCGCCGCGTTGAATCTTTTCCATGCAGCGCACGAATACCTTGCTGCGAGACTTGGCCAGGCGGGCAATGTAATGCGAGCGGTCAATCTGCTGCAGGATGTAATAGATGCTGTCGGCGATCCAGGTGAGGAACGGATGATCTTCGATAAAATCATCGAAGACATGCCCGTGCACGACGAGGATTTTCTGATCACCGGAGGAAAAAATGTACTGTTCGACGACGCGCACGCCCAGCAGGTGCGAGACGATGTCGGCCGATCCGTCGTGATTGCCGGCGATCCACACGATGTCGATTTTGTCGGAGAGATGGCGGATCTGGGAGAGGACCTTCCAGTGATTTTTTTTGAGGCGGCGGAAGTCGATCGAATCGAAAACATCGCCGGCGATGATGAGTTGGCGGGTGCAGATTTCGCCGTCGAGAATCTGTTGGAGGAATGCGGTAAGGGCCTTGGCCTGGCAATTGTCGGAGCCGAGGTGGATGTCGGAGATCACCAGGGCATCGAGGGGGTCGGCGTCGGGCCAGTCATCAGGATCATGCGTGAAGTTTTCGGAGGGGCTGCTGAGCAGCGCAGGGGAAATCGTTGCTGGATATTCTTCGACCGTGTGCATCCTGCACCCTATATGTAAGACACGTCAGTCCTCGAAAGTATCGGCGAGGGACGTGAGGAATGTGGTAATTGGAGGTTAGCGGGATGTAAAGATTGGGGTGCCGGGGCCTACTGTAATTGCCATTTGCGGCGCAGGAAGATTTCCACCCCCAGGAAGGCCACCACGAGCAGAAAGAAGCCCCGCGAATGGTAGAGCGGGTAGATCGTTTTGACGGGCATGGCGGCGGCCGGGGTGGCTGCGGCGATGCGTTCGGCCAGTGAAGAGACGGACGCCAGTTCCACGTAGCTGCCGCCGGTGGTCCGTGCGATTTCACGCAGCGTCGTCGGTTGGGCCGCCAGAACATCCATCTCGCCGGCGGCCTGGAGAATCGTAAAGCCGCTGGAGTCTTTGCCTAATTCGCCGCCGTCTTTGCTCGCGCCGAAGGTGACTTTGAATTCACCGGCGATCTGGGGATGGATCGCCGCCTCGTAGAGGCCGATCTGATCTGTGACCGCCGCCAGCGACAGGTGCGTTGTTTTGCCGTCGGGTCCCTTCACATCGGCCCAGACATTGGCATAGGCGGTGGATTGGCCTTCCTTGTCGGTGACTGCGGCCCGCAGGGTGACGGCCTCGCCCGCTTCGTAACTGTCGCGCGGAATCATAGACGTCACCGATGGACCGGTCTTTTTCTGCATATCGTCCTGCGATGCCAGCCAGCGCACCATCTGACCCCAATACCGGTTGTACGGCGAATCCTTTTTCATGCCCTTGAGGAACAGGCTCCAATGCCAGGTCGTATCGGCGGCAAACGCGGCGGTGCGGCCCTGCCCGTACTGCTGCACGGCCAGGACGATGGCGTTGGATCCGTTGATTTTTTCTGTCGGATGCACCGCCAGCACCGACGCCCCCGCCTTGGCATTGCCGAGCGCCACGCAGCCGGAGAGTTCCGGCATCTGCTGATCGTTTTTCTTGCCATCCGGCGATGTGAAGTATGCGGCAATGTTGCGAAAAATCGGGTGCACGGCGCCGGCGGCGGTGAGCTGGGGGACGAATTTCGCGTTGATCTGCGCGGGCTCTACTTTCTCCAGACTTACGGGCATCAGCGTCGCCAGGGTCGTCTTCTCCCACCCGCCGGGGGCAAACGACTGCTGCCCGCCGATCATGAGCAGACCGGCGCCCTGGCGGACGGCCTCTTCGAGATCCTTCTGTTGGCGGGGGTTGAGGAACGAGGCATCCAGATCGCCGAGGATGATCACCTTGAAGCGCTTCCACTGAGGCAGAGTGGTGGGCATGCCCTTGAGATCATCGCCTTCCTTGACGCCGCGAAGTTCGAATTTTCCTGCCTGCGTTTGCACCATGCTGATGGCGTTGACATTGGGATCCTGTTCCAGCACGCGCCGTAGGGGCCCAACTTCCGGGCGCACGCGACCTTCCACATACAGCACCGCCAGCTTCGGATCGGTGACCAGAAGCGGAAACGGCTGCTGATTGTTGGCCTCGGAACGCTCACCGGGATCCACCGGCACCTGCACCCGTACCACCATCCTGCCCACCTTGTCCGGCGTGAATTTCAATTGCACTGTTTGAGGCGTGGGGCCCGAATGCAGCACCAGACGCTGCTCATCGAGCGGCGGGCCTCCCGCATCAGCGCTGGACGTGCCCTCCTTGCCGCTGAGCAGCATCACTTTGATGGTGCGGTCGCTCATGGCGGTGGATTTGATGGAGGCGGTCAGCACGACCTGATTGTTCACTACGGCCGTTTGGGGCCCGTCGACGGTGAGCACGGCAATGTCGGGCACGGTGGTGGCGTCGATGGAATCGCTGCCAACGCGAACGGTATGCACGGGCGTGGTCACGCCGGCCAGAGTGGCGCTGATTGCCGCGGGACCATTGTGAATGCCGTCGGAAAGCAAAATCACCTGGCCAGCGCCCGAGGAGGTACCGAGGCTCATGGCGACGGACAGATCGGTCACATTGCCGATGGGGCTCAGGCGATCGAGTTCATCGGGCGACGCCAGCGGCGAGGCATGCGCGCCGTCGTAGGCGAAAAGCTGGACTTCATAATGATCCGCCAGCCGCGGCAGCAATGTGTTTTGAATCGCCAGCACGCACTGGCGATAGCGGTTGGGCTCGTTGGCCTGATCCTGCGTGCCCATGGAGCGTGAGGCGTCGACGACGATGGCCAGTTTGCCGCGGGTGCCGGGGCTTTTGATGAAGCCGAGCATCGGCTGGAAGAGCAGTGTGACGAGGGTGAGGATGGCCGCGATGCGGAGGAGCAAGAGCGTCCACATGCGAAAGCGCGAGAGGTAACGATAGACGCGGCGGTAGAAGAGAAAGATCGCCAGGAAGGTCATGGCGAGCGTCCAGACCAGTGCCAGCATGTTGGCCGTGCCGGAGGCGAGCCATAAGATCACGCCCGTCAGCACCAGGGATGCGATGCCCGCGAGTACCGACACGAGGCTCAACGGCTGGCCCAGAAGATCAAGGCGTTCTGTTGGTGGTGCGGTTACTGGTGTGCGGCCAGTCCATTCGCCCTCGGCCGCCGCCCGTTTGCCATCGCGCCAGAGCAGGATCGCATAGATCAGCAGCGCCGCCCCCGTGACGCCCACCACCCCCGCCCACCAGAGCGACTGGCCAAGAAATTCGAGTTGAACTGTTGCCATCGGACTCATCCGTTCACGGGACTAACGATAGCGGATGCGAATTGTTACCGACGCCAAAATTACGCGGCCTGGACAAGTCACATCACTCCAGCGGATTGATCACCATCCCCGTGGCCAGCTTCGGGTAGAAGAACGTGCTCTTCTGGGGCATCAGTTCGTTGGCGTTGCACAAATCGCGGACCGCCTCCAGCGGCGTCGGCTGAAGGAGGAAGCCCACGCGGTATTTCGCGCCACCGCCGCTGCGGCACAGCGTCGCCACTTCGTGCGCTTCATGGGGAAAGGCCCAGTTCATCTTGGCGCCTTGGCGGACGAAGTTTGGGGCGACAATGCGGTCGAACACCAAGTGCTGGAGGATCGCCACATCAAGCTGCCGCCACGCGTCGCTCTTGCCCGCCAACGCCGGATCGTCGCCAAACTGGCCGAGGGGATCATTCGACTTGGGCACAAAGACGAGCGCCGCATCTTCGATGGGGTCATATACGCCGATGGCATGGGGGCCAAAGCCCGCCAGTTCATGTTCCAGGCGATCCAGCGAATCGCCGCGGAATTTCGTTTCCACGATCTGCCCGTAGGGCGCCGCGGCTTGGCGGAACTTGTCGAGGTAGAACTCGTCGAGGCTCTCGGCGGCAATCACCCGATGCGTCGGCATGATGATCAGGCCGGGATCCTGCATCGCAATCAACACGAACAACGCGTAGTTGGCCGGATCGTGTGCATCCAGCGGCGTGCCCCGCGCTGCGGAAAGCTCCTTGCGATAATTCAGGCACGTCGTGTAGCGGTGATGGCCGTCGGCGATATAGAGGTGCTTGGTCGCCATCATCATCTGCACATCTTTGATGACCTGCGAATCGGTGACCGCCCAGATTTCCGAGAGCACTTTCTGTTTGCCGTCCATCGACGGCAATTCGGCCGAGGCCAGGACTTCTTGTTTGACGCCGCCGTGGATCGCGGAAAAGAGCAGATCCGTCACATCATTTTCCGGATCGTCATACAACCCGAACACCGGCGAAAGATTGGCTTTGGTGGCGCGCATCAATTTGAGGCGGTCTTCCTTCGGGCCCGAAAACGTCTGTTCGTGCGGATGGATGGTGCCGCGCTCATTGAATTCTTCCAGGCGAACGCGGGTGAAGAAGCCGCGGCGTTTGTAGGTCACGCCGGCATGGGAATACGTTTGTTGATAGGCATACAGGGCCGGCTTGTCGTCATTCTTGAGAATCCCGGCTTCCAGCCACCGGTTCAGGGTGTGGGCGGCCGAGGCGTAGGCGGAATCGGGTCCCGCTTCCTTGGGCGGAATGTGCGGCAGATCGATCGCGACCACGTTGTGACCATTTCTGGCCAGCAGTCGCGACTTGTCCTCGCCGGAGAGCACATCGTAGGGCGGAGCCACCAGATCGGTCTGGTTCGCCTGCGGATAACGAATCGCCTGCAGCGGAGAGATTACGGCCATGAGCCACCTTTGTTCTTGAATACGCGAAAAACAGATTAGGAATTGTACGGCAACCGCTCGCGCCGGGAAATGACTGCGGAGATATGATAGGGCTATGGAATTCCAGGCGTTGCCGGTTCTAGAAACGGGGCGGATCAAGTTGGGACCCTTTCGCTATGCGGATGCGGCCGATGTCTACGCCTATGCGCGCAATCCCAACGTCCCGCGATTCATGCCGTGGACGACGCACATCAAACTTGAAGACGCGCGGGCGTACATCAAACGGGTGATGGCCCGGCACGAGGGAGATTACTGCTGGGCGATCCGGATCAAGCGCGAAATGAATGAGGAAGGAGCCGCGACGGCGACGACCGGCCGTCTCAAAGTGATTGGGGCGATCGAACTGGATGTGCAGAAGGAAAGTGAAGCGGAAGTTCATTTTGTGCTGGCCGAGGAATGGTGGAACAAGGGCCTGACCACCGAGGCCGTGCGTACGGTGGTCACGTGGGGATTCGCCCAGTATCCGGCATTGGAGCGGGTGATCTCGCGGGCGGTTGAGGACAACGCCGGGTCGCGCCGCGTGATGGAAAAATGCGGCATGACTCTTCAGGGAACGCAGCGCGAGAAATGGGACAAGTACCCAGAGGCTGTGGAATTGTGCGTGTATGCAGTGACGCGTGCGGAGTGGTGTGGCGGTTAATCCGCCGCCTGGGCTTTGGCATTCTGATAGACGGGCGCAAATCGTGCATCGGCGCGGAGCGGCGCCAATTCCTGCCGATCGAGAATATCCACCGCCAGCTTGGGTTCCGAGAGCATGAGATCGTTGATGAAGGCGAAAAAGGCGTCCGGGCCGGCGGTGTCGCTGTTACTTGCCTGGCCCAGAGAGAGGCCCAGATTCAGCCGGGCATCGCGCAGATCAGGCTGGAGTTCCAGCGCCCGGCGATAGGCCGCGGCTGCATGGCCGAAGCGATGGGCCGTCCGCAATGCGTCTCCGTAACTTTGCCATGTCCCCGCATCGGCGGTGCCGGCGGCAATCTGTTTTTCCAGCGCGATCAGGTCGGAGTTCGGACCGGGCGCAAAGAGTCCGCCGGCATAAAGCGCGGAGAGCCCCAGTGCTGCCGTCAGGGCAGCGGCCAAAAATGCCGGAATGCGTGCATGGTGTCTCATGGTTCGTCCGTTGTACTTTATAACATAACGATAACGCCCATGGTGGCGATGTAGTACGCAAAATGGATGATACAACGCGCGGGTTTCGAGGTTAAGGGTCGATCACGACTTGCCGCGAAACTCGATATGCGAAATTTGAACCCTTGAGGCGGTATGCCGGTAGCGAGCGCTACAACAGCTAAAGCATTACGCGGAACAGTACGCGCCGCCACGCCGGTCTGGGTGGGCCTGGCCATCTGCCTGCCGCTGGCGATCGTGCAGATTCTCTGGTGCGGCTATCAGTTCGGGGTGGGAAACCAGGGCATCCAGGTGGCGCTGCTGAAACTGGCGATCGACCCGGGCCTCTTCCCGCGCGACGTCATGATCCAGATGACGCACAGCGCCTATGCCACCTGGTTCTTCACGGCACTGGCGCCGCTGGCCAGGCTTACCGGCATCGAGCCGCTCTACCTGATGCTTCACGTGCTCACCACCTTCGGCGTCCTGGCCGCAACGTATTCTCTTTCGCGGGCGGTGACCAAGAGCCATCTTTCCGCTCTGCTGGCGCTGGGCCTGCTCTTGGCGGGACATCATCGCGCCCTGGCCGGCGAAATGCTCTATTCCACCGGCTTCACGCACACGTACGCGGCCCTGGCGCTGGCGCTGGTGGTGATGGGCTTGTATTACCGCGGTTGGATCGTCTGGGCATTTCTGGCAACCGGAGTACTCTTCGATGTACACGCCCTGACCGGCACGTATGTCGGCGTCATGCTGATAGCCGCGGCTATCGGGGAGTGGCTGCCACGACGCGGCCGCACCGGGACGGCCCAACCGAATCGCCGCGTCTGGGTCGGCATGGCCTTGGGCCTGCTCTGTGCGCTACCCACTCTTGCGATCATGGCCACCCACGCCGGCCGCGGCTCCTTCGACGCCGCGTGGATCAATCTCATGCGCATCCGTTCCGCGGATCACTCGTTTGCCAGCAGTTGGTGGGTCGGCGGAGATCCGGACATTCCGCGTTTCACATTGCTGCTGGCGCTCTTCGCACTGAGCCTCAGCTTCGCCGTGCGTAGCCGCGCCATGCGCATCACCCGGTGGATGACCCTCGGCGTCCTGCTGCTGTTCGCGGCCGGCTACGTGTTTACGGAAGTATGGCCCATGGCGTGGGCCGTGCGGCTGCAGCCGTTCCGCGCGTCGCGCCTGCTGGAAGTGCTGATGTTCATCCACATCGCCCACGCGGGCGCTGAAGGCTTGAAAATGCTCAATCGCCGGGGCGTGCTGCCGCTGGGAGCGCGGCTGCTGGAAGCCGGATGCGCGGTGATCGTTCTGGCCACTTTGGCGGTGCCGGCATTTCTTTCGTTCCTGCCGCTGGCGGTGCTCGTCATGCTGGCTGTGGCGCTAGTGACCGGGCGGCTTGCGTGGTGGCAGGCGGTCGTGGGAACCGGGGCGCTGCTGCTGGCATTCGTGGCGTATCAGAAAATCGGGTACTCATTGCCGGGGTTCTCGCGTGATCTGTCTCTGGCACCGGGCGTATGGTCGGATGATCCGCTGCTCCGCGGGATGATCGCCGCGACGGTGGCTGTGGGATTGCTGGGCCGCCATGTACGGAAACATCGCGCGTTGAAAGTGTTCTTGCTGCTCGGTGCGTTCATCGCGGGGGGTATGGGAACGGGCTTCCTTTTCGCGCGTGAGTTTGATCGCGGCGTCTGGGCTGATCCCCTCGTGCGCGTCGCAGCCTGGGCCCGGCAGGACACACCCCACGATGCACTCTTCCTCACTCCCGCCAATGTCGCCAACTTCCGCATGTTTTCCCAGCGCAGCGTGGTGGGAAACTGGCGCGACGGCACACAGATGTATTTCTCCGGCCCGTTCGCACCGGAGTGGTTCGGCCAGATGAATGCGATCGAACCCGGTATTGTCGTCTCCCCCGACGGCCGCCGGTTGATTTCCCGCGGCAAATCGCTGGACACGCTGGACGATGACGCCCTCATCGCGCTGGCCAAATCCTGCCATGCCAATTACATCCTGCTGCCGACGCCTCCGCTGCACGCGCCGCCCAAGCACCGCACTCTGCAATGCGACTATCGCAACGATGAGTGGTCCATTTTCGAACCGGTCATCTCGGCACGGGCCAAAGCTGCCGCACCGGTGGGTGTCATCGACCCGGACGCGTGGCAGGAGATGGAATCATTCATGTCCACCACCGTCGCCACGAATATTGAGAAGAACCGCAAGGCCGATGTGACGATCCAAATCCTCGATACCACCGGCCGGCCCGTGCAGGACCTGGCGCTCGATTTTGTTCAGCAAAGACACGCGTTTCTCTTCGGCGCGTCACTCGGCTTTTTTGAACCCAATTCCACTGACGCGCTGGGCGATCAGAAAGCCAACCCCGTCACGCCTGAAGAACGCCGCCTCTTCCCCGAACTTTTCAACGCCTCGATGATTCCCTTCTCGGCCAAGTGGATGTATCTCGAACCCGTCGAAGGGCATCCGGACTACAGCGACCTTGACCAGTACGTCGCCTATGCCCAGGAACACGGCACCGCACTCGAATTTCATTTTCTGGCCGGCCTGATTCCGGGATGGGCGCGCAAAGACGCATCCAAACAGGCCAAGGATTTTCCCGATCATGCCCGCCAACTGATGGAACGCTATCACGACCGCATCAAATTCTGGCAGGTCACCAACGACAAGATCCTGCTCAAAGAGACACCCCCCCTCTTCAAGGAATTCCACGCCAACTATCCGGACATCAAACTCGGACTCTCCGACTGCACGCGGTTCTGGTCCAACAAGAAAAGCCCCGGACGCGAAGCTGAGATGTACAAAGGCTTCGACGGCCTTGTCTGGCTGAAGCAGCAGGGTGTGCAGCCGGATTTCTTCTCCATCCACGGGCATTATCCGGTCGGTCTCTGGACCGATCCCCGCGAGATGTATGAAGTCCTCGACCGCTATGCCGCCCAAGGCGTCAAGGTTCACATCAGCGAAATGCTTCTTCCGCTGGGAACGGAGATCGCAGGCCCGGTGCGGAAAGGGAAGTGGACCGAAGAGTTGCAGGCCGAATTCTATGAGCGCTATCTGGCCGTCTGCTTTTCGCATCCCGCGGTGGAAATGGTGAATCTCTGGGGCATGTCGGCGACCGGATGGGGCGCCGGATCCGGAGTGCTCGACAAGTCTCAGAAGCCGCGGCTGGCGTGGGACCGGCTTAGATTGCTGTGGCAGAAAACCTGGCATACGGAACTGCACACCACCCTGCCCTTGGATGGCACGGTGAAAGTGCGAGCCTTCCACGGCCAATATGCCCTGACGGTCAGACTTGCCGATGGGCGTCTGGCCCGCCAAATCCTGACGGTTCCAGAGACAACCAGTGCTGCATTTCGCCTGCGCCTGAACCGCGAAACGGGCATGATTTCGCTCGAGAATTGAAGTCTTTCCGACGCGTCTGCACTCAAAAATCCGTACACAAAAGCATCTTTAGTTTATTTTATCATTTATTGAAATAGCTACTCGTTGAGGACGTTTGGAATTCATGTAACATGCCCGCTGCTAAGCACGGCATTTTCTTTAGGTCTGGTCACGGAGAAAACACAATGGCGATGCGGAAGAATATTCGAAATTGGTCGCGAGCGGTGGTGGCCTGCGGCATGCTCATGGCTGTTGCCGGAGCCGCCCGAGCCACGGAAACGGAAAACCTCGGCATTCGGATTTTGCCGGTGACGGGCCCCATGACCATCGACGGAAAGGTCAGTGATTGGGATCTGTCGGGCGGGATCTTCGCCTGCGGCGATGCCGAGAACGGGCGCGAGAAGATGGGGGTGTGGTTCCACGCAATGTACGATGCTGACAATCTTTACCTTCTGGCTCGCTGGCGCGATGTCACACCGATGAACAATCCCGGCTCGACCAAGGGCGATTACGGGTTCAACGGCGACTGCCTCCAGTTCCGCATCATCGTTGACAACAAAACGCCGACGGAACGCTGCAGCCACTGGACCTGCTGGATCGACCGCGAAGGTCTCGACGCCATGGGTTGCGACTACGGCAAGAACTTTGACCAGGGCGGCGGCGGGGATGTGAAGAAGAAGGGATCGGCACAGGCGTTCCTGAAGGATGAAGACGCCAAGGGATACGCGCAGGAAATCCGGATTCCCTGGAAAGTTCTGACCAAGGATGGCGCCCCAACCCCCAAGGCCGGCGACAAGATCCGTATCACACTGGAACCCAATTTCACCATCGGCACGGGCGGACGCCTGACGATCAAAGACGTGTTCATGCCGGGCGCTGCGATCGACCGGGTGTTTACCTTCATGGGCAGCGATTGCTGGGGCGAAGGCAAGCTGGTGACGAAGGACAATGTCACGCCGCAGCCGATCCGCCTCCGCGATGGACGCGAGTTCGCCGTGCGTATGGAAAAAGGCGTTCCCGTGGTCGACTGGTCCGGACTGATCAAGACCAAGGAATTGCAGGGCTTCAAGACCATCAAGTTCACCATGCCCGATGACGGCTTTGCCTCGCTGAACATTTATGCCGCGGACGGAACCGTGGCGCGGCAGCTACTCGAAGCGACATTTACCACCAAGGGTACCCACGAGGTTAAATGGGACGGCCTTACGTCTTTCTCGGCAGGTATGCCCGGAAGACCCGTGGCACCGGGCGAATACTCCTGGAAGGGCATTTACAACACCGGCATCGGACTGCGGCTCAAGGGCTGGGCAGACAATGCCGGCAGCGAACCGTGGACCGGCCCCAAGGGAACCGAAGACTGGGGCGGCGATCACGGCAACCCCATGGCCGCGGCATCCGACGGCGGCCAGGTTTATCTCGGCTGGGAAGGCGCCGAAGGCGGCAAGTCTCTCGTGGCCGTAGACACCAATGGTATCGTCAAATGGCGGAACAACCGCGGCGGCATCGCGACGGCAGCGCCGGTTGCCGCCGATGGTGGAACCGTCTACGCGTTCAACAATAATGATCAGTACGCACCGCGGGCCATCTACCGCCTCGACGCCAAGACCGGACGGTACAACGAATGGACCAACATCAAGGGCACCGATCTTCGCATGGACCAGATCTGGGCGGGCGAAAAGGCGCCCACCGGACCCAGCGGCATGGTCGCTAAGTTCGGCAAACTCTACGTCGGCTTCTCGGGCCAGAATGCCATCAAGGTGATCGACGGAAAGACCGGCGAGGTCCTTAAGACCCTCAGCGTACAGAACCCCGGTGACATCGAAGTGCCCGACGCCACGCACATCTATGTGGCCACGGCCAAGAAAGTCGTCAAGATCGATACCGACACGGGCGCCCAGTCCGATGCCGTGACGATCGACATGCCCGAGGGAGCCTGGACCACCGCCTTGGCACTCGACGCCCAGGGCAAGATCTACGTCGGCCTGCACGGGGCCAACCAGGTCTACGTCTACACGCCTGACGGCAAGCACGTATTCACGATCGGCCGCAAGGGCGGACGGGCCCTCCTGGGTCCGTGGACGCCGGATGGCTTGCTCAATATTTCCGGAATGACCATCGACGGCACCGGCAAGCTGTGGGTGACCGAGGATGACGGGAATCCCAAGCGCGTCAGCGCCTGGAACACCAAGGACGGCACGCTGTTTGGCGAGTTCTTCGGCCCCTCCAGCTACGGCGGGACCGGCGCTTCGGTCAATCCGGTCGATCCCAACCTCATGGTCGGCCAGGGCGCCGAATGGAGAATTGACCCCAAGACCGGCAGGTCGTCCGTGCTGGGCACGATTAACCGCACCGGCAGCGGCAATGCCAAGTTCGGCTTCGGGCCCAATGGCAAGCTATACCTCGCCACCGCCGGCGGCGGCATCGGCGGGGCCGCGGATGGACCCGTCTGCATCCAGGAAAAGATCAGCGATGGCAACTGGAAGATGCGCACCATCATCACTCACGCCGGTGACACGAATAAAGGCCTCAAGGTCACGGTGTGGTCGGATGAAAATGACGACGGCATCCAGCAGCCCAATGAAGTGAAAGTTTTCGAAAACGTCGCCCTCGGCGGATGGATCAACGGCTGGTACATGCCGATGACCCCAAGCCTGACGTTCTATGGGTCGATGTACCAGGTACCCGTCAGCGGCTGGACCGCCTGCGGCGCTCCCCAGTATGACTTCACCAACCTCAAGAAACTCCCGGGACCACCCGACGCCGGGTTCCGCGGCGGCATGGGCGCGCTGCACAACTTCGGTTCCGCCGACGACAAAATGGTTTTGTGGAATGGCTCCTACGGCGAAGACCACAGCACGCTGGATTGCTATGACATCGCCACGGGCAAATTCCTCTGGACCTATCCGAACAACTACACCGGCGTGCACGGGTCGCACCGTGCGGGTCCGCCGGAAATCGGTCTGATTCGCGGCGCTTACGATGTGGTCGGCGTTGCGACGCTCCCGGCGCCGCTCGGAAACGTGTGGATCATCGCCACCAACAAGGGCGAATGGCACATGCTCTCCCAGGATGGTTACTACGTCACCCACCTCTTTGAGAGCGATCCCATCAAGGTGAGCTGGCCCGACAAGGCCGTTCCCGGAGCCATCATGGACCTCTGCCCGCCGGGCGCAGGCGAGGAGTCCTTCGGCGGCGCAGTGACGCTCGCCAAGGATGGCAAGATGTACCTCAGCGCCGGTCACACCTCGTTCATGGACGTCGAAGTGGTCGGCCTCGAAACTGTCAAGTCGCTCCCCGAGTCCGGGAAGATCACGATTTCCGGCGACGACATTGCCCTGGCCAAGAGCTTCCGCGAAAAAGCCATGCAGGGCGGCGCGGCCACGAAGCGGCTGATCGTCAAGAAGGCGACGCCGGACTTCACCGGCGAACTGGCGAAGGATTTCGACGCCGGGAGCATCGTAGAGTACTTCAAGCAGGAGAACGCCAAGGTACGTTCCGCGATGGCTTGGGATGACAAGAACCTGTACGTAGGCTGGGAAGTGCAGGACGATTCGCCGTGGGTGAACGGTGCGGATGCACCGGAGAACATGTACAACCACGGGGACACGGTGGACTTGCAGTTGGCCACGGCACAGAATCCGGACGATCGTCGCACCGAAGAACAGGAAGGCGATATCCGGTTGTCGATCGGCACCTTCCAGGGCAAGCCGACGGCGGTACTCTATCGCCGGAAGGCCAAGGACAAGCACGAGCTGGTGTTCAGCTCGGGCGTGGTTCACGAGTATCACGTGGATAGCGTGTCGGTGCTCAAGGACGTGAAGATCACCCCGAAGGTCGGCACGAACAAGTACATCGTGGAAACGGCGATTCCGCTGTCGGACCTGGGTTTCACCCCGGAGGCCGGCAAGATCTATCGTGGCGACCTGGGCACAACGCACGCCGACAAGTCGAACCAGAAGACCGGGTTGCGTACCGAATGGAGCAACCAGGATACGGGCTTGGTCAGCGACGCGGTGTTCGAGCTCAGAACCAATCCCAAGGCCTGGGGCGAGTTCCAGTTCGTCAAGTAACACTCATCCAGCGACTACCACAAGGGATCGGGCATTGCCCGGTCCCTTTTTCATTTTTGCTGAAGGACTTCGGGATTCCCTGCACAGTGGTGCGGGGGTCCCGCTGAGCCTGTCGGTGAATTTTGTCGAGTCTTGCAGATGCTCGCGCCGGCGCCGATGACAAATCCCGCGAATGTTGTGCTATCCTTATGGACTTTGCAGCGGCGATTTTCGATCGAAACATTGCCGCGCGGGATGAGGAATTAGTTGAGGAGCAGTACATGCAGGTGATCGTACCGGAACAGCGGCTGGACGTGCTGGCGGATGCGGACGTGCTGGTATGCGGCGGCGGGGTGGGCGGCATCGCCTCGGCGGTGACGGCGGCGCGGCATGGAGCCAAGGTGGTGCTGCTGGAACGCTTTCCGACGCTGGGCGGGATGGCGACCAACGCCTTGGTGAACGGGTGGCATCGCAGCGATCGGCAGAAGATGGTGATTTACGGCGTCGTGGAAGAGGCGGCCGAGCGGATGCGAAAGGGCGGGCCCGGGGGACCGTGGATCAGTCAGGATATATCGTATCCACGGGTGCATGAGACGCACTGGTTCGATCCGGAGGGGGCGCGGATTGTCTATCATCGGATGCTGCGCGAGGCGGGGGTGCAGGTGATCTGCCATTTGAGTGCAGGCGAACCGATCATGGAGGGAGCGCGGATACGCGGCGTGCAGGTCGATACCAAGCGCGGCCGGCGGGCGGTGCTGGGAAAGATCGTGATCGACGCGACGGGCGATGGCGACATTGCCTACAAGGCGGGGGTGAAGTGGGAATACGGGAGGCAGGAGGATGGGCGCGTGCAGGGGATGACGCTGATGTACTCGCTGCGCGGGATGAACGAGGCGGTGGTAAGCAAGGAAGACTGGCCCGCGGCGACGCGCGTGGCGGACCTGATGAAATCCATGCTGGAAAAGGGCCAGATGCCGGCGTTCAACTATGGCGGGGCGCGGGCGAGCCTGGGGCTTTCGTGCAGCGGGAGACATCATCGG
This sequence comes from uncultured Phycisphaerales bacterium, assembly GCA_903845195.1. Taxonomy (GTDB): domain Bacteria; phylum Planctomycetota; class Phycisphaerae; order WQYP01; family WQYP01; genus CAIMWO01. The sequence goes on from CAIMWO010000079.1 coordinate 40,180, forward strand.
TTTTTCTGGAACATGTGCCCGGTGGCCGGAAACCCGCTGGATGAAGAAGAACTGACCAAGCTTAATGAGCAGGCTCGCGAGGCGATCTTGCAGTATATCGCGCTGTGGCGGAAGGAGATGCCCGGATACGAGAACGCCGATCTCAATTTCACTGCGTTCTGCATGGGTGTGCGCGAGAGCCGACGGATCACGGGGAACAAGGTGCTGACCGAGCAGGATGTGGTCGAGGCGAAAAAGCACACCGACGCGGTGGGTCACGGCGTGTGGATGGTGGACATTCACGACCCGAAGGGGACGGGGCATACGACGTACACCGATCAGAAGAAGAATGAGATGCTCCGCGACGGGATGAGCTATCACATTCCGCTGAACATGGCGCTGAATTCGCAGGTGAAAAATCTTGCAGTGGCCTGCCGCGCGGCGAGTACGACGCACCGCTCGCTGGCGTCGTTCCGCGTGCAGACGCACATCATGACGCTGGCGCAAGGCGTGGGGACGTGCGCGGCGCTGGCGCTGGAAGGCGGCAGTGACATGGACCAGGTCGATTTGAAAAAATTGCAGGCGACGCTCAAACGCGATGGGGCCTACATCGAAGATGTCCCACAGGGCAACTGAAGAGCTCCGCTTTGCGCGAAACGCTTGGAAAGCGTCCATCACCTCCATGCATCGGAAGCTGCAGCGCACGTGACGCGCTGCGGCGCTGTCAGCGAAACTACGTATTCGAGAACGATGCGGCTTATCGCTTCATTTGCGTTGCCAAACTTCCTACAATCGAGGGTCTGGAGTTTTTGGTAGCCGCGGTGGAAGCAGCGCCTTGCCTCGCGGCCAAGTGAGGAGCCAAACGAGCATGTCTGATTCTGAATCGCTGCGCGCTGCGCACGAAAATCGCCGGTCTGTCGAATCTGCTTCCACCACTGAGGGACTACCCGTCTCGGTGGGCATGGGGCCCGCGCTGGTGGCGGCTCATGTTCCGCAGCATTCCACACTGGTCAGCCGGCGCGTGCTTTTCCTCTGCCTGCTGTCCGTCGGGTTGGGACTCGCCGCAGGCATCATCGCCTTGATTCTTAAACACCTCATCGGCTTCTTCACGAATCTCGCGTTCTATGGGCGTTTCTCCACCGAATTTTCTTCCCCCGCCGATGCCGTGCCACATCTCGGCCTATGGGTGCTCATCATTCCCGTCATCGGCGGTGTGATCGTCGGACTGATGGCCCGTTTCGGCAGCAAGGCGATCCGCGGCCACGGCATACCGGAAGCGATGGAGCAAGTGCTCCTCAACCAGTCCAAGATTCCGCCGCGCATCACGTTCCTGAAGCCGCTCAGCGCCGCGGTCGCCATCGGCACTGGCGGGCCTTTCGGCGCTGAAGGCCCGATCATCGCCACCGGTGGGGCGCTGGGCTCGTTCCTTGGGCAGGTGATCGCCACCAGTTCCGACGAACGCAAGATTCTTCTGGCCGCGGGGGCTGCTGCGGGGATGGCGGCCACGTTCGGCTCTCCCATTTCCGCCGTCCTGCTTGCTGTCGAATTACTCCTGTTTGAATTTCGTCCGCGTTCGCTGATTCCCGTCGCGCTGGCCTCGGCTGTGGCCACCGGTGTCCACCTCGCCACCGAAGGCGCTGCGCCGATCTTTGCCATGCCGGACTTGCTGCCGCCGTCCGGCCCGGCGCTGGCACTCTATATATTGATTGGCGCTCTCCTGGGCATCTTCGCCATGCTGGTCACCCGGGCCACCTACTGGGTGGAAGACCTCTTCGAACATCTTCCCATCCACTGGATGTGGTGGCCCGCCGTCGGCGGTCTGGCGGTCGGCGCGATCGGTTACTTTGTTCCGCGTACGCTGGGCGTCGGTTACGGCAACATCACTTCCATTCTCTGGACTGGCACACCTGCCCTGGCCGGGGCCCATCCACCAGTGCAATTTGCCCTTGGTTTCATCGCGATTCTGTGCTTGGCGAAGTTTCTGAGCTGGGTGATCGCGCTGGGATCGGGGACCTCCGGCGGGACACTCGCGCCATTGTTCACCATCGGCGGAGCGCTTGGCGCTCTGCTCGGTGCGGCCGCCAATTGGGTTATTCCTTCCGCGCATGTCGATGTGCGCGTTACGGCGCTCGTGGGCATGGCCGCCCTCTTTGCCGGGGCCAGCCGCGCCCTGCTGACCTCGGTCGTCTTCGCCTTCGAAACCACGCTTCAACCCATGGGGCTTTTGCCGCTGCTGGGCGGCTGCACCATGAGCTATCTCGTTTCCTGCATCTGCATGAAGCAGACCATCATGACCGAAAAGCTGGCGCGCCGCGGCACGCGCGTTCCGGCCGAATATTCCGCCGACTTCATGGAGCAGATGACCGTCGCCACCGTGGCCACACGCAACGTTACCGTGCTCCAGGAAGAGGCCACGCTGGCCGACATCCGCGCCTGGATCGCCCGCGGCGAACCGAGCGCCACGCACCAGGGTTATCCCATCGTTACCAGCGCGGGGCACGTGACCGGCGTGCTCACCCGGCGCGATCTGCTCAACGCAGAAGCGGACCCCGCCTGCAAACTTCGCGACCTTTTGCGCCGGCCGCCGACCATCTGCTACGAAGATTCCACCCTCCGCGAAGCCGCCGATCACATGGTTAATCACGATGTCGGACGTTTGCCCGTGATGTCGCGCGGCGAGCCCGGGCAACTCATCGGCATTGTGACCCGATCCGATCTGCTCAAGGCCCATCGGTACCGCATCAGCGCTTCCACCACCCGCGGCATCGTGATTCCCGTGCCGTTTCTGAAGGGCGCGTGAATCAGCAACACCACCGTGCCTTCACGGCATCGCCAGATTCAGCCGCCGACGAAAATCGGCCGGCGTTACACCCAGCCGTTTCTTGAAGGCCCGGCAAAAGTAGTTGGCCCCCGCAAACCCGCTGCTGTGCGCCACTGTCTCCAGCTTATCATCACCGTTTCGCAGGGCCTGCGCGCCCAGGCGCAGTCGTTGCTGCAGCAGATAATCCGAAGGCGAGACCCCGATCGCCGCGCGGAATTGCCGCGCCAGGTGTTCCCGCGAACACCCCGCCGACGCTGACAGCTTTGAAATATCGAATGTCCGGTCGGCCGCATGCCGCACGATCTGTTCGATTGCCGCGCTCACCAGCGGCTCCATTGCCAGGCGCGATTGCGAGAGCGTGCTGAGTATTCCCATCAGCAACTGATAGAGCTGGCCGGAGACCAGATAGCGGTCCCGATCGGCCCGCGCTTCCCTGAGCCGCGCCAGCGACAACATGAGCGGGGCCAGCGCATTGGGCGGGCCGAAGTGGAGCACATGGCCATGCGCCTCGACGATGCGCCGGCACCACTCTGCCGCCGTCGGCCCGGAAAATGACACGAAGACCAACTCGTACGGCTCGGACGATTCCGCTGCGAATCCATAACGAAAATCGCCCGGTATCGTGTGCAAGAACGCCCAACCCGCCGGCAGCACCACCCGCCGCCGCGCCTTCTCGAAAAATCCCTGCCCCGAAAGAGTGAGCTGCAACACCCAATGCAACTGATCGCGCCGCTTGGTCGCATCAAAAAAATAAGAGGTATCCTCGCGGCGCTCAACCGCCGCACCGGAGAGCCAGAATAACGGCTCGCCCGTGCGCACCCACGGCGCCGGCGGCAACGCCGGCCGAACCGCTCTTCCCCCGCTACTGGGCTTATTCATATCACACCCATGCTATAAATATCATTCCGGTGCTATTTTAATAGCTCAAGCCAATCAATTACCATATCACATTCGTTCCACGCGACGTTAGCGCGGACGAATTTCGGGCATGTATGGAGACGGGTAATGATCAAGGTCGCGCTCATCGGAGCCGGTTCAGTCGTTTTTTCGCGCAATCTCACCGGTGACATTCTCTCCTACCCCGAATTCAAGAATGCCACGTTCGCCTACATGGACGTCAATAAGGACCGTCTCGACGTCGGCGCCGCCCTGTGCCGCAAAGTCGCCAAGGGGCTCGACGCCAAGCCCAAGATCATCGCCACGCTCGACCGCAAGGAAGCCCTCCGCGATGCTGACTTCGTCATCAACATGGTGCAGATCGGCGGGATGGATTCCACGCTGGTCGACTTTGAAATCCCGCGCAAGTATGGGCTCAATTTCACCATCGCCGACACCACCGGCCCCGGCGGGCTCTTCCGCGCCCTGCGTACCTACCCGATGATCAAGGGCCTGTGCGAAGACATGGCCAAGGTCTGCCCCAAGGCGTGGCTCCTCAACTACTCCAACCCCATGTCGATGAACATGCAGACCATCTACCGCACCAGCAACATCAAAGGGGTCGGTCTGTGCCACTCGGTCCAGGGCACTTTCAACCAGCTTGCCAGCTACCTCCATGAAAAACCCGAGGATTGCGATTTCATCTGCGCCGGCATCAATCACATGGCCTTCTACCTCCAGATGCGCAAGGCCGGCATCGACCTCTATCCCCGACTCTTTGAGGCCGCCAAAAATCCCGATACGTACGCGAAAAACAAAGTCCGCTTCGAACTCATGAAAATCCTCGGCCACTTCGTCACCGAATCCAGCGAACACAACGCGGAGTACTGTTCCTATTTCATCCCCCGCGGCAAGGAGACGATCGCCAAGTACAACGTACCGATCGACGAATACCTGCGGCGCTGCGACGGCATCATTGAAGAATTCCAGCACATGCAGGAACACGCCGCCAACAACAAGCCCATGGAACACCACCGCAGCCACGAGTACGGCAGCACGATCATCCACTCCATCGTCACTGGCACCCCCAGCGTGGTTTACGGCAACATGCCCAATCACGGGGCGATTACCAATCTCCCCCCCACTGCGATCGTCGAAGTCCCCACCCTGGTGGATAAGGGCGGGTGCCAGTTCACCACCGTCGGCGACCTTCCGCCGCAGCTCGTCGCGTACATGATGCCTCACATTCAGCAGCACGAGCTTTTCATCCGGGCCGCCATGGAAGGCCGCCGCGACCATGTGTACCAGGCCGCCATGTTCGACCCCCTGACCGCCGCGTCACTGTCGCTGGATAAGATCGTCGAAATGTGCGACGAACTGATCGCCGCCCACGGCAAATTGCTGCCCAAGTTTGATGCCCCGACACTGGTGCCGTCGAGCGGCAAGAAGTTCGGCCCCGTCGACGCCAAGGCCCTCCATGCCAGTTGGAACGCCATACAGGAAAAAGCCAACGACGAATTCATCAAAGACTGGCACCTGATCGGGCCGTTCCCCTCGCCCAAGAAAGGGACCATTTCCCTCGATCTCGAAACCGGCGTGGACAAGGATTTCGCCAAGCGCGACGATGGTGCTGTCGACCTCAAGGCTTCGTACGGGGCGGGGGATGCGAAAGTGAAGTGGAAACAGGCGAAATCCGATAAGCGCGGCTTCGTCAATCTCACGTCCATCATGGGGCCAGTCGAATGGGCGCTCTGCTACGGCTATGCCGAAATCGAGAGCGTTCACGCCCGCGACGCCCTGCTCCAATGCGGCAGCGATGACGGCATCAACATCTGGGTCAACGGCAAACTGGTCCACCACAACGAGATCGCCCGCGGGTACACCGCCAATTCCGATACCGTCCGCATCCACCTCAAGCAAGGCGTCAACCGTATCTTCGTCAAAGTCGACAATTACCTCCACGGCTGGGGCTTCAACGTCAGCATCGACCGCCCGAATTTCTGACTGCAGACGTGCCGTGAAGCACGATCGCCGCTCGGCCCGACTCCATTATTCGCTCTTGGCGATTTCGCGCACGGGCCAGGCTGCTTGATCGGAAGACGCAAACCGAGTACGCTACCGGGCTCGAATTCTTGAAAAAGGCAGGCAAACCATGGCAAACCCAGGCAGTAACCATCGTCTCCGCTGGAGATCCAAGAAAGCCAACAAGGGCCGCAAGCCCTCGAACGGCCGCGTCAAAGGCTGGTCCACCAAGAACTACCCGCACATTTACGGTTGATCGGCAGCGCCGGCATCAGCCCAGCGCCCGCAATCCAGACTGATCGCGCACAAAGAAGCCCGGGAACGATCCCGGGCTTTTGGCGTTTTTGCGGCGCATGTGTCCATGATGATTCCGAGCGAAGGTGTGCTGACGCCCCGAATGTCTATGATGGAGTCCCGATTCATTGACTGGAATGCCGGGGCGGGTGGCAGATTGGAATTTTGGGCACCTGTGCCGGAGCTGATCGATGGTGGAGATGACGCCGCGGGAAAGGTGGATGGCTTTGCTGGAGGGGCGTCCGACGGATCGCGTGCCGGTGGATTACTGGGCAACGATCGAGGTGACACAGCGCCTGCTGCGGGACTTAGGTTGCGCGAATGAGGAGGCCTTGTGGCGGCGGCTGCACATCGATCGCCCGGCTTCGCTGTGGCCGCGGGCGAAGGTCACGCGGCATCCGGATGATCCGGAAGCGAACGTGTGGGGCGTGCGCTACCAGCAGGTGAACTACGGGACCGGGGAATATGGCGAGGTGGCGCACCATCCGCTGGCGAAGATGGAACGGGTGGACGAGATCGATGCGTTTCGCTGGCCGAGCCCGGACGATTACGACTATTCAACTGTACGCGAGCAGGCCGGGAAAGACGCAGGATACCGGCTCGTGATGGGAGGAATTTACGAGCCGTTCTTGTTGTACTGCTCGATGCGCGGGATGGAGCAGGCGTTCGAAGATTTGCTATTAAATCCTGAAATCGTCGACACAATCCTGGGTCATATTTTTGCCTTTTATTACGAATACAACCGGCGGATTTTTGAGGCCGGCGAAGGCAAAATTAAGATGTTCTATCTGGCGGAGGATCTGGGTGCCCAGACCGGGCCGCTCATGGGGTTGGAGACCTACCGGCGGTTTCTGCGGCCGGGCCAGAAAAAGATGGCGGACCTGGCGCACGCCCACGGCATTCACGTGTTCTATCACACGGATGGCGCGGCGAAAATGTTCCTGCCGGACCTGATTGACTACGTGGGGGTGCAGGTGCTCAATCCCATTCAATGGCGCTGTCCGACGATGGACCGGGTTGGACTCGTGAAGGAATTCGGAGGGCGGGTGGCATTTCACGGGGCCATCGACAATCAGCAGACGCTGCCGTTCGGAACGGTGGCGGATGTGCAGCGGGAGGTGCGGGAGAGCGTGGAGATATTCAAGGATGCACGATGGGTCTGCGCGCCGTGCCACAACCTGCAGGCGGTGACGCCGACGGAGAATATCGTGGCGATGTATGAAACGATCTGGGAGGCGGGGCGAAAGGGATAGCGCCCGCGCTGACAGGCAATCGCGCTCACTTCGACAGTACCGACTTGATCTCCTGGCCCACTTCCTGAGGCGTCGACGGATGCGGGGCCGGGATCTGCCGCATCACTCCTGAACAGACCACAATCACCGCCCCGCAAAGCAGCAGCACGCCGATCCACAATTTGGCATTCTTGCGGATTGGTTCAAAGGTTTTCGTCCGCCCCGCCAGCGCCGACGCCAGGATGAAGATGCTGAATGCCGCCAGCATCTTGATCCCAAAAAGCATGTGATACAGATGCTTATCGTCCGCTGAGAAATCCTTCCACCGCGCCGTCACCAGCACGCCATGCACGCGCGTTTCGACCAGAAAATTGTACGTCCCGGTGATCAGGAAGAGCGTGATCAGCGCGTACACAATCTTCCGCCATCGGGCATTGACCGCCTCGCGCAATTCCTGCTGCTTGGCCGGATCGAGCACCTTGCCCGCTGCCGGCAGCAGGGCAAACCGCACAAAGAATGGCCCCCCGATGGCCGCCATCGCGCAGCCGATATGCACCCACCGTGCCACCACAGGAAGAATGAGCGTTGCTTCCATAACTTGAATCTCCACGGACCACTTTTCAACGCTCACTCTACCCGCCCCCGCGCTATAATCCAGCAGAACGAGGAATCCACCAAAAGACTTTTTGCTTCTTTATTCTTCATTCTTGCTTCTCGCTTCTTGCCGGAGTCCCCATGTTCGAACTCGACCACGTCGCAGTCCAGACCTCCGACATCCCCGCCACCGTCAAGTTTTACACGGAACAGTTCGGCGCGGAAGTCCTCTACGCCGACGCCACCTGGGCCTTCCTGAAAATTGGCCAAGGCAAACTCGCTCTCGTCCGACCCGAACAGCATCCGCGGCATCTGGCCATCCGCGTCGACCGCCCCTCGCTTGAAGCCGCCGCCACCAAGGCGGGCAAAACCATCAACACCCACCGCGACGGTTCCGAAAGCCTCTACCTCGATGACCCCGCCGGCAACACGATCGAACTCATTCACTACCCGCCCGGAAAAACCGTGTATTGAAAGAGCAATCCACCAAGCCTCCACGTTCCCGCGTTACAATATCAACCGCACAAACTTCGCATCTCGTAAGGAGGATCCCCCATGACCCGCATCCTGTCGCTCTTCGCCTTCCTCACCGGCCTTCTCCTTGCCACAGTTTTCCTCCCCGGCGAAATACTCTCGCCCGCAACAGAACCCACCACCACGCGCGCACCACTCAACATTGAAACCGCACTGGCCAAGGAACTCCCCAAGATTGATGCCACCGAACAGCCGGTGGAAAAACTCTTCAACTTCCTCCGCGACGAAGGCAACATGAACCTCGTCGTCAATTGGCAAGCCCTCGAAGCCGCCGGCATCACGCGCCAAACGAATGCCACCCTCCACCTCGAGAAAGTCCCCTTCGAACAAGCCGTCCGCGCGTTGTGCGAGGTCGTCGAGCCCAAAGGCACCCGCCTGAACTACGTCGTCGGCGAAGGCGCCGTCGTCATCACCACCAATGAAGAACTCGCCAAGTCTCCTGTTATGCACTTATTCGACGTCTCCCGAATCCTGCGCCTGCAGCTTGTCCCGCCACCCCCTTTACCCGCCGCCACGCTCCCCACCGATACCCAACCCGCCACCGCCACGGCCCCCGCTGAAAACCCCAATGCGCCAAAACTCCTCGCCATCCTCAAAGCCGAACTCGCCCGCATCGGCGAGCGCTCCGAAGGCAAAGACCGCGAACTCTACCTCCGCAGAAACTACCTCATCGCCACTCAGTCTCGCCGCGCGCTGGATGCCATCCAGCGCGTCATCCAGGCCTTTGCGTCACCCCTCAAGCCCGGCACCGTCCCCTCTGGCGTCATCGTTTCCGTTCGCCAGAAACGCGCCTTGGAGCAATTGCTCAAACTTCTCGAACCTTCCAAAACCGAAACACACACTCTTGCCGAAATCCTCCCCAACGTGCGAAAAAATGCTCCCGAACTCAACATTGTTTACCTCCCCCATGCCGAAGCCCAACTCAAGAGCGCCACACCCGAACTTGATATCCTCGTCAACGACAGCGGCATCGTCTACGTCGGCCTGCCGCTGGCCATCCGTGCCCGCACGTTATTCGCCGTCTATGACCTCCACGACCTCATCAAGAGACTCGCCCTCAAACCCGAGAACAAGGACAAGACCCCGTCCGAACTCGCTGCGAAAATCGTCGCCGCGCTCAAAGCCGTATCCCCTACCCTCTGGACCGACCTCAGCCAAGGCCCCTGCTCGCTCACCGAATTCGAAGGCTTCGCAGTAGTCTTCGCTCCTCCCTCCGTATATCGTTCCTTCAACAAAGCATTCCAGGACGTGCAGAAATAGCTGGTTGTTCTCGCCGCCAAGACGCCCCGTCGTTCCAAGATTCAAAGAGGATTCACGCAAATGCCCAAACTCGACCAACTGCTCGCACTCCTGGCGGCCGAACCCGACGATGCCTTCCTGCGCTACGGCGTGGCCATGGAATACGCCAAGCTCGGGCAGTTCGATCAATCGCTGCAGGAGTTCAACGAACTCCTCCGCCGCCACCCCGATTACGTACCCGGCTTTTTCATGGCCGGCCGTACGTGCGAGCAGAACGCCGACCCCGAGGGCGCCAAATCTTTCTACCGGCGCGGCATCGATACCGCCAACCGCGTCGGCGACACTCATGCCGCGGGCGAAATCGCTTCGGCCCTTTCCGCTATCGAGTGACAACGACGCTCGCAAGAACTTAAAATCGCCGCGTTCTTGCGTCCTATCTCAGCTTGGTAAACTCCACCGCCCCGCTGCCCCACCCCTCCAACTTCGCCCCCCTGTAGACCCCCGTCAGCGCTCGAACGCACCCCTCCACCGCCGCCCCGGCGTCATTCGACATATTGGCAGTCAGCAACCCGCACCCATAGAGCGTCGGCGGCGCAGTACCTGCAGGCGGTTGGGCCAGCGCGCTTTCATACTGCCCGATGTTCCCGCCCAGCAGGCGCGCCCTGTCGAGGCGCTTCACAAACTCCTCATGCAAACGCTTCCGCTGCGGCTCGTTCTCAAACCCGTACCACATCAACACCACGATCCCCCGCGTCGCCAACTCGCAAAACAATCCCAATGTGTCGATCTGACCCGCCCGTTCCTCCAACGCATCGTACGGATCCAGGAACGCCATTGTCCCGCCCGTCCAACGATCCGGCAGCATTACCCCCGCGCCCCGCACGATCGTCACCCCATCATCCTGCACGCACTCGGCGCTCGCCGGCGGCACATGCAAGTCCGCTGCCGCATTCACGATGTCCCGCAGGCTCTCATCGTCGGTATCGCAAAACAGGTATCGCCGCACGTTCTCGCCCAGCAGTTTCATCGCCAGCCAGGGCGATCCGGGGAAAAACGCCAGTGCCTGCCCGTTGTGAATCTGCGCGAGTTGCTGCACGTAAGTGCTTTTCTGCAGCACACCGGACTCCGAAGCATGGTCCAGAAAATAGGCGATCCCGTGCGCCCGCTCCGCCCCGCTTTCCAGTGGATACCGCGCCGCGCCCGCGTGGGATTCCCAATATTCATGCGGCTGATGCAACCGCAGCACCTCGCACAACGCCAAGTGCTTGAAGACATCCGCCCAATTTCCAAAATGCTTATTCGCCATAGGGTCCCACAAACGCAACTGCTATCCCAGATTAGTCCCCACAGCTTATCGGCAAATTCCATCGACCAATGCCTGCCGAATCAGGGGATGCCCGTGTAGTGCCCCGCCATGGCTTGTCGTTTCAACCAGTCCGCTGGAGTCATGCAAGATTCGTCATTCGCGTACTTCTTCCACCCGCATCGGCCGCGGTTTGAACTTCGGACACTGCCCGAAAAATCGCGCCGGATTGTTGTAAAACACCGTCATGAGCGTCTCGAGCGCGTGCCCGCGTTTCTTCGCCTCCAGCATCGTCCGATGCGTGTTCAGCGGGTCGCTCACCCCCCAGTCTGCCGCCGCATTCACCATCAACCGCTCCGCCCCGTGCATCTCGATCATGTCCACGGCCCGCTGGGGCGTACACTTGCTCACCGGGTATAGCGTCATCCCCGCCCAGTACCCCGCATCCTTCACGATCTTGATCGTGTGCTCCTCCACGTGATCGATCAGCACGCGCGAGTGATCGATCTTGCTGCCGAAATCCTTCAGCATCTCCAGCGTCCACTTCGTCCCCTTCAGCTTGTCCTCCAGGTGCGGCGTATGAATCAAAATCAAATGATGCCCGCCGGTCGCGCCAGCGGCCTTGCTTTTCTCCCACGTATCAATCGCCATCTGCACGTGCTGCTGAAACACCTTTGCTTCGTTCGGCGTGTTCTTGTTGAGCCCGATCTCCCCCACGCCCAGCACCGTCGGCTTGTCCAAAAACTTCGGAATTTCCGCCAGCACCTCTTTGGCCTTCCCCAGATCCTCCGCCTCCTTCGGATTCAAACAAATCCAGCAGTAATGATCGATCCCAAACTGTGCGGCCCGCTTGGGCTCAAATTCCGTCAACTGCCGGTAGTAATCGACAAACCCCGCCGGCGACCGGTCGAACCCCGCCCAAAACGCCGGCTCTGAGATCGCCACCACCCCCGCCAGGGCCATCGTTTCATAATCCGCGGTGGTCCGCGACACCATGTGACAATGAGGATCAATAATGAACATGTGATGAACCTCGCTAAGAACCTCTATGCGTCGATCCCCTGCGACACCCTATTCCTTGCTGTACAGCCGCTGGATCTGCTCCGCCCGGCTCGGGCCCGGCCCCCGCAGGATCTCCAGTGCACGATCGATAAACGTCAGCCGCATATCCCCACGCACCTGAATCAATTCCGGCGAACGATCGACCCGATCCAGATTCGCCGCAATCTCGATCAACTTTGCCCGCGTCTCCAGGAAATACGTGTCCAGGACCTCCGCAGCGCTCCTCGATTTTTCCGGAAGGGTCTTCATCGCCGACCTCCTGTTGAACATGCACCCCCATTGGCCGTATCTTACGACGATTCCTTGTGTTTTCCCAACGCCGGATTATGTTGCATCGTTATAGAATCCTGTCTCATTTCTTTCGGAGCCATCATGCCTAAATCTCGCTGCTGGACGTTCATCCTGCTTGCCTCCCTGCTCGCCGCCTGCACGCAAGGCCCCTCCGGAAGCCCCGCCGCAAAGGCCCGCCTCGCCGAAACCAACCAAGATTTCCGCCTCATCATCAACTCGGCCAAAGCCAAAGTCTTCCCCGCCGTCGCCTTCATCAAAGTCGTCCAGCAGGACTACGGCGTCGGCGAAAAAACCTCCCGCGAAATCTCCGGCTCCGGCGTCATCATCTCGCCCAAGGGAGAAGTCCTCACCAACTGGCATGTCGTCGACAAAGCCATTGAAGTCCGCTGCCTGCTCTTCGACGGACGCGCCATGGACGCCAAAGTGCTCGGCTCCGACAAGGACACCGATCTGGCGCTCATCCAACTCCTTCCCGCCAGCGCCCCCGGCGCTACCACCCAGCCCGGGAACCTCGCCGAATTCAATTACGCTAAACTCGGCGATTCCCGCAAACTCCAGGAAGGCGACTTCGTCATGGCCATGGGCGCACCCTGGGGTCTCTCGCGCTCGGTCTCCCTCGGGATCATCTCCTGCACCAAACGTTACCTTCCCAACACCAGCGAATACTCCATCTGGCTCCAGACCGATGCCGCCATCTCCCCGGGAAACTCCGGCGGACCCCTCGTCAACACCGACGGCGAAGTCATCGGCATCAACACCCGCGGCATGATGGCCGGCGGCGACATGGGCTTTGCTGTGCCCTCCGAAACCATCCTTCCCGTCATCACGCAGATCCGCGAAGCCGGAAAGGTCAACTGGTCCTGGACCGGCCTGCAGTTCCAACCTCTCAAAGATTTCAACCGCAACGTCTACTTCGAAGGCAACGACGGCGTTATCGTCGCGGAAACTGACCCCGAATCCCCCGCACGCCGCGCCGGTATCCAGCCGCGGGACCGCATCCTCAAGGTCAACGGCAAAGCCATCTCGGCCATCACCGATGAAGACCTGCCGGACCTCCGCCGCTACCTCGGTTCACTGCCCAAGAACACCCCGGCCATCCTCGAAGTCCTCCGCGGCACTTCCAAAACCCCCATCAACATCACCCTGACTCCCCGCGAAAAAGGCCAGGTCGAAGGCGATTCCTTCGCCTGCACACGCTGGGACTGCACCGTTAAAACCATCAACCAGTTCGATAACCCCGATCTTTACTTCCAGCGCAAACAGGGCGTCTTCGTCGACGGCATCAAGTACCCCGGCAACGCCAACTCCTCAGGCCTCGAACAACAGGACATCATCCTCAAGATCGATGGTCAGGCCATCAACACGCTGGCCGACCTCCAAAACGTCCACAAAACTTCCCTCGGCACCATCAAAGATAAACCCCGCGTCGTCGTCCAGGTCCTCCGCAACGGCCTGATGCGCCAAGTTGTCCTCGACATCTCCCGCGATTACTCGAAAGAATAACCCCTCGTCGGTCACTTACCTGGCAGCGGCTTGCCCCGCGCTTCTCTCACTTAAGGATTCGTCATGTCTAAGAAACCACTGGGACTCCTCTTCGCACTGGCCGTCCTGACGCTGGCCCTCCCTGCCTTCCCCCAGGCCGATGAGAAAAAGCCTGATCCCCTCGAAAAACAGCAGGCCGCTATCAAAGCCGTTCAGCCCGCACTGGTCATTGTCGAATACACCCTGCAGTACGACAAAGGCCAGGCTCCCGGCGGCAGCGCCGGACGCTATCGCAACTCTGCCTATGCCGACATCATTAAGGAAGAACGCCCCCTGGAGCAGTCCGGCGTTCTGGTTGATGACACCCACGTCGCCACGCAGGACCTGCTCATCCACCCGCGCTTCATCAAATCCATCGCCGTCCGCAAGGTCGGCGGCAGCCGCGTCGACGCCAAGATCTCTGCCGTCGCCAAAGTCCAGAACGGCATCATCCTCGAGCTCTCCGCCGCACTCAAAGACGCCAAGCCCATCAAGTGCGATCCCGCCCTGGCAGGCCCCTACTCGGCCGTCACTTACTTTGAATCCAACGGCGATTGGGTAGCCACGACCTCGCCATTTGGGCTCGAACTGGCCGTCGGCACAGATCGCAAAGACTACCGCCTTCACCAGGGCGTCGTCGTCGACAAGGCTGGTGCACCCGTGGCGGTCGTCTTCGATGATGAACTCCCCGCCGATGACTCCTGGAAGGGCTCTCCGCTGCAGTGGTCTGCCTACTCTGCCGACCAGCTCAAGATCATGCTCGATACCCTCGACAAACAAGCCGGCCAAACCCTCGTCCGCGTCACGCTCAACTTCCGCTCGCCCAAGAACAACGCCGCTTCCGGCTATCGCCGCGGCGATGATGAATCCAACGCCGCCGTCATGAACGTCCTCGGCGTCGTCATGAATCCCAACACCGTGCTCGTACTGGCGGAACTCAAACCCACCGTCACCTCGCGCCTCGAAAGCATCCGCGTCTTCACCGATCCCCCCGTCGACGCCAAGTTCAAGGCCACCCTCACCGATTTCGGCGCTTTCGTCGCCACCCCGGAGAAACCCCTCACCGCACTGGTGGCCTCCACGCAAAAACTTCCCGATCTCCTTGGTGTCGCCATCCCCGGCGTTGAAGTGCTCATGCAGGGCGAACACCGCGTCGCTTACGTCCAGCATCGCCGCATGACCGGCCTCTCCGTCGGCTGGCAGAAAAACCTCTTCATCGAGATTTCTGACGCCTCCAAAGGCCTCTTCCTCTTCGATGCCGACAACAAGCTTGTTGCCCTGCCCATCTCCCACCGCGAGAAAGTCGCCGTCGAAGAACGCTACGGCAGCAGTGATCGCTCCATGATCACCCCCATCGCGCTCATCAACACCGCGCTGTCCGACCTCGCCAAATCCTCCGACCCCTCCAACGTGCCCCTCAGCGAGGAACAGGAAAACCGCCTCGCCTGGATCGGCGTCGAACTCCAGCCCCTCAACCAGGAACTGGCCCGCGCCAACAACGTCTCCGATCTCACTAACGATGGCGAAATGGGCGCATTGGTCACCTACGTCTATCCAGACTCTCCCGCAGCCAAGGCGGGCGTGGAACCCGGCTGGGTCTTCCTCCGCATCGATGCCGAGGGACAACCCAAACCCATCGACCTCCATATCGAATCCGATAGCTTCCGCGACCGCCCCTTCCCCTGGGATCGGCTGGGCGAAGCTCCGGAATCCGTCTTCGACCGCATCCCCACTCCTTGGGCCCCCGCGGAAAACGCCCTCATCCGCACCCTGACGGACCTGGGCTTCGGCAAGAAGTTCACCGGCGAATTTTTCTCCGACGGCAAAAACATCAAGAAGGATTTCGTCGTCACCCAAAGCCCATCGCATTTCCTCTCGGCACCCAAGTTCAAGAATGTCGCCCTGGGCCTGACCGTCCGCGACCTCACCTATGAAGTCCGCCGCTATCTTCAGAAGAAGACCGATGAACCCGGCGTCGTCATCAGCAAGATCGAAATGGGCTCCAAGGCCTCCGTCAGCGGCCTCAAACCCTACGAACTCATCACCGCCGTCAACGATCAGCCCGTCAACTCCGTCAAGGATTTCGAAGCTCTCACCAAGGACCAGGAAGAGCTTCGCCTCACCATCAAACGGATGACCAAGGGCCGTATCGTGAAGATCAAACTCACCGCGGCCGCCGCCACCGAAACCCAGCCCGCCGCCACGGCGCCGGCGGAGAAGCCCGCTACCTAACGGGCTCTTGGCCACTTCTTGGGCCGATGCTGCCGGAACGGAGATCGCATGCGCGCCGCACGCACGTCAATGGCCGTGATCTTTCTGGCCGCCGCTGCGCTGCTCTCGCATCTCGCCACCGCGGCCGACACCCCCGCCACACAACCCGCCCCGCAAATCAAAATGAGCGAAGCCAAAGCTCGCGAATGGCTGGCCCAGTGGCAAACCCACATCACCAACGATGCCCGCAAGGAACGTTACTGCGACAAGGAAAACGCCGAGGAACTCGCCTGGCTCATGGGCCCCTTCATGGACGGCTTCTACTTCGGCTACCGCGCCACGCACGATCCCCAATGGATCGACCTCCTCGTCGACTGGTCCGATTCGTGGCTCAAACGCGCCGTCAAAGAACCCGATGGTTACCTCGGCTGGCCCAAGACCCACGCCGCCGGCACTGACAAGGACGACCTCAACTCCTACAACGCCGACAGCCTCCTCGGCGAAGCCGTCGTCCTGCGGCCGATCGTCCTCATGTCCCATGAAATCCTCCGCACCCCGGCGCTGAAACAGAAATACGGCGCTAAAGCCGAAAGCTATTTGAAGCTCGCCGAACAAATCTACGAAAAATGGGACCACCGCGGCGTCTGGCGACCCACCAAAGATGGCGGCATGATCACCGTCGTACTCCCCTTCGGCATCGACCCCAAGACCAACCAGTTCACCGAAAACTACGCCCATCGCAATGACCCCAAGATCGGCTTCTCCCACCCCAACAACAAAGCCAACCTCGTCGCACGCTGGCTGCTGGCCATGTCGGATGCCACCGGCAAACCGGTTTACAAGGAACGGGCTGAAAAATGGTTCCGCCTCCTCAAATCCCGCATGAAAGAAAATCCCAACGGCGCCTTCGATGTCTGGAACTACTGGCAGCCCGCGGGCCCCTGGGACTATCTGCCCAACGGACAACCCAAACACTGGGTCGGCATCCACCCCAACGACGGCTACTACAGCATCGACACCACTGCCATCACCGACGCTTACACCCACGGCCTCGTCTTCACGAAAGAGGACATCACTCGCCTCACCAAGACGGCCCTGGCCGACCCCAAACGCAACTGGCCCGCCCTTGCTCCCTTCAATGCCGACCTGCAGAAATCGTTCGAATCGAATTTCAAACCCGGCAGTTGGGGCGGCTTGGGACTCACCCCGTGGTACCTTTCCCTCCAAACCCCCAAAAAATGACCCCGAAAAGCCCTCCGACACCGTTGAGAGCCACTCCTTGCGGGTTTCCCCCAATTCCGCTCCGCGGTATGCTTAACGCCACGTTCTTAATTGGAGAATTCCCCCTCATGACCCTCCCCTTCCCCGAAAACCCCACCGCCGATCAACTGCTGGCCGCCGCACGCGATGTGCTGAGCTCCGAAGCCGCCTCCATTGCCGCCGTCGCCGGAAAACTCGATGACGCCATTGTCCGCGCCATCACCACCATCCACGGCCGCACCGGCGAAGACACTCACGGCACTTGCGCCGTCTCGGGCATCGGGAAAGCCGGCCTCGTCGGCCAGCGCATCTCCGCCTCCTTCGCCAGCACCGGCACGCCTTCCCACTTCCTCCACCCCGTTGAAGCCACCCACGGCGACCTCGGACGCGTCCGCCGCAACGACGTGGCCCTTCTCCTGTCCTACTCCGGCGAAACCGAAGAAGTCCTCCGCCTCCTTGACCTTATCAAACGCATCGCCGTCCCCATCATCGCGATCACCTCCAGCCGGAAAAATTCCCTCGGCCGTCTTGCCGACATCACCATCGAGCTCGGCCAGATCGAAGAAGTCTGTCCGCACGGCCTGGCGCCCACTACCACCGTCAACTGCATTTCGGCCGTGGGCGATGCGCTGGTTCTGGGCGTCATGAGCCTCCGCAAATTCACCAAGGAAGACTTCGCCGCCTCCCACCCCTCCGGCGCGCTGGGCCGCAAGCTCCTCAAAGTCAGCCAGGTCATGGAATTCAAAGCCGGCGAAAATTTCGCCGCCGTTCCGGAAACTCTCAAGGTCCGCGAGATTCTCGATAAAGATCAGGCCACCGGCCGCCGCGCCGGGGCCATCGTCCTTGTCGACGCCGCCGGAAGACTCACCGGCGTTTTCACTGATGGCGATCTTCGCCGCCGCATCCGCACGCACGCCAACCTCCTCGACTTACCCATCAAAGACGTCATGACCCGCAACCCCAAGCGCATCTCGCCCGATGCGCTGGCCAGCGAAGCCTTGGCCATCCTGAATCAATATCGCATCGACGAGCTGCCGGTGGTCGACGACGCGGGCAAGCCGGTCGGCCTGATCGATGTGCAGGATCTGGTGCGTTTGCGCATCGTGGAGTGACGGACCAACAAGAAGATTGCTAGATTCCCGGTATTTCAAAAATGGAGCCCCCATGAGCCTCACCAATATCCAGCTGCTCGTGCTTGATGTCGACGGCGTTCTCACCGACGGCGGCATCATTCGCGATGATTCCGGCCAGCAGATCAAACGCTTCCACGTCCGCGACGGGGCGGGCATCGTTCTCTGGCGGCGGCTGGGCAAAGATGTCGCCATCATCACCGGCAAGGAATCGGCCGTCGTCGCGCACCGCGCCGAGGAACTGGGCATCCAGTACGTCTACCAGAACGTCGGCAACAAACTCGAAACCTACACCGAACTCCTCGAGGAACTCAACCTCAAGGACGAACAAGTCGCCTACGTCGGCGACGACCTGCCCGATCTCCGGGTGATGTGCCGCGTCGCCGTGCCCATCGCCGTGGCCGACGCCGCCGAAGAAGTCCGCGCTGTCGCCAAATACGTCACCAAATTCCCCGGCGGCTACGGCGCCGTCCGCGACGCCATCGAATTCCTCTGCAAAGAAATGGGCCTCTGGGACGAGGTGGTGGCACGGTACCGCGATTGACGGGGTGATTCGGCAACTCCTTCACTCCTCCGGCCGGCTCCAAGGCGGCCCCAAGGCGATGGGCAATTTCCCACCCCGATGGTAGACTTCCCGAATGTCCAAACGCATCGCAACTTTCGTTCTCAGTCTGGTCGTGGTCATCGGAATATTCCTGACCTACCAGTGGATCACCGGAACCTCCATGCTCTTTGCGCCCAAGAAGCCCACCGTGACCGAAGTCAAAGGCAGCGAGCGCGATCGGCCCGTCTCCATCGAAGTCCGCAGACCCACGGGCGAACTGGAATACGTGCTCAATGCCGCGCGGGCCGTGCAGGCCAAGAACGACCACGGAGATCCCATCCCCGGCCAATACCTGCTGACCTCGCCCAGCGCCACTTATCATTTCGCCGACGGACGCATTGTCTTCATCCGTGCCGATGCCGGTACGCTCGTCATCGACCAGGTCAATGGCCTCTCGCTCACCGCCAGCGGCGCCGCGGGCGCGAAAAAGCCTACCCCCAAGGGCGGCAAACTCAGCGGACACGTCGTTCTCACCATTGGCCCGCAAGAGTCCTTCACCGATAACACCCTCGACCTCAAACCGGGGCAAATCCAGGCCCGGCTCGATAAAGACCTCGAATTCGACTACACCCAGCGCCTGCTCACCAGCCCCGGGAAAATCCACGTACGCTCTGACCAGATCGCCTTTGACGGTGAAGAACTCACGCTGGCGTTCAATCCCGATGAAAAACGCATCGAATTCCTGCGCATCGACAAGGGTGACACCGTCATCATCAAGCGCGTCGGCTCCGCGGGACTAGGGCTCGGATTAGGTGCGCCCAGCGCATCGACTACACAAACTGCAGACGTCGCCACGCCTCCTGCCGTCGAAAACACCACAGCGCCCGCATCGAACGATGAAAACAAACTGGCCCCCACCACTTACAAGCTAAGCTTTGGCCGCGACGTCAAAGCCACCGTCGGAAAGCGCGCGCTGACCAGCGATCAGTTGTACGTGCTGTTCCGGCTGGCCGGCGGCGAGGTCACTTCCAAGGCTGGAAAACCTGCCGCCACTGAACCGGCGGAAGTTCCCGGCACGCCCTCGCCGATTGCACCGGTTGCGAGCCATCCCGCCACTAATATGACGAAACTGGCGGCCACGCAGCCGGCACCCTTCGAACCCCTATCGGAACCGGCCGAGGATGACCTCGTCGTTCACTGGACCGGTTCGATGGAAATGCGTCCCTCCGGTCCCGAAGACCTGATACTCACCACCAGCAAGGACTGGGCGCTCGAAGCCGTGGGCACCGTGCAGCATCCCGTGGTGGTGCAGGATCAAGATACCACCGCGACCAGCGGAAGAACCTGGCTGCACCGCGGCGAAATGCGGGTGAAATTGGAACCCGGTGAAGTCGGCAAAGTCGAACTGGCCGATCCGAAATTCGGCAAGGTCGTCTGCCAGGGTGTCAGCGGAACCATGGACGCTCAGGGCAAATCGATCCAGACGGTTTTCGAAGGGCCGGCACAGGCGGAAGTTCCGCAATCCGTCCTGCGCCGCGGCGACGAGGCGAACGCCCAGCGCGGCCGGCCGCTTGTCGCATCCTGGAAAAAGGGCCTGACGCTGGATTGGGTCTCCGTGCCCGATATCAAGAATCCCGGCAAGAATACCTGGACCGTTCGCCACGCCGCGATGACCGGCAATGCCCAGGTCACCGATGCGGCGTTCTCCATCGGCGCCGATCTGCTCGACGTCCTCATCTCCTACACCGGCGAAACCAAAACTCCGCAGGCTTTCGAAAAACTCCTCGCCACCGGCAACGTGCAGGTACGTTCGGCCCGCGGCGATCATGGACCCGACAACCTCAGTGATGAGGGTCATCCCGATGGCCTCTCCGCTGGGAAACTCGAAGTGCTCACGCAAGTTCCTCCCGGCGCCAAGGCCCCGGTGCCCGCCAGCCTGATCGCCACGGATGATGTCGTTGCCTGGACCTATACGGAAAAAGGTGCGGCCGGGGCCGCCAAGGATCAGAAGAAGTTCACCCGCCAGCAGATCTCCACGCCGCACATGGAAGTCGCCCTCGAAACCAAAGACCGTGGGACGGCCGCGGAAACACGCAATCCAGACACCCTCGGCGGAACCCAGGCCAGGTTGCTCACCGCCACCGACGGCGTCACCGTCGAAATCGAAGGCTTCGGCAATTTGCCCGTGATCGCCAAATGCCAGACCTTGACCGCCGAGCCGAAAGCCGGCACGGCCACGCTCGAAGGCGTGATGCAGCCCAACGGCATCATGCAGCCCGCCCGGCTCCAGCAGGGCGGAAATCAAATCGCCGGGGCCAAGGTGCTTCTCGACCAAAAACGTGAATCTCTCGAAATTCCCGGCAACGGCGAGTTCACTTTCTTTCAGCCATCGCAGAAGAAAGACGATGCGGGTTCACCCGTTCAGGTCACATGGACGAAACGGATGACCTACAGCGGCAAAGATCTGCTGGCCGCGTTCTATGGCGATGTTTCGGCGAAGCTGCTCAGCAAGGAAGACCAGACCAGCGAGCTGAAGTGCGATGATGTCCTTGAGGTGAAACTCGAAGAGACCAGCGAAACGGCCGATGGATCGAAGAAGCCGCGGCTCGGGCAGATCATCGCCAGCGGACACGTGAAAGCCGAAGGCGCGTCGCTCGATGCGCAGAAGAAACCCATCACGCGCGTCTACCTGCAAGCCCCCAAACTGATCTACACCGAAGCGACACGCACGCTGGATGTCCCCGTCGCCGGGAGTCTGCTGGTCGAGGATTTCCGGGCCGACCCCAAGGGCAATCAAAACGCCAACGGCCGCGGTCAGACGGCCTTCTCGTGGAAAGACAAGCTGCAATACGCCGGCAACACCGGCACCATCACCTTCCGCAAGGAGGTGCACATGGTGCACGTGCCGGTGAAGCCCTTCAAGATGCCTGCCGCTGACGCCGCAAAGGGTTCGCGCGTCGATCTGAGTTGCGATAGCCTCAGCGCCACCCTGGTCCAATCGAAGGAAGCCGGCGGCGGCGACACCATCGCCAGCCCCGTCGCGCTGGGCACCGGTGGAAACCAGAAACTCTCCAAGGTCGTCGCTGACGGCGGCGCCGTGCTCTCGCTGAACGAAAATGAACTGTCCGCTGATACCCTGGAATTTGACGCCCTGGCCAATAAAGCCGTCGCGACCGGCAAGAATGGCAATGCGGCGACGTTTACCGGGAACAACGCCGGCGGCTCGGCAGACCAGATTCTCTGGGACCTGACCAAGGATCAAAACGCATTTACGCTGATCCGCCCGCGTGGTGACATTCAAACGCCGAATTGAGGCGGCAAGTCATCGTCGGTCATCGGTCGACGGCGCTAGCGAATTGCCGAAACGGCGAATTGTCCTGTTTGCGGGTGGCCATGCGCTGGGGTGTGATTCGAGCAGTGATGCTGTGGGCGATAGTGGCGGTGACGTTGCGCGCCCCGGCAGCCGTCCGCGAAGATACCGAAACGCTCCTCCACAATGCTACCGACCGCTCCGCCGGAACGCCCGGCGCTCAGGCCAGCGCCGATTATCTTGCCGCAAGACTCCAGCAAATCACCGGCGAGCAAGTCCTGCGGCAGAAGTTTCTCCTGGTCGTTCCGGTCGTGGAATATTGCCGGGCCTACGAACCTGCTGACGGCGGCCAGCAGCGCCCCGTGCCACTCGCTCCGCTATCACCCTCCGGCGGCCAGGCCGCGGCCATCCGCGAAGCCGACGCCACCGCGCCCATTGTCTACGCCGGCAAAGGCACGCTGGCCGAACTCGACGGCAAGGTACTGGCCAACAGCTACGTGGCGCTGGAGATCAACTCGGGCGGATCGGCGTGGCAAACGATCGCCGGCCTGGGCGCGCGAGGCATCATCTTCATCGGATCCGACAAGACGCGCGTCGTCGAACTCCTCGACAAATCGACCACCACGCCCGTCTCCATCCCGCGTTTTTTCTGCGATGACCCGGCAGCCGTCGCACGCATCAAATCCGGCGAAATGCACCAACTGACCATCGAGGTAAAAATCTCCTGGCAGGAACGCGAGGTTGAAAATCTCCTGTGCCTCATCCCCGGGCGGCAGAAGACCGCCGACCTGGCCAAGGTCAAGGATCGTAATTGGTTCAATCAAATGGTCGTTGTGCAGACGCGCTACGACGGCGTTTCGGAAGTCATGGGACGCGCCCCGGGAGCGACCCAGGCCCTCAACGCCGGCGCGGCCCTGCGCATCGCCGAGTTCCTCGCCTCCGCTCCCGATCGCCAGACGACCCTCATCGCGCTGACCGCCGGCGATGAATGGAATAACCGCGGCACGCGTCAGCTCTACGACATCCTCGGCCGCACCTACGGCGACCCCGCCCGCTACGACACCGAACTGACCGGCCAGGTCGCCGAAATCACGCTGGCACGCGACAAGGCGAAGGAAATCGTCGAAGGACTCCAGCGCCTTTCCTCCGGAGACCAAGCCGCGCTCAACAGCGCCGCAGTCACCTTGGCGACACGCGACCAAATGGCTCGCGAAACGTCGCTGATCGAAGACCAACTTCAACAGGCGCGTCTGCGGCGCGGAAGTCCCGTCGATGCCGCCGACGAAACCGCCTCCAAACTCCTCGTCGAAGCGCTCGAAAAGCAAAAACGCGACATGCTGGCGACGGATTTCAATCTTCAGAACCACGTTCCGCTGCCGGAACAATTCCGCGGGCTCGTCTCCAGCGCCGCGGTCCGGGTTCTTCCGATCTGGCAGACCGAACTCGCACGGCAAACCCGCGAATCCGACGAACTCCAGGGCTGGCAGGACATCCGCAAAGCCCTCGGCCCGCGCTTCCCGCTGATCCATTTCACGCTGGCCCTCTCGTCGGGCTCCACCCAGTTCGGTTTTCTCACTCGCAGCTACTACCACTTCCTGTCGTCGGATATCACCGGCCGCATGGCCCCTTTCGCCCGCGAATTCCGCCGCTATGACGAGATGCTCAAACAATCCGCCCAAGCTAACAACCGCGCCAGCGCCTTCGTCGCCGACACCATGGAAAACCGCTTCACTGTCGAATCGTTCTTCTCGATGAAGCTCGGTTTCTCCTCCGACGCGGCGATCTACCACGGACAGCCGGCCGGCGCTTTCGCCACCGTCCATGATGCCACCGGCTTGGTCGACACCCCCCAGGACACGCTCGAACACCTGGATTGGTTCAACTTCGACCAGCAGATGCAGGATCTCACGGGACTGCTCTTCGGCGCGGCCGGCTTACCGGGCGCCCTGACCGATCCGCTCTTCTACGGCCGCACGCAAATCTCCATGCGCACCTCCGACCAGCGGCTCACCGTCTTCGAACGCACGCTCGGCGAAACCATCCCGCGTCTCGGGGCGCCCAATGTGCTCGTCGGCACTGAGTGCGAGTGGTGGGGCTGGGCCCTCGGTTGGCCCCTGGCCGGAACGCGCCGCACCGAGTGGTACCTGACCAATGCCGACGGAACCTTGAACATCCACGCCGTGCCCAAGATCGACGGCGGACGCGTGCGGATGCAGGCCTTTGCGTTTGACGCCGACGGCCTGCCCACCCGCTGCCTGATGGCCAATGGATCTGAAGCGACCGGACTGGCCGCCGATTTCGCGCCCGATGCCTGGCACCCCGTGCGGGCCATGCTCTTCGACTGCAAACGTCTCGACGCCTACGGCCTGTTCGATCCGCGTTACATGGAGGACCTGAGCAAACTCGAAATCCTCGACGCCCGCCGCCTCGACAAGGCCCAGTTTTCCTACATCTGGGCGCGCAGCGGCACCGCCGCCATCTTCATGCCGCGCGACATCACCTGGCAGTTGCTCGTCGCCAAGGGCTCCGTCGCCAACCGCATGCTGCTGATCAACCTCGACGACGAGGCCATCAAGGAAAAGAAACTCGAAGGCCGCGGCTTCCAGACGACCGACCTGGCGAAAATCGGCCCCCTCGTCTACCGCAACGTGCAGGACCTTTATCAATTGAACCGCAAACGCCAGCGGGACCTCGAGCGCTTCGGCATCAGCAACGAAGTCATCAAGGACCTGCAGGCCCGCAGTGCCGCGCAACTCAAAGAAGCCGAAGCCGCCCGCACCGGAAACCATTACCTCCAGTGGTTCGCCGCCGCCGACGCCGCCTGGAGTTACCAGTCCCAGGTCTATCAGAACCTCATTTCCACCAGCAACGGCATCATCAAGGGCGTCATCTTCCTGCTGCTGGGCATCATCCCCTTCTCCTACTTCCTTGAACGCCTGATCATCGGCGCCACCAACGTCTACAAGCAGATCGGCTGGTTCGCCGCCATCTTCGCCTTCATGACCGCCGCCCTCTGGTTCCACCCGGCGTTCCGCATCTCTTCCGCCCCGCTGATGATCCTGCTGGCCTTCCTGATCCTGATCCTCTCCAGCACGGTCGTCTACATCCTGTTCGGCAAATTTGAGGAGGAAATCTCACGCCTCCGCGGCGCCGCCTCCGCCGCGCACTCGGCCAACCTCAAACGCGGCGCAGTCCTCGGCGCCGCCGTCCGTCTCGGTCTCTCCAACATGCGTCGCCGCGGCACACGCACTACCCTCACGCTGATCACCCTGGTCCTCCTGACCTTCACCCTGCTCTGCTTCACCAGCGTCCGCGAAAGCGTCCAGATCACCCCGCGAATCGTCGCCAGCGCCCCGGACAACATGCCCGCCGGCATCCAGATTCGCATGCGTGCCTGGCGAGCTCTCTCCGGCATGGCGCTCCACACCGCCGCGGAACTGGCCGTCTCCCCCGACGGCACAACCCTCGGCCCCGTCGCCCAGCGCTGGTGGTACGCGTCCGACAAGGCCGAGCAACCCTGGTACCTTCCCGTGCGGCCCGAATCCGCCATTCCCAATGAACCCGCCTCCACCTCCACTTCGCCTGCTACACTCACCACACCGGCCACCGCAACAGCGCAGAACCCCAACGCCTCCACCTTCTTCGCCTCCGGCTTCGTCGGCATCGATCCAGCCGAACAGAATTTCCAGCGGGCGGACATGGAGCAGGTCCTGCCCGGATTCTCACGCCTGGCCGCCGGTGAAAATCTCTGCTGGCTGCCCGATTCCCTCCACGAAACCATGAACCTCCGCGTCGGCGAGACCGTCGACATCCTCGGCTACCGCCTCACCATCGCCGGCTTCTTCACCGATGAAGGTCTCCTCTCCCTCCGCAACCTCACCGGCGATGAAATGACTCCGACCGATCCCACCGGCGCTCCCGTATCCGCCGGCACCACCTCCTCGACTGCCCCCGAAGATGTCGCCGCCACACCGGAAGCTACCTATCGCTTCCTGAATGTTCGCAGCGTCGCTGTCTTGCCGCGAAAAGTCGTGCAGGACCTCGGCGGCCGCATGACCAGTATCATGGTCCGCCCCGCAGGCATCGACGCCGACGCCCTCAAAAAAGTCGCCGAAGATCTCGCCCGCCGCAGCGTCTTTGCCGTCTACGTTTCCGATGGCAAACAGGTCCGCACGATCAACGCCATCGAAGCCACCCGCCCGCAGGACCTCGACGCCGTCCTCGTCCCCATGCTCATCGCCGGCGTCATCGTCCTCAACACCATGCTCGGCGCCGTCGCAGAGCGCACGCGCGAAATTCATGTCTACACTTCCGTGGGCCTCGCACCCTCCCACGTCGGTATGCTCTTCCTTGCAGAAGCTGCCGCCCTGGGAACACTTGGCGTCGTCTTCGGATATATCTTCGGCCAGGGCCTTGCTACCGTCCTCTCATGGGCGCACCTCATGGGCGGCACCGATCTCAATTACTCCTCCATGTCCGCCATCGTCACCATGGGCCTGGTGCTGGCGATTGTCATGGCGTCCAGCCTCTGGCCCGCCCGCGCCGCCACCCGCGTGGCCACGCCTTCGCTCAAGCGCGACTGGAAACTCCCCAAGCCCGAAGGCGACACCCTCCGCGTGGAACTCCCCTTCACCGTCAACGAAACCGCGGCTCGCGGCGTCTGCGCGTTCCTCCAGGAATTCCTCATCACCACCTCGCAGGCCGGCACCGGCCGCTTCACCGCCGACCACATCAAGGCCTTCGTCGATCAAACTCCGGAAGGCCCTCTCCGCGGACTGGCCTGCCGCGTCTGGCTCGCGCCTTACGATCTGGGCGTCATCCAGGCCCTCTGGCTGGGCATCTATCCCACCAGCGAAAAAAACGTGTTCGAAGTCAAACTCATGCTCGTCCGCGAAGCCGGCAGCCCCACCACCTGGTACCGCCTCAACCGCCCCTTCCTGGTCGAAGTCCGCAAGCAGTTTCTCCTGTGGCGCGCTGTGCCGCCGATTCTGGTAAAGGAATATCTGGACAAGAGTGAATCCATGTTTGCCGCGGAACATACCGCATGACGGAGCCCTCAAGAACCCCATGAAAGAAGACCGCGAATTATCTCAGTACCGCAGTCTGATGGAGACGCCGACCACCTTCGTCGACGGCTTCTCCATCCGCTCGGTCATCGGCTGCATCTTCATCGGCATGGTCATGATGCCCGGCGCGATGTACCTCTCCCTGCTCATCGGCGGCGACACGATGTCCTCCGCCGCACGCTGGGTCACCGTCATCCTCTTCGTCGAACTGGCCCGCCGCAGCTTCACCACCCTCAAGCGCCCAGAAATTTTCATCCTCTATTACATGGCCGGCGCCGCCGTCGCCTCACCCTTCTCCGGACTTCTCTGGATCCAATACTACGCCACCTCCGACCCCGCCAAAGCCATGGGCGTCGCCGAACTGATCCCCTCCTGGGTGGCCCCCTCGCCCGATGTCATCGCCACCCGCAGCTTCTTCAACGCCGGCTGGCTCGCTCCCATCGGCATGATCATCCTCGGACAACTCCTTGGACGCCTCGACAATTTCGGCCTCGGATACGTCCTCTTCCGCGTCACCTCCGACGTCGAAAAACTCCCCTTCCCCATGGCCCCCGTCGGCGCCCTGGGCGTCACCGCACTGGCCGATTCCTCCTCCGGCAACGAAACCTGGCGCTGGCGCATCTTCTCCATCGGAGGCATGATCGGCCTTATCTTCGGCTTCCTCTACGTCGGCGTTCCCTCCATCACCAGCACGCTGCTCAAGAACCCCATCAGCATCATCCCCACCGTCTTCGTCGACCTCTCCCGCAACACTGAAGCACTCGCACCCGCCACGCCCATCACGCTCTCGATGGACCTGGGCAACATCCTCGTCGGCATGGTGCTCCCCTTCTATGCCGTCCTCGGGTCCTTCATCGGCATGCTGTTCACCTGGATCGCCAACCCCATCCTCTACGCCGCCCATCAGTTGCCCCACTGGCAGCCCGGCATGAGCGCCACCGAAACCGTTTTTGCCAACAACGTCGACGTCTACCTCTCCGTCGGCATCGGCCTGTCGCTGGCCATCGCCATCATCGGCTTCTACCACGTCTTCAAATCCCTCCGCGCCAAACGCAACACCGTCACCATCGCCGAACCGGGTGAAGTTCAGCGCTCCGCCTGGGACCGCCTCATGCACCCCCCCGCCGGCCGCGGCGACATCCCCCTCTGGGTCGGCCTGGCCATCTACCTTTTCTCCACCATCTCCTACACGGTGATCTGCCACTGGCTCGTCCCCACATTCCCGCTCTGGATTCTCCTGGCCTACGGCTTCGTCTACACGCCCATCATTTCCTACGTCGCGGCGCGCATGGAAGGCGTCGCCGGACAGTGGGTCGAAATCCCCATGGTCCGCGAGGCCACCTTCATCGCGTCGCAATCCTTCGGCTACCACGGCGTCGATATCTGGTTCGCACCCATCCCCATTCACAACTACGCCGGCACCGTCGTCGGCTTCCGCACCCAGGAACTCACCGGCACAAAATTCACCAGCCTCATCAAGGCTGAACTCGTCGTCTTCCCGGTCGTCATCGTCGGCTCCATCATCTTTTCGCAATATCTCTGGCGATTGGCGCCCATCCCCTCCACGGCCTACCCCTTCGCCAACCAGATGTGGGAACTGCAGGCCAAGAACGCCGCTCTCACCCAGTCCTCCACCCTCGGCGGAGCATCCATGTTCTACGAAGCCATCAAGTGGCGCTACATCACCGGCGCCGGCGGCCTCGGATTGATCGTCTATTCCACCCTCGCCAGCTTCGGCGCGCCCGTCATGCTCTGCTACGGACTCGTCCGCGGGCTCGGCACCGGCCTCGCCGCCGGCATGATCCCCCAGATGCTCGGCGCGCTCCTCGGACGCTACTTCTTCGAACGACGCTTCGGACTCAAATGGCGCCAGTACGCACCGGTGCTGCTGGCAGGTTTTTCCTGCGGCGTCGGACTCGTCTCCATGTTCTCACTGGGCATGGTGCTGATCAGCAAAGCCGTCTTCCAGTTACCTTATTGACGTGAATCGCGAACAGGCAGCAGCCCGATGAATAACAAATTTCCTTTAACCGCACCAACCCCCGAGCCCGGAATCTCCACACCCCGCAGCGCCGTCAGCCTGCGCGCCGTCGCCACCGGCTTCCTCCTCGTCGTGCTCGTCTCCATCCTCGTGCCTTACTCCGACAACATCCGCCACAACACCTACCTCGTCGGCAACCACCTGCCGATCATCGTCCTGGCCGCTATCACCTTCATGTGCCTGATCATCAACCCCCTGCTCGGCCGCCACCGCCTCGCCACCCGCGAAATGGCCTTGGCGATAGGCATGATGATGATCTCCTGCAGCCTTCCCTCCTCTGGCTTCTTCCGCTACTTCCAGCCCCAGCTCGGCAGCACCGTCTACCTCTCCGTCAACAACGAAATGTACCCCAAATACATCCAGTCCCTACCCGATTTTCTCCTCCCCTCCAAAGACCCCAACTCCTGGATTATCCGCTCCTATTTCCTCGGCCTCGATCCCAACGGTGAACACCGCCTCGGCGATACCTGGGGACCCTGGCTCTGGCCCTACCTCGCCTGGGCCGTCTTCGTCGTCCCGATGTTCCTCGGCGTGATGTTCCTCTGCGCCATCATGCGTAAACAGTGGATCATCAACGAACGCCTTCCTTTCCCCCTGGCCATGATTCCCCTGGAACTCATGGCCGAGCCCGAACCGGGCCGCCGGCTCAACTCTCTCTGGCGCGACAAGCTCCTCTGGGCCGGCGCCGCCATTCCCCTGGCCATCTACCTCATGAACGGCATGCACGTATTCTTCTCCTCCGTGCCCCAATTCCAGCTCAAGTACGACATTACCGCGGCCCTCTCCGAGTATCCCTGGAACACTCTCCCCGGCTCCATCAAGACCGCCACCCTCTTCTTCTCCGTCGTCGGCATCACCTACTTCGTCTCCCTCGATGTCGCCTTCTCTCTCTGGTTCTTCTACGTCGCCTACCAGTTCATGATCATGATCTTCGACCGCTTCGGCACAAAGCTCACCAGCGAACATGTTCAATACCAGGGCTTCGGAATCTGGCTGGTCTACCTCGCGCTGACCCTCTGGATATCCCGCGGACATCTCGCCTACGTCGGCAAAACGCTTTTCCAAAAACGGGATCGCGAGGAGTTCTTCAGCTACCGCCTCAGCGTCACCGGCATCCTCGTCTGCGGCACGCTCGCCGCCGGATTCCTCACCTACTGCGGACTCAAACTCTGGATGGCCATCCTGCTGGTCCTGCTTGTCTATGCCTGGCTGACCATCCTGGCCCGGATCATCATGGAGTCCGGCCTGCTGCTCGTGCAGTTTGTCGACACCGCCGATCCCAGTCATCTCATGGGCTACCTCTTCTCCACCGTCTCCCAGACTGCCGCGGCCAAGGCCGTCGCCGTCAAACAATGGATGCTGGTCAACATGGCCTCGCGCATGATCTACACCGATCAGCGGGAAAATCTCGCCCCCTTCGCCGCCAATGCCATGCGCCTCAACAACGCCGCGCCCAGCCGCGATCGCCCCAAGGTCTACCTCCTCCTCATGCTCGCCTTCGTCGGCACCCTCGTCCTCTCCGGCGCCACCCACCACGTGCTGACCTACGACAACGGCCGCCAGAATTTCGACAACGGCTACGGGCCGCGCATGTACCCCGAGCAAACCATCCAATACTCCGTCGCCATGGCCGAACCGGAAATCCAGCCGCACAAAGTCGACCGCGCCACCAACGTCACCTTCGGCGCCGCCGCCATGGGTCTCGTCGGCCTCTCACGCATGCTCTGGACCGCCAGCCCCTTCCACCCCATCGGCCTGCTCCTGCTCAATAGCTGGGCCATCCAGCGTATCTGGTTCTCCATCTTCATCGCCTGGATCCTTAAACTCATCGTCCTCCGCTGGGGAGGCGCACCGGTCTTCAACCGCCTCCGCCCGTTCTTCATCGGCCTGCTCCTCGGCGAAGCCCTGGCCTCGGTCTTCTGGGTCGCCATCGGCTTCCTCGTCCACTGGCCTGTCGACCAACCCTTTCAAATTATGCCCAACTAAGAAAGAGGAATAGAAAATTGAAAATAGAAAATAGAAAAAGACGGTCGGGACGCAGAAACGATTCTGCTCCATTTTTCTATTTTCCATTTTCTATTTTCTATTTTTCTTTTTCCCCATGACCCATCCGCCCCCACAACTTCCTCCTCCCCCCGGCTTCCAACGCTTCGCCTGGAATGGCCTGGCTTTGCTCCTCCCTGAAGACTGGAACCTCCACTTTCACCGCGGAGACCGCCGCGTCGGTGCACTGGTCTTTGTCGATCTCGTCGCACCCCGCCTCGAACTCCGCTGGCAAACCCCCCACCGCCTCTGGCCACTGGACTGGTTTCAGAAATCACGTACCACCACAGAGCCGTGCGGCTCCGCCGCCGGCCCGACTGACCCGCAATCCAAACTGAAAGATTCCTACCCAAAAAACGATTTTTCCCCAAGCCCCGCCGCGGCCCGCAAACTCTCCCGCACCCTCTCCCGTCTGAAAAAACGCACCGGCACACAAGTCACCTCCCTCGCCGGCTGGACCCAACTTCAGCACGATGACACCCTCACTCTCCTCCGCGTCCACGGCCATCTGGTCATCGAACTCCACTGGCCCCGCAATCCCCAGCACATCGAAACCATCGCCACCGATTTCGCCGCTTGCGCGCTTCTCGCCGCCAATACCACTGACCGCTACTGGAACGTCTACGGCGCCGCCGGCCTGGTCTCGGCAAATCTCTCCCTGGCCGACATCTCCATGCTCCCCGGCGCCACCCGCCTCGAATTCGGCACCCGCTGGCAGCGCCAACACCTCACCCTCGGCTCCTTCTCCCTCGCCGATCGCCTGTTACGCCCCAGCTCCCCGGCCGAAGAACCCCTCACCCTTTCACAGTGGGCCAAGAAGAACGTCCCCTTCCTCCAAAAGCACCCCAACGCCCAATGGACCGAAATCCCCACCGAAACCCTCTGCACCCTGACCACCCGCCGCCTCCTCCGCCGCCAACGCCACACTCTCACCTTTCGCCTGGACTGGCCCACCAACCGTATCACTTGGTCGCACCAGGTAACGGTCTGAGTATCGGCCCCCTCGCCCTTCCCGCTACGCGTCGGCCGCAGCGTCGGTTATCGTATCGCTCATGTTCGGCCTCTCCTCCAAAAAACCTCCCGACCGCTCCCTCCTCCTCGCCGCCATTCTCACGCGCAACAAACTCGTCCAGGAATCCAAGCGCACTGCCGAATCGCTGCGCCTGACCGCCCCGCTCCGCGAAAACCTCCTCAAACGCTTCTTCAATTCGCGGGCCTCCGAAAAACACTTCGAGATCGACGCACTCGGCATCGACATCTGGGACCGCATCGACGACCGCCGCTCCATTCAGATGATCATCGAAGCCTTCGCACGCCAGCACCGCCTCAACCTCCGCGAAGCCGAAGTCTCCGTCCTCGCCTTCCTCAAAATCCTCACCCAGCGCAACCTCATCGCGATCATCGCCCCCCCCGACAAAAACGAACCCAAGCCCCCCAAGCTCCGAAAGAAGAAGCACAAGAAATAACCGCCTCCCCCACGTTCCCCCCTTTCATCGTTCATCGTTCATCGTTTTGTTCTCGCCAGCGTGTGAACTATGCGGAAACCGTATAAAATCCCTCCATGCCTCCAGCCATCCAAAAACAGATTCGGCTCCCGCTCAGTAAGGCGATCGAAATCGCCCTGCGCTCCCTGCGTGTACGCCTCGCCCGCAGCATCCTCACCCTCATCACCATCGTGATGGCCATCGCCTTCCTCACCTACATCTGGACCACCCGCGCCATCGAACCCGCCGCCAAGGCCGCTCTCCTTCAGGCCCAGGGCATCATCGTCGCCCCCGATTCCTCCGGCGCCTCCCGCACCGTCTGGCTCATCACCCTCTCGCTGCTCGTCTGCATGGTCGGCATCTCGAACGCCATGCTCATGTCCGTCATGGAACGCTTCCGCGAGATCGGCACCATGAAATGCCTCGGCGCACTCGACTCCTTCATCCTCAAACTCTTCTTCCTCGAATCCCTCTTCCTCGGCGCCGCCGGCACCCTCGTCGGCGTCGCCCTCGGCCTGGCCATCTCGATCCTCCTGCTCAGCAGAAACTACGGCCACGCCGCCTGGTCCAACATTCACGGCAGCACGCTGATCCTCATCGCCGCCGGCTCCAGCATCATCGGCCTGGCGATCACCGCCGCCGCCGCCATGTACCCCGCCTGGAAAGCCGCCCGCATGCAACCTATCGCCGCCATGCGCGTCGATGTCTAGCGGCGGCTTCATCACCCCCGAAACCAAAAACCGATCTGACCTCATCTCCTATCAATCCCCCACACTTCGCCATTTCACGTTCCCGTAAATGTCTTGTAACCTGTTCGTTTTGCGTCACCATCACTTATCTGACGCCCCAATCTCGCCGACGATGAAAATAGCCGTCGGAGTTCCGCCAGGACCGAGAATAGACCCGCAGCCGCCATCCGTATCGTCGGCTACCAGGACATTCGCTGGAGATGGTGCATGAAACACGTTTGCGCACACGATGCCGCCACCCTTGGCGACCCCGCCGTATGCGCCCCCGAACAGGCGGCGCGCCAGTGCATCGCGCAACTCGCCTACCTCCCCTCCTCCGCGGCCGTTGCCGTCCGACTCGTCGAACTCAGCCGCGATGCCTCCGCCGATCACGCCACCTATGCCAAAGTCATCTCCGCCGATCCCGCCCTCTGCGCCAAACTCCTCAGCGTCGTCAATTCCTCCTGGTTCGGCGTACGCAGCAACGTCACCCGCCCGCAAGTCGCGGTGAATCTCCTGGGCATCGGCACCGTCCGCGCACTGGCCCTGGGCTTCTGCCTCGCCGGATTACACAACACCCTGCACCTCTCACCCGAAGAATCCCACGACCTCTGGTCTGCCGCACTCTACAAAGCCGTCGTCGCCCGCCACTTCGCCGGCCTCATCGATCCCAAATTCGCTGAGGAAGCCTTCGTCGCCGGTCTCTTCCAGGACATCGCCCTGCCCGTCATGCTCGCCACCGCACGCACCCACATGACGAACCTGCTGGCCAATGTCGACCTCGACGCCGCCACCCGGCTCCGCAAGGAACACGACCTCTTCAAACTCGATCACGCCGAAATGGGCTGCGCCATCGCCCAGAAACTCCATCTCCCGGATCTCTACACCAACGCCATCGCGTTCCATCACCATCATGCCTCCCTCCGCGAACTGCTCCCCGAGCCGCTCGCCGACGCCATCTTCGCCGCCGGCCTCTTCCCGCATCATCTCGGCGTATGGAATGCGAACGACGCCCGCACGCTGCGGACATTTCTTGCGGACTCCATGCTCGTCCGCAACATCGAAACCGAAACTTTCCTGGCGTCCATCGAATCCGAAGCCCGCGAACTCTTCACCTTCTTTTCCAACAGCCACGCTCCCAAGATGGATCTTTCCGAACTGCTCGAACGCGCCGCGTCCGAATCCGCCGACAACACCACCCGCCTCGTCGCCTCCGTCCAGGAACTCATGACCCAGGTCGCCACCGTCGGAAAGGAAGTCCGCGAGATCATCCGCGAGCACGATCAGCTCGAAGAAGCCGCGCTCCGCGACCCCCTCACCGGCGCCCTCAACCGCCAGGGTTTCACGCATCTGGCCAACGAAGCTCTGACGCGCACCATCCACCGCGGCCACCCGCACGCCGTCATCTACCTCGACCTCGACAAGTTCAAATCCATCAACGATACCTTCGGCCACGCCATCGGGGACGCCGCGCTGCGGCATCTCGTCACCATCGCCCGCCAGTGCATCCGCCACTCCGACCTCCTCGGACGTTACGGCGGCGATGAATTCGTCATCTTCCTTGCCGATTGCCCCTTCGAGGAAGCGCTCCAGGTTGCACAACGCATCCGCCAGCACATCACCCTCGCCGCTCTCCAGACCGGCCACGATCAACCCCTCACCCTCTCGCTCTCCATTGGCATGCTCTGGATGCCTCCCGAACTCCACCCCTCAACGCTCCCCGACCTCATCGCCGCCTCCGACCAACTCATGTACCAGGCCAAACGCGCCGGCGGCAACCGCATCCAATGCACCCCACCCCTCGCCGCATAGCACTTCTCCATTCCCATCCCCGTCTGCTGCCTGCCACCATCCGCATCACCCGCCCTTCCCCGGCGTTAATCTTCAGTGCCCGTTTGAGCAGCCCCTGCCCGCTTCTTAATTCCCGCTTCTCAAACTATGATGCCCTTCCTTGTCCCCATGAGGATTCGTGCCCATGACCGAAACCGCCCCCACCCCCCCAACCGCTCCCCCCGCCTCCAACGACGGCCGCGAAGAAATCGTCCGCACCATCGACGTCATCAAAGAATACCGCATGGGCGAGGAAATCCTCCGCGTACTCAAAGGCATCACCCTCACCATCTTCAAGGGCGAATACATCTCCATCATGGGCCCCTCCGGCTCCGGCAAGTCCACCCTCTTCAACGCCATCGGCGGACTCGACAAACCCACCTCCGGCAAAGTCTTCATTGATGAAGTCGACATCGCCCAGCTCGACGCCCTCGAACTCGCCTGGCTCCGCTGCCGCAAAATCGGTTACATCTTCCAGACCTTCAACCTCATCCCCGTCATGTCCGCCCTCGAAAACGTCATGCTCCCCATGATCTTCGGCGGCATGTCCAATTCCGACGCCCAGGACAAAGCCGCCGCCATCCTCAAACGCGTCGGCCTCGAAAACCGCCTCCTCAACAAGCCCGGCCAACTCTCCGGCGGCCAGCAACAACGCGTCGCCATCGCCCGCGCCTTCGCCAACGACCCCGCCATCATTCTCGCCGACGAACCCACCGGAAACCTCGACCTCAACACCGGCAAACAGATCATCGAACTCCTCCGCCAGATGAACGCCGAACGCCAGGTCACCGTCATCTCCGCCACCCACGATTTCAAAATGCTCGACGTCTCCGACCGCATCATCTGGATCCGCGACGGCCACATCGACAAGATCCAACTCCGCCAGGACGTAAAAATCGACGTCGGCGAAATGCACTAACCTTTGGTGCGGGTCACATACGGCGCCCGCCGTCTCGACAATTTGCCCCCCTCTGTCTATTCTGAATTCAGCATTCTGAATTCTGAATTCAGTTTCGCGCCCATAGCTCAATTGGATAGAGCATCCGCCTTCTAAGCGGATGGTTGTGGGTTCGAGTCCCGCTGGGCGCAGTATCGTCAATGAATAGGGAAGCTTTGCGCATGCCCCCAGCCGACCCGCGAGCGTCATCAACCTCCCCCACCTGGCCGCGTCAATCCGCCTGCCACTGGTGCTTCAAAGACCTCGCGATTGAACCCTTTGCCCGGCTCTGCGCATCGCTCGGTCTGGGCGGCATCGACTTCGTCGGACCCGAACACGCACCGCTGCTCCGCTCCTTCGGTCTCATCCCCACCTTGCTACCCAGCCATGACCTGCAGCGCGGGCTCAACCGCGTCGAGCACCATGCCGAGTGCCTGGCCAAAATCCGCACGGCGCTCGAAGCCGCGGCGGAGGTCGGCGCGCCCAGCGTTGTCTGTTTCTCCGGCAACCGCGCCGGCCTCGATGATGCCACGGGGTTTGAGCATTGCGCCGCCGCCATCAAGCAGGTGGTCGGCCTGGCCGAAGCCAAAGGCGTCACGCTCTGCCTCGAACTGCTCAATTCCAAACGCGATCATGCCGACTACATGGCCGACCGCACCGCCTGGGGCGCCGCGATGGTGCGGAGCATCGGCTCAGAACGCTTCAAGCTCCTCTATGACATTTACCACATGCAGATCCAGGAAGGCGATGTCATCGCCACGATCCGCCAGTACGCCGACTGCATCGGCCATTACCACACCGGCGGCGTGCCCGGCCGCCACGAAATCGACGCGCGCCAGGAGCTGAACTACCCGGCCATCATCAAAGCCATCGCCGACACCGGGTATCGCGGCTGGATTGCCCACGAGTTTATCCCCACCGACGATCCCGCCACCGCCCTGCGCTCGGCCATCGCCGCCTGCAACCCGCCCCATGCCAGCGGCACACCGGCGGTGTGAGCCTGTTCTCGAAAATCCCGTCCTATTCCCCGCCTACCCGCGCTCCGCCAGCCGCTTCATGTAAAACGAATTCCGCGCCATGTCCCGCACGCAGAACATCACCTGCCCCGCCCCCACCAGGAAGATGCCCAGGATCGCCAGATACAGACCGACCAACGTCATCCCCGTCAAACCCCCCGCCGCCAGTTGCACATCCCTGGTCTTGATCAGAATGTTCGCGGCCATCGCAACTCCGCCCACGAGCGCCAGCACCCCGATGCCGATCACGAAGTAGCCGATGATCTGCTGGATGAACCCCACGATGCGCACGATGTGATACCCCGGCGCCTCGGCCGGCCCCGATTCGGCCCGGCGATAGCCCAGCGCTCCTACACCCCGGCTGCCATGCGCGTGTGCCGGAGCATGCTGCGGCTGGCCATGGTCGACCGGTTCGACTCCCGTCGCATGGTGGCTCGTTTCGGATTCATGTGTCGTGGCGTCCACCGCGGCGGTCAAGGCCGCCAGCGGATTATCCCCCGCCCCGTTTCCGCCCCTCTCGATCGCCGTTTCGATCGGCTCCGTCACAGCCGGCACCACGTTGCGCGTCCCGCACTTCGGACACTTCACCGCCCTCCCCACCCATTCCTCATGTGCCCTCAACGACGTACCACAAGCGCTGCATGCGAACTTCATCGCGGTTCCTCCCACGTGTTCCCGGTTGCCCATCGGCCCACGGCCATCGCAGGCCCACTTCTTCAAGATAAGGCGCACAGCCCTGTCCGCAAAGCCAAATCCTGCTTCACCTTGCGATTTGACTCCGCACCATTTCGCAATTTTCCGGTTCCGCCACTTGCTCCTTGCCCCCCGATGGCTGGGCGATCTATGATTCGCGCAGATGCTCACCTGTTTAAGGGGATTCGTGTGGACTCCGTTCGTGATTCACGTACGTTCGCAATTCTGACGTTTGCCGGCATGCTGCTGTTTGTTAGTGCATGCCAAACGGCATCGACCGGCATTACGGCGCCGCCCGCGAGCTTTGCGGCGGGCCATTATCTGGGCACACCGCTTTCGGGGCCGCAAACGGGGGAGATTCCGGCGGTCAAACCTGCCGATGCACTTTCGATTCGGGTGACGTTCGTGGCGCTCGAAAAGATGCCGTCGGCAGCGCTGGATCCGCTGGGAGCGCATGCCCGGCTGGTGACGGCCACGCGTGGGGGCATGCCGGTGCTGCCCTCCAGCGGGTTGACCCTGGCGAGCCGCTATTCGGCTTTGACAGGCCCGGAGGAATTCTGGTCGAGGGTGCGCGGTTCGGATTACGTGCGTTCGGTCATCCTTGCCAGCAATCGATCAGCGCTCCCGCCGGGCGTGACGGCCACGTTCCGCACGGCCGACACGCGACAGGTGGTCGATCCCGTCACCGGGCGGCAAGTCACGCGTTTCGTGGAGATCGCAATTCACCGTCCCGTTCCGCTGGCGCCGGCCACAATGCCTGCAACCATGCCCGCGACAGCCCCCTCCACCGAGCCGGCGACCGCACCCGCGGGCGAACTGGCAACAGCGCCCGCGAGCGAGCCGGCAACTACACCGGCCACCGCTGCATCAACCGAAGCCGCATCAGAGCCGGCAACCGCCCCGGCGATTGTTCCGGAACAACTCGATGTTTCGCTGATCGTCGAAGACCTGGTGTTTCCCGCAGCGCCGCCGGTGTTGATCGCCGACGAGCCGGCTGCGGGCAATCGCAGCGGCACGCGAACCCGGCGCAGGGCTGCCCCGGCCGCGCCGGCCGGGCCGCCGGCGTGGCAACACGAGACGGCGGGTATCGACATCCCTGTGTTTACCGGCTCGCAGCATTTTGCGGTCATTATCCCCTTCGCGTTTCCGGGGACGACGACGCATGGGCTGGTCGCGTTTGTCGATATCGGCCCGGGCGACGATTCCGGCCAGCAATCCGAGGCGATGGCGCGGTGCGTGGCGGACCTGGAGAAATCGCAGGCCGATCTGACAACGCCTCCGCCGCTGAAAACTTCGGCCGCGTGGTCGGGCATTCGCACGGCGCTGGACTCTCTTTCGCGTCCGGCAGTGCGCCGCGCGGCGCTGGTGTACCTGGGATCAGAAACGTCGGCAACGCTCTGCAGCGATACGGCGCTGGTGATTGATGAGACGAATCTGGCGACGCTGGCGCAAGCGGTACGCCAGGCCGCGGCAACGAATCCCGCACCGGCCAGCCCGGGGGATCTGGGCCAGCGTGCCGATCTGGAAACATTCCGCCTGCTTTGCACGCTGCAGGCCAGCGCGAAAATGCCCTCGGAACTTGCGGCGGTGCTCTCGGCCTATGCCGGTGAGCCGGCGCGTCATTCGGGTTCGCTGGAGGAAATTCAACGGGG
The DNA here is from genome assembly GCA_903845195.1 of uncultured Phycisphaerales bacterium. Taxonomy (GTDB): domain Bacteria; phylum Planctomycetota; class Phycisphaerae; order WQYP01; family WQYP01; genus CAIMWO01. Next base: position 79,893 of record CAIMWO010000079.1, read on the forward strand.
CCTGGCGACGCGCAGCCAGCTCGATACGCGCCTGATCGCCGAGAATATGATTTTTCTCGAAGACTCGGCTCCGGCGGCGCGCGTCCGCGCCTATGACTGGCTGAACTCGCACGGAAAGGCCCCGCCGGATTACGATCCGCTGGCGCCGCCGCGCGCGCGACGCACGGCGTTGGAGAAATTTCTCAATCCGCAACCTGCCACGGCACCCGCGACGCTGCCCGCCACCGGAGGCAATCCATGAAAGACAAATCTTCCAACAATAAGACGCCCGTTACCGCCACGACATCCGCCGCGGCACTGCCGCGATGGAAACGCTGGCGGCATCGGCTGGTGATCGTGGTTGTGACCTGCTTGGCGCTGGTTTTTCTCTTCCGCGTCACGCTCACGCTGGCCATGCCTGCGCTACTGCAGCGAGTCACTAGTTATTATGACCTCGATTGCCGTTACAGCCGGCTGCAACTGTCGCTGCTGGGGGGCGATGTCGGAATCTACGGTCTGGAGCTGCGGCCGAAAAACGCGCCCCTCTCCACCCCGCCGCTCATCTCTTCCGGTTACTGCCGGCTGAGCATCAATTCACTTCGCATTCTTCGCGCACGGCTGGACGTGTGGCGACTGGAGGCCGACGACATCGACGTCTCCCTCGACCGCCAGCCCGACGGCCGCATTCCGCTGCTCGATCGTTTTCTGACGGCGTCGGCCACCAAGCCGCTGCCCACCGCCAAAGGCCCCGCGACCTACGATCTCACATCGCCTCTGCGCGTCGAAGCGTTTCGTCTGGCGCACATTCGTGGGCATCTTCATGATCAGTCGGTGATGCCGGCGCTCGATACGACGATCCAGGTTGATTTCCGGGTTTCCGATCTTGGCTCGGAGACCAAACCTACGCGCTTTGAAGTGACGATTTCGGCCGATCCGATCCTCGAAGAACTGCAGATCGAAGGCCAGGGGTTCAGCTTCGGCCCGAATCTCAATGCGCAGATGAGCGTTCTCGCCCGGGGGGTTCACCTCAAACCGGCCGCGGCTTACTTTGCGCCGCTGGGCCTCAGGCCCGTTGCAGAAAACATCATCGTTCGCATGGCCGCCACGCTCAAAACCTCCGCTCCTGTGGCGCCCCTCGGCGGCATTGCAGCGGAGCTTGAACTGAAAGACATTTCCGTCCGCGCCGACGGCAAGGTGCAACTGGCGCTCGATCATTTCCTTCTGTCGGCGGATTCCATCGAATCGAACGTCGGAAAGTTTTCGCGCCTGCTGCTGGAAGGCGCTCGCGCCAATGCCCAGCGGTCACCCGATGGATACCTGCGCCTGGCCGGTCTGGAACTCGTCCCGCGCGCCGCCGCCGCCGGAAAGACGCCGCTCGACAGCCGCGGACCGACGCCCGCCGCACCCAGCGCCGTTGCGTCTCCCGCGCCCCTTGCGCCTTCACCCATGCAGCTTTCACTCAACGATTTCACCCTCAAGGACACCCAGATCAATTTTGCCGACCAATCCACGGCCACCCCGGCCAATCTTCAACTGCTGGTCTCCAATTTCTCGGCACATAATCTGACGTACGATCCGGCCCATCCCGATGCGGTCATCGACCTCTCCGCCGCCGCCTCCGCACCCGGAATCGCCGAAAAGCTGGCATTCAACGGCAGCATCACACCATTCGCATCGAAGAAGCTCGCGTCATTTCATTTCTCGGCCCTGGGCATACGCCCCGACGCGCTGCGGCCCTACCTCGACACGGCGGGAATTGAATCGCTGATCAACAGCGCGTCTCTGGCCTGCGATCTCGAAGCAACGCTCATCCCGGCCTCGGACGGTTCGCTGACCGCCGCGGGCCACCTCGAAAAACTGCGCATTGATGACGGGAACTCGCCGTTGCTCGTTTTCGATGCGGTCCGCTTCTCCGGCGTTTCGGCCAGCATCGCCAAAGGCGACCTCAAAATCGCCAGTATTGAAATCGCCGGCCCGGCCCTCGACATCACACAGCTCCCGGACGGCAACATTGCCTCGTCCGGCTTCCGCACCAAGCCTCGCACAGCAGGACGCAGCGCCGCGCCGACTACGGCTCCGACGACGGCGCCGACTACTGCGCCGGCTACTTCCGATAGCCCCACCGCCTTGCTTTTCAATCGCATCCAGCTCGATCATCTCCTCTGGAAAGGCCTGCGTCTCAATCTTGAAGATCGCACGGTCACTCCGGCCGCGAAGATCCCCCTGACCGACGCCGGCTTCGAGCTTTCTCATATCGTTCTCGACGCCTCCGCCAAACCTCCTCAGGAACCGGTCACCGGCACGCTTCACGCATGGCTGGCCATTCCCGGGATCGCCGAAAAATGCGATCTCACCGGCACCATCACGCCCTCAACCAACTCGCTCGGCCTCGACCTCCACGGCACCGCCACAGGACTCAACACGACTTCGTTTGCCGGCTACCTGCGTCACCTCGGCATCGATCCGCTGCTGCAAAACGGCTCCGCCGAGTTCCGCGGCAAGGCCCTCGTCTCGCAGACCGCAAATACCGTCAAAGCCTCGCTGGACCTGCGCGATGTTCAACTCAAGGATGGATCCGACACTCTCGCGGCCATTGACGCGCTCCGTGTCGATCACCTCTCCCTCAGCCCCACCGCGTTCGATGCAGGTAAAATCGTCATCTCCAAACCGTCTATCCACGTGACCCGCAACGCCGACGGCACATTTCTTCTCGGCGGCCTGCGCATCCGTCCCGACGATTTCGCATCTGCCGCATCAAATGCACCCAGCGTAAAACCCGCATCAGATTCCGCCCCCAAACTCGTCACGCTGCAATCGCTCGCCGTTGAGGACGCCGCCATCACCTGGACCGACCTTGCCGCCTCCGCGCCGGTCCAGACCACGGCCACGGCGCAGGTCCGCCTCGAAAATCTCACCCTGGGCAAACTCGCCGATCCCGCGTCGCTCCACGTCGACATCAAAAGCGACGGCTGGCTCGACGACCTGCTGATCGATGGCTCGCTTTCGCCCGCTCCACACGCCCAATCCGCCAATTTCACGTTTTCCGCCCGCGGCTTCCGCGCTGCACAACTGGCCCCGTATCTTCCCCCGAATATCAAGTTCACTCCGAAGGATGGCCATCTCGATGTCACCATCGAGGGCCACGTCGCCGACAATCCTGCAGGCGGCCAGAGCGCCGCGATCACGTTTTCCAATCTCTCCTATCGCGACGGCGACCAGTCGCTGCTCTCTTTCGATAGCGCCAAAGTTCTCACCTCGCGCATCGATCCCGCCCACAAGATCATCGCCCTCGATGAAATATCCCTTACGGGCCTGGCGACCTCCGCCGCCAAATCTTCCGATGGCGCAGCACTCGAACTGCTGGGTATCGCCATCCGCCCCGGCCATGAAAGGCCTTCCGCCTACGTCGCGCCGTCGCACGAAACGCTTCCGTTGATCACGCTCGACAAGCTGGACCTGAATCTCAAGCAGTTTAAGTTCACCGATGCCTCTCGTCCCGCAGCCGCGCCACTCGCGCTCAGCGACTTCCGTCTTCGCAACACCAACCGCATCGCATGGCTCGGCGATGATGCGCTCGGGCAACCCCCGTCCACCTTCCAGCTCACCGGTCGCGTCGATTCGGTCGTCGAATCGCTCACCATCAACGCGCAGGTCGCGCCCTTTGCTTCACCCCTGACCTTCCGGGCCGATCTTGCCGCCTCGGGCATCAAAGGTCAGGGCCTTGCGGGGCTCGTTCCCGAATTCAAAACGTATATCAACGGCGAACCTTTGACTGATGGCCAGTTCCGCGCCCGCTTTTCCACAGCCATCAAGCTCGATCGCCGCAACCCCGCTGACCTCGACTTTTCCCGCGGATTTTCCGCCTACGTGCATCTCAGCAATGTCGAATTCCGCGCCGCGCCCGATGCGCCCGTTCTTCTGGGCCTCGAAGACCTCCGGTCCGATGACGTCCGCGTCCAGCCGAAGACCGGCGCGGTGACCATCAAGACCCTCGAAATCACCAAGCCCATCTTCCAGGCTCTCCGCGACGATCAAGGCATCCACGTTCTTGGGCTTACTCTCAAACTTCCCGCCGCCACAACGGAGCCTGCCGCCACGGAACCGTCCGAGTCGGCTTCCGCGACCACGCAACCCGCGGAAACTTCCGTCACCGAGATTCAACCTCCGGCAGCCGAGACCCGCCCGCTGCCGCCACTCTTCTCGCTCACCATCACCAAGCTTCTACTGACCAACATTGACCTGCGCGTCGAAGACCGCACGTTTTCGCCACCGGTCATCGTCCCCATCACCGGACTCGACGCCGAGGTCCAGGACTTCTCCACGCTTGCCCTCACGCAGGAATCCAAGCCGATCCGATTCAACTTCCTGTTGAGCGCGGGCAAGGTTCCGTACGGCAATGCCGAGCAGGATCTTTTCTCGCAGATCACCGGCATCGGCAAACTCACGCTCTACCCGTCGCCCAAGGGCTATATCAAGACGTCCGTGAGCGGCCTGACGCTCCCCGCCTTCTCCGGCGCCGCACGCCCTGCGGGGGTCGCTCTTTCCGCGGGCAACTTCGATGGCTCCATCACGCTTCGCTTCCGCGGCGACGGCACCGGCAGCGTCAATTCCCGCTTCACGTTCACCGATCTCGCCGTCGCCGAGCCCTCTAAAGGCCCCATCGAAACCCAGTTGCGCCTCCCCGCGCCGCTCAATATGGTCATCACTGCACTTGAGGATGCCGACGGATCGATCACGCTGCCGCTCAGCTTCCCCCTCAAGAATGGAAGATTCGATACGGATGACATCATCTCTTCCGGGACCGACGCATTCCTGCCGATCGTCGCCACCGGCATCGCCTCGCTGCCGCTCAAACTTATGAACCTGGGATCGGATAAAGAGCGTGTCGTGGAACGCCCGGTCGCTATCACCTTTGCACCCGGCTCTTCCGTTCTCGATCCCGCCGCTGCCGCGGGGCTCGAACCGCTCGTCCGCAAACTCCGCGACAATCCTTCGCTCGAAGTGCTGCTCCAGCATACGCTGGGCGATGGCGATGTCCCCCGCGCGCGCTTGCGGGCCAATCCGACCCGCCAAGACAGTCTGAGCATCTTGGCGCACCTGCGCGAGAAGAAACGCGAGCTGCTCGATCTGCGCGCCGTTGCCGCCGGCGAAGCACGCAGTTTTCTGGCCTCGCGCTTCGATGCCGTCCCCGCTGATGCGGCCCTCGACCGTGTTCGGGCACTCGATCATGAAGTCGCCCAGACCGATGACGCCATCGACGCCATCTGCGATCTGCTCGCCCCCGGCGCCGATCGCCGCGCGGATCGCCGCACCCGCGCCGCAGCCATCGACCTGGGCACCGCGCGCATGGAAATCCTGCGTGCAGCCCTTCTGGCCACGAACATCCCGGACATTGCCCATCGCATTCGCATCGTTCACGCCAAGTTCAATCCCCCCACCCCCCCCGTCCCCTCCACCACCGCTCCCGAAGTTTCCGCGCCGACTCCCACCGGCGGCCAAGTCTCGCTGACCCTGTCGAAAGTCGAAAAGAAATAACCGCGACGCGCATGGGGACAAGGGGAGTCGAACCCGCACGGGTAAACGCCCATTCGCGGGTCAGTCAGCTGCCAGACCGGCAGACTCTGAATCTGCTTAAGGAGGGCCAAATCCTCCTCCTGCAAGGATTACATAAAATGCTTGTCTGGTGGTCACAAACGGGTGCATTTTGTAATCATGATTGCACGCAATTACGAATTACATGCATTCCAGTAGAGATTCCTCATAATCTATTGTACTATTTTAACGACATATGGAATATGTGATATGAATTCCAATACCGGACAATTTCACGGTGCCGTTATCCGCCAGGCACTCGCTGCGCTCGGCGACGAGCTTCGCCAAGGCCACGCCATTGAAATCCTGGTGATCGGGGGCGCGGCAGGTTTGCTCACGAGAGTTCTCCCTCCGGTCATCACCACCAGTGATGTTGATACGGTGAATTTCCGTCCGCCCGGTGATGTCGAAGAGGTCCTGCACGCTGCCGAAATCGTTTCGGAAAAGCTGCAGCTTGCCCGAGGATGGCTCAGTGTTGACGCGGGACTCTACGCCAGCGCCATCCCGAACGGTTGGGAAACGCGAAGGGTTAGAATTGGCGATTTTGGACGGCTTCTGGTCTATGCCCTCGGACGTCTGGACCTGATCGCCATGAAGTTCTATGCCCATCGTGAAGTCGATCTGGAACACTTGAACCGAATGAATGTCACGGCGGATGAACGACTATTTTCCAAGGACTATCTCCAGAAACTCTACGACAAGCTTCCGGATGAACGAAGCAAGATCGACTTAGCACTGCGGATTCTGGAGGACTGTGGCTCATGAATGCCACGAGCGAAGAGATGATCGCCCGTGACTGGGCAAGGCTGGGCGTATTGTTCAATGTGACGCCAGCCGAGCAAACCCCGGATGTCGAAGGATTGCTGCTGAATACCGTACGCAGCACCAGCGGCAACAGTCGTCTGCTCATTATGGCGGCCACATGGATGGTGCACTATGCAGATTACGTCGCCAAGCGGCGACTGGCGATCCGTATCCGTGACGAATTGGAGATCCAATATCAACCGATCATGGGATTGCTCTTGGAATGGGTGCAGACCCACGGTCATCGCAACCATCATCGATTCCGCGAAGCGCTCAAGTATTGCGCCCGAGCGTGCGAGTCAGGTCCACTACTGATGGTTAACCGCCGAAGCGCTTTGCTTCGTAAGATCTCCGAACAGCGTGCGTCTGTTCTGTCGCGCCGTTGGGGCGTTTGGATGGAAGAGTTTGAAATCAGAGACAAGGTGTTACGGTCGCCGGAATGGATTGCTCAAGAAAATCCGGCCCTTCAGATCAGCGCCCTTTGCGGCGGTGATCTGGTTGCCACTATTGCAGCGGATGCCGCTGCCGGCCTTACGAGCTTCCAGAGTGAATCCCAAATGGCACGCCGGTATGGCGCCTCGCGCGCTGCGACACGTGATGCGGTCCTGAAACTGAAGATGGCGGGATACGCCCAACAAACACGCAGCGGGAAGGCCCACCCCATTTCCGTCACACCCTTTCCGCGATTTACCGTGCTACCGAGAAGCGACAGTCAGGCGAACAGCGTTTCATCAATTGTCGCTTCTGGTTAATCGGTCATGGCCAAAAATTGCGCATCAGTAATTCCGGTAGCCGCGGGGTCAGGGCCATCAACTGAATGTCACGGCGCAAACGCCGAAGGCCACGCAGGGCGAAAGAAGCAGGGCGATGCCAAAGCCGTAGAGCGGGGCTCTTTGTTCGCGCCCGGACCAATACACCAGCCCAAGAAATGTCAGCAGCAACATGATGCCGATCATGACCACGTGCAGCGTCAATTGACTCTCCATGGATGCGAACCTGGACGAGACCGACGAGATGATGAACGACACCAGTTCCGCGGCTGCAATCGCGATATGGAAAAGCATGAAGCCCAGTGCGCCAAGTGCAATCCCCAGGCCGATGGAAGCAGCCCTGGATGCTTCTGCGCGGTAATACTCGGCGATCGGTGGCGCTGCCGGAGCGGCCGCCGCAGTGTCGCCGGCGGAAGGCGGGGCCTGGCGGGATGGATCAGGTTGCTGCGTCATATGCGGACTCCATCGCAAAACGCTCACTTGCCGACGAGGGTTGCCCTTTGCTGTGAACGCCCGGCCCTGGCAATGGCAAATTTCGCTTTGTCGCCGTCGGCAACGATTTCGTAATCGCCCAGGAACCCTTCGACATCCACTTGTCCCTTAGCATCCGTCATCAGTTTCCTCTTCGGCGTCCACCACTGTTTTTTCACGAGGTCCAACAGCGCCGTGTACGCGGGTTTCGGGCTCATATCTTTCCGCAGCAGCCCGCCCGGCGCGCCCAGCCACGCGTTGTCATCGGTAAAATCCCACCACGTGATGCCCGCCACGCCCGGATGCGCATAGAGCATGCTGTAGAATTCACTGACCTGCCGGGCCTGAAGCTCTTCGCCTTCCGGTGTGCTGAACCAGTCATCGCGGCGTTTGTTCCAACTGTGATCGGGTTGAATGATGCCCGAGAGAATCGTCAGTTCGCTGAATTGGATCGGCTTGCCGAAGGTGGAGTATTCGTCGCAAACGCTCTGCGTTTTTTCGGTGGGCCAGTAGCCTTTGTGCATGTGCGACTGGATACCGACGATGTCGATCTGCGCCTTGGCGGCGAGCGCATCGCGGAGAATCCGCGCATACTTGGGAACCGGATCGCAATCATTGATGATGAGCTTGGCCTTGGGATTGGCCGCACGCGCCAGGGCGTACGCGTGCTTGATCATGCCGATGCGTCCCATCCGGCGGCAGATGCGGGCCATCGGGTCTTTGCCGCCGAGATGCCCGGGCGTCCACACCGCTTCGTTGACGACATCCCAGATATCCACCAGCCCCGCGAAACCACTGATCTCGCGCGTGATGCGCTCGAATTGCAGCCGTTTGAACTCGGCAAAGGGAAGGTTCTCGATCCACTTCGGCCCGGTGCCGTGAAAGATCATCGGGTGGCCTTTGACCGTGATGTTGTGCTTGGCGCACCACTGGGCCATTTCGGTAATGCGTTTAACCTGCGTTTCACCCGGGGCAGGTTCGTAGCGGCTCCAGTAAAAGGGAAGCGTGGCGTAGTTGAGCAAATTCTCAAAGCGCTCGCGGTAGGCGGACTCGATTGCCGGATCGGCAAAGGTGCCGAGGCGGAAAATATTGCAGCCGAAGAGGAACTGATGGCGCGTCTGCCCGATGGAGACTTCACGATTGGCCAAGGGTTTTCCGTTGGGCTTTTGAATCGTGAGGCGCACCGTGCCTTTGCGATTCTTCTGAATCTGTTGCTTGATGGTTTCGGTCGTCATGAACTGCTTTCCGCCTTATATACGAACGATTTGAACAACTAAGGGCGTTGCGACTTCACTTGGGCTGCGTGGCCGGAGCCGCCGGCGCGCCGAGCATTTCCTTGAGCGCCGGGACAATCGCCTCAGCCCAGATCTCGTAACCCTTGTACGCCAGATGCAGATTGTCCGGGGCCATCGCGCCCTTGATGGGCGTGCCGTCGGCTTCGAGAAATTTCGATCCGATGTCGAGATACTTCACCGTCCTGCCGTCATCCAGCTTGCTGATGATCGCATTGACCGCCTGGTTGTCGATGCGCTTGGGATCCTTGGCATCAGCGCCGCGGGGGAAAATCGCCAGCAACAGAATCTTGGTCGTCGGCGACTGCTTGTGAACTTCCTTGACGATGGCCTCGATGCCGCCGGCGGTCTCTTCCGGCGTGGTGTTGCCGCTGTTATTGGTGCCGACCATCAGCACGAACCCCTTGGGCTTCAGACCGGTGAACTCGCCAGCCTGCAAGCGCCAGAGCACGTGCTGGGTCTGGTCGCCGCGGATGGCGAAGTTGGCGGGTTTCCATCCGCCAAAGCTTTTTTGCCAGAGGGGCTGGTTGAATTGCCAGCCTTCGGTGATCGAGTCGCCATCGAAGTAGAGATCGATGTCGCCCTTCTTGAGCAGCTCCATGTGTTCTTCGTGGATCTTGTTCCACCAGTTGCCGCCGTTGTCGGGACGCCACACCGGCGTCGCAGCGCGGTTCGGCGCAGTCGCAGTAGTGGCAGGCGCGTCAGCCCAAGTCGTTTGACCGATCCAGAGCCCCGCAGCCAGCGCCAACAATGCCAGTCCACCGAGTGCACGACGAAACATGGATTACTCCTTGAAGAATCTTGCAGCGACTTCAGCACTCCATCCTGTTCGGAGACCGAATATGATCCCATCTTCGTCGTGCTTGTCTATCCCACCGTCTGCGGCGTCTGGGATAATCTCCTACTGTTTTAGTCAGCATTAATCCAACAACATCAAAAATACACGTATAATAAGTACTTTATTACGCCTACTATTTCGCTATGAATTGACTTGCTTTCGTTCCTGAAACCCTCTAATCTAAGGAACTTTCACCATCGTAACGGATAAGCCATGACCGCAATCGCCGCCACCAATAACCCCCCTGCCACCGCTGTCACCGGGCGTTATAACCTTTCGCACCTTAAGCAGTTGGAGGCCGAGGCGATCCACATCATTCGCGAAGTCGCCGCCGAATTCCAAAACCCCGTAATGCTCTATTCCATCGGAAAAGACTCTTCAGTAATGGTCCGTTTGGCTCAAAAAGCGTTCTTTCCCGCGCGTTTGCCGTTCCCTTTGCTTCATATTGACACCACCTGGAAGTTCCGCGAAATGATCTCCTTTCGCGATAAATTCTGCAAAGACAACAACTTAAATCTCCTCGTGCACATCAACCAGGAAGGCGTCCGCGACAAAATAAACCCCTTCGACCACGGCTCCAACAAATACACAAATATCATGAAAACAGTGTCACTGCGCCAGGCGCTGACCGCCGGCGGCTATGACGCGGCCTTCGGCGGGGCGCGGCGGGATGAGGAAAAATCCCGCGCCAAGGAACGCGTCTATTCCTTCCGCGATCAGCACCATCAGTGGGACCCCAAAAACCAGCGCCCTGAACTCTGGAATCTTTACAACGGCAAGGTGAATCCCGGGGAATCCATCCGCGTCTTCCCGCTCTCCAATTGGACGGAACTGGACGTCTGGCAATACATCTACCTCGAAAACATCCCCATCATCCCGCTCTACTTTGCGGCCAAACGACCGGTCGTCGAACGCAATGGCGTGCTGATCATGGTCGATGATGAGCGCATGCGGCTGCTCCCGGGCGAAAAGCCGGTGGAAAAACTCGTGCGTTTCCGCACGCTGGGGTGCTATCCGCTCACCGGGGCGGTCGAATCACCGGCCACCACCCTTCCGGAAATCATCGAAGAGATGCTGCTGGCCAAGCAGTCGGAACGCCAGGGCCGCGTCATCGACTACGACGAAGCGGGCTCGATGGAGCAGAAGAAACGTGAAGGGTATTTCTAACCGGCTAGAGGCTGACTATTCATGACCAACGCCCTTCTTACTGAAGATATCCACGAGTATCTGGACCGCCACCAGCGGAAGGAACTGCTGCGCTTTCTGACGTGCGGCAGCGTGGACGATGGCAAGTCGACGCTCATCGGGCGGCTTCTCCACGACACCAAGGGCATCTACGAAGACCAGCTTGCGGCGGTCAAGAAAGATTCCATCAAACATGGCACCACCGGCGAGGGACAGATCGATCTGGCGCTGCTCACCGATGGCCTGCGCGCCGAGCGCGAACAGGGCATCACAATCGATGTGGCCTATCGTTATTTTTCCACGGATAAGCGCAAGTTCATCATTGCCGACACGCCCGGCCACGAGCAGTACACGCGCAACATGGCGACCGGCGCCTCGACCTGCCAGTTGGCGATCATCCTCATCGACGCCCGCTACGGCGTGCTGACGCAAACCAAACGCCACTCATTCATTTGCTCGCTGCTGGGCATCAAACATGTGATCGTGGCGATCAACAAGATGGACATCGTCGGCTACGCGCAGGAAGTTTTCGAAAAGATTCGCGCCGACTACCTCAAGTTCTCCGCGACGCTGGGATTTCCCGATGTGCAGTTCATCCCCATGAGCGCGCTGAAGGGCGACAACGTCGTGGAGCCTTCCACGAATATGCCCTGGTACGACGGGCCGAAACTCCTGGAGCACCTCGAAAGCGTTTCGCTCGCCGGCGATGCGAACCTCGCCGATTTGCGTTTTCCCGTGCAGCTCGTCCTGCGGCCGAACCTGAATTTCCGCGGGTTTTCCGGCACGATCGCGTCAGGCATTCTGCGCCGCGGCGATGCGGTGCGCGTGCTGCCTTCCGGACGCACCAGCCGCGTGAAATCCATCGTCACCTTCGACGGCGAACTGGAAGAAGCATTCACGCCGATGAGCGTGACCGTCACTCTGGAAGATGAAATCGACGTTTCCCGCGGCGATGTGCTGGTCCACGAAGCTTCGGCCACGAAGCCGATGGTTTCCGGCGATGTCGATGCGATGGTCGTGTGGATGAATGATGCGCCGCTGGTTCCGGGCAAGAGTTACTGGATCAAGCAGGCGACGCGGCTGGTCGCCGGGTCGATGGTGGAACTCAAGCATGCGGTGGATGTGAACACGCTGGAAGATCGGCCTGCATCGAAGCTGGGGCTCAACGAGGTCGGCCGCGTCGTGCTGTCGCTGGCGCAGCCTCTGGTATTCGATCCTTATAAGAGCAACCACACGACGGGCGCGTTCATCATCATCGACCGACTCACCAACAGCACGGTCGGTGCTGGGATGATTCTCTGCGCCCATTCTTCCGGACGCCACGCCAAGGGGCGTGTGAGCCAGCAGGAGAAGGAAGTGCGCCTGGGGCAGCGCGGGGCGGTGGTGTGGGTAAGGCGGGAAATTGTCGACGATCTGGAGCGCGATCTTTTCGAAGAAGCTCGCACGGTGGTCCGCATCGACGTGGCGGAAGTGTCCGGCGACGCGCTGGCGACGGCGTCGCGGCTTCTAGCCGAGCAGGGAATAATCGTTCTGCTGGCCGCCGAAGGGTTGCCCGGCGAATCGCTGCACCGGGAACTGGGGGAGAAGCTGGTGGTATGCGAAGAGTCGCCCAAAGAGTCGCCGATGGATGTGCTTCGCCGACGCGGGGTCGGGGCGTTGGAGCAATCGCTCGACGGCGGCGGAATTTAGCACGACAGCGTTAATCACCATAAACTAGCCGCAAATGGCCAGATGCTGTGACATGCGGTATCGTAGGCGGTTTGAGTCTTGGGATGCCCTCACACATGACCGAACTAACAGCACAGCCCAAAAAGCGCAGCCTGCTGAAGAAGCTGATCTTGAACCTGATCAAGATCATCATTGCCGTGGGCGGGCTCTGGTGGGTGATTGCCCATACGCCGTGGAATGATGTCGTGACGATCAAGGCGGGCACGCACATCGCGGCGCTGGAGATCGTCGAGCCGCTGGAAGTGACATTGCTGCGCAAGCCGGCAAGCAAGCCGGTTGCGGTTTACGTGGGGCTGCCGACGAAGCCCGTCAAGGTCAAAGATGCCGACGGCCGGGCATTCACGGGGGTCCTGCGCCCGGACGCGGTGACGCGAGAGACGGAAATTCCGAATGACTGGCTGGTCACGGTCGAAGGCGACACGACCGTCCCGAAAGTGCAGGTGGGCCTGCGGAATCTCATTCGCACGGCCAATCCGTGGCTGTTTGTGGCATCGTGGTCGTTGCTGTGCATTCCGTTTTTCGTATCCGCATGGCGCTGGCGCAAGCTGATGCAGCCGCAGGGGATTAATCTGCCGTTCTCCAAGTGCCTGGCGCTCACGTTCGTGGGCCAGTTTTATTCAACATTTCTGCCGGGCATCACCGGCGGCGATCTGGTCAAGATCATCTATACGTCGCGCGTCGTGGGGTCCAAGACCAAAGCGACAGTAACCATTCTGCTGGATCGCGTGATCGGGCTGATCGCGCTGGTGGTGATCGCGGGCATCGCCGCGGCATGCCAAGTGCGCAACAACCCGATGATGTGGTGGGTGCTGCTGGGAATAGTTGCGGCGTTAGGCACACTGGTGCTGATGTCGACGGTCTATTTTTCACACCGGCTGCGGAGTATCACCGGGCTGGAGAAGGTGCTGAACCATTCGTCGACGCCCGCATTCATCCGCAAAGCCGACGACGTGCTGCATGCGTACCGCGGATCCTGGCGTGTACTGGCGCAGGCGTTTTTTGCCAGCCTCATCACGCAGATCGTCATGCCGATATCGGCCTATCTGGCAGGACGGGCACTGGGCATCCACGCGCATCCGGGGTATTACATGGCATACGTTCCGCTGGCGATCCTCGCCGCTTCCGTGCCGATCACGCCGCCGCAGGGCTTCGGTGTCACGGAATATGTGCTCTTCAAGCTCTTTGCCGGCACGGGTATTTCGACCGCTTCGCAGGCGTTCGCGCTCGCCCAGGCGATTCGCTTCCTGCCGATCCTGTGGAACCTCGTCGGCGCGTATTGGGTGGTGACGGGAAGTTATTCGCGGCACCAGGCGCAGATTGAAGAAAAACAACTGGATGCGGAGACGGCGGGGAACTGAAGGCCGGTTTCAACGATGCGGATTGCTGCACCGCTTAAGACTTGTGCTTTGAAACTTTGCGCATTGCTTATCGAACCCGCTCGCTGATCCGATTACAATTCCCGCCATGACATCGGTTTTGCCAACTCTTGCCCCAACGCCGCGCTCCTGGTTGCGGACGGAAATTGCCACCCAGTGGCCCAAGTATCTGCTCATGCTGGTACTCGTGGGCATCCTGCTGGCGCTGATGGTCTATCCGGTTCTCAAGATGATCTCTGCCGCGTTTGTCGACGGACACGGTCTGACGTTTGGGTGGTTCCGCACCGCCCTGGCGGATGAGACATTCCGCGGCCGCCTCATCAACTCGCTGGCGCTGGCGTTCGTCGTAACCCTGCTGTGCAATCTTCTGGCCATGCCGCTGGCGCTGATCGCCAACCACTTCGACTTCCGCGGCAAGGCGCTGCTGTCGTCGCTGGTGCTGGTGCCGATGGTGCTGCCGCCGTTCGTCGGGGCGATCGGCATGAGACAGGTATTCGGGAAGTTCGGCTCCCTGACCATCCTGCTGCAGCACCTCGGCATGCTTGGGCCGCACGACGGTGTGAGCTGGCTCTCCCGCGGCGGCTTCTGGGTAATGGCGGGCCTGATCACGCTGGGGCTTTATCCCATCGCGTACCTGAATCTGCAGGCGTCGCTGGCCAACATCGATCCGGCGATGCTGGAGGCGGCGCAGAATCTTGGCGGCCGGCGCATTCGCAACTTTTTCAAAATCACTCTCCCGCTATCAATGCCGGGATTGTTCGCGGGTTCGAGCATTATTTTCATCTGGGCGTTCAACGAGCTGGGCACGCCGCTGGCGCTGGATTACCGCAATGTGGCCTCACGCGCCATCTACGATGATCTGGCGGAAGTCACCGGCGGCCGTTTCTCGCTGGCGTTTGCCAAGGTAGCCCTGGTGCTGCTGATTTCCCTGGCGGTGTATCTGACGGGAAAAGCTACCTTCGGTCGCCAGGGCTACGCGATGACCAGCAAGGCCGCCGTGGCCGCGACGGCACGCAAACTCAGTTCATCCGCAAGTCTTCTCGCCGCAGCGCCGTTTGTGCTGATTTCATTCCTGGCGATGCTGCCGCACCTGGGTGTGGTGCTTTACAGCCTCACCGCAATCGCCAGCGAGCCCGCCGCCGGCTGGGGTCCCGCCAACACCTTCGGCTGGTATCGCACGGTCATCCCCAACCGGTACACCTTCAATGGCTACACCGCAATTTTCCAGACCCCTGAAATCTACGGCGCAATTCTCAACTCGCTGAAGTATTCCGCGGTTTCGACGGGCATCGACATCGTGCTGGGGATCGCCATCGCCTGGGTGCTCATCCGCACACGCGTCGTGGGCCGCACGTTGCTCGACGTGCTTTCGATGCTGCCGCTGGCGGTTTCGGGGCTGGTGATGGCGTTCGGGTTCATCGCGGTGATTCCTGAAATCTGCTGGTTGGCCGGGTGCATCGGGATACATCTGATGCCCAAGGATCTGCTGCAGGCGCCGTTCGTCCTGCTGGTCATCGCGTATTCCGTCCGCCGATTGCCCTACCTCGTGCGTTCGTCGGCGGGGGGACTGCAGCAAACGTCGGTCACGCTGGAAGAAGCCGCGGCCAACCTCGGCGCCTCGCCGCTGCGGGTACTGCTCAAGATCACCGTGCCGCTGATCCTGGCGAACCTGATCGCCGGCAGCCTGCTGACGTTTTCCTTTGCAATGCTGGAAGTTTCCGATTCGCTGATTCTCGCTCAGCTCCCGCAGAGCTTCCCCATCACCAAAATGATTTATCAGCTGGGGAACGACACTTCCGGCCCGGAAAATGTCCGCAACGCCTGCGCCCTGGGCGTGCTGGCCATGGGCCTGCTCATCGTCACGATCGTGGCGGCAGGCACACTGATGGGCAAAAAGCTGGGGGCGGTCTTCCGTGCGTAAATAGAAAATGAAAAATAGAAAATAGAAAAAGCTGGGCTCGCGACGGGAATTCCGCGGCGAGCCCAGCTCATTTCAATCTACAGTTTACTAATCCCTACTTGCCGACAACCGCTCCGGCCGGGCCGATCCGCACCTGAATGTGCGTGTGCAGCGTTCCTTCCCACACCGTCACCGAGCAATCTTCCTTGCCCTTGGTGAAACGGAGCGTCACCGAGTCCTTCACTTGCTGCTGATCCACCGCGTTCCAGCCCTTCTGCGGCATCTGATCGCGATAGAAACGAACCACCGGCAACAGATCGTCTTTACCCTTGTACTCGTGATAGACCGAGCGGAACTGCGTCGCCGGCACCACCGTCGAGTTCGAGCGGCCCAGGTCAATGTCAAACCCGGCCGGGATCGGCACGTCGGCGATCGGCGAGTTCGGGGCGGTGATCAGGTTCTGTCCGGTGTTCTTATTGCCGCAGCCGGCCAGCGCCACCACGGTCGCGCCCACTACCAATGCCAGTCGTAACGTCGGAATGATTCGCATACAAGCCTCCAATGCTTGAACAGGCCTTCCCTACAAGTTGCAAATCATTGAGCGCACGAAGGCCGGTGTCAATGGTGAAGTGGTGGTTTGCAGACAGACCTTTGCCTCTGCTTCGATTCGCCGGGCCGACCTGCTAAACTACCGGTCTGTTTCAGACAAGGTGTTTTGTGGCGCAGAAAAAAAGTCGCTCCGTTTCGCTCACAGTCAGTCAAGCCGCGCCGACCCCGGCTGCGGAGGGCGAAGTCTGGTATGCTGAAGGGTTACGGTTCAACTGCTCCCAGTGCGGCAACTGCTGCTCCGGCGGGCCCGGCTACGTATGGATCTCCACCTACGACATGGACCGCATCGCCGCTTATCTCAAGATGGACTTCGACACCTTCACCCGCACCTATGTCCGCCGCATCGGCAACCGCTTCTCGCTGCTGGAAAAGTTCAATTATGACTGCACTTTCTTGAAACGTGAGAACGGCAAATCCATGTGCATGGTCTACCCGGTGCGCCCCACGCAGTGCCGCACCTGGCCGTTCTGGGATGAAAACCTCAAATCCCCCCAGCATTGGGAAAACTCCGCCGCCAAATGCCCCGGCATGTGCGATGCTGACGGCAAGAAGTTTGAACTCGCCGAAATCGAAAGACGCCGCAGCGACACCGCCAGCCCGCACGAATAAATACTGCTGGTTTTCGCGCCGATTTCGCGATAAGACGTAACATGACTGAGTCACCGCCAGATGAGTCGTCCGACGACCAATCCCGCCACGTCCCGCGGCCGTTTCCCTGGGGAATCATTTCCTACTTCTGTGGCTACGGTGTCATATCGGTGACGTTCGCATTGTGCCTGTTTATCGGATCTCTTGCATCGAACCACCGTCAACTGTCAGCGTCGCAGCGAATCACCATCGCCCTCTTCTACATCTGGCCGGTTCTCGTTGTCGTCGGTCTCATTACCGGCATCGTGGGACTCTTGCAGCGAACAAAGTCTCGCACCCATGCCATAATAGGCATCTGCCTCAGCATTTCTCCCGCCCTCATCCTGCTTCTGTATAGGATCTACACACTCATCTACAAGCAGTCCTGATGGCCTCGATACGACAACCGCCGCACGATTTTCGTACAATGATCCGATGACAGATCCCGCGCCCAACCCCGCCCTCCTCGCCGCCGTCCGCGACATTCTCGCGGCAGCCGATGCCGATATCGCCGCCCGCAAGCCGGTCTGCCAAGCGTCCGGTCGCTGCTGCAAGTTCGAACAATATGGCCATCGTCTGTACGTCACCGCCGCCGAACTCGCGCACTTCGCTGCGACCATCGCCAACCGCGAACCACGGACCACGAGCCACGAGCCACGACCTCCAGTCTCCCTCCCCCAATTCTTCGCCCAACCCAAACCCGAAGGCTGCCCCTACCAGATCGACGGCCTCTGCACGGCTCGCGAGGCGCGCCCGCTCGGTTGCCGCGTCTATTTCTGCGATGAAAACGCCCAATCGTGGCAAAACGAACTCTATGAACACTATCACGCGCAGTTAACCGCCCTGCATGAAAAATATGGTCTGCCCTACCGTTACCTCGAATGGCGCGCGGCGTTGCGAGAACTCACCTGACACTGCCATAAGTTGTGACATTTCGTCAGGAACTGTCCGCCAAAGCGTCAAACTGTCAGGCACGCGGCGCAATGATCGTGGTTGACTTATTCGGAATAAGATTCGAATTGTGCAATTTGTTGCTTCCAAATGCCGCGAAATCTTTGAAAAAACAAAGAAATGGCTCTTCATACGATCAAAAAGTCCCATATTTTGGAACGACGATTGCTATCCCTAAAGCGGTACCTAGGGTGCCACACTTGGGAAGTGGAGAGAGATGTGGAGTGCGTGCCGGCATTTCTGATCAAATAGGAATGCCGGCACGATACTTTCGCGGAACGGTAACACCGGACGACAGTGGGGCGGCCACCCCCTTCAAAAAGGCGCGGCCCGTCCGGTTGTTCCCGCCTCCGAAATCTGAAAGGTAACGCTCCGGAGGGAGCGAGAGCACATGTGGGGCCGTAGGGACGGAAGGATCAAGAGCAGGCAGGCAGCGGCAACACCGCTGCTTGCTGCGTTTTTGCCCGTCATTTGCTTCCTGAATCCAACCTTTTAGAGATCGCCCCCACCACCGCCCTGCCCTTTGCCATCGTCGGCGTCGTAGGCCCCGGCCTGTTCGGTGGCCTTGAGGTCGACGCGCTCGATCGATAGCGCCAAGCCGGAAACCTCATCCACATTGGCCAGGATTCCCCGTATCCACGGATCGCCCGTAGCCACTTCAAAAAAGTGCGGCAGCCCCGTCGTCAGAAATTTGAGTACGCGATCCTTACGCCGCCCCAGAATCGAATCGTAAGGCCCGCACATCCCCAGATCGGAGACGAACGCGGTCCCCTGCGGCAGCACCCGCTGATCTGCCGTCGGCGTGTGCGTGTGCGTACCTACGCATACCGACACGCGCCCATCGATATGCCAGCCCATCGCAATCTTCTCGCTGCTGACTTCCGCATGGAAATCCAGCACCTTGACCTTCACGTCCTTCGGCACTTCGGCGAGCAACTGATCGACGGCCCGCCAGGGATCGTCCATCTGCGGGTTCATGTGTAAACGCCCCATCACATTGAGCACGGCAACCTTCACACCGGAGCGCGAAGTCACGATGGCCATGCCCTTGCCTGGGGCACCGACCGGGAAGTTGACCGGCCGCACAAGACGCTCGGACTGCTCGAAGATCCCGATCACCTCGCGCTTGCGGAAGCTATGGTCGCCCAGCGTGCAGCAGTCGACACCGGTACGCATAATCTTTTCGAAAATCGGCGGCGTAAGGCCTGACCCTCCCGCACAATTCTCGGCATTGGCCACGACCAGATCGACGTTTCGTTCTTTGATGACTTTGGGCAGCAATTCAGCCACGGCCAAACGACCGGGCTTCCCGACGATGTCGCCGAGACACAGAATATTGATGGGCATGCAATCTCGTTTCTAGGCCCGTGAAATGGGCATCAGCAAGTGTACCGCGGTCAGTGGCCAGTGGCCAGTTGAGGCCCATAATTTCTACGCGGATACAACTATCGTCCGCATGGCCCAACACCCTCACAAGTAGCGCTCAATTCCGGCCGACGATTCATAAGCATGACCGGTATTCCCAACATTCTCACCAGCGCCCAGACTGTCCTGCAGGATGGTTTCGATCGTCTGAACAAGGCGGCGGGCCAGATCGTCGGCGGAGCGATACAAAACACGCAAGCGCCTGCGGATGGAACGGGATCGCCTGCCGGAACCGGCGACATCGCCAATCTGCGACCCCAGCTTTCTGATACGCCGATGGGCTCCGATCCCATCGCCAGCGGCCTGGTCGAATCGATTCGCGCCCAGGTCGAAATCAGCGCCGGTGCGGCCCTCGTTCATGCCTATAGCCGCTCGATGGACGACCTCTTCAACATGCTCAATCCCGAACGCCGCTGCGGCAATCACGACTGAGCCCCCCCTACCGCCCCTGCCCCTGCCTCCCCATCAAACTCACGGACCAACGCGCTGGCCGGCGATGAAAACGTGTTCAATTTGCTGTGGCGTCATCGTGTAGAGCAGTGCCGATATCTGCTGTTCTGGCGGGAGCTCCGCGATCCATTTTTCCGGGCGCACGACGAGGCAATCCGCCTGATAGCCCGGGGCGATCTTCCCGACCTTTTCACCGAGGCCGACTGCGGCGGCGCCACCGGCAGTGAGCATCCACCACGCCTCGCTGGGCGTCAGCACCGCGCCGGCACGGTGCGGCAGCGAATGCACCTTGATCGCCTTGGCCGTCTGCAGCGCCTCCACCGCAACCCGCGGCATGAAGGGGTCAAAGCCACCGGCAATGCTGGAGCCCAGCGCCGTGCGAATGCCGGCCCGGCGATGGGAGGCATAATCCACCAGCCCGCTCTGACGGAAAAGATTGCCCGTCGGGCAGTAAACCAACGATGTGCCGCTCTCGGTGACTTCATTGTGCTGGTAGTGATCCAGGAAGACGCCATGCACGAGGATCGTGCGGCGTCCGAGCATGCCGACATCGGCGAAGAGTTCGAGTTCATCAATATGATCGGGAAAGCGCTGGCGAACCTCATCGAGTTCATCCGACGTATCCGCGACATGCGTCTGCAGGGTGCACTTGAGCATATCAGCTAGCGCCGCGGCCCCGCGCATGAGTTTTTCAGAACACCGAACACTGCTGCGCGGACTAAACGCGTATTGCAGACGCCCGTTCTCCTTACCATGCCATTTTGCAGCCAGCGCCCGCGCCTCATCGAGCGCTGCATCGGCATGCTGGGAAAGGCCCGGCGACATGCCGGTATCGTTGAGCGTCAGGCCGTAGATGGCGCGGAGGCCTTTCTTGGCAAAGACGTTGAAACTGGCATCCACTTCCTGCGGAAACGGGGTGCCAAAAGCGACCACTGTGGTGGTGCCGTTGGCGATGACGCCGGCGGTGAATTCCTCCGCCTGCTTTGTGGCGGCTTTGGGATCGGCCAGGCGTTGCTCGGCGGGGGCGCCGATCTTGTCATGCCACTCACGGATGGAAAGCCCGTCAATGCCGCGACATTGCCATTGCGGCAGGTGCAGGTGTGCATCGACAAAGCCGGGGATAATCCAGCATTGTGAATCTCCGGCCGCGTCAGATGAAGCTTTGGCGGTGACAATTTGCGATATACAGCCGTCGTCGCCAATTTGGACAGCACTGTCCTTAATCACATGACACTGCGTCTGAGAGACCGGCTGAAGAAGCGTTCCAACAAGCGTTTTCACGATTTTTGCTCCTCGTTGAGACTGGGCCAGCGGCATTCTAGTAGCGTTGTTCTGGATAAACAAGACTATTTCATCCGTTATTGCTTGACACTGGTGGTACTGGCCATTAAAAGTGCCCACAACTCGTACCGCGTTGCCTCGCGATTTGACGGCGGAATCAATGGAGAACGATGCCGTGGGCTATGACACGATCGTATGCGTTAAGCAGGTTCCCGACACGGGCAACATCACCGGCGAAGCGATGAAAGCCGACGGCACGGTGAACCGCGCGGCACTACCGGCCATCTTTAATCCCGAAGACCTCCACGCACTGGAAGCAGCGCTGGAGCTTCGTGAGCGTTTCGGCGGAACGGTCACGGTTCTGACGATGGGGCCAATGGGCGCCTGCGAAGTGCTTCGCGATTGTTTGTACCGCGGGGCCGACCGCGCGGTGCTGGTAAGCGATCGCCGGGCTGCGGCCAGTGATACCCTGGCCACCAGTTACATCCTGTCTCAAGCCGTAAAGAAGATCGGGCGTTACGACGTGGTTTTCTGCGGTCGCCAGGCGATTGACGGGGACACAGCCCAGGTCGGGCCGCAGATGGCGGAAAAACTGGGCATACCGCAAATCACCTACTTCGAAAAGTTGATCGATATCGCCGGGCAGACCATCCGCATCCGCCGCAACGTCGGCAACGGCTGGGAGATCCTCGAAGGCAAGCTACCGATCCTCGCAACGGTGATCGACACGGCCAACGAGCCGCGGGCGCCGGCGGCGAAGCGCGCGATGCGTTTCAAGCGGGCACGCTGCCGCGGTGAAATCATTGCGGATGTCGCCAAGGACTTGCCGCAGGCCGATGCCCCGGCGAAACAGGCCGAAGCGGATAAACGCGCGGAAGCCGCACGAAAGGACGGCGTGGCGATCGAGCAATGGGACCTCGATGACCTCAAGGCGGACCTGAAATGGTGCGGCGTGTCGGGATCGCCGACCAAAGTGCACCGCGTGCAATCCATCGTGCTGACCAAAGAAGGATTTACGTCCATTGCGCCGACGGAAGAAGGCGTATCGAAAATGATCCACGAATTGATCGTGGATCGGACACTGGGATAAGCAGTGTTCAGTCCGCTGGCCACTGACCACGAATTGCTGACCACAGGCCACTAACAACGGATCACACAATGATCGAACCGAATCCCAAAGGTGAAGTCTGGATCTTTGCCGAGCAGGAAGACGAGCGCCTGAGCGAAACGGTGCTCGAACTCTGCGGCAAGGCACGCGAGCTGGCGGACAAGCTGGGCGTGAAAGTCGGCGCGGTTCTGGCCGGCTGGAACGTGCGCGAGCTTTCCTACCTGTTGATCGCGCACGGCGTGGACAACGTATATTACGTGCACGACACGCGGCTGGAATACTATCGCACGCAGCCCTACGCTCGCACGGTATGCGAGCTGATCGAGCGGCATCATCCGCAGATCGTGCTCTTCGGCGCCACGGCGCTGGGACGCGATCTGGCACCGCGCATCGCCTCGGAAATGAGGGCAGGCCTCACTGCCGACTGCACAGACCTGCAAATCGGCAGCTACACCGACGCGAAAACCAAGACCGATTATCACAACCTGCTGCACCAGATCCGGCCGGCCTTCGGCGGCAACATCATCGCCACGATCATCAACTATGATCGCTGGCCCCAGATGGCTACGGTGCGCGAAGGCGTGATGCGACTGGAAGAAGGCAATCCGCAGCGCTCGGGAAAAATCATCGAAGAGAAAATCGAATTCAGTGACTTCGACATGGCGATCAAGCTGATCGAACGCCACCGCGAGAAGAAGAAAGTTAATCTGAAGGCAGCCCGCATGATCGTCGCCGGCGGCGGCGGCGTGGGCTCCAAGGCCAACTTCAAATTGATTCACGAACTGGCCGGAGTGCTCGGGGCGGCCGTCGGCGCCAGCCGCGCGGCGATCGACTCCGGCTTCATCGGCAAAGAACACCAGATCGGCCAGACCGGCACGACCGTGCGGCCGGCACTGTACATCGCCTGCGGCATCAGCGGCGCGGTGCAACATCGCGCAGGCATGGAAGAATCCGCGAAAATCATCGCCATCAACTGGGATAAGGAAGCACCGATCTTCGGCGTGGCACATTACGGCATCGTCGGCGACCTGGCCAAAGTCATCCCGATGATGATCAAAGCAATACGGGCAAGAGGATAGCTGACCACTAACCACGGACTTTAATCATGGCGAATTTCTTTACAGACAATGATGACATCCTGTTTTTATTCGATCACTTGAATTTGCCGGAGATCGCGGCGATTCAGGAAGACGACTTCGTCCATGCGCACGAGGGGCTCGGCAATGAGTACGCCCCGCGAAACGCCGCCGATGCCGTCGATAATTACCGGCGAATCCTCAGCATCGTCGGCGAGATCGGGGCCAACAACATTGCCCCGCGCGCCGAGCAGATCGATCACGAAGGAAACACACACAACAATGAAGATGGCACGGTGACACTGCATCCGCTGGTGCAGCAGAATATCAAGGATCTGAGCCGGGCCGATTTGATGGGATTCACGCTGCCACGGAAGTACGGCGGGTTGAACTGCCCGAACCTGATTTACACGATCGCCAACGAAATCGTCAGCCGGGCCGATGCGTCATTGATGAACATCTTCGGTCTGCAGGGAATTGCCGAGACGATTCATGCCTTTGCTGACGACAAAATAAAAGACGAATACCTGCCGCGGTTTGCTCGCGGTGAGGTGACCGGGGCGATGGTGCTGACCGAGCCTGACGCCGGTTCAGACCTACAGGCCGTCAGCCTTCGCGCATTTCAGGATGAAGATGGTAATTGGCGGCTCAACGGCGTGAAGCGTTTCATCACCAACGGCTGCGGAGAAATTCTGCTGACGCTGGCGCGCTCTGAGCCGGAAGTGAAGGATGGCCGCGGCCTCTCGCTCTTCCTCAACGAACGCTCCTCGCGCATTCGCGTCCGCCACCTGGAAGAAAAGTTGGGCATCCACGGCTCTCCGACGTGCGAACTGGTATTTGACGATGCCCCCGGCAAACTGATCGGCGAACGGCAACTCGGCCTCATCCGCTATGTCTTCTCGCTGATGAACGGCGCTCGCGTCGGCATCGCGGCACAATCGCTGGGCATTGGCGAGGCCGCATTCCGCGTTGCCCGCCGCTACGCCTATGCGCGCAAACAGTTCGGCGTGTCGATCGAACAATTGCCCGCGGTGGCCGAGATGGTCACGGACATGAAGATTCATCTCGAGGCCGCCCGCTCGCTCACCTACGCCACCAGCCGCGTGTGTGATCTGGAGTACAACAATCTTCGCGTGATCGAAACGAAACCCACCACGGATGCTGCGGAGGCCAAGCGCCGCAAGGAACTGGCCCGCTCGCTCAAACGGCTCAACGGCATGCTCACGCCAATGAGCAAGTACTACGCCTCCGAAATGTGCGTGAAAGTCGCCTCGGACGCCATCCAGGTCCTCGGCGGCTCCGGGTACATGAAAGATTACCCCGTCGAACGCCACCTGCGCGACGCCCGCATCACCACCATCTACGAAGGCACCAGCCAGTTGCAGGTGGTCGCGGCGGTCCGCGGCGTCTGCTCGGGCACGTTCCAGAAATATGCCGAAGAATTTGAACAGACGGTTTACACCGATGCCCTTCTGGCGGAGCTGGCCAAGAAACTCGTGGAAGGCCGGGAATTGATCACCAAGGCCATCGCGTACACCAAGGAACGCGGCGGATCGTACATGGACCTGTACGGCCGCAAGCTCGTCGACAGCGCCATTGCGGTCATCGTCGGGCACCTGTTCATCAGCCAGGGCGCAAAATCCGAACGCAAGAAAGCGGTTGCGAAGCGTTTCATCGACACGCAGCTTCCCACCATTCGCCGCGATGTGGAGCTGATTTGCTCCGGCGATGTCTCGGCAATGGAGCAGTATGCGGTACTCGCCGGACCTCTGCCTTCGGCATAACAGCACCCGTAACACGACCCCACAACCGATTCGATTCCCGATCGCTTGCACTTCTCTCATCCCACGGTACATTGATCGCCATCTATAGTCTTTTGGAGAACGATCATGCAATACCGGAAATTCGGAACCACCGGCTGGACGGTCTCGGCCATCGGCTTCGGCGGCATGCCCTTGAGCATCAACACCTCACGCCCCAGTGAAGAAGACGCGATCAAAGTCATTCACGCCGCCTTCGATGCCGGCATCACCTTCTGGGACACCGCCGACTGCTACTGCCTCGATGCCGCCGACTTCGGCCATAACGAGCGCCTCTTCGGCAAAGCCCTGGCCCAGTTGCCCGCGGGCAAACGCGAAGGCGTCACGCTGGTCACCAAGTGCGGCCTGACGCGACCCGAAGGCCGCTGGGAACGCGACGCCAGCCCCGCCTACATCCGCAATGCCGTGGAATCCTCGCTCAAGAATCTGCGCCTGCCTGCCTTGCCCGTCGAACAGTACCACCGCATCGATTCGAACACGCCGATGGAAGACACCTACGGCGAACTGATGAAACTCCAGAAGCAGGGGAAAATCGTGCATATTGGCGCCAGCAACCACAGCGTCGCAGAAATGACTCGTGCCCTGGCCACCGGCGTGAAAATCGTCTCGCTCCAAAACCAATATTCACGCTGCCACCGCAATCCGGAACTCGACGGCACTTTGGAATTCACCCGGCAAAAGGGAATCGCGTTCCTTCCCTGGAGCCCCATCGACGGCATGGGCGGCGCCAAGAATCTGGGCAGCAAACACGCGAACGTCGCCAAGATCGCCGCGGCTCACAATGTTTCGCCGCAGCGGGTCGCCCTCGCCTGGCTCCTTTCCACCGGCGCGCATGTCATTCCGATTCCCGGCTCGACGAAAATCGCTCACGTTCAGGATTGTGCTGCCGCCGCCGACTTGGCGCTCACGCCCGACGAACTGGCCCTGCTCGCCTCTGAAGCTCCGCAGCAAGGCCCGCCGCATTGATGAGCATCGGGAAGCAGCAGGAATCTCCGGTCGAATTACCCGCGCGGTAATCCTCCGTTTCTTGATTCCTTCTTTGCGCCGCCCCACCGCGCGGATAATATACCCACCGACACGCGGGGATCTTCCAAAGGAGCGGACAATGCGAAAGAACTGGCTGGGCCTCCTAGTGGGCATCGCAACGCTGATTTTTGCCGTCGGCCAGACCCGGCCCGACGAAGCCGCGTTCGATATCCAGATGACCCGGCGTGCCAAGGTCGGCGATCACTATCTCTCATCGCGCACGATTGATGAATCGGAAAACACTTCCGTCGTCATGGGCGGAAAGAAAATGCCGCTGGAGGGGACCAAATTTTCAACCGTGCTGGCCGCTCATATCACCATCGAAACCGTGGACATCACGGGACAGGTCACCGGAATCTCAGCACAGATTGAATCGTTCGATCAGATTGCCGGAGACAAGCGCAAGGCTCTCCTCAAGAAGGGAGACGATCTGCGGATCGATTACACGGAACGCGGTCCGAGTTGCACCCTCAAGGATGGCGAACTCAGCGAGGAGGTCCGCGAGGCCCTGGCCAAATTCTATCCGCCGCGGCGCGACAACGAAGCCTCCGAAGATGACGTATTCGGCACCAAGGACAAACAAAAAATCGGCGCATCCTGGCCCGTGCATCCCGATCCCTTCGTCAAAGACGCCGAAGTCAACAGCATCAAGGTGGATCCCAAGGACGTTCAGGGAACCACCACCCTCAAGGAAAAGACCAACGTTCGCGGCATGCCGTGCCTGAAACTCGTGGGCGCCATCACGACCAAGGATTTCGCCTCCGCCGTGCCCGAGGGCATGACTCTCCACAGCTCCGAACTTGTCATGCACACCGAGGGAAATTATCCCATCGACACGTCGAAGCCGGTCCTGGATTGGTCGGTGGATTTGACCATCAAGCTGGCCATGTCCGGCAAGCAGGGAAAGGATGCCAAGAAAGAGGTCGACTTCGACGTCACCAGCCAGCGCAAGGAAACCGGCTCCATCACGCTCGATAGCAAGTAGGCCCGAAGCCGCAGCCGAAAGCGAAAGCTCGCCCGTCCATCAAGTCTCAAGATTCGAGCCCGCGCGGCCCAGCCTCGCGTTTTCCAGGAATATGGCGAATCGTGTATGCTTGATTCTCACCGTGAATCGTGAAATCCCGTCTCGGCAAGGAGTCTCCACATCGGCGCACCCACGTTTTTTCTCACCGCCGCGGAACACTCCGGCGACGCCCTCGGCGCCGCCTTGATCACTGCCCTGCGCCAGCGCCTTCCGGATGCCCTCTTCGTCGGCGTCGGCGGACCCAAAATGGCCGCCGCCGGGTGCCGCCTCCTGGCCAATCCCGTCGGCCGCTCGGCCATGCTCGTTGGCGCCGTCTTCACCGAAGCCCGCTACTGGATGAAAACGCTCAAAGTCATCCGCAAGGAGCTCGCGGACATACAGCCCAATGTCGTCATCCCCATCGATTCGTCCGCCATCAACCTGCGCATCGCGGCCCTCGCGCACCGGCAGAAAATTCCGGTCTGCTATTACGTCGCGCCGCAGGTCTGGGCCACGCGGCCCTGGCGCGTCAAAAAAATCGCCGCCAATGTCAACACCCTCTGCTGCATCCTGCCCTTCGAGGAACCCTATTTCCGCAAGCGCCGCGTAAATGCCGTCTACGTCGGCCACCCGATGTTCGATACCCCCGCCGATGACCCCGCGTTCGATCCGCTCGCCGTCGATCCTCCGCTGCCCGGCCTCAAGCCCGCGGGAGAAAGCCGCGCCGCCACCGGAAAATCCACGCCGCGGCTGCCCTTCTCCCGCATGACCAGCAGCGGCCCCGAGCCGACCTACGATTCGCCGCGCGTGGCCCTCTTCCCCGGCAGTCGCCGCGCTGAAATTGACGCCCACATGCCCGCGATGCTCGAAATCATTTCCGAGATCAAGGGACGTTTCCCACGCGTTAACTTCGTCGCCGTCGCTCCCTCGGAAGAACGCGCCTGGCAAATCCGCCATCATCTCCGCAGTGCCAACACCCCTGTCGATATCCGCGTCGGCATGGCCGATCCCATCATCCGCTGGGCCGATCTGGTCCTCACCAAGAGCGGCACCGCCACATTGCAGGTCGCCCGCCACGCCAAACCGATGGTCGTCATGTACGCCGTCGCATGGTGGAAGTGGCACCTCTTCGCCAAGTTCGTCATCCAGACCAAATTCATCTCGCTGGTCAACATTCTCGCCGGCCGCGAACTCGTTCCCGAATACATCCCCTTCTACGGCAGCCCGCTGCCGATCGCGCGCGAGTGCATCGACATGCTCGCCAAACCCGAACTCCGCCGCGCCATGAGCAAGGAACTGGCCGAGCTGGTCTCTTACCTACAACCCCACGGCGGCCTGCTCGCCGCCGACCGCGTCGCCGAAGAAGTCCTTCGTCTCATGCAGCCACCGCCAGCCGCGGCACAAAACCCCTCCAATTCATAAAGAACGATTTGGCAATCGCGGCTTTCAGCCTGCCAACGCCCATCCTCCTCATCGCGGATTTCCGTCCCCCAACCTTTTACACCCGTAATCGCGAAATGACTGCATCACAGCCATTCGTCTCTCGCGAAGTCCATCAGAGATATAAGTGGTTTCCACCAGGCTACCCACCTACGGTCTTTATAGATGTTTTCTTTCGTTTGCGCTTGCTGACGCGAGCGCCGGTTTTGAGAGGGTCAGTCATGTCAGCCATACGAACGACTCGATGCTGTGCAATCGCCGGATCCGTGGCGATTGCCGCAATTCTACAAGCGGCCTGCGATCACTCGTCGTCGGCAACCTACACCAGTTCTCCGCCGTATACGCTCTATGCGGATGGTGCGCCTGCACCGCAATATCAGGCGCAACCGCCGGCAGCGGGCCCTGTCGTCGGATACACCCAACTCAATGAGCAACAGATTGACCAGTTGACCCAATCTATCGCGCTGTATCCGGACCCATTGCTGGCACAGCTTCTGCCCGCCGCGACGTACCCGCTCGAAGTAGTCGAGGCCGAGCGCTGGCTGCAGGCCAACACCCAGCCCACGGAAGATGCGATTAACGCGCAACCGTGGGAATCCCCCATCAAGGCGCTAGTCCACTATCCCACTGTGCTTCAAATGATGAACGATCATCTGGAATGGACCCAGGCACTGGGCGCTGCGTATCTCAATCAACCCACCGACGTGATGAACTCCGTTCAACGTCTGAGAGCCCAAGCCTCAGCTGCAGGGTATCTCCAATCCACTACCCAACAGCAGGTCTTCACCGAAGATCGTGTGATCTACATTGAACCCGCCAACCCGCAGATTCTTTACGTCCCTGAATACGATCCGCAAGTCATCTTTGTGGAACGCCCCGTGATCATCGTGGGTGAACCTGTAATCTTCTTCAGCGCCGGCTTCACCGTCGGCTGGTGGTTCGACAACGATTGCGATTGGCACCATCACGACATCCTGGTGCGCAGCGATTGGCGACGCCATTATCGGGACGAACATCTGAGAAACACCACCCTCGTCAGTAACACCACCATCAATAACACGACCGTTAACAACACGACCATCAATAACCGGACTGTCAACAACACCGCGGTCGCCGCTGGAACCCCCGTCACCGCGGGCTCCACCGGTCAGGCATGGAAACGCAATACATCCAAACCCGCGCCGGCGCTGCCGGCCGCGGCGATCAAAGGCGGCGTGGCCGCGCCGCGAGGCAAAGTGACCACTGGCGCAACGCCGTCATCGCCGGCAACTCCCTCCGGGCGGACCTCCAAGGAAACGCCGCAGGTGACGCCGACAACGCCCCAACCAAACACACCCCCAAAGCCTCACGTCACCTCCACGCCACTACCGCCGCCGGCCGCACCCGCGCCAACGGTCAAACCCACAGCACCGGCAAAACCTACAGAGCCGCCGACCTCACCCGAAGCCAAACATCTGCCACCAGCGCCGAAAGCTTCTGAGAAACCGATTACGCCAACACCTCCACCGCCCGCACCGCCGGCGCCGGTGCCGCCTCATCCCGTACCGCCGGCCCCCAAACCCGTACCGCCACCGCCGGAACCACCCAAACCGGCACCGCCGCAACCGGCTCCTCCTCCGCCTGCTCCACCAAAGCCCACGCCTCCGCCGGTCCCGCCGGAACGGCGTGAGCCTCGACCGCCGGCACCTCCAAAGGTTGCCCCACCAGTTGCCCCACCAATTGCCCCGCCAGCACCGCGCGCTCCGGCCGAACCTGAACCTAAGCCCCAGCCGCCTGCGCACAACGAACCAGAACCACCCCATGGGCCGCAGGATCGACATGAAAAATAGGCGGGTGAACAGCTCGGCGAAGAGTTCGCGGTGTTCGATCAGGCTGTCGCCGGCGCCAGCCGCGGCCGCCAAGTCGAACCCGCCGGGCCGTCTTTCACTTCGGCCCCCAGCGCGGTGAGTTGGGCACGAAGCTCATCCGATTTCGCCCACTCCTTCGCTGCGCGCGCCGCCGAACGTTGCGCCATCAACGCATCCGCCTGCTGGCGCGTCGCTTCATCCAGCGGCCGCAGTGGCGCGAAGATCACGCCCAGCACCACATCGATTTTCTTAAGCGTCGCCAGCGCCGAACGCGCTTGGGGATAGGCGATCTTTTTCTGCTTCTGCAGCGGTGTCGCCCAGGTGAAGACTGCGGCCAGCGCGCCGGAAATATTCAAATCGTCATCCATCGCCCGCGTGAATTCGTCGAGCATCTTCTGATCGGCCGCGTCCAGCGGATGCTGCCCGTCACCTTCGCCGGCCGCTTCATCAATACTGGCCACCGTCGTCTGAAGCTTGTCCGCCAGATCCCGCAGTGTCGTTACCGCGCCGGCCGCCTCATGCAGACCCTGCAGCGTGAAATTCGAGCTTTCTCGGTAACGCGTGTTGATCAGGCTGTACCGAATCGCCAGCGGGTCGAAACCCTTGGCGACCAGGTCGCGGATGGTGAAGAAGTTGCCCTTGCTCTTGGACATCTTCGCGCCGTCGACCATCAGGTGGCGCGTGTGCATCCAGAAATTGCTGAAATTTTTGCCGGTGGCGGCTTCGCTTTGCGCGATCTCGCACTCGTGATGTGGGAAAATGTTGTCCTCCCCGCCGGTATGAATGTCGATCGACGGACCCAGCAGCGTCGTCGCCATCGATGAACACTCGATATGCCAGCCCGGATATCCCTCACCCCAGGGCGAATTCCAGCGCATCAGATGCGTCTGGTCCGGCTTCCACAGGAAGAAATCGGCGGGATGCTTCTTGGCCGCCCCTTCCGCCGTGCGCCCGCCGGCGCCGTGCGAGAGTTGCTCGACGCTGTTGCCGGAGAGTTTGCCATAGGCTGGAAAACTGGCCACGGAATAATAGACCACGCCATCGGCCCCTACATAGGCGTGGCCGTTCTTGATCAGCGTCTGGATCATCTCGATGAAAGGGGGAATGAACTGCGTCGGCCGGGGCATGATGTGGCCCCGCTCCCCCCCTCCCGCCGCATCAAAATCTTTCACCACCGCCACTTGCAGCGCCCGGGCATCCGCCAGAAACGCATCCACAAAATATTGCGCCACCTGATTAGGGTCGTCCGGATTCTCCACCACCGCCTTGCCCGACTTCTTCGACGCCTTCATTTTCTCCTGGGCCAGGGCCATTTTGTCTTCGCCTTGCGCATCGGCCACCGAATCGTCGACCATGTGGCCCACGTCCGTCATATTCATCACCTGCCGCACCTTGGCCCCGCGAAACTCCAGATATCTGCGCAACACGTCTGCGAACAGGAATGCCCGGAAATTCCCGATGTGTGCAAAGTCATACACTGTCGGACCGCAGGTATACATCTTCACCGCCGCCCCGCGCAACGGATCCGTCGCTTCTGGACCCTTCTCCAATGGCACAAAATCCTGCATCTCGTGTGCGAGCGTGTTATAAAACCGCGTAGGCATGGGTGGGGTTTCCTTTTGGATTTCGATGATGCAATTGTAGAGGGGCACGGTGAGAGGCGAAAGCAGGTTTTGCGGGTTCGTGAGTGCCGCTATACTTCCGGCATGATTGTGATCATCGATAATTACGATTCCTTCACTTACAACCTCGTGCAGCGGATCGGGGAGCTCGATCCGAACCGGCCGATGAAGGTTTTCCGCAACGACAAGGTGACGATCGCCGAGATTGAAGCTCTCAAGCCTACCCATATTCTCATTTCGCCGGGGCCGTGCTCGCCGAAAGAGGCGGGGATGAGCAATGAGGTGTTGAAGCATTTTGGGCCGAAGATTCCGACTTTTGGGGTGTGCCTGGGGCATCAGTGCATTGGGCATTCGTGGGGGGCGATTGTGGAACGGAACTGGCGGCTGATGCACGGGAAGGTTTCGCCGATCTATCATGATGGCAAAGGGGTCTTTGCGGGGCTCTCAAATCCTTTTGACGCCACGCGTTACCACTCGCTGGTGATTCGGCCGGGAACGTTGCCGGCGGAATTTGAAGTGACGGCGTGGACGAAGGAAGATGAGATCATGGGGGTGCGGCATAAGTCGTGGCCGCTGCATGGGGTGCAGTTTCATCCGGAAAGTTTTCTGACGCTGGAAGGTCCCACCTTACTTTCTAATTTCTTGAAGATGTGATAACTCGCGATTTTTCTTGGGTTTATGCGCCGAGGTCGGCGATGAATTTCAGGATGGCGGCGTGGATTTGGTCTTCGCCGACGAGGAAGAGGTCGTTGTGATCAGCGCCGGGGATCGGGAGATGGGTGACTTTGGCGCCGGAATTCGCGGCTGTTTGAGCGAGTTCTTGGCTCATGGCGAAGGGGATGGTGGAATCTAACTGGCCGTGGCAGATGAGGATAGGGAGTTTTAGCTGGGCCAGTCTGTGCTGGGATTTGAAGTGGTGTTTCAGGATCAGGCGGACGGGGAGGATGGGGAAGAGATGCTGGGCGAGGTCGTCCATGCTGGTGAAGGCGCTGAAGGTCATGATTCCGATAATATGGCCTTCGGCAGTATGCTTATGGGCGATTTCGATGGCGACGGCGGCGCCGAGGGACCAGCCGGAGGCGATGAGTTTTTGGGGGTCGATGTCGGTGCGGGTCAGGAGGTGCTGGTAGACGGCTTCGGCGGCGGCGTAGCAGCCGGGTTCGCCGGCCTCGCCGCAGGACATGCCGTAACCCGCGTAGTCTGGGACAATTACGTTTAAACCAAGGCGGCGGAAATCGCGGATATCGAGGGCGGCGTCGTGGAGGTTCATGGCGTTGCCGTAGAAGTAGAGGAGGGTGGGTCGATGGGCGGCATCGGGATCAGGTAAGCCATTGGTGTTTAAGGCTTTACCGAAGAGTGCAACAATCTTTTCGCCGCTGGGTGCGGTGAGGTGGAGGAGTTCTTCGCCGGGGGCGGGGTTGACGCGGGAATCGGGGTTGCCATGGGAGGCCGCGCCTTGGAATATAAGTTGTTTCTGCATAAGGCTTAGCACGAGTGTTACCAGCAGGAAAATGAGGAGGATGGAGCGGGCGAGCCGCCAGAGACGGCGGGGCCAGCGTGGTTTTTGAGGCATTGTAGCGACTGGCGGGGACTGAGTGGTCATGATTTTGGCCTCTCTGTCGGCAAATGTGTTTGGAAATGCTACGATCTTGCCGCGAATGTGGTGCGCTATAAAATTTTCATCTGATATAAGCGTTTTATTGGTAAATATTTACATTTAATACATATATTGTCTATAGGAATACTATGTATTTTTTTGTTGACAGCGGATTGCGGCGGGTTATATTACCTACTTCTCAGGTAGGATTAGTAGGTAAACAGGAGTTCGGTCATGTCTGGAAGTATCGATCGCGGACCAAAACAGACCCAAAAGCGCTCGGTTTTGACACGTTTTTGGCTGCGTTTTGCATCGTTTGAGCGTGCTTTTCATCGAAATGAGCGCGCTTTTAAGCGTTTTAGCACGATTTCCGCGGTGGGAATTTCGGCGCTTCTGCTGACGGCGGCGCCGGTGGTGAGCTGGGCGGAGACGACGATTCGGAACGTGTCGTACGACCCGACGCGCGAGTTGTACGCGGCGATCAACGCGGCGTTTTCCAAACAGTACAAAGCAACGGCTCATGAAGATGTGAAAATCATTCAGTCGCACGGCGGGTCGGGCAAGCAGGCGCGGGCGGTGATCGACGGGCAGGATGCGGATGTGGTGACGCTGGCGCTGGCGGCGGACATCGATGCGATTGCCACGAAGGGGAAGTTGCTGGATGAGGGGTGGCAGAAGAAGTTGCCACAGAACAGTGCCCCGTACACGAGCACGATTGTGTTTGTGGTGCGCAAGGGGAATCCGAAAGGGATTCACGACTGGGCCGACCTGATCAAGCCGGATGTGAAGATCATCGTGCCGGACCCGAAGAGCTCGGGCGGGGCGCGGTGGGCGTACCTGGCGGCGTACGGTCAGGCGCTGAAGGCCAACAACAACTCGAATGAAAAAGCCGTGGAGTACATCACGGAGTTCTACAAGCGCGTGCCGATTCTGGATACGGGGGCGCGGGGATCGACGGTGACGTTCGCGCAGCGGCAGCAGGGCGATGTGCTGGTGTCGTGGGAGAACGAGGCGTTTTTGACGCTGCAGGAGTTTGGGGCGGACAATTTTGAGATCGTGTCGCCAAAGGTTTCGATTTTGGCGGAGCCGCCGGTGGCGGTCGTGGACAGGAACGTGGACAAGAAGGGGACGCGTGGGGTGGCGGAGGCGTATTTGAAGTATCTGTATACGGCGGAGGCGCAGGAGATCATCGGGAAGAATTTCTATCGGCCGCGGGATGTGGAAGTGGCGAAGAAGTTTGAGAAGCAGTTTCCGAAGATCGAGTTGTTTACGATTGATGAGGTGTTTGGCGGGTGGGGGAAGGCGCAGGCGACGCATTTTGCGGATGGCGGGGTGTTTGATCGGATCTATAGGAAGAAGTAGACGGTAGACAGTAGGCAGTAGACGGGGGGATTTTGCGAGTGGCGTATGGCGAAACGTGTGAAGCAGCGGAATATTTTGCCCGGGTTTGGGCTGACGATGGGGTATACGACGCTGTATGTGTCGTTGCTGGTGGTGATTCCGCTGGCGGGGTTGTTCTTTAAGTCGGCGACGCTGTCGTGGGGGCAGATTCGGGAGATTCTGACGGATTCGAATTTGATTGCGTCGCTGAAGCTGACGTTTGGGGCGGCGCTGGTCGGGGCGCTGATCAACGCGGTGTTTGGGTTCATCGTGGCCTGGACGCTGATTCGGTATCCCTTTCCGGGGAGCCGGATTGTCGATGGGCTGGTGGATCTGCCGTTTGCATTGCCGACGGCAGTGAGCGGGATCACGCTGGTGACGTTGTTCAGTTCGACGGGGTGGTACGGGAGGTTGCTGGAGCCGCTGGGGATTCACGTGGCGTACACGGCGCTGGGGGTGTATGTGGCGCTGACGTTTATCGGGTTGCCGTTCGTGGTGCGGTCGCTGCAGCCGGCGCTGGAGGATCTGGATCCGGAGGTGGAGGAAGCGGCGTCGAGCCTGGGGGCGTCGCGTGTGCAGACATTTTTCAAGGTGGTGGTGCCGAGCCTGCTGCCGGCGCTGCTGACGGGATTTTCGCTGGCGTTTGCGCGGGCGATCGGCGAGTACGGGTCGGTGATTTTCATCTCGAGCAATATTCCGGGCGAGAGCCAGATCACGGCGCACCTGATCATGAAAAAGCTGGAGGATACGAAGTATGCGGAAGCGACGGCGATCGGGCTGGTGATGCTGCTGGTGTCGTTTGCGATGCTGGCGGTGATTAATGGATTGCAGTGGTGGATGAGTCGACGGCGGTTGGCTTAGGTTCTCACAGAGGACACAGAGTGCACAGAGGACGACGTAAATTAGCCACAAATGAACACGAATGAACACAAATGTTGGAGAAAAGAAGGTAATTATTTTGAACTCTTTATTGGTTCAGTATTTGTGTTTATTGGGCTTTGTTGAAACCCTCGCGATTCGACTTGCGAGGAACGCGAGATCGATCGCCCCTTCAGGGCTCGGCGGCATCTTGTGGGCCTTTTTCCAGGGGTTCCCTTCGGTCACCCCTGGCTATTTACGCGGGCCCCGTTGGGGCCAAAGAGGATTTCAACAGAGCCTGTTTATTGGTGTTCATTTGTGGGTAATTTAAGGTGGTTCTCGTTGTAGTGGTAGGCGTTTTGGAGTTTTGGAGTTTTAGATGTCGTTGGTTGCGGGAAATTATTTGTTGGTGAGGGGCCGGGGGGGGCGGGCGGTTTCGGTTTGGCCGCGGCGGGTGTTTATTGCGCTGACGCTGGGGTTTGTGGGGGTGTTCTTGGTGGTGCCGCTGGTGTCGTTGTTTGTGGGGGCGTTTGCGAAGGGGTGGGGTTGGTACTGGAAGACTCTGGGGGAGGAGAATTCGCTGCATGCGGTGAAGATGACGCTGCTGGTGGCGGCGATCGCGGTGCCGCTGAATACGGTGTTTGGGGTGGCGGCGGCGTGGGCGATCGCGAAGTTTGAGTTTCGTGGGAAGGCGTTGTTGACGACGATCATTGATTTGCCGTTTGCGATCAGTCCGGTGATTTCAGGGTTGATCTTTGTGATGTTGTTTGGGCGTCAGGGCTGGTTTGGGCCGTGGCTGGAGGCGCATGATTTCCGGATTATTTTTGCGTTGCCGGGGGTGGTGCTGGCGACGTGCTTCGTGACGTTTCCGTTCGTGGCGCGGGAGTTGATCCCGCTGATGCAGGAGCAGGGGACACTGGAGGAGCAGGCGGCGATCTCGCTGGGGGCGAGCGGGTGGCAGACGTTTTGGCGGGTGACGGCGCCGAACATCAAGTGGGGGTTGTTGTATGGGATTATTTTGTGCAACGCGCGGGCGATGGGCGAATTCGGCGCGATCAGCGTGGTGACGGGAAATCAGCCGGGGGAGACGAACACGATGCCGCGGGAGATCGAGAATTTGTACCAGGGATTCAATATTCCCGGGGCGCTGGCGCTATCGAGCGTGCTGGCGATGCTGGGGGTGGTGACGCTGGTGGCGAAGAGCTTTTTGGAGTGGAAGATTCGGCGGGACAGCGAGGGAGAGAGTTGAACCATAGGAATTCTGAATTCTGAGTTCTGAATTCTGAATTGAATGACGACGCTAACACGAAGAAGACAAGGCACGAAGGACCACGAATGAACACGGCGCGGCGGAGATGCAACCAAACGCGAAACATGAAACGCGAAACGCGAAACCGATAGAACTGCTGTCTGGAAAACACGCAGATGCGAGATAGCAATACGAATGAACGCATATGTTCTTCGATGGAGAAAGGATGGATGGGTGTGATGGTTAGGAACAGGTGGGATATGGTGGGTGCTTACTTGAGGCCTCGGGGGGCGCGGGAGTACTGTTGTCGGGGTTGATGATTGGGAGCAGTATTTTCTGACATGAATACCCAGAAATGGGATAGAAGACTCGGGAAGCGGGCGGTCTGAAACTATGCAGAAATGCCGCCACGCGTTATAAATTCGTTACTTATTCCTGCCGTAATACGGGAGGAAGCCTTATGGAGAAAGTCATGACATTGGTTAGTCATTGGTCGAAGCGGGCGGCGGTGGCGGCTTCGTTGCTTACGTTGATTGGCGGGACGTCGGCTTGGGCGGCGGGTCCGGCGGAGGGGAATGCGGATTTGACGAACGAGCTTCAGGCGTTGAGAACGCGCATCCAGCAGTTGGAGGCGAAGGAGAATGAGAACTGGCTCACCGAAGAACGGGCGAACCAGATCAAGTCGATCGTGCAGGAAGTGATCGCGGACTCCAAGACGCGAGGGACGTTCGCGGATGGTCCGGACATTGGATACAAGGATGGTTTTTACATCCAGACGGCGGACAAGAATTTTAAATTGGTGATCGGCGGGTTCGTGCAGTTCCGTTACACGTATGCGTATCAGCATGCGAGTGCGACCGGGGCGAATGCGACGACGCCGTTTGCGTCGATCGGGACGAACAATCAGCAGAACGCCAATGGATTTGATATTCGCCGGGCGCGGGTGAATTTTTCGGGCAACGCATTTTCGCCGGACATCTTCTTCAAGTTGGAGGGGGATTTTTACGGGGCGTCGAACGGATCGAACCTGACGGGCGCTTCGGCCAACGGGGCGGCGGTGCA
This sequence comes from uncultured Phycisphaerales bacterium, assembly GCA_903845195.1. Classification (GTDB taxonomy): domain Bacteria; phylum Planctomycetota; class Phycisphaerae; order WQYP01; family WQYP01; genus CAIMWO01. The sequence continues at coordinate 118,259 of CAIMWO010000079.1, forward strand.
GACGACGAGCGCCAGCGGGAACTTTTCGGTGACGGATGCGTACATCGGGTACGTCTGGAGCGACCAGATCAAGGTGCGGGCCGGTGCGTTCAAGGCGCCGTTCACGAAGGCGGAATTGATGTCGGACACGAAGCTGGCATTCATGGAACGGCCGGAGGAGAACACGCCATTTGATGCCCAGCGATCGATCGGTCTGAGCCTGTTCGGCGATATTCAGAAGGACACGCTGGGGTACGAAGTGAACGTGAACAACGGGAGCAATTCGAATTACCTGCGCCGGGCGGATACGAACAACACGTTTGGCACGGGCACGCCGAGTTCGAATTACGACAACCGGCTGGCGTTTTACGGGCGTGTGAACTGGGCGGGAGCGGGGAAGATTTCGGACATTTTCGCCGGCGAATCGGACCTGCGGAAGGACAACCGGGATTTTGTGTGGATGCTGGGGGCGGCGGGCGGTTATGAATCGCAGAACAGCGACAACGCGGCGTTTTCGCAGGCCACGACCACGGTGAACGGGATCAGCTCGAGCACCAATGGGTTTACGAACTACGTGCTGAACGGCGATGTGTTCAAGGGGACGGTGGACTGGTCGGGCAAGTGGCAGGGCTGGTCGGTCAACACGGCGGCGTATTTCCAGCAGGTGAATGCGAACCACAAGGTTGCGGATTACACGACGTCGGCGACGACGCTGGCGCCGTTCGACACGGACAAGGGTTCGTTTTTCCAGCATGGGTATTACGGTCAGATCGGCTACATGATTGTGCCGCAGAAGTTTGAAGTGCTGGGGCGGGCCGGGGCGATTTTGACGGAAGGGAATCCGAGCATTGGCGATTACTATACGCTGGGCGCCAATTATTACCTGTTCGGCAACAATGCGCGGCTCGCGGCGGACGTGACGTATTCGCCGGAGGCGGCGTACACGGATGCGGGGGATGCATCGATTCAGAACACGCATGAGGTGATTTTGAAGTTGCAGTTGCAGTTGGCGTTCTAGCGAGAAGCAGGAAGCAAGAATAAAGAAATAAGAAGACCGGGGCTCCCGCGAAGGGGGCCCTGGTTGTTTTTTGCGCGGGGGGACGACGTAAATTAGCCACAAATAAACACGAATGAACACGAATGTTCTTAGAAGAGTTGGGTGATTGGGCCGGCGGCGGAGCCGCACGGCTCTGAGGGGGTGGGATAATGGGGCTGGCCTGTAAGAAGGCAGTGGGTGGCGGGGGGCACGCGGGGTGGGGGATTTATTCATAAATACCTGTGGGGTTTCTTAACGGGTTCTTAAAGGTGTGCGGCTACTGTACCGGCCTGTCAGGGGAAGGTTGTGCGCTTTTTGGGCGCGGAATATCCGGGGCATGGCGTCTCGGAAGGAACTTTTTTTGGAGGCATCTCATGATGCAACATGCTCACTGGTCGAAGCGGGCTGCGATGGCGGCTTCCTTTTTGACCCTCGTCACCGGTTCGGCGGCCTTTGCGGCGAGCCCGGCTGACGCCAGTGGCGCTGGTCTCACCGATGAGGTCCAGGCCTTGAAGACGCGCATCCAGCAGTTGGAAGCGAAGGAAAACGAAAACTGGCTCACGGAAGAGCGGGCGAACCAGATCAAGTCGATCGTGCAGGAAGTGATTGCGGATTCCAAGACGCGGGGGACGTTCGCGGATGGGCCGGATATTGGCTACAAGGATGGGTTCTACATCCAGACGGCGGACAAGAATTTCAAGCTGGTGATCGGCGGGTTCGTGCAGTTCCGTTACACGTATGCGTATCAGCATGCGAGTGCGACCGGGGCCAATGCGACGACGCCGTTTGCGGCGGTGGGCACGAACAATCAGCAGAACGCCAACGGTTTTGACATTCGCCGGGCGCGGGTGAGCTTTGCCGGTAATGCGTTTTCGCCGGACATCTTCTTCAAGTTGGAAGGCGATTTTTACGGTGGTGCGCCGGGGTCTAACCTGACGGGGGCATCGGCCAACGGAGCGGCGGTGAACACGACTTCGGCCAGCGGAAACTTTGGCGTGACGGACGCATTCATCGGGTATAGCTGGAGCGACCAGATCAAGGTGCGTGCGGGTTCGTTCAAGGTGCCGTTCACGAAGGCGGAGTTGATGTCGGACACGAAGATCGGGTTCATGGAGCGTGCGGAAGAGAACACGCCATTCGATGCCCAGCGGGCGATCGGCATGAGCGTGTTCGGGGACATCATCAAGAATCAGTTGAACTATGAATTGAACATCAACAACGGGATGAACTCGAACCAGTATCGCCGGGTGGACACGAATAACACGCTGGGTACCGGGACGCCGAGTTCGAATTACGATAATCGTCTGGCGTATTATGGCCGCGTGAACTGGGCGGGCAGCGGGACGATTGCGGAGTTTTACAGCGGTGAATCGGACCTGCGGAAGGACAACCGGGATTTCATCTGGATGCTGGGCGCTGCGGGCGGTTATGAATCGCAGAACAGCGACAACGCGGCATTTTCGCAGAGCACGACGACGGTGAACGGCATCAGCTCGAGCACGAACGGATTCACGAACTACACGCTGAACGGCGACCTGTTCAAGGGGACGGTGGATCTCTCGGCGAAGTGGCAGGGATGGTCGTTCAACGGTGCGGCGTATTTCCAGCAGGTGAATGCGAACAACAAGCAGGCGGATAGCGGCACGACGTTGGCGCCGTTCAACACGGACAAGGGTTCGTTCTTCCAGCATGCGTACTACGGGCAGATCGGCTACATGATTGTGCCGCAGAAGTTTGAAGTGTTGGGCCGTGCGGGTGCGATTCTCACCGAGGGCAACGCGAGCATTGCGGATTACTACAGCGTGGGTGCGAACTACTATCTGTACGGGAACAACGTGAAGGTGTCGGCGGATGTGACGTATTCGCCGGAGGCGGCGTTTTCGGATGCGGGCGATGCGTCGATCGCGAACACTCATGAGGTGATGTTCAAGCTGCAGTTGCAGTTGGCGTTCTGACGAGAAGTCGGAAGCAAGAATAAAGAAGCAAGAAGACCGGGGCTCCCGCGAAGGGGGCCCTGGTTGTTTTTGCGCGGGGATTATTGAGGGGGGATTCAGGCGAGGTGGACGGTCCAGTGGGCGAAGAGGTGGGCGAGGGACCAGGTGGCGGGAACGGGGATCCAGCAGGCCCAGAGGAGGAGGAGGGCGAAGAGGCGCCAGTAGGCGGGGCCGAAGAGGGGGTGGATGTGGTCGCGGTAGCGGCAGATGACCTGGTAGAGGATGAGGCCGGCGAGGATGGAGGGGAGGATGAGGAAGAGGATGCCGACGGGGCCGAGGGAGTGGGAGAGGAGGAGGCCGGGGATCCAGGCGAGGGGTGACCAGATGGAGAAGTCGAGGGATTCGGCCAGGCAGATGGGGCCGACCATGGTTTTGCCGACTTGCCAGCAGAGGTCGATGTGGGCGTAGGTGAGGAGTATGGGGAAGAGGGCGGGGGGCACGATGGGGCGTGCCGGGGCGGTGCGTGTGCCGGCATAGGATAGGACCAGGGGCATTGTTACCTCACTTGCGCCGAATGGGTCTGCGACAAGCTGTCGGGACTTTGTGTGGGTGCGATGACGGACCAGTTACTCGGATATCGTCAACGGGAGGAAAAAACGGGAGGGAAAAGTGGGAAAATGCAATGGCGAATGTCGCGGGGCGGAGGAGATGGGGCGGATCGCGGGTAGACGTGCGGGGACCGTGGGAGACGGTGAGTTCAGGCGGGTTTGCGGAGGCGGAAGGCGATGGAGTAGGGGCGGTGTTGGGCGTTGTGCAGGGTCTTGGCGTCTGGGGCGAGGGCGTGGCGCTCGGGGGTGATGCAGGGCTCGCGGAGTTCTTCGATGGTGAAACCGGCATCGCGGAAGGCTTTCCAATAGACGCTGAGTGGACGGTGGTACCAGAGGAACTCGGAAGTGAAATGGGCCCAGGGAGGATCGCGCTGCTGCGATTCGAGGAAGTAGCTGTGCGTCCATTCGTAGGTGATGTGAACGCCCTGGCCGGCGTGGGCGCGGCCTTGCGGGAAACAAGGGTGCGAAAAAATGGCGATGACGATGCCGGCGGGCTTGAGGACGCGGTTGGCGGTGCGGAGTGCGGCGTCAAGGTCGGGGGTGTCCATGAGCACGTAGTTGAAGAGGACGGCGTCGAGGGAGGCGTCGGGGACGGTGGCGAGGATGCCGCAATCATCGACGCGGAAGTCGAGGCCGGGGTAGGATTCGCGGGCGATGCGGATCATTTCGGGGGAGAGGTCTGTGCCGCGGACGGTGGCGCCGGCGCGGTCGAGTTGGGCGGTGAGGTAGCCGGTGCCGCAGCCGACGTCGAGGATGGTGAGGTTTTTGGGTGGGCCGAGGAGTTCGTGGAGTACGGGGTCGGAGTTGAGGCGGCGGTTGCGGTCGCCGTGGTCGCCGACCTGGGTGCGCCAGTCTGCGGCCTTTTGGTCCCAACTGCGGCGGATGTCTGCGAGAGGGTCTTCCATGTTTGGGATTATGACGGAGTGGCGGAGAGGGGACAAATCAATGATGCATGCCTATGGCGTGCGCTGCGCGGGAGAGGCATGGTACGCGGCGGCGGGCTTTGGTAACGCTCGCCTGTGGCGGCTCGCGGCTAAACGTTCGTGGGCCGTGGGCCGTGGGCCGTGGTTCGTGGGTCGTCGGTCGTGGCGGCGCGTGGCGTCGATCTGTGCGCATGCGTCGGGTGCGGGGAGCGCTCGCCTGTGGCGGGTCGCGGGTAAATTTTTTCTTGAATGGGCGCGGGGAAAGGGATATTCGTTGACGCTTCTGCGAGTCAGGAGGATACTCATTTTTTGATTTCGACATTGGAGGCACAGCATGAAATTACAGTTGGCCTTGGTAGCAGTGGTTTTCTCAGCCAGTACCACACTGGCTCAAACTACTCTTTCCCCCCCTACCACACCGGCGACGACGGAGGCGGCGGCTACGCGGCCGGCGTTTACGCTGGGCAAAGAGACGACGCGGATTGTGGCGCCGCTGCTGGCGGATGGACGGCCTGATTATGTCGGGGCGCTGGATCAGGCGCGAAGCAAGGGGGTGACGCCGGAGAACAATGTTCTCGTCGGTCTGCTGGAAGTGTTGGGGACTGGGCCGGAGATGATTTCGCAGAAGATTCACGACGAGTATCTGAAGCGGCTGGGGATCACACAGGAGCAGAAGACCACCTTCAAAAACTTTCAGGCGTATCTGAAGGAGGAGGGGATTGAGTACAGCGATGGACTGCAGGTGCAGGAAGACCAGGCGCACAAGGGGCGGTGGAACAGCAAGGAATTTCCGGAGATCGCGGCATGGCTGGCGAAGTACGATCAAGCGCTGGACCAGGTGGTCAAGGCGGCGGGGCGCGAGCGTTACTACTCGCCGCTGATTGCGACTTCGGAACGGGCGCAGTTGATAGGGGTGTTGCTGCCCAGCCTGGGGGGAATTCGCGGTGCGGCCAACGCGCTGACGGCGCGGGCGATGTTGCGGTTGGATGGGGGACAGATCAAGGGGTGCCAGGCGGATCTGATCGCGGCGCATCGGTTGGGACGGTTGGTGATGCAAGGGCCGACGTTGATCGAGAAGCTGGTAGGAATGTCGATTGAGGGGATTGCTGCACGAGGAGATATCACGCTCGCCGACGGCTTAGGACCGGATGCGGCCAAGAACTATCTGGCGGAGCTGGGAAAGCAGCCGACGGTGGAAGAAGTGGCCACGTCTGTTGATGAGGTAGAGCGTTTCTCTACGCTTGATGCGGTATTGGCGGTCAGCAAGTTTGGCGCGCCCTCTCTGGTGGATTCTGACGGCGTAGCCATTGCTGGAGATTGGGGGGATACCAGCCAGGTGGATTGGGACAAAGTGCTCAAGCGAATGAATGGTTGGTATGACCGCATGGTGTCGGCCATGCGTATGCCAACGTTTGCCGAGCGCCAGACGAAGATGGTCGCGCTGGAGAAGGAGATAGAAGAGATCAAGGCCGCGGGAGTCAAGGCCAGCGGGTTGACAGCGACAGACCCAACCGAGCGAACGACTGTTGCGCTGATGTCGATTCTGCTTCCGTCAGTGGGCAAGGCACGCGTGTTGGCCGACCGGGCGCGGGAGTGGACGGATCTGGGAACGTTGGCGGTGGCGCTGGCGGCGTATCGGGGGGAGAAGGGGGCGTATCCGGAGAAGTTGGAAGCGCTTGCGCCGGGGTATTTGAAGGAAGTGCCGAAGGATATTTTTGCCGATGCGCCGCTGAAGTATCGGAAGGATGGGGAGGGATATGTGCTTTATAGCGTTGGGCCGAGCCTCAAGGATGATGGACGCGGTGCGAAGGATATTGTGGTGAGGATGAGCAAGTAGGGAGTTGGTTCGTGGGCCGTGGGTCATGCGTGGGGGATAGAACTTTTTCGAGAGGCGAACCTTGCGCGCGATGGCCTGATCAAGCGGGCCGGCGGCGGAGCCGCACGGCTCTGAGGGGGGTGTTGGGGAAAGGTGAATGCTTCGTGCTTGGTGAGGACGTGTGCGCGGAGGGCGGGTGCAGGGAGCGCTCGCCTGTGGCGGCTCGCGGCTAAACGTGTTTGCACGATAGCGTATGCTTGATGGGGCCCCTGCCCTATGAAGCACACGACGCCTGAGTTACGACGCTGGCGGTTTGAGAGTTTGTGGCGCGAAACATGCCCAGCGGGGCCCCTGCCCCACTGGGCATGGCACCCGATACCCGAGCCCGATCCCGACGGTTTGAAAGGTTGTGGCGCGAACCATGCTTGATGGGGCTCCTGCCCCATAGACGGCACACGGCGGCGGGCTTTGGTAACGCTCGCCTGTGGCGGCTCGCGGCTTAACTTTCGGAGGGCGAGGGAGGGTTAGGGGAGGGTTTGGTCTTTGAGGAGGATTTCGCCGCCCCAGGGGGTGGGGGTGGCGGGGTAGGTGCTGCCATGCAGATAGGGGCGGAAGAGGATGTCGACTTTTTCGCCAGGGGGGAGGAGTTTGCCGTCGAAATTTCCGGCGAACGTCAGAGGGTAGGGTGCGGGCCAAGATTGTATGGAATAGCCGCAGCTTAAGGCTGCGTAGAGAATTCCCTTGTGGCGGAGATAGAGGGCGTAACTGACGGGGAGGGGAGCATTGTCAAAACTTGCGTCCACAGTGAGCCGATCAGCGGTGCGAGTGATCTTGTGGGTAAGCGCCTTTTCGATGGCGGGTCGGAGGGTTTCATCCATGTTGAAGGCGTGGGCAGGATCGAAGGGGCGGATGGGGAGGTCCGTCAGCACGATGGGGCTGCCCCAGTAAGCGTCGAGCTTTGAGAAGTTTTCATCAGCCCAATCCTGAGAGAACTGGAGGCAGAGGTTGGTGTGCTCGCCGACGGCAATGCCTCTGGGGAATTGGCAACGGAAGACATGCCATTCGTCGCGGTCGTTGGCGGGAACGATGAGCGTGGCGATATGGCCTTCGTAAGGGCTTTTGCGATCAACGAAGACATTCATGCAGAGATTGACGGTGGGCTTGTTGATGCGGATACGGAGGAGGAGCCAATCGACTTGGGTGGTGTACTTGTCGCCGACGACAGTAAGGTCTTTCGGCTCGAGGTCGAGGGTGGCTTCGGGGACGGCGGCGCGGATGGCGGGTTCGAGAGCGGGATCGGTGACGAGCGTATCGGTAATTTGTCCGGAGGGCACGACTTCGACGGTGCGGTCGAAATGTTGCGTGAAGTGGGCATGGGGACTGGTGTAGGGATCGGTGAGGGCGACATCGTAATCGCAGGAATACGTGAGGGGATATTTGCCGAGGGGGAAATCGCGGGGGAGCCATTGGCGGTATCCGCCGATCGTACTTCCTGGGCCGATAGAGGGCAGGGGCTTGAAGATGGTGGCGGAACCGATGGTCAGTGCGGAATAGGAACGTATGACGGACCATCGCAGGATGAGAAGGGGACGGCGGTTGCGGATGGAAAACGTGGCGTTGACGGGGCCGGGGATGATGTCGCCGTGCTGGTGGAGCTTGGGTTTGATATCGACCACGTCTTCGTAGGAATTCTGATAGAGGCGTTGGACCTGGGCGGAGGTGAAGCCGGCGGAACGCCCGCCTTCGAGGAGGATGCGTTCGTAGAGGGAGTGCCAGGGGTGGGCGGAGTCGGATTGGATGGTGAGGGTGCGGTCGATCAGGGCGGAAAGGCGTGGGCCGGAGAGATCGCGGGACATAATGCGGTGGATGATTTCATCACCGGCCGCCTCGTTGGGGAGGGTAGCGTTGATCTGCCTTTCCAAATACCACAGCGGGGCGTAGCGATAGGGATTCTGATGGCGGATGGTGGTGTAGGCGATGAAAGTGAGTGGGAGGGCTGAGAGGAGGAGGAGGGTGAGGCCGAGGATGAGGAGGCGTGGGCGGCGGTGCAGTTCGCCGAGGAGAATGGCGTGGGGGTGGGTGAGGTCGGCGCCGCATTCGGAGCAGCGGGTGGAGTCGGCGGGTTTGCCGCGGAGATCGAAATGGCAGCGTTGGCAGAAGGGGATGGACCCGACGCGCCGGCCGCGGCGGGCGAGGTAGGTCAGGGCAAGTGCGGCGAGGAAGAGGAGGGACAGGAGGAGTGTGATCATGAGGGTAGGATAGCGTGGGGAGGCGGATGGGGGAATCTGTTGTCAGTGGCCAGTGGAGACGACGATAAATTAGCCACAAATGAACACGAATGAACACCAATGTGTGAGATGGAAAGACGTGTGGCCTTCCATACGGGTGAAGGGCGCGGGGACGCATGCTTGATGGGGCCCCTGCCCCATAGAGCATGGCACACAACGCCTGAGTTACGACGCTGGCGGTTTGAGAGTTTGTGGCGCGAAACATGCCCAGCGGGGCCCCTGCCCCACTGGGCATGGCACCCGATACCCGAGCCGGATCCCGACGGTTTGAAAGGTTGTGGCGCGAAACATGCTTGATGGGGCCCCTACCCCATAAAGCATGGCACACGGCGGCGGGCATCGGTAGTGCTCGCCTTTGGCGGCTTGCGGCTAAACTTTTTTTGTGAGGCGGCGGCGGGTGAGGCGGATTTTGTGGATCGTGAGGATGGTGGAGAGGACGAGGCCGAGGTAGGCGCCGAGGTGGATGCCGAAGACGGCGAGGAAGGGTTGCGGACGGATGGCGGTGGATTGGAGGAGGTCGGTCATGTTTGCGGGCATAAAGGGAATCATGTTGAGATAGCCGAGGAGGCCGGTGAGGGCGGAGAAGAGGAGGGTCACGAGGATGATGAGGGGAAGGGTGCGGAAGAGGCGGCGGTATAGGAGTTGGGGGAAGCGCTGGGAGGGGTTGTTGGCGAGGAGAAGGACGACGCCGAGGAGGAGGCCGGCGGACCAGGTGGCTTTGAGGCCGACGAGGGCGGCTTGAAGGTGGAGGGGAAGGGAGTCGGGCGGGGTTGTTGGGCCGAGGATTTCGGCGAGGTCTTTGCCGTAGTAGAAATATTCCCAGGAGATGGAGGAGGTGAGGAGATCGTTGAGGATGCCGTAGAGGAGGGCGAGGGCGGTGACGGCGAGGAGGAAAAGGTATTCGCGCCAGCGTGTGGCGCGGGGGCCGCGGCGGCGGAGGTCGATAAGGGCGAGGATGAGGAAGATGGCAGCGCCGGCGGCGATGCGGACGAGGAGCCCAGCATCGGTGGTCCAGAGCCAGTGGAGGAAGGAGGTGGGCATGGCGGGGATTGTAGCAGGGGGAGGGATGAGGGGTCAGTGGTTCGTGGGCCGTGGTTCGTGGGCCGCGGTGACGAGGGCTTAGTGCTTGGTCCTTAGTGCTTAGTGCGGTGTGGTGGCGGGGCGTGGTGGAAAGAAGGGCATCAATGAGAAGCCCCGCGAGGGTGAGTCGCGGGGCTGAGAATTGTCGGCACTGTTTCGTGCAGGCTTGGAAGCCTGCACCACAAGGTGGGGCCTGCATCACTATTAGAGGTCGCCGCAGATGGCGACTTCGAGGCCGAGTTCCTGCATGGCGGCGGCTTTGGCGGCCAGGCCCTTGAGGGCGTCGGCTTTGCTGGGGGCGTAGACGACCTGGATGTGGTTGGCCTTGTGGCGGGCCATCATCTGGTCGCGGGATACGCCGTGGGTGACGGCATGCATGATGGGCCACTGGCTGGTGGTGAGGTTCCAGCGGTCCTGGGTTTCTTCGATGGGGAGTTCGACGACTTCGGCCAGGCCGGTGTCGAATTTCAGTTTGCCCGCCCCCCCCGTTCCTTCAATAAAGACGCGGGACCAGACGACCCAGCCGGGCTTGGAGATGCCCTTGATGGTGCCGCCACCGAGGCGGAAGTACATGGGAGGCTGGCGTTCGGAGGAGGCGCCGGTCCAGCCGCCGATGAAGTGGGCGGGGGGAGCGGAGCCGGAGATTTCGAAGACCCAGACGTAATCATCGACGCCTTCGCCGGGGCCTTCGAGGCCGTTGGCGTATTTGCCGGGGCCGGAGTAGTGGCGGCCCCAGCGGAGATCGTGGAGGGTATTTTCGGGGGCGTAGCCGAGCTTGCGCCAGAGTTTGTAGGTGACCAGACCGTCGAGGCCGGCGCATTCGTCGACTTCGTTGAAGTGGGGAAGGGCTTCACCGGCGTAGAGTTCGCGGCCGTCTTCGGAGAGGACGGGCGGGCGATCGGCGTTATTGAGCGTGCCTTCGACGAGGTCGGAAGCGGGGGCCAGATCCTTGAGGCCCTGCTGGTATTGGATGCCGATGGTGGAGCAGCCGAAGTCGTCGGCGATGCGGAGCGCGGCGATGTACATTTTGCACTGCTGGAGGACCTGGCGTTCAGTGAGGTCGGTTTCTTCGTTGGGTCCGAACTGGAATTTCACGCCGCGGGCGAGGTACCAGTCGAAGACCTTGCGGGCATCTTCATCAGAGACGGTGAGCATTTTGGCGTAGAGGGAGGATTGCGAGAGGCGTTCCTTGAAGACGCCGGTGGAGACGAGGAGTTCATCGGGGATGACGGCGTTATACATGCCCATGCAGCCTTCGTCGAAGACGCCGAGGATGGCTTTGTTCTTTTTGAATTCCTGGGCGAATTTCTGGCCGGCCTTGAGGGAGGCGGCGGGGAGCTTGGCCTTGGCGAGGGGTTTGACGTGGGAGAGGTCATGTTTGACGGGTTTGCCGGCGAGCCAGTTTTCGATGCCGGAGAGGAATTTGAGATCGGTGAAATCATCGGACCAGAGGGTGGTGTACTTGGTGCCGGCCTTGGTCATGGAGCCGTTGAGGTTGAGCATGCCGACGAGGCCGGGCCAGGTGCCGGACCAGTTGGCGACGGTGAGGATGGGGCCCTGGTGGGTGACGAGGCCGTGGAGGAGGTGGTGGGAGTATTGCCAGACGGCTTCGGCGACGATGATGGGGGCGTTTTCGGGGATGGAGCGGAAAACTTCCATGCCGTACTTTTGGGAGTCGATGAAGCAATGGCCGTTGCGATCAGTGGGGTGAGCGCGTTTGACGGTGACGCCGAGTTTTTTGAGGGCGTCGATGATGTTGGCTTCCATGGCGAGCTGGGCGGGGGTGCATTTGACGTTGGCGCTGGTGCGCAGGTCGCCGTTGGCGAGGAGGTAGACGGTTTTGATTTTGGGGGCGGCTTTGGGGGCCGATTTCTTGACGGGCTTCTTGGCGGTTTTCTTGGTGGCTTTCTTGGCGGGCATGAGCGATCCTCCGTAAGGCAGTGGGAAAAAAACGTGGAAGGGGTAGGGTATCACGAGGGGATGGACGGTCAAGTGAGTGGGGGCAGTGGGAGTCTTGAGTCTTGAGGCGTGAGTGCTGGAAGGTGGAAGGGAGCGAGGAGATATTCTGGACAAGATGCGGTGTTTGTCTGAAATTCACTTAAGTGGGGGATATGGAATGACGATAGAGGGGGGATAGAAGAGTAAATTGTCCCCTGTTATGCGTTTGATCCAATTCGGAGTCCTGTCCGATGCGCGCGAAGAAGGCTTTCGATCAGATTGAAGGCGACTGTTATCCGTTTACGCCAGTGACGATTTCCCGCACGGTGGAGGAACGGCGGCTGGCGGCGCGGCGCACGGCGAAGGCGTTGGTGCTGGATGCGGTGCTGGTGGATATGAAGGGGCATCCGGGTTTGAAGATCCGGGTGACCGATACGAGCACGAACGGGATGGCGTTTGAAGCGCGCCGCGATTTCAGTGTCGATGAGCGGCTGGTGATTAAGATTCCGATTGTCGACGGGGGGAGCAAGTTGGTGCTGAGCCAGGTGAAACACAGCGGAGCGGAGGGGCTGAATCACTATCGCGTGGGGGTGGAGTTTCTGGATGCGGTGAGTTTGCCGAAGGGGAATTGCAAGGTGCCGGAGAAGTGGGGGAAGTAGGGGGAGGGACGGAATTCAGAGTTCAGAGTTCTGAATTCAGAATGGAACGACGACGACGTTACCACGAAGTCGCGAAGGGGCGAAGACGCACGAAGGTGATGGGGAGGGGACGGGGATCGTAATTTTCAATTTTCAAGACTCACTTCTCAAGACTCAGGACTCAAGACTTATTTCAGCGGTCAGTTGTTAGTTGGATTGGCGGGTGAGTTGGGTGACTAGGAGGGGTGGAGGGCCTTTGGGGGTTTGTAGGAGGCCCAGGCGCGTGGCGGCGGGGTCGAGGGAGAGGAGGTCGGGCCATTGGTCGGGGGAGGAGATGATGGTGACGGTTTTGCCGACGGGAAGATCGTGGAAATTATTGAGCGCGATGGGTTGGCCGGGGAGATAGAACTGGGCGTTGTAGTAATCGTCGCCGAGGCTGGTGGAGAAGGTGCGGGTGGTGTAGACGGGCTGGGCGAGGGGGACGATGCGGGCGATTTGTTCGTGTAGCTGGCGGGTGGTGTCGCGCTGGGCCTGGAGGGGGAGAAAGACGTTGGCGACGGCGCCGCGGCCGAGGAGGATAGCCAGGGCGAGCGAGGCGGCGAAGGCGACGGGCGCGGCGGGGAGAGTGGAGCGGCGGCAGAGGCGGAATGTGAGGAAGGATGCGCCGATGCCGATGGCGGCGACGGGGAGAGCGGAGGTGAGGAGGCTTGGGAAGCGGATGGCGGCGAATGCGGTGACGCCGAGGCCGACGATGGCGGGGACGATGGCGGTGATGAGGCTGGCAGTGCGCACGGCGGGGAGGAGGCGGGAGAAGAACGGATGGAGGTGCTGGGTGACGGCGAAGACGGCGGCGAGGACGACGAGGGGGAAGAGGATGACCATGGCGTGGCGGGCGTGGGAAGCGGGATGGAAATAGAAGAGGAGGAAGGTGGCCAGGGAGCCGAAGATGGCCCAGCGCCACAGTGCGCGGAGGGCGGGATCGCGGGGCAGGAGGGTGGGGGCGGAGTCGGCATCGCGGTAGGTGTAGCCCATTTGGCGGGCCAGGGGCGGCCACAGGGTGACGAGCGCGAGGAGGCACCAGGGGAGGGTCATGGAGAGGACTTGCTGGGGGAATTGTTTGTAGTGTTCAAGGTAGTAGGCCAGGGGCGGGCTGGGGTGAGGTCCGCCACGGGTGAGGACGTCGAAGCCGAGCTGGTCGGCCCATTGGCGGCCGCCGGTGGCGAGGTCGGTGGAGCCGTGGTGGATGAGGGCGAAGACCCAGACGAGCAGGGGAAGAAGGGCCAGAGTGAGGCAGAGGAAATGGCCGGGGGTGAGGAGGAGTTTCCAGTGGCGCGGGCCCATGAAGAGGAGGAGCGTGCCGAGCATGGCGTAGAACTCGACGAGGCCGGCGGGGCCTTTGGTGAGGCCGGCGTAGGCGAGGAAGATGCCGGCGGCGATCCAGGACCAGAGTTGGACGGTGACGGTGCGCGGGTCATAGCCGCGCCACCAGGCGACGAAGGCGCCGATGACGAGTGCGGAGAGGAAGGCGTCGATTTCGCCGAGGGTGGCTTTGTCGAGCATGATGGGGGAGGCGAGGAACATGAGGGCGGCGAGGGTGCGGGCTTCGGGGGCGAGTGTGCGCGAGGCGAAGAAGCAGATGAGCCAGGCGCCGGCGACGGCGGCCAGGGCCGAGGGGAAGCGGACGGTCCAGGCATCGACGGTGCCGGTGAGGCGGGAGAGTCCGGCGACGGTCCAGAAGTAGAGGGGAGGTTTGTTGAGGTAAGGTTCGCCGTAGAGGGTGGGGGTGAGGTAGTTTCCGGAGCGGATCATTTCGAGGGCGGGGGGGGCGCGGCGGCCTTCTTCCTGGCGGAGGTCGCGGTCGCCGAGGTGCGGGAGGTAGGCGCAGGCCCAGAGGAGGGGGAGGACGAGGCAGATCATCCAGCGGGAGCGCAGGAGGGAGGGCCAGTCGAGGGGGGAGGAGGCGAGGGTGGTGGGTTGGGGCATGGGGGTCCGATCGGTGATTGTGATGAAGGGGGGACGACGTAAATTAGCCACGAATGAACACGGTATGGCGTAGTCGTAGCCAAACGACGACGTTACCACGAAGTCACGAAGCACACGAAGACCCACGAAAGTTAATATGGATTTGTGTTCATAGATGTTTATTCGTGGGTAGTTGTAGTTCATTTATCTTAATCGTGCTGTGCTGTGGTGTTAAGCGAGAGGGATTGGGAAGAGTCACAAGAGAAACCGCCGATGAACGCGGATGAACGCAGATGACTGATGTACGCTGGGGAATATCGGCGTTTAGCGGCGTTCATCGGCGGTTCCATTGGTTTTGAAGTGTTCTTCAGTCGCCGGCGCCGGCGGGGCCGCGGGTGAAGCCGACGGCGGTGAAGCCGGTGCGGGTGACGGCTTGCATGAGGGAGGCGATGGAGACGGTGGAGCTGTCGAAGGTGACGTGGGCTTCGTTGCGGGCGACGTCGACGCTGGCGCGGGAGACGCCGGGGGTGGAGGCGAGGGCCTGCTGCACGCTTTGGGCGCAGTGCTGACAGGTCATGCCTTCGATATCGATGACGGCGACCTGGAGCTGGGATTGAGTGGATGCCATGGGTACCCTCGTCTAAATTTATGAATGACGTTCAGCAACAACCTCCGCGACCGGATTTATCATAGGCAGGAGGGTGGAGGGGATGCAATGGGGGAGGGGGAATGCTGAATGTAGAATGATGAATGCTGAATGGGGGACGGGGGGAATTCTGAATTCTGAGTTCTGAATTCTGAATTGGGGCGCGGGGGTGGGGCGATGGTGGGGATTTTGGGGGAGGATATACTGGGTTTGTGATTTTGGATGCAGTTGCGCGGATTTTGGGGAAAGCTGCGTTTCCGTTTCGCTCTAAATTCTGAGGATAAAAAATCGTGCCAAGCATGAATGCAAACCCCGATGATCTCAACTGCAAGACAGAGCATTGGCGGATGCTATCCGTATGGTCATGCAGTGTGAGCATTGTGACGACATTTGCGGCATTTGTCCTTGTTGGGGCACTCGATGGTTACACTCCTATCAATGTATTATTCCTTTTCATTTCCATCACAGCCTTAATTCTGTCTTTGATTGCTGCCATAAAGGATTCCGGCCATAAGGGGAGATTCCCGACGGCTAAAAAATGGGCGCGAGTAACTGTGGTTGCGTTTGCTGTCTATGTCAACATTGAAGGCGTTCAAATTGCGCGAGAGAGTGTGCGAACGCGTATGGAACTGAAGAACCGCAGCAAACTGGAAGCTGAAATACGCCTAATAATCCAGAATTGTGCAATTAACGCGGCGGCCAATAACGACCGTTACCCTTCAAGTCTTATGAGCCTAGTAGATTCAGGAAACATAAGTGCTACAGACTTAAGAGATGCATCATCAGTTCGTCAGGATGGACTTTTTGTACCAGAACAGTTACCTGGTTACGTCAAACGGCCAGCAGACGATCACCAATTTGTATTTCTTTTACCAAATGTGATAGCTAATAAGAATGACGACCGGGTGCTCCTCTATGACCCAGTCATGCACAACGGACTCGTATTGACGGGTTTTGAGAACGTCGAGGCTAAATGGGTAAGCCCAAGCGAGTTACGCGATCTCTTGACGGCCAACATAAGAAAGTGAGTACCCTATTGGTCAGTGACGGATGACCTTCAGTCTTGAGGGTTGAGGCTGACAGAAGGAGGTGGGACGATGGTGGGGATTTTGGGGGAGGATATACTGGGGTACGTGATTTTCGATGCGGTCGTGAGGGCTTTGGGGAATCCGCGGAATGCGGATGGTCCGCGGAAGGAGTTCTGAGCTGCGTCTCCGTTTCGCTTCAGCTCCGCGATGTATCAAGGGCCTATACTATGTTTCGGCTGGGGTTCCCAGCGAACGGTGGGCGCGCCGGGGTGACTAATTAAGGCCGGCCTCGAACGCTTCGGGGCTCTGATAGCCTAACGCACTGTGCAACCGTTGGCGATTATAAAACACTTCGATGTATTCAAAGATCGACGCCCG
>CAIMWO010000080.1 GCA_903845195.1 uncultured Phycisphaerales bacterium
ACGCTGTACCCCTGCTGGTTGACCAACTGCACCGCCGAAAGCTTGAACTCACGCGTGAACTTCCGTCTTCCCATGGCAGACTCCTTTCAGACAGCCATTATGCTGTCCGGCCGGCGCGCCCACCATTCGCTGGGAACCCCAATCTTCTAATCCATTTTCTAGCCAAATTTAGCCTTGTGGTTTGAAAAATATTTTGTGAGACTATCGGCGTGCTTTCTAAGCGTGCGTCTCACTCGAATGCCTTTTGGTCCAGCACTTCGGTCGTGAAGCCAGTACCGATGAATATATTCTTGTTTTGGCTGGTATAGTTTTTTGCCCGAATTGTCGTAGTTTCGATAGCCAGTCTCAATGACCAGTTGCGGCTTTCCGCGGCTGAAGTAGAACTCGCGGTCAATGTGACCTTGGCTAGTCTCGATGGCCCAGTCCATTTTTCGGATCTCATGGCCGACCAACCAGACCTTGAGCCAAGTGCCGCCGCAGGATGGCTCATCTGTCGCCCTCAGCAAGACTCGCATTTCCCCTAATTGGTTTTCGTAGTCAGCCTCAAGCCTGGACTGTCCCTGCACGCTGAGACAGGCGGTTGCGAGCAATATAATTGCGGTCACTGCTGCAATTCTGGACATCCTTCGCCTCCACTTGGGTGCCTTTCCGAATCTACGTCGATCATGTATCAAATTTGTCGACAATCCGAATCCGGCTTCTATACACAATCTGGGGTGTAGGGAAATTCTTAGTTCTGAGTTGGGGGACGACGCTAGGACGAGGTGCACGAAGACCACGATAGGGGTATTTGTTACGTTGGTGATGTGAGGTTTTCTTGCTATCGGCTGGGGGGCGGCGGACAATGGCGGGTATTCTTCGGGGCTCAAATATTTGCTACAGGAGGTTGCCATGGCTGCTAAGAAACATTTCAGTATCAAGCAGGCTCGGGAAGTTGGGAAGAAGCTGCGGCTGGACTGGAAGGTCGTCGATTTTGGGCAGTTCCGGATGGGGTTGGAGGTGGAGTTGGAGCATGGCCGACGGGATCCGTCGACGGATGTCACGGGGAATGATGCGATCGTCACGGGGAAAATTGCGCTGGCGCACCTGAACGAGATTGGGGACTATTACACGCGTCTGGAAAAGATGGAGCGCGCGGCGAAGCGGAGTGGGTGAGGGTTCCGTGCTAGTGGGGCATTCCGATTGAATTGACGGGTGTCTCCGCGAACATGCCTGACGGGGCCCCTCCCCCGTAAGGCATGGCACACGATATTCATGTGGAATAGGCCATTGGGCTTTGTCTGAAGAACGGGGCGGGGGCGGGGTTGGGGGCAGGCCGGCCGTGGGGGCGTGGGGGACCGCGGAATACGTGGGGGTATTCTTTGGTCTTGCGTCCGCATGCGGGCGGGCTGGCGCGAAATGCCGCGGCGCCGCGTTTTCAGACAGAGCGTGGTTGCCGAATCGATGAGGGTGCGATGGGGTTTAGCGGCGGAGGAGGAGGACGATCACCACGATGACGACGACGAGGCCGAGGCCGCCGCCGCCCCAGTAAATGTATTCGCCGAGGGCGGGGGTGAGGAGGGTGGAGAGGGTGGTAAACATATAGGACTCCTTGAAAGGTATTCGGTTTTCGGGGGCGATGAGGTACACATTTGTGACAGGCCCGCAAAACAAAAAAAGCCGACGTGATCAGACACCCCCGAGGGGCGTGAATCACGTCGGCTTACTCTAAAACGGGCCACCCGCACGGGGGTTGCCCTGGATATTAGTCATCCGGCACAAAGGCGGGCCTTGCGTGGCTCGAGCTTTGATATATCACCCTAGCGCGGGGATTGGGGGAATCAAGGGGGAGTTCAGAATTCAGAATTCGGAATTCAGAGTGACGAGCGAGGTTTTTACCACGGAGTGCACGGAGAGCACGGAGGACGAGAGGCGAATTCTGAATTCTGAATTTCCTCCGACACGCCGACACTCCGATACAGGGTCGCTGGTCCGAATTTGCTGTCTGAGTGCGTGAGGGTTAGTCGATAAAATAGGAGTGATTTGAGGGTGCGTGTTGAAAGGGAATGCATGGCGATTCAGAAGGTGACGGCGGCGGGGGGGGCGGGTGGTGTGGGGTCGCCGGAGACGGTGAATCGGGACATGGATGTGATCGCGAGCATGCTGCAGATGACGGAGGAGCAGAAGGGGCAGTTTCGGCCGATGTTGACGGAGGCGGCGAAGAAGATCAATGAGATCAATAGTGATGCGAATTTGACGCCGGAGGCGAAGGCGGCGCGGTTGCGGGTGGTGCAGCAGCAGATGATGAAGCATTTTTCGGCGATGCTGTCGGGGGCGCAGAATGAGACGCTGAAGGAGCAGCGGGGCGGGGTGTGGACGCGGGTGTTGGGGTTGCCGGAGGCGGGGGCGTTTAAATAAATGATGAATTATGAACGATGAACGATGAATGACGACGTGAACACGAAGACGCGAAGGCGGTTTTCACCACCAAGGCACCAAGGCACCAAGGACAACGAAGGGGGGCGACGGGTTCTCACAGAGGACACCGAGAACACAGAGACGGGTGAAAAATTCTGAGTTCTGAGTTCTGAATTGGGGGTTAGGCGCCGAAGAGGTTGTAGGGTTGGAAGTAGCCTTTTTGTTCGAAGTGGGTGAGGGCTTCGTCGACGGAGTGGAAGACTTTGTTGGCGGTTTGGGTGACGAAGGGGGAGGGGTCTTTTTTGGGTTTCCAGATGACGAAGACGTCTTTGGCGTGTTCGTGGGCGTGTTGGAGTTCGCGTTCGACGCCGGAGGAGAGACCTGGTTTGCCACCGGGGAGTTCGGGGATGTAGGAGACGATCATGTCGGACTGGCGGACGAGGGTGAAGTCTCGGGCGTAGATTTGGCCGTCGATGTCGGGGACGATCTGGAGGATGTCCTGGACTTTGAGGGGGAGAGGGAGGTATTGGGTGGCAGGGGTGGGAGCGGAGCCGGTGCCGATGGCGGGGAGAGCGGCTTCGTGGATGGGGACTTCGAGGGTGAGTTTGCCTTCTGAGGCGGCGCGGATGGCGCGGTCGGAGAGGACTTTTTCATCGACATCGCCGGGGTCGAAGGTGATGAATTTTTCGGCGATTTTGGCGCGGAAGGCGTCGATTTCGGCCAGGACATCGGGCATGTCCATGACGTGGCTCATGGGGAAGGAGGGGTAGACGGTGCGCATGTTGGGGCGGTAAATGAGGCGGAAGAGGGTTTCGGCGGTCATGACCTGGCGGCCGCGGGAGAGGACGTAGAAACGGGGGCTGTTGGCTGGGGCGGAGGTGTCGGTGGAGGCAGGAGTGCCGTGGATGCCGGCCTTGGCGACGATTTCGGTGGCGAGGATTTCTTCTTCGCGCCAGACCATGAGGTCTTTGAGGGAGTGTTCGAATTCGTGGTCGCGGAGCATGCGGGCGTGGACGACTTCGATGTTGTCGACGAGGGTGACGTAGAGGTCGGCTTTGAACTGGGCGAGTTGGTCGAAGTCGAAGGCGGAGAAGAGGCCGTGCTTCCAGCGGAAGAGGGCGTGGGTGTTGACGATGACGTTTTTGTGTTTGTGCATGTCGGCGATGACGTCGCGCATGACGGCGCGGCGGAGGGAGTTGAGGCGGGCGAGGGGGAGGTCGAGGATGCGGCCGGGGGGGACGTCGGGGGCTTCGCGGTACATCATGTCGCCGAGGTTGTAGATGTGGAGTGATTCGCCATGGGCGCGGGCGATGCGGGCGACTTGTTCGAGGAATTCTTTTTTGTCGAGGCCGACCTGGCCGGTGACGAGCACGCGCATGAGGACTCCTTATCGAGCGATGCGGGATGGATTGTACGATGGGGAGGGGGGATGCGGTAGATGGGAAGTGTAAGGGAAAGAGTGTGCTTGTTCGGAGGGGCGTTCACGGCGACAATGAGCGGGGGGATGTGCTGCTTAGATTTGGGATGGAGAAATTATGGCTGATCCAGTTCGGCGAACCGACGGGACGGGGTTAGTCGCAATCGATCCGTGGCTGGAGCCATACGCGGAGAGGCTGAGGAACCGGTATCAGCATTACTTGCATTTTCGTGCGCCGATTGATGAGCACGGGGGGTTGATGGGGTCGATTTCGCAGGGGCATCATTATTTTGGGTTGAATCGTCGGGAGCGGGAGAAGCAGCCGGGGGTGTGGTATCGGGAGTGGGCGCCGGGTGCGAAGCGCGTGAAGTTGATCGGGGATTTCAACGGGTGGAATCGGAACGTGGAGGCGGCGGACAATCCGGGGGCGGCGGGGGAGGCGGTGAAGGATGAGTGGGGGGTGTGGTCGGTGTTTTTTCCGGATGCGTTGTTTGCGACGCGGTTGACGCATGGTTCGCGGTTGAAGGTGTTGGTGCATGGGGGGGACGATGTAGTGATGGAGCGGATACCGGCGTACATCAAGCGGGTGGTGCAGGATCCGCCGGACTCGCCGAACTTTGTGGGGGTTTACTGGCAGCCATCGACGCCGTTCAAGTGGAAATATCCGTTGCCGAAGCGGAAGGGCGGGTTGCGGATTTATGAGGCGCATGTTGGGATGGCGCAGGAGGAGGGGCGGGTGGGGACGTTCAAGGAGTTCACGGACAAAATTTTGCCGCGGATAGCGAATCTGCATTACAACGCGATCCAGTTGATGGCGATCCAGGAGCATCCGTATTACGGATCGTTCGGGTATCACGTGTCATCGTTTTTTGCGGCGTCATCGCGGTTTGGGACGCCGGCGGAATTGAAGGAGCTGATCGATACGGCGCATTCACTGGGCCTGGTGGTGATCATGGACCTGGTGCATTCGCATGCGGTGAAGAACATCAATGAGGGGTTGAATCGATTTGATGGGACGGAGCATCAATATTTTCACGCGCCGCCGCGGGGGGATCATGTGGCGTGGGATTCGAAGTGCTTTGATTATGCGAAGTATGAGGTGCAGCGGTTTTTACTGTCGAACGTGCGGTTCTGGCTGGAGGAGTACAACTTTGACGGGTTTCGGTTCGATGGCGTGACCTCGATGTTGTACCTGGATCACGGGCTGGGCAAGACGTTTGCTTCGTACGATGATTATTTCACGCTGAACACGGATGGGGATGCGCTGGCGTATCTGCAGTTGGCCAATGAGCTGGCGCATACGGTGAAGCCGACGGCGATTACGATTGCGGAGGATATGTCGGGGATGGTGGGGACGTGCAGGCCGGTGGCGGAGGGTGGGCTGGGGTTTGATTATCGGCTGGCGATGGGGGTGCCGGATTACTGGATCAAGACGCTGAAGGAGAAGTCGGACGATCAGTGGAATCTCAATGAGATCTATCAGACGCTGTTGAATCGGCGGGCGCATGAGAAGCATGTGGGGTATGCGGAATCGCACGATCAGGCGCTGGTGGGGGACAAGACGCTGGCGTTCTGGATGATGGACAAGGAGATGTACTGGTCGATGACCAAGCTGGCGACGAGCATCGTGGTGGATCGCGGGATCGCGCTGCACAAGATGATTCGGCTGATCACGTTTGCGCTGGGGGGCGAGGCGTATTTGAATTTCATGGGCAACGAGTTCGGGCATCCGGAGTGGGTGGACTTTCCGCGGGTGGGGAATAACTGGTCGTATCACTATGCGCGGCGGCAGTGGTCGCTGGTGGATCAGGACTTGCTGCGATACGCGGGGTTGAATAATTTCGATCGGGCGATGCAGGCGTTGGACGAGCAGTTCAATGTGCTGGAGGATCCGTTTATCGAGCAGTTGGCGTGTCACGAGGATACGAAGCAGTTGGTGTTTCGGCGGGGGCCGCTGGTGTTTGTGTTCAATTTTCATCCGACGGAGAGTTACACGGGGCTGCGGATTCCGGTGCCGGATGCGCGGGATTACCGGGTGGTGTTGAACACGGATGCGGTGCAGTTTGAGGGGTTTGGGCGGGTGGCGGAGCAGACGGTGTATCCGAAGCAGGATGTGGCGATGTATCAGCGGAAGCAGTCGATACAGTTGTATTTGCCGGCGCGGAGTGGGCAGGTGCTGGCGCCGGGGTGAGGGGAATTCAGAGTTCAGAATTCAGAGTTCAGAATTGGGGGACGACGATTTAAACACGAAGTCACGAAGACTACGAACGACGTAAATTAGCCACAAATGAACACGAATGGACACAAATGTGGGGGAAGGGAAGAGGCGGGATCGGGATCTTCGGTCATCTTTAAGTTCAGGCAGAAATAAAATGAGGTGCGTTACGATGGGGGACGAGGCTGATGGGGGTTAGGGGTCTTGGGGGTGCCACTGGAAGACGTCTTCGATTTTGGCGTTGAAGGTGGTGGCGAGGCGGAAGGCGAGGGGGAGGGAGGGGGCGTACTTGCCGGCTTCGAGGGCGAGGATGGTTTGGCGGGCGACGCCGACGCGGTCGGCGAGTTGCTGCTGGGTCATCTCGCCGTGTTCGAAGCGTAGTTTGCGAATCTGGTTTTTGAGCTGGCCGGTATCAGATGGGGTCATCGGTGGCGCTCCGTTTGTACTGCACGAGGATGGCCACGGACTGGGTGAGGGTGAAGACAATCATGCCGAGGAAGATTAGTGCGGGCAGGACATCGACGGGGATGGTGGCTTGGTCGTAGACGTAGCGGAGGGTGGTCCACGCGCCCATGCACAGGACGACGAGGACTTCCCAGAACATGAACATACCGATGGTGTTGGCGCGGTGGTTGATGAGGGTCTCGCGTTCGTCGAGGGATATTTTGGCGCGTTTTCGGCGGTCGTAGAAGAAGCGGTTGCCGAGGCCCCAGAGGCCACAGATGCCGAAGACGCCGAGTGAGGGCAGGGCGGCGGTGGCGAGGCTCTGGTGGCAGAGCCAGGCGAGGAGCGGGACGCCGAGGGCGTACAGGGCGAGGGCGACTGCGAAGATGATCAGGTTGAACCAGGCCATTTTCTGGAGGGGGGAAAGGGGGATTTGGTCTTGCATGGGGTCTCCTTGGGTAGGAGCGTGGTGTTAGCTGTAATGGACATAATGTACGCTGTGGATTATATAATGTCAATTGGGGATTACATTTTATGGGGCAGGAGAGCAGATGAGGACGGAGTTGGCGGAGAGCGCGGAGAAGATTGGGGGTGGTTAGAGTCTAGGATGCGGATGCCTGGTGGGGTCTTGCTATTACTTCTTTACTGGGCAGCCAAAGGAGAGGCGGTTGCCGTCGGGGTCGAAGACGCAGAAGTCGCGCATGCCGTAGGGGTAGTCGTTGGGCGGGGCTTCGACGTTGGCATGGGCGTCGACGACCGTGTGGTAGTATGCGTCGACTTCGTCGCAGAAGATGTAGACGCTGCCGGCGCCGGGCTTGCCGTCGTGGGGATGGAGGAGCGTGGTGATGTGAATCTTGCATTCCTCACGGCAGACGCCGGCGTATTGGTCGACGCGGAATTCTTCGCGGAAACCCAAGACTTCGGTATAGAACTTCAGAGCTGCGTCAAGATTGGTGACGCCCAGAACGGAGGCGGCGCCGGAGATTTTCATACGTTCACCCATTTTATTATAGAGCCCACTGTGGTCAGGCACTCGATCATAGCGTAGCCGAAGAGGAGACGAGAGCAACGGCGCGGGCGGTTGTCAGTTGTCAGTGGGTGGTGGGGAGGGGAGAATTGCGGGAGAGAAACAAGAATAAAGAAGCAAGAATGAGGAATGGGTAAGGCGTGATGGGAGCGGTCGGAGCGGTGGGTGAGGTAACGAAGTCGTCGAAGCCTTCGAAGGAGAAATAGAATGAGGTGCGTCCCCTGTATTGCTCCACTCTATCGCTCGTTAGCTCTGTGCTTTGTAGTGACTGGTTTGGCGAGTTGCTCGGTTGGCCAAACGACTGTGACTGGTAAACCTGCCTACCCTACGGATTATCGGCGCGACCTAGTTTACGTATTGCAGCAGGATGTGTTCTTGATTCCATCAGAAGGAGGGTACCGTATGCACTACTATGCACGTGGCCCAGGCAAAGCATTGAATCTTAGCCCCGAGTCTGTTGCCGACTATGAAGCAAACAAAGTTTTTTGGTCAAGACGCGACGTTCGCCGTATTCGCGCTGGCGCCAAGTTCAGATTTGTGGAGTTAGTTCTAGATAGAAACCCTGAGGTGGGCACGATGCTACAGGTGGTAGGACAGATGTTGGATGCAGATGCGCCCAGAGGAGGTCGTGTGGAACTTCGCGGTATATCTCATTGGAAACTTGGCGACTTGTCAGTATATGTGGACTCGGAGTACCTTCAACCTGAGAAGCTTTCCGTACAAGAATGATCGGTGCGCCGTGAAAAGGTACTGTTCTTCAGCGGGTGGGAATTCGGCCTGGCAAGGGGGTACTCCAGTCGGTAGCAGTACGAGAGGAGACCGGGTGTACATCAGAATTGTGGGTGACGGCGGCGGACCGCGATGAGGCAAGCCGGGAGGGGCATTGGTTTGAGTTCGTACGCTGGTCATTTTTGCGATAACCGATTGGCCCGCGCCGACGGCGTCGGCGGGCTTTAGGGGTTACAATTGCGGGCGAGAAGCAAGAACCATGAATCAATAAGCAAGAAGATTGAAAAATGGGTAAGGCGTTGTCATTGGAAGAGGAGTTGGTGGGGTTGCGGGGGCTGCGGGAGCGCGGGGGGGTGACGGATGGGGAAGTGACGAGACTGCTGGGGAGCAAGTTCAATTTGATTGCGGCGGCGGGGGCGGAGATGGCGGGGGAAGGGGGGCGCGAGGGGTTGCTGGCGAATCTGGTGGCGGCGTTTGAGCGATTTTTGAAGAACGGGGAGAAGACGGATAAGGGGTGCCTGGCCAAGGTGGCGCTAGTTAATGCGCTGTGCAGGCTGGATCATCGGGATGAAGAGGTGTATTTGCGGGGGCTGCACTGCGTGCAGAAGGAGCCTTCGTTTGGCGGGGCGGTGGATACAGCGGGGGAGTTGCGGGGGCGGTGTGCGACGGCATTGGCGGAGAGCAATTATCCGCATGCGTTGGATGAGATTGTGCCGCTGCTGGTGGATGGGGAGGTGCAGGCGCGGGTGGGGGCGGCGCGGGCGGTGGCGGCGGTGGGATCGGATGGTGCGGCGGCGGCGTTGAAGTTGAAGTTGCTGGTGGGGGATGCGGAGCCGATGGTGCTGGGGGAGGTGGTGACGGGGTTGCTGGCGATAGCGCCGGAGCGCGGGGTGGCGTTTGTGGTGGGGGTGCTGGGGCGGGCGACGGCGGATGATGGGGCGGCGATTACGGCGGCGCTGGCGGAGAGCAGGAATCCGGCGGCGCTGACGGTTTTGCAGGCGGCGTATGAGGCGGCGAAAACGGCGGAGGGGCGGGTGACGGCGCTGCGGGCGATCGCGCTGCTGCGGGTGGATGGGGCGATGGAATATCTGCTGGGGTTGGTGGAGCGGGCGCTGCATCCGCGGGCGCGGGAGGTGGTGGAGGCGGTGGGGGTGCGGAAGGATGATGAGGGGTTTCGGCGGCGGCTGGAGGAGGCGCTGGTGAAGAGGGATGATCAGTTTTTGATGCGGTATTGTGGGGAGGTGATGGGGGATAGGAGGTGACGGGAATTCAGAATTCAGAGTTTAGAATTCAGAATGGGGGGAGGACGTAAACACGAAGACACGAAGAGGCGAAGACCACGAAGAAAATAAATTAGCCACAAATGAACACGAATGAGCACAAATGGTTGGGGATTTGTGATGGTCAGGGGGCACTGGGTTATGAGTTAGGGGTTATGGGTTAGGGCATGATAGCGGGCGCGGGCGGGACGCCCACGAGACTGCGGGCAGGATGCCCGCACCACTTTGGGGGGCGCAGGGATTGCTATCCCTGGGCTTGGGGATTCGATTCAAACGGAGCTACGGCGGAACAGGGGAGTAGGGAGTCCAATTCTGGTAATTCGGAATCGTTGGGTTATGGTGAGGGGAACATTTCTATTTGGGTTTGTTGATGCAGAGGAGTTGGACATGGGTGAGATGCTGCCGCCGCATCATGAGGATCATCCGGAGATTGTGAGTCGCAATGCGCGGGTGGGGCTGGTGTTGTTTGGGATTTACGTTTTGCTGTATGGGGGGTTCATTGTGATTGCGGGATTTTTTCCGCATTTGATGGCGATTGCGACGCCGCTGGGGTCGGTGAATTTGGCGATCATGTATGGGATGGGGTTGATACTGGCGGCGTTGGTGCTGGCGGTGATTTACATGTTTATTTGTCGGCCGCGGAAGGGATCGTGAGGGAGAGACGGCGACGACGTAAATTAGCCACAAATGAACACGAATGAACACAAATGTTTGAGAGAGAAGAAAGATTGAACCACAGAGCGGCTGTCTTTGAACGCAAGGATAATTAGGGCGTATTTTTGACGACGGCGAGTTCATTCCAGTCGAGGTTATCGCGGATCATGGCATTGAGGAGGCTGAGGAGTTTTCG
>CAIMWO010000081.1 GCA_903845195.1 uncultured Phycisphaerales bacterium
CCTCGGCTCCTTCTCCCGGAACTCCTTCCCGGGAAAAGTACCATCGGACCAGACCTAAGCCCTGCAACAGCCCAATCATAGAGAATGCGATTGCCCTGCCATCCCCCCTTTGCATTCCCGCCCCCACCGTCTACCATCCCCCATCCAATACTCAGGAGTCCGCCATGCCCACTCCCGCAACCGCACCCCTCCCCACGCCCACTCACCGCAGCCTCCCCCGCTGGCGCGGCTTCAACCTCCTCGAACAATTCTCCGCCCACTCCGAACATCATCCCCACGGCCCCTTCCGCGAAGATGACTTCCGTTTCCTCGCCGACCACGGCTTCAATTTCGTCCGCCTCCCGCTCGACTACCGCCTCCTCCTCGTCGATGAAAAACCCTTCACTCACAACCCCGCCGCCTGGTCTGCCCTCGATGACGCCCTGGCCTTCGGCGAGCGCCACAACGTCCACGTCAACATCGCCATCCACCGCGCCCCCGGCTACTGCTGCAACCCCCCGTTCGAAACCGTCGACCTCTTCCGCGACGCCGCCCCGCGCGATCTGTTCATCTGGTTCTGGCAGCAGTTCGCCACCCGCTACAAGAACGTCGATCCCGCCCATCTCTCCTTCAACCTGCTCAACGAACCCGCCGCCCCCTCCCGCGAACAGGCCGTCGCCGCCGTCATGCGCGCCGCCCTCAAGGAAATCCACGCCGTCCGCGCCGACCGCGTCGTCATCGCCGACGGCCTCTGCTGGGGCCGCTGGGGCGGCGCCGGCACACCCTCCTTCGCCCTCGCCAACGACCCCATCGCCCAATCCGTCCACTGCTACGAGCCCGCCTGGCTCACCTTCCACCAAATGAACAAAAAGGATCCCTTCCTCAACGGACCCGCCCCCACCTGGCCCGGCCGCCTCGAAGTCCCGCCCGACCAGTGCGCCGAATACCCCCACGAACTCTACATGCTCGGCAGCGATCCCTGGGACAAGTCCGTCCTCCGCGACTATTACTTCGGACCCTGGCGCGGCCTCCAGGCCCTCGGCGTCGGCCTCCACGCCGGCGAACTGGCCATCTTCCGCCACACCCCCCACAACGTCGCCCTCGCCTACCTCGAAGACCTCCTCTCCATCCTCCACGACATGAACATCGGCTTCGCCATGTGGAACCTCCGCGGCCCCTTCGGTATCGTCAACTCCTATCGTACCGACGCCTCCTACCAAGACACCCCCCTCGGCCCCCTCGACACCAAAATGCTCGCCCTCCTCGAAAAGTACTAGGTTCCTGAACACGAGCATCTACAGAGCACCCTCAAAAGCCCCTCGACTTCGTCGAGGGGGCCAAACGGCGCTTGCAATTTCAATCACGATACAAACACCTTAGATACGTCACTCCCGTCCCCTCATCTTCTGAAATCTAAAATCCTCAAATCTCCAATCCGTTCCCCGGCCATCCCGTTTTATGTCTTATGTTTTATGTTTTATGTTTCCCCAACCCCTCTCCCTTTTCCAACACAGCTCATTGCGTCACAATACGCACGTTCCTTCCCCTCTTGCCCAAGGACTCCGCCTTGACCCATGCCGCCGGCCCGCTACTGGAATACCGCGCCTTCAAACGCGTGCCTACCCCGCGCTCGCTCACGTGGCTCGTCCTTGCCATTTGCACGCTCACCTGTCTC
The DNA here is from genome assembly GCA_903845195.1 of uncultured Phycisphaerales bacterium. Lineage (GTDB taxonomy): Bacteria > Planctomycetota > Phycisphaerae > WQYP01 > WQYP01 > CAIMWO01. The sequence continues at coordinate 1,655 of CAIMWO010000081.1, forward strand.
TGGCTCCTCGCCATCGCCCTCGCTGGAGCAATTCAGGCTCATCTTTGGACCAACTATGTGGCCCGCCTCCCGTATGACCCCACCGAACAGTCACTCCTCAAGATCCTCTACCCGCTGATCCCCTGGGGTTGGCTCTTCCCGCCCACCATGGCCCTCCTCCTGATCGCCTGGATGTTCACCACCCTCAAACGCACCCCCAACTGCCGCTTCCGCCCGCGCGACGCCATCCTCGCCTGGATCCTACGCCAGCACCTTTTCATTCGTCCCTTCGAAATCATGCGCGATCTCAGAATCGCCAGCGGCGTCACCGGCAAATTCCCCTGGGCTGGATGCTGGTGGACATTCTGGATAGCTGCCAACATCGTTAACCTCACTGCCTTCTGCGCACTCAACGGTTACCGCGGCGAACCCGCCCAATATGCCATCGATTCCGGCCAGTGGGACGTCATCCGCGTCCCCCTCTACCTGGTCTCCGCCCTCACGCTCATGGTGACCATCTACAAAATCGACCGCGCCCAAGCCCATCGCGATCCTCAACCCAACCCGTGACCCAACGCGCCCCCTCTTCCCACTTGTGGTGCAGACCCCCAAAGGAGCCGCGAAGCGGCGCCTTCCAGTAGCCATTGGGCGCGAGCCCATGGGCCAATGTCCCAACCAACCGCGTGAGGCCTGAAAGGCCGACTCATTTTGCAGCCCCTCATGTCATCCCGCCTCGTCCCCCATCTTCTGAAATCTCAAATCGTCAAATCTCAAATCCTCTCCCTCCGCCCAAGCCCAGGGATTGCCATCCCTGTGGCCCACCAGCTCAATCGCCAACCCAAAATCCCCCTTTCCAAACAACCCCCAAAAACCGAGCCCGAAGGGCTCCCACATGATAGCCGGTGGCAAGCGCCGCGAACCAAGTGAGCCCGCGCCGCCACCGGTCCGCAGCCCACAACCCCCACGACTCTGAAGGAGTTATACACCAGTGCGCGCAAATCCATCTTGCATATAATCCCCCCAAAGCCCCTCGACTCCGTCGAGGCGGCCAATCAGTTATCACAGATTTGACCAAGATACGAACTCAATCCAACACCCCTGCCGGCTTGCCACATCGCGGGCTTGAGGATCAGCGTGCGGGCAAAGGCCACGCTCTTGTAGCCGTCCAGCGCCGGGAGAATCGGGGAGCGGGGCCAATCAGGAGATGAAGCCGAGCAACCAGCAGAAAGGTCAGTCCGAGCCATAATGAAGCAAATCAAATCCTAGAACTCTTCTTCGTCTTCGCTTCTCGTCTTCCTCAGATACGTCCGTGCCCATTTGCCCATCTCAGCCTCCTTCATTTCACTAAATAGCGGGGAACGGCCGCGCCCTCTGTCGCCATGCGGTTCATTCCGGATGATCGAGCTTCTTCTCATCGCCTCAGTTGCGATGAGTATAACGGCGTCCGAAGCGGCGGTCGTTTGCGGGGAGTTCGCCGCTTTCCAATCGAAATGTTCGATCACTTTCCTGTATTCTTCTTTGGAAGAGATCGGAAAGACCCACCCGAAAAAATAGCCAATCCCGATCAACCCGATCAATAGGAGCAATCCAAATACCGTGCCGACCATTACCTCACCTATACCGTTCTTGAGGTCAGAACCAAAGGCCCATCGCGCAATCGTTATGACCCCCATCACAATCAAGACGACAGCGTAGAGGCCCACGATTGCGCCCACGCAGCCTACTCCCGTCGTTACGGCGTCCGGAAGAAATATCTTGGGTGTCGGAGCTAATTGTTGCGAGAGTTCATCGACCTTCTGGATTGTCAGTTGAGCTTCGCGTGACGCAGGAAGTGCGCCAAACAAGATATCGTTCGCCCTCTGCGCATGCACCTCCGCCACAAGAAATGCAAAAACAGTATTTCCTTGTAAGCCCTCTGTCGCTAATTTCAGTGACCGCTCCGCTTCCGGTGAGACCATATTCACCAATTCCGTCATCTTCTGGAAGCGTGCCACGGCTTCGGCAAGCCCCGGACCCGCGCTCTTCATTAACTCAAACACACGGGAGTTACGCAGCCGATCCGTCTCCTCGCGCGATTGAACGAGTTCGCGCATCGCGGCGTTGGCGTTTTGTACTGCCGCATCTACACGGGCTCTCAGTTCCTTGCCGTATTGCCTCCACAAAGGATTGACCTGTGCAGCATTCCGCACGAACTCGGAGTCGATCGGTACACGAGCGGCGTAGCGATGGTCCAGTGCGATAGCCTGCAATGCCGCTTGCCACGCTTCCTTGTAGTTGCGTCTGTTCAGCATGATGCGCGCCAACTGGAAATGGGCGTCACCCAAGTCATGTCGCGCCTGACAGCCCTGTCGTGCGTATGTCTCCGCGTCCTGCATGTGCCCTTGGTTATACGCGGCCACAGCAGCAGCGGTCAGCGCCATCGCCTTTGCATACAAATCGTCGTTCCCTGCGTACTTTGCTGCTGCCAAGAAGCACTTCTCCGCCTTCGCCAAGTCAATCAAATCACGGTCAGGACACTGCAAGTAGATGTCGCCGCTGAGTTGGTGAAGTCGCCATTCCTCGGGGAATCCGAGATGGGCTTGGTGGCCATTTATCGCATATTCCAAGCGTTTGAGACAGTCCTCGTAATTCCCTTTGCGGTAATTATCCCGTGCAATCTCGAACTGCTCGTAGGCCCAAGTTTGCGATGGCTCGCGGACGCTGCGGAGTAGCTCCTTAAGCGTCGTCTTCATTTCCGCCATCTCATCGAGCATGGCGGAAAAACCCCACTCCATAATTTCGCTTGCAGCGCGGACTTCCGATGAGAGTTCATGCACCGCGCCGGTGATTTGCGAGGCCGCGTCGGCGATCGCCGCTTCGACTCGCCGTGCGCCGCGATTGGAAGCTTCGCCTGTTACCGCACCCCCTTCTCTTGCCGCATCCCTTAGTCGCAAGTGGTCAAGATAGGACATGTGGCTGTCGTACGCATAGCCCATGGCTGTGGTTGGCATCTGCAATTCCTCGCTGACTTAGTCGTGATCTCCTGTGCGCTCTTTCATTATGCGATCGCGATGGGCACCTGCCCGACCACGCCACCCGCCGCTGGCGAGATGTACTTGACCCATTTGCCTTCCTAAAACTATATTTCGCGCAAGCCGCCGCCTGTTTTGCGTTTCGCGCTTCTCGAATAGTGATTGGCCATTACTGCCGATATTATAAATTCTGTGAAAAAGAAAAGCACAATCCATCCCGGCAAAGATGACAGAAACAATTCTAAAGAGAAGGAAGATCTGCCCCAAATGTCTGAATGTGCAGCGCCAAACGTGATACACGGGATAGTAAGAATGAGACCGATTGCGCAGATTGCCCACTGCACGTTTTTATTGAGGTCATCCTGAATATCTTTTCGCCACTTGCCGCAATGGGGACATTTATGGGCGTCGATGCGAATCGACTCGCGGCACCAGGTGCATTCTCTCTTAAAGTCCTGTAGTTCCAAGGGCGTTCCGTGCGAGGTTTCTTCTTCCGGGCTCATCTTGGTCTCCTTTTGACGGGGCGATTGTTATGACCTCGGTAAGAACAACTAGACCCCTCACATACGGCACAATCTTCGTCCCCGGGTAGCTCCATGGCCCTTGGTCGCCACGCGGAACCACACCCGCTGGCCGGACGTGAGTCCATTGACTGTGGCACTGCTCTTGGCCACCACGCGGATCAGAGTCCACGGGCCGGTACCGCTGATCTTCATAATTTCGGGGTTGGTGCTAAGAAAATGCGCCATAGATATTCAGCTTCATCAAGATGCACTATTACGATGAGGAATATCACACTTGCCAAGGCGCTTGTCAAGAATAAAGGCTGCGACATACATAGATACGCCCCGAAGCGATGCCAATCCGCGGCACCCCGGTGTTCCTTACCGACTGCTGACCACTGGTTGACCGGAAACGGCACCCACCCGCTCCCTCTCAACCCTTCCTTCGCCAAACACCAGCATGACGCCACGCCCGACACCCCGCAACAACATTTCCCCTCACCGCTGCGCCATCGCTCCCACACCACCACCCCGCGTCATCCCGTCTTATGTTTTATGTTTTATGTTTCCTCAACCCCTCCCCACACCCTCCCAAAAAATCTTGGTGTCTTCGTGCCTTGGTGGTAAGAAAAACGTTATCGCTGCGGAGGAGCAAACAAAATCAAATTCGTCCGCCGCCCCTCATCCACCCACGTCGCCAAAATTTCACCATGCCTCCCCGTAGCCCGTTCAAACGCATCGCGTGCCGCACTGAATTTCGCCAGCGGAAATTCGCGATACTCGCCATTCTTATGCTTCTCAAGAATCTGGTCCGCCGCCATCCAATACATCGGCACATCCCGCTTTTCGTTGGCGATGGCAACCAACTCGCCCAGCGACCGCTGGTCGATCAGCCGATTGGCATAAAACAACGTGGGCAACCACGGCCGGATATCCCCGTTGGCCAGTGAGTAGACTGGATGATCCCCCACCAGCCGCATCGCCGCCTCCGTCGGCAGCCGCGCCGGCGACGTGTGATTCGCCGGGTCCGCACGATACGCACCTTCCAGCAAAACGATAAACAGCCAAGCACTGATCGCCAGGCAAACCGCCGCCGCCGCAAATCGCCGCCGAAATTGATAGTGCCAAAGCGCCACGCCCGCCGCCAATAGCCCCGCCGAAAGCACCCCGGCCACCAGCGGACCAATCGCCACAATGGCCCCAGTCACCGACTCCAGCGCCTCCGGCAAGCCACCTCTCACACCAATCCAGACCGAAGCCACCAGCCCCGCCATCCCCGGCACAATGAAAAATAACGCCTGCGCCGCCAGCATCACCTTCGCCGCCGGCTCCAGTTTCCGATCCGCCCGCAACCGCAAAAATTCCTGCCACACCGCCACCGACAGCAGCACCGCCACCGGCATCAACTGCAGCGCATATCGCGACTTCTTCTCCGACGGCACGCTCAGCATGATCAGCCCCACCACGATGATCATCCAGAACAATCGCCGGTAACTCCGCTCCTCCGCCGACGGCTGCGGCTCGCCCTGCGACTTCACGAACGGCAGCACCAGCCCCGCCACAAACGTCGGCGTCAGCGGCACCACCCAGAAAAAAAACTGAGCGTAATAATAAATCGGATCGCGCAGATCCGCCGACACCCCCCCCCCCGGAGCCGTCGCCATCTTCGCTGTCGAAAACTGCACGAGTTCCGAAGTCCAGATTTCCCACGCCCCCGGCACCGTCGCCCCAATCACAATCAGCCACGGCATAAAGGTGGCCAGCGCCACCAACGCGAACCCCAACGAACCCACCAGGACTTTCCCCATCGGCAGCCGGCTCTCGGCATCCTTCCGACCCCTCCAGCCTTCAACGACCAACCACAAGCCGACCGGAATCACCACCGTCGCCGCCGGCACCGGGCCTTTGGAGAGCACTGAAAGTCCCAGGAAAAAACCACCCAAAAACACTAAAAAACACGTCAAAAGCGATCCAATGCGCCTCTGTTTCGTGCAAATTCGATGCAAAAACAGAACGAAACAGGTCAAAAAGCACGTCAAAAATGCCGTCGCAAAAATGTCATAAGAGGCCAATCTGCTCTGCCGATTGAAAATCAGCAGCGTCGGCACCAGAATCCCCGCCAGCATCGCCAAACACCTGTCCGGCAATACGTTATGCGTGTCTTCCTGTTTCTTCGAAAACGCCAGGCATCCCATCCCATAAACCGCCACCGCCGTCAAAATCCCCGCCAGAATCGACGGAAATCGTAAAACCCACAGCGAATCCCTCCCCAAGACCCTTGCCATAACTGCCGGCAGCCAAACAGGTAACGGCGGTTTCTCCAACCGAGCCACGTTATTCAGCGTCGGCATCAACCAATGCCCATCCCGATACGCCTCGCGCACCGGTATTAAATTAAAAAATTCCATCATGTCATTCGCATCCCCCGTCCCCAAATACATCATCAACGTCGGCAGCGCCAGCAAAACAACAAAAATAATCGCCCGCGCATGCGAGATTTGCTGCGGCAAAAGCTTGATCGGCAAGAGTTGTGGTTGATTGGACATGCGGGGATTCTCCGCGGCACGCGGAGGAAATTCAAATGCAAAGAAGTCGAAGCGTCTTCATTCGAGACCGTTTTAGGATTTTCTAATTGCCAATAATAAGAACGGTGCTATATTCACTGCATACCTAATTGAGTGAGATGAGAGCTGGAGGCATCGGTTGGTGGCGCCCGGAGGCTCGTGCGCGGGGTTCGTGCACAGCGTCGCCGATCGACAAAATCCTGTACCACGGAGGATCCGTGATGCGGACCGGCTCGGTTGTTTTTGCGTTGGTTTCTTTGGGGCTCTTGTCCAGGGCAGTTCTGGCAGAATACCCGGTGATCAGTACTATTGCGCTCAGCGGACCAGGCCATGCATGGTCTGGCCAGCCAGCGTTTGATGCCGGCAGCGAGACGCCATTTGGCGCATCGTTGTCGTATCCGTTTGCCTGGCCGGTGCTTGATCAGCACAACAACGTCTTCTTCTATGGTGCTCATACCGACGGTTCCATTGACCTTTACGGATTGGTCGGCGGTGTAGCGACGAAGATTGACGGGGCAGGCACATTTCCGCCCTCAGCGCCGATCGCGGCCTCCGGCGGATACGTTGCGTATTCTTACCAGGTAGGGGCGGATCAATCGATTCGGGCGGGCACCTTGTCCGGTGGCGTGACAGAGATCGCGCAAATCGGCGGCGGGGGGGCTCAGTTCAGTTCGTTTTACAGCCCGCCTCTGCTGAGTTCCTCGGGAACGGTCGTGTTCACGGCAACTGATAATTCATCGAATCTCGGTCTGTACGTTCACTCTCTGAATCCCGGCGGTACGACCACCCTGGTGGCCAGTCCAACCACGGATTTCATCGTTGGCGGACAGCCTGCGGATTCTCCAGGGCTGATGACCGTGAATTCTCACAACGTGATTCTTGTCCAGGCGCAAGGGGCCGGCGGCAGCGGAATTTGGCAGGTCAATCCCAGCGGCGGCCCAGGCAATGTCATCCATGCCGTGGCAACAACCGATACCCTGCTCGATGGCGGAACCAATCAATTTTCTAGTTTCAGCAACCCGACGGCACTATTCGGCTCGACGGCATCCATCAATAACGCAGGGAAACTGGCCTTCTGGGCCTCGACGGCGAACGGCTATGAGGGGATTTGGTCGGCACAGTCCAGCAATCCATCTGCTTTGACGCTGGTGGCCCAAAGTGCCGCCCCGACCGGAACACAGTTTGACGGTTTCGGCACACCCGAAGTGAACGCCAAGGGCGATATCGTCTTCAGCGCACAACTTACCCACGGCGCCGGCGTGGACGGTAGCAATGATGAAGGTCTATGGAAGTCGACCGGCGCCGGCTTGGTTCGCGTCGTGAGCGAAGGCGATGCGCTGACGGGCAGCCTGTCGGGATTCACCTTAGGAAATTCAGGTTCTCCGGAATTCGGAAGTTATGCAGCCAATAGCCTCGGTGAAATCGCTTTTATGGCCAACCTGCTCAACGCGGGTGATCCGAGTCAGGATGGCGAGGCGTTGTTGGTCTGGGATTCTGTCACCGGCCTAAGACTCGTCGCACGCGTGGGCGGGTTGCTCAACAATGATCCCAATAGATTGGTTATGGATCTCTCTTTGCCACTCCCCAGCGGCGGGCAAGATGGTTTCTATCCAGTATTCAATGACAATAATGTGTTGGCTTTTCTGGCGACGACCCAGGATATCCATGGCAACATCAGCTCGGGCGTTTATCTGGCCAGCGTGCCGGAAGCAGGCACACTGGGGCTACTGGCATTGGGTGCGATGGGGCTGTTGCGCCGGCGGAAATGAGCTGGAATACGCTCTGAAGGCTAGCGAATCGTCTCCCACACAAGGTGCGAGAGCTCCGGCAGGATGAGCTTCGTCATCGCCAGTTCCACCGCATTGGGGGAACCGGGAATGGAGAAAACAATCGTGTGGCGGGCGGGAATTGCCGGTGGGGGGGGAGACACGATGATGCCGGCCGTCGCGCGGGAAAGCAGCGCCCCCGCTGCCGATGGTTTGATACGACAGCATGCGGAAGAGCTCGCCGAAACCCGGGAGAGTCTTGGTCAGCATGGCGGAAACCACGTCAAAAGTATTGTCTCGGCGGGCGATCCCGGTGCCGCCGTTAAGGATGATGGCCTGGATTTCGGGGCGGGCACACCAGTCGCCCATCAGGGAACGGATCGTGGCCGGATCATCCTTGCAGATCGAATAAAACGGATGGGTATGACCGCCGTCCTGTAGCAGTTCGCGGATTATCCGCCCGGATTCATCCTCTTCCACCGTGCGCGTGTCCGAGCACGTAATGATGCCGCAGGCGACGGAACGCGTGCCGGCTGCAATTTTGTGATCGGCGTATGGCATAGGGCCTCGGTGGAAAAGTCCTGACTTGAACAGGGCAACTCTCGCCCCCTGTTGCTGCTCTGACTATAGTATTGCCACGAGGAGGTGCCAAGTGAAAAGAACGCTGATCGAGGATTATGCACGCGGCGGGCCATTGCTGGCAACGTCCATCCAGGGCCTGACGAAACCGGATTTCCAAGCGTATCCGGTGCCCGGGACGTGGTCGATTCAACAAATCGTGCTGCACCTGATGGATTCCGACCTGGTCGCATCAGACCGCATGAAGCGCGTGATTGCCGAGGAGAACCCGACGATCATCGGCTACAACGAGACCTTGTTTTCGCAGAAACTTTTCTATGAGCGCATGGACCCCTTCCTTGCCGCCGAGATATTCGCGAAGAATCGGCAACTGACCGCGGAGATTCTGCGGAACCTTCCCGATGTGGCATTCGATCGCGTCGGCACCCACAACGAAGCCGGCCGGATCACCCTGGGGCACCTCGTCGAAACCTACGTCAAGCATCTGGAGCACCATCTGCAATTCCTCCGGCAGAAACGGCAGTTGCTTGGCAAGCCGCTGTGATTCCATGATAACTAATCGCACTGAGGCAACATCTTTGACCAGAGAAATCCTTTTCCTTTCGGCCGATGCAGGCCACGCGGGTGGTCGAAAAACCGTGCGCAAGGGAAAGCCTCGGAAGACCGCGCCGATCAGACGCGAGTTTTCGGCAGGCTTCATTGTTTTTCGTGAGACCCATGAAGGCAGGCTCTATTTGCTGCTCGACTACGGCAAACACTGGGATTACCCGAAAGGGCATCTCGAAAAGGGCGAGACGGCTTGGAAGGCGGCGGTTCGTGAACTGCGCGAGGAAACGGGAATCCGCCAGGTAGATCGCGTCACACGCCTGCAGCGCAACATGCACTACCGCTTCTACTCATCAAAAAATGGAAATATTGAGAAGACCGTGACCTACTTCATCGGTCGCACGCGAGCCGAGAAAGTGGCCGTTTCCGACGAGCATTCAGGTCACGCCTGGCTGCCGTATGAACGCGCCATGGTGCGGCTCACGTTTCAAAACGCCCAAGACATGCTGGCATGGGCTGACAAAGCACTTGATCAAGTTGGATCCCAAAGGACTGGCCACAAGTGAAACTTGGAGGCGCGGCACCTTGGTGGTGAACAACTCTCACCCTTCGGCACAATTGCTGGCACGTTGAATTACTTCACATCGTACGTATGACCCAGGAAGCGGATCTTCCCAAGATCGTCCTTGTTGCTGACGGGCGGGGCCTTGTCCAGCGAGATGCGGTTGTATTCCAGCAGTGTTCCCTTGGATTGTTCGAGTTTGGCGATCGCCAGGTTGTATTGGATGACCGACTGAATCTCCGCCAACTCAGCCTGGGCAAGTTGCGACTGCGCCTGCAGTTTCAGGTTCAGAAATTCCGGCGTCAGGTTGACGATTTCTTCCTTCTGAATGAACGCGTGCAACTGGTCGGCCGCGCTGACACGCGAACGGGACCGCGCCTGGATTTCCTGATAACTCGATAGCACATCGCGCAGTTGCAGTTTCACATCCAGCACGATCTGCTGGGCAACGCGGACCATCTGCACGATCACCTGTTCACGCTGCAGTTCGGTCTGGCGTTTTCCGGCCTCGGCCTCGCGATTGCCAAAGGGGATTTCCACCTTCAGGCCCGCCCCGTAGTCGAGGAACTTTGCCGCGTTGATCGTGCCGCCCCAGGCGGAATCGAACGAATCATCGAGCCCACTGGACTGCACGCTCAGCGTAAGGTCGGCCTTGGGAAGAAGGGCATTCTTGGCAACTTTCAAAACAATGTCCGCACGCTCGATCTGCAGGCGAGCCTCCTGCAGTTCCGTGCGCTGCCGCAGCGCAATATCAATCTGCTCGCCGAGGTTAAACGCAATCGGCTCCGAAATCGGCTTATCAGTCGGGTTGATCAGAAGATTCTGGCGGATGTCGATCTCCGGATCATTGATCGCCGTCTTCAGCTGATCGGAAGTGTTCCGATGCTGGGCGCGCGCCCGGATCAGATCAGCGCTGCGCGACTGTACTGCCGCCTCCACCTGGCTGATCTGGATTTTGTCGGCATCGACATCCGCACGCGCCTTGATGCGTTTCTGCGTGTCCAGCGTTGCCTGGAGCAACCGTTCCTGTACATAGACGTTGGCTTTGGCCAACAGCAAGTTGTCGTAGGCTTCCTCGACGCTTTCCACCGTCGTGATCACCTGACGGCGGAACGTGGCCAGTGAAATTCTGTGGTCGCGCTGCGCCAGATAAATATTCGCCTCGTTGACGTCGGTGCCGAATCCCTTGAGCAGCGGCTGGGTGACACTCAAACCAATGTTGGCGGCATAGGAATGGCTAAATGGCACGAGACCATCTGAGTTGGGGATATCGTGATAGGTCACGCTGGTCTGGGCTTGAACCTGTGCGCCCGTCGGAAGAAGCGATTTGACGCCGATGGAATTGCCGAATTGCGTCCCATTATTCAGGTTCGGTGTGAACTGGTTGATGGGGTCATCCAGATTCTGCCAACTGGATTGCCCGAAGAGAATCGGATCGAACGCCGCTTGGGCCTGGATGATCGCCGTTTCCTTGATCGCCGGATTGTACGATTCCACCTTGATGCTCAGCGCGTTCTTGAGAGCCCGGGCAATTGCGTCCTGCAGCGAAAGATTGAGTTGGTTCTCGGAAGCATTGAGCTTGGCCGCATTCTCTCCCAGGAACATGATGTCTGCTGAATCGCCGGTCTTCGATGGTGGAGGCGGAACATCATTCTGCTTGACCTGGTTGCTCGGTTCCGTGGCGGGCGCAGTGGTCGGCGCACCTGCGGCAGCAGGCGTTACCGCGGCATCACCGGCAGCCGGGCCCGGTGAATCCACCCGTGCCAGCTCGCGCACGCCGCCGTCTGCGGTCGTCGCAGAAAGCATTTCCCCGCGATAGGTGTTATCCATGATTGCACGGGCGACAAGCGAATCCGCATATTTGCTCGTGGAACGGTCCGCGTAACTCTGCTGCAGAGGCGATTCACAGGCCGCCAGCACCGCAGCGCCCAGCAACAGCCCCAGCGAAAGCGATACGCGAGCTACATGTGACGCATTGAGGCCAGACTGATGGGAATTGGGCTTATGCATTACAGAGTCCTCCGTGAATCTGGAACCGAATCAATCGCGGATTATAGACGAGTCCGGCAAGGTGTCCACACGCCAGCACCCTCGGGCATTCGTTCCTGGTCGGTGAAATCGTCCCCCTGCCGGGATCCGAACCCGCACGTTGATGCGAGCCGTCTTTCATGAATCGGCATCTTGAGGCTGGTTTCTGCACTGTTCATCCGCGTCAACACATTGACCCGCGCGCGGCTTTCCGGTGAAATGGCAAACAATGGCTTCCAGGGAACGGGTACAGGACAGGGATGATCTACAAAACACTGCACTGGTACATTATCCGCGAAATGCTACGCATCTTCCTGATGACGTCCGGGGCGCTCACGACACTGATGGCCTTCGGCTGGACCTTCAAGCCCTTTGCCAAACATAATCTCGAACTCGCACAGCTGTTGATCATTCTCACCAGCAGCATGCCCGCCATGCTGGCCTATTCCATCCCCATCTCCGCTCTCTTCGCCTCCGTCCTCGTGTATTGGCGAATGGCGACCGACAACGAACTGACCGCCTGCCGCGCCGGTGGAATTTCCTTCATCACTATCGTGATGCCGGCCTTCATCCTCGGCCTTGCGGTGGCCTCCGTCGATCTCGTCTTTGTCAATTACGTTGTTCCGCACTATCTCCAGGCCGCCGAACGCGCCATCATGAAGGATCTTGCCGGTGTATTGGTCGGCCAGGTCGGCAGGCAGGAAGCCTTCGAATACGGCAAGGTCATTGTCTACGCCAATCAGGCGGAGCAACTGCCCGGAGAAAAGCCCGGCGAGTCCGTCGTCCTTCTCAACGGCATGGCCGCCACTCCCATCGGCAAAGATAACCAGCCGCTGGCGATCATCGTCGCCCGCCAGGCCAAACTGACGATCACTGACGTGCCCTCCGAGGACAGCGTGCAGATCACACCCGAACTCGTCGACGCAGCCGGTTACGATCCGCGGAATTTCACCGCAATTTCCGGGTCGCTCACCTCGTTCCTTCCCACGGGCAAGAACCTCACCGTTCCCTCAATGTTGAAAACGAAGCCCAAATTCCTCAACATCCGCCAGCTTTTTACCTTAGACAAGGAACCCTACAAATTCCCGCCCGTAAGGGATGTCGTCAAGCGAATCAGTCAGGCTCACGAATGTGAGCTCGTCGCGGGGAATCTACTTGCGGAGTGGAACACGCACGGCGTAACGCGTGCGCTGAATTTTGACACGTATTCTTACGATCCAAGTTCGCATGAATCGTTTCACGTCTTTGCCCCCAGTGCGGTCCTGAACGACGACAAACAGTTGGTCTTCCGCGCGGCCGGCGGAGTACCCGTTCGTGTGGAGCAGCACAAGAACGGCCGCCACATCAACACCTACACGTGTGGTGCCGCCGATTTTCTGCTCAGTTTTGACGATTTTTCGCCGGACACTATCGTCGGTGTCCTGCAACTGCGCGACAATGTGGTGCGTAAGGACATGGTTCGTTCCATGACGCCCATGCAGGTCGGCGTCACAACGCTCTCGAGTATTTCGATTCCGGACGCGTTACACGCCGGCCCCACTCTGGCGCCCCTGGACCTCCTGAAGCTCGCCGCCGACGCCGACAGCCCGGCGATGAAAAGCCTCGCCAACGATGCCACCAACCGCATTCGCCAACTGTTTCAGAACATCAGTTCGGAGCTCAACAGCCGCGGATCGTTCGCTCTTTCCTGCCTGACGCTCGTTCTTCTCGGTGCCGCTCTGGGCATCCTCATGAAAGGGCGCAATCCATTGGCGGTGTTCGTCGTTGGTGTGATTCCTGCGGCCCTGCTGATGGTGCTGATCACCGCGGGCCGCCAACTTGCCGAGAGCGCGCCGAAGAATGTTCCTTTCGGCATCGCGATAATCTGGGCCGGAAACCTCCTGCTCCTCGTGCTGGTGCTTGGGGTATACGCGAAATTGCTTCGCCAATGATGTGTGTAACGGAAACTCGATAAAGGGATAAATCAGCCGTCATGCGGATTCTTGACCGTTACATCATCCGTTCCTTTCTCATCAACTACCTGCTGGCGCTGAGTGTGTTGATGGGCATTTACATCCTCTTCGATCTCATCGTCAACTTCGATAATTTCACGAAAGCTGCCAACGCCGCAACCGATACCACCGGTACAACCGCCTGGGCGATTCTCAGCGACATCGTCGATTTCTATGCCTACCAGTCCCTCGCCGTCTTCCAGCAGATCGCCGGCATCGTCCCCCTCCTGGCCGCCGGCTTCACCATGGTCAGGATGACCCGGCACAACGAGCTCACGGCCATGCTGGCCTCCGGTGTTTCGCTGTACCGCGTGGCTACGCCGATCATCATCTGCGCCGTCTGCATCTCGGCCGTCCACGTGATCAACCAGGAACTTATCATTCCGCAACCCTCGGTCGTCGAAAAATTGATGCGTAAGCATGGCGAAGTCGCCCAGCCCATCACGCATAACGATCCCGTCTATTTCGTTCGCGATACCGACAACTCGCTCGTGCTCGCCACCCGGTACGACTCCGTAAACAAAACGCTCTACGACCTGCGGATCATCCAACGCGACGAAAATGGCGCTCCTCTGGGACGGATCATGGCAGATGTCGCCATCTGGGAGATTCCGCCGAAGGAGCTCACCGGCGGCGTGCAGGAATCGACCGAAGCCTGGGTCATGAAGAATGCCCGCCAGATTGACGACCGTCTCGACGCCGACCCCTCCCAACGCGCCGCCGGACCGCAGAAAACACTGCTCTATCACACCGGCATCACGCCCGCGCAGTTGGACCTCGTCTTCTCCAAGAAGTCTGTCGAGTATCTCTCCAGCGCCAAAATTTACGATTTGATCCAGAACAGCCCCGACGTCAACAAGCCGATGCTCGCCCGGATGATGCATATCCGTTTCACCCAACCGCTGATGAATCTCATCCTCCTTTTGATCGGCATACCCTTCCTTCTCACCCGTGAGCCCGGCCGCCTGATCATCAACATGTTTTACTGCGTTGCCGTCGCCGGTTTCGTGTTCGCCAGCACCTTCATGCTCTTTCAGTTGGGGGGCACCGTGCTGCTGGGGCATTTCACGGTCGATCCGCTTTTGGCCGCCTGGCTCCCCGTGTTGATCTTCGGCCCGCTGGCCGCAGTAATGCTGGACACGATTCGGACCTGAGAAAACCGGTTGGGACGTGAGGGTCTTTACGCGGACCCGCCATGGTCATTCGCACATCTCCCGGCAGGCAAAATGACATCACAGAAGACAATGATTGCAGATGTTTCAGGAATTTCGGGCGATGAGTTTGCACAGATCTCTCGCCAGTATGCCCGGCGCTGGCGCGGTGCAGCGATCTAGTGATTCGCCGGTTCCGTTGCGGGTTGCGCGCCTGGCTCGGTCGCCGGCTGAGTCTGCGTCGTCGGAATCTCGGCAAAGCTACCCGCGGTCGCATCACTGACAAGCGCGGCAGTCGGCTCGAACGTCCAGGTATGGCTCGGATCTCCATCGTACGTCGCGGTCCAACTCGTGACGTTATTCACCGTCTGCTTCCAAAGCTTGATGGCCCGTGTCACCGTACGTGCATTGACCGGTCCCATGCCCGCACTGAGGGCCGCAGGAGCGGTTGCTGGCCCGTGGTGGCCGCCGGTGCATCTTCCCTCAATGAAATGGTGATCTCGACATCCGGAGCGCTCTTCAATTGCTTCGCACCATCGGTGGATAGCCATTTGCTGGCCGTGATGGGGGTAAACAGCGCGAGCAGTTCCGTGGCCTTGGAATCATCGACCTTGGCCGTCTTGCCACCACTGACCACCTGCCAGGACGTGCCCTGATGCAAAACCGTCTGCGCCTTCGCCGCCGGACCTGCAAATGCGATCTCGCGAATCCTGTCAGCCGACAGGCGATCGATCACCTTGTCCCGCAGGCTCAGCGGCGTCGCTGAAACCTTTTCCGCATCACCCGTCTGCACCAGATAAACCGTCGGCTCGCCTTGGCGCATTACCGGCGTGACTTTGTCCGCCGCTTCCGGCTTGCCGACCAGAATCACTTCTTCCTGGCTCTGTCCCGGAACCTGCAGTGCGTATTTGCTCTGCGGCGGATCGAGACCGATGGATTTGAGATCTCCTGCGTTGTCGACGTATTTGATGGCTCGCAGATTTTTCAGATTGGTCAGCAGATTCGCCACCTCCAGCGTACCAGCCGGAATCGGTAGGGCGGGTGCCTGGCCTGCCGCAGCGGAGGTAACAAAGAACCAGGTCGGCGGCATGGCTGTCGTTCTCGTCAGTGACAGGACGCTCGATCCTTGCGTGATGGACACATGCGAAGCATCGCTCACTGCGGCAGGCGTGATCGCCGGATCGCGCAGGTCGTTCAGTGTTTTGTTCAGCTTGTTGAAGCTTTCCGAAGCCAGCGTAAAGACCGCATTTGATCCTTCGACTGCCGCATAAACCGCTTTTTTCTGGACGGGATCAGTGTAGTAACCCAAGTGAAGCGCGATGTTCTTTGTAGACTTGGCCGGAGCCGTGGCGGGAGAAGGCCCGGTTGTGGGGGCCGAGGGCGTTTCGTCGACCGTCGCTGTCACCGTCACGGCCGCAGGATTCATGCCAACGGCGGTTTGCGTGGTCAGCCGCGTAAATCCTACGGCACGAAGCGTCTTGAACTCCGCCAGCAGATCGTTGACCACCGTGGCATTGGCCCGCGCCGGGATCGGCCGGTCGATTACCCACTTCCCCTCGGCGCCTTTGCTCAATTCGACCGTTTGAGTTTCCGTGGCGATTTGCAGTTTCGTGACCTTGTCCGTCGCCACTTCGAGCATCGTCTTGCTGCGGAATTCGTTGGAATCCTTGTCGAGCTTTTCCAGCGGATCGGAATCGAGAAGATAAATCGTCTGGCCGCCATCCAATCGCGCATAGACGCCGCCGACGGTGTGTTGGCCCAGCGCCAGCATGTGCTTCTTGCCTGCATCATCGGTGAATTCCACCAGGCTGTGCGGCGATTTCAAGCCTGTGGCGTCTTCCGACTTCTGCCCGGTCGGCTCCGGTGAAAACTTATCCTTGAACGCCAGCCCCTTGAGCATGTCGGTCAGGATTTCCATTTGATACGTCTCGGCAGCGGCAGCCACGGGAGCCGTGAGCTGCCACTTGCCGGCGGTCTTCTCAAAGGCGACCTGCACAGCGCCGTCGCGGGAATACGAGATGCTCTGAATATCCTTGGGCTGCGGATTCATCAGCGCATTCTTGGGTGTCTGATTCTTGTTGTCATCCGGATTTTTGGGCATGTTAGTCCACACGAACACGCTGACGATCAGCAACAGCAGAATCGCAAGAACCATGGTCAATCGAAAATTCATGGTAAAAGGCCCCTCAGAATGAACAGATTAAGCGATATTCCTGATCAGCGCCGGCGAATGGCATAGACAACGGCGCCGGCGATCAACGCCGCGGCGGGAGCTCCGCCCCACAGCACGCCCCAGCGGAGCGTCGTCAGCACCGCCGGCTGAATGTCGCGAATACGCAACGCCGCATTCGACTTAGCGCTCACCGCAATCATATTTTCATACCCACTCAGCCACAGCACCGAGTTCACAAAAAGTTCCGCGTTGCCCGGATAGGGCACTACCTGATACAACGCCCCGCTTCGCATCTGCAACTGCGGCTGAATCAACTCGTTTCGCCCCAGCGTCTTGCTCCCGATGACCACGATTCGCAGTTCTTCTTGTTTACCGCTCACGGTGACCTTCTTGCTGGCCGCGACCGCCAGCGGCACCGGACTGGCAAGATCCTCCTTCGGATCGAATTTCGGCTCTGCGGAGACCGTCGATTCGCCCCAGATCGAACGATCGTTGCCGGTATCCACGATCACCTGCGCATCGACATCCGCTGGCTTCTTCGGGTCCACCCCGACCACCGTCGGCGCGCCGACAAATCCCATCTGCGATCGTCCCACAGCGACAAAACGCGTCGGCAGCGATTGAATGGGCTTGGTGATCGGATGCTCGGGGAATCTCGAAAGCTCAAACAGGGGCAGCGCCTCGCTGCCTTCCTGCGAATCGTAGCTCTTGAGCACCATGAAATTCGCCTTGACGTCCACACCAAATCCGCGGGTAATTTCCTCATAGGGAAAACCCGCCGGGCCTTCGCTGGCAAATGGATTGGTCGAAGTCTGCTCAGCAAAGATGAGCACCTGGCCGCCATCAGCGATGTGCTTCTTGACGGCTTCAATCACGCCCGTCGGGCTTGGTGCAGGCATGCCCATCGCCGCCATCTGCGGATTGGACTGTTCCGGAGGAAACACGATCCAGACAACGCCTTTGCCCTCTGCAGGCGGATTGGGATCGGCTGGCGCTCGTTCTCCGGGATTTCCGCCCGGCGGGGACCAGTCCATGACTTCGAAGTTCAAATCCTTCAGCCGATCCGTAATCATGCTGTAAGCGCCGGAAGACAGTGGCCCGGAACCTGCGGAAATGAAGACCACCTTGACCTTATCCGGCCGTACCAGTCCCAAAATCGCGGAGCTTACCGCCTGCTCGCCTTCGAATGATGCTGTCGGTCCGGTCTCGCGCGGATTGGGGCTGCGCTGGACCTTATAAATATCCGAGCTGCCGATCACCTTCGCAGCGGTAGGGCCAAGAACAATGATCGTATTGGAACCGATCGAATCAATAACATCCTGTACCTTCAGTGGCGGCAATTTGTCCAAATGCTCTTTGTAGGTCTTGAGCGAATCACTCATCGCTTTGTAGCGATCTGCCGCGGAGTCGAGATAGGCGATCAACGGCGCACTGAAGGTTTCCTTGTACTTTCCCTTATCCGCTAGGGATGTGATATCCGGCAATGCTTCGTCAAGGAAAGTCTTCAATGACGCTGTGGCTTTCCACCATTCCGCGGGTTTGCTGTCTGAAATTTTACGAATGGCGCGTTGCTGACGGGCCAGTTCTTCCTTGAGCGAACTGTTGAAGAATCCCTGGAGTTCAGCACATTCCTTCCTCGTTTGGGCGGAATTTTTTTCCTTCTGGGCCAATGCGCCAAGATTGGCGCCCTCGATTTCCGAAAAGTTATCGAGGCTCTTGGAGAGTTTTTCAAATTCCGAAACGGCATTCTCATACGGCTTTATTTCGCCGGCATAGCGATCAAATATTTTCCCGAGGATCTCGTCGCGGTTCGCTTCAGAAAGATCCTTGCCCGTTATGCGCTTGGACACGCGGGAATATTCCCCGAGCAGATCTCTGACCTGGGTGTTCTTTTCCGCATCGCTGTTGAAAAGACTCACCAGTTCGTAGCCCTGCCCCTTCTCATCGACCTGCTGGAGCAGTTTCTTGGTGGATCCTGAGAGTGAGTAGATCCCGCCGGAAGTCAGGTCGGCGTGAAGCTTGTGGGTGTTGGTCATGTAGAGGGCAAAGCCGAGAATCACGGCACCCAGTACGGCAAGCAACGAGAGGTTCACCCAGTACATCCCCCGTGCCGACGCCCCGCTTTCAATCTGATTTTCATTTTGCGTCATGTGGAATTCCTTATTCGACAGTCCCGTTTGGGACGCGTGAGTCTCGTGAAAAATCCTATCGGTGGATTCTTAACGCCATTTTCTGCTCTCAAGCACCAGGTAGGTCATGAAAAGAAATATGGCGGAAAAGCCAAGAAAGTATGACAGGTGGGAGGTATCGAGCACGCCTTTCGAGAAGTCTTCGAGATGGGTTCCGACGCTGAGGTAGATCATCGCGGAATGAATCCATTCGAATATTTTCGTGCTGCCGGGAATGAGTTCGCTCAGCCCGCCGCTAAAGGTGAAAAAGCCGAGCGTAAGCAGACTGCCCAGTGCCGCGACGATCTGGTTCTGTGTGCATGACGAATAGAACAAGCCGACAGAGACGAACATCATGCCCATCAGTGCCAGACCGAGGTAGCAGGAGAACGTCTGTCCGTAATCAGGATGGCCGAAGATCATCAGAAGTGTCAGATGGATCAACGTGAGGCCCAGCAGAATGAGGAAGAAAAACATTGCACCAATGAATTTTCCCAGGAGAAGATCGAATTCGGTGATCGGACTGGTTCGAAGCATCTCGATGCGGCCTGAGCGATACTCATCCGAAAAGAGGCTCATGGTCATCAGCGGAACGATAAAGAAAAGGCCAAACCGCGAGAAATCGACCAGGCGTCGAAGCTCCGTGAGCTGTCCCGGCACGAATACCAGTCCCGCGAATACCAATCCCATGTAGAGCAGGAAAAGAAACATCACGATATAAGCGATCGGCGAGAAGAACAGCGACGTTACCTCGCGCTTCGCAATCGTCATTACCCGACTCATATGCACCCGCTTCCTCTATGGACTGCCAGTTTTTAATCTTGTTACGTGCTACTTGTTCTTAAGCCGCGGCCGAACCCGGATCGGTAATGCGGACGAAAAATTCTTCGAGTGATGCCCCTTCGGTGCGCATTTCGCGGAGACCCCAACCGCGTAGCGACACGAGTGCGGCAATCTGCTCTCGGAGTTCCGCGCTATTCTTTCCACGGACTCCGACGCGACATACCGGTCCGTTCTGCAGCACATCCACGCCGGTAATGCCCGGGATGGCATTGATGGCGCTTCGCACCTGATCCGCGGGACCGCGGACTTCGACGATCAGCCCGGACCCCAGACGATTCTTCAGCTCGTCCGGCGTACCCTGCGCGACGATTTTGCCGTTGGCGATGATGATTACCCGCTTGCAGACCATTTCCACTTCCTGAAGGATGTGGGTGCTGAGCAGAACGGTATGATCGCCCGCCAGTTCGGAAATCAACCGACGTGCCTCGCGGATTTGCGAAGGATCGAGACCCACCGTGGGTTCATCCAAGACGAGTACGGGTGGATTGTGCAACATGGCGTCGGCAATGCCCACACGCTGGCGGTACCCTTTGGAGAGCGTTCCGATCACGCTTTGGAGGCGATCGGTGATCCAGCAACGCGCTGCGACCTCGGCAATGCGCTTCTGACGCGTTGAACGATCCATGCCATGGAGTTTGCCTTTGAAGTCCAGGTATTCCTGAACGCGCATTTCGGTATAGAGAGGCGTGCTTTCCGGCAAATAGCCGATTTTTTTGCGGACATCCAGACTTTGACGGAAAACGTCATAGCCGGCCACACTGGCGGTTCCGCCGGTGGGGGGGAGGTAGCAAGTCAGCATGCGAATGGTGGTCGTCTTACCGGCGCCATTCGGGCCCAGAAAGCCGACAATTGTGCCTTTGGGCACTTCAAACGAGATGCGGTCCACTGCGAGAAAAGCGCCATAGGCTTTGCTCAGTCGATCGACCACAATATCAGCCGCGTGGCTCATGCGGATCTCCACTTATTACGTCCAAACCGTGGTAAGGGACCTGTCGAAATACATCCAGACGAATCATCTGTCAAGACGGTCTGCTTTCGAACTAACGGTTCAGTATCCTGATTGTTGCCGTCGGTAGTGCCTTGTCACGTGGTACTCTCCGTTGCCGCCACTTGAGACCGACCCTTCTGGAAACACCCACGATCCAGTTGTCGCTGCTCTTCGAGTGAGCAACTCGATCCAAACAGCCACGAACTCTCCAAATCCGATCAATATAGGGTTTGACATTTGCGGCAATTACTGTTAATTAAACTGTAACTGGTGTGGTTACATTTCGCTGCGGAGGTCTCCATGAAGTGTGGTCTGTTATTGATGGCCTTCCCTTTGGCTTTGCTTCCCCTTACGGGATGTGAATCTCTTACGGATACCCCTGCCGAGAATGGCAATCGCATGGTGCATGCGATGGATACCAACGGCAAGCAAATCCCCGATGATGTCGAGCGGATTCTGCTGCTGGATCGTCCTACGCGGCTGACGGAAAAGCCCGTTCCGCAATCGATCGTCTATCCCAACAAGGTCTATCCGACGGGCACGCCGTATTTCTTCAAAGACAATCCTTGATCGCTGCCGGGCTTTCGAGTCCGAAGCTGATTGGGCAAACGATTTGAGCGAAAAAAGCCGCGGGCAATGCCTGCGGCTTTTTTGTCGGTCCAGTCTTGGGTCGGCTCACCTCCGGCGCTTTCCTTAGCCGATAATCCACAGTACCTTGTGCGTTGATTGTCATGCGTTTTGCGCGCATAGGCGTCGTACTCCCTGGTTCGTGGAAAGGCACTCTCATGACCACAATTCGCTGGCTTGTAGCTCTGGCACTAATGGGATCGCTGAGCGGATGTTGGCATCAGCCGACATCTCTGGACCGCTATCTTCAAGGGCAGTTGCAGGCGGATCGTGGGGAACTCGATTCGGCGCTGGATTCACTCTCCAAGGCCATCGAAAAGAACCCGCAGCTCGGCCTGGCCTACGTGGCGCGGGGCGAAGTCTACAAGAAGAAGGGCGACTACGAACAGGCGGCCAAGGATTTTGAGCACGCCACAAAGATCGAACCGTTCAATTTCAATGCGAATTACCAGTTCGGCCTGATGTGCCAGTACCTGAAGCGCTTTGCCGACTCCGTCAAGGCGTATCAGAAGGCCGTCGAGATTCGGCCTCTGGACCCGGACGCCAACATGAACCTGGCCATGGTTTACGTCCAACTCGGCGAGCCTTTGCGCGGCCTTTCCTATGCCCAGCGTGCCGTCAACGGCAATCCGGATTCGCCCAATACCCGCGCCAACCTGGGCATCCTATACGCTCGGCTCAACCAGACCGATATGGCTATTGACGAACTCAAGAAGGCCATCGAATACAACTCCAAACAGCCGGAAGTCTATCTCAACCTGGCTCAGGAATACTTCAAACAGCAGAAGTACGAGCAGGCCAGGAACGTCCTGAATACGGCCAAAGACCTTGCTCCTTCGCCCGTGGTTTCGGAGCGCCTCGGCGTTACCTACTATAAATTGCACCAGCCGGACAAGGCTCGCGAGGCCTTCAACGATTCCCTGCGGCAGAACGCCAACTACTTCCAGGCGCTTAACGGCCTGGGGGTCATTGCCATGTCACAATCCCTTGCAGCCAACCCACCGGACATCTCGCTGGCCCGCGAAGCCTTGGGATATTGGGACCGGTCGCTCAAAATTGAGCCAAACCAGCCGGTTATTCAGCAACTTGCGAACAAATACGCGGGGACCAAGTAATACAATTAGAGGGCGGTGATTCCGGGCACCACGAAACCGCCTTCCGATTGAGAGGTTCCCATGACCGATATGGCTGTTCGTCCCGCCATCGATCCAGCGGCTTCCCCTGATGCACCTGAGACGGCAAAGCCACGGGCGTGGTCCTTCGTGCGACTCTGGCTAAGCACGCTGGCGGCTTACGTGTGTCCACGGAGGATGGCAAATCGCTGGAATACGGTTTCATTGCCAAGAGCCATTCTCGTGGCAATCGTCAACCTGCTCTTCGTTGTCCCATGGTATTGCGTCATGCTCGTTTCCTACGTTTCGTGGGATGAAAAGAAACTGCTCGTGGGACCAAAAATGGCGCAGGGTTCGAACGCCTTTTACACCTGGCTCGGACTGTTTTATGAGCTTCCTACCTGGTTTCATCACGCAAAATCGCAGATGGCTCACGATACGCGATATGGAATCGCCGTCGCGCTGTTGGCTCTCGTCATCGCTGTTTTCCTGATGAACTTTTTCATCCTGCTGCCATTTGCGGCACGGCCCGGCGATAATCGCGCTTGTCTGCGTCATACCCTTCGCACAGTGCTTCTGAGCACCGGCTGGATCCATATCTGGTTTCCGGTGCTCTCGCTGGTCTTCTTGAGCTTGATCTTCTTCGGATTCCGAACAGGTTTTGAGAACGCTATGGCGCCGATTCTGATGTCGCTGGCACTTCTGATGTTCTGGACCCTCGTGGGCCAGGTTCGTGCGGTGCGGACCGACTACCGTTCAGCCGCTGAACTCCCCAAGCCCAAGGATCCCACCTGCGATGTCTGCGGCTACGATCTTCGCGCCGCGGCGAGCGACGGCCGCTGCCCGGAGTGCGGCAAACCGGTTGTCGAATCCCTCGGTCAGGCCAATCGTCCTCTGACCGAATGGGAACGCCATCCGTCATGGCTGCGTCTTGGCGCGGTCTTCCGGCAGTTGTACCAGCTTGTTTTCGCGCCACGATCGCTTTTCTATTCGATGCCGACGCGCGAGGGCCAACGTGCGGCTCAGCATTGGTTGATCGGATCGATGGTGCTGGTTGGGCTGGAGGCGTACTTGATCGTTCCATCATTTGCCGCCGTAGGCGTGTTCGAGTGGTGGATCGGCCTCTTCGCCGGCGGTCTGGCCGTCGCGGTTGTCTGGGCGCTGCTGGCGCTGATGATGGTCGGTATCGAAACCGCCGGCATCGTGGTTTACGGACGGTTTCACGGCCTTCATATTGAGCTATCCGCCGCCTCGAAGGCCACGTGCTACTCTTCGATCCTGATGCTCTTCTGGGTGTTTCTAGGCGGCTGTCAACTCGTGGCGCTCGCGGCATTCTGGAATAATGGATATGCACGCCACTATTTGCCGCGCGTTTCCGAGGGGATTTCCGTCGGCTCGCTGGCCGTGGCGCACATCGCCGGCCTGCTGTGGTATGAATTGACCGTCTACCGCGGCGTTCGAGCGATCCAGTACGCCAATAAATAGCGGAATGCAGGTGCGATTCACTTGACGCTTAATCTGGCCGCCCGCAGCGTCTATACTAACGGTAGCAATCCCGTTCTTCAGGAGCCTTCATGACCCCACTCCAGCGCCTTCGCGCCAATATGGAATCCGTCTTTTTCGGGCAAAAGCAGGCCGTCACGCAGGTGATCGTCGGCCTCCTTGCCCGAGGGCACGTCCTGATCGAAGACGTTCCCGGAGTCGGCAAGACGGTGCTTGCCCGCGCGCTGGCCCGTTCCATCAACTGCAACTTCAATCGCATCCAGCTCACGCCGGACCTGTTGCCCTCGGACATCCTTGGTGTCTCGATCTACAACCACGAAAAGCAATCCTTTGATTTCAAGCCGGGGCCGATTTTCGCCCACATCGTGCTGGCCGACGAAATCAACCGCACCACGCCGCGAACCCAGTCTTCCCTGCTTGAAGCGATGAACGATTATTCGGTGACCATCGACGGTCGAACGATGCCACTGCCCAGCCCGTTCATGGTCGTGGCCACGCAGAACCCCTTCGAATTCGAAGGCACCTACATGCTTCCCGAAAACCAATTGGATCGCTTCCTCTTGCGTGTCCGGCTGGGCTATCCGGATCGGGACCGCGAAATGGAAATTCTCAAGCAGCAACCCGGCCGCTACAAACTGGACCATCTCGACCCCGTGCTTTCAACCGCCGACATTCAGGCCCTCCAGGGGCAGGCTTCCCAGGTCAAGATCGACAACATACTGATGGATTACCTGATGAATATCGTGGAAGCGTCGCGTGCCGACGAGCAGCTTCACACCGGCATTTCACCGCGCGGCGCACTATCCCTCATGCAGGCTGCCCAGGCATTGGCACTGATTGATAGCCGCGACTATATCACTCCCGATGACATCAAAGTCATGGTACTCCCCGTTTGTGCCCATCGCGTCATCACCAAGAATCATCTCTCCAACGGCGACCTGATCACCGCCACCCGCGTTCTGCAGTTGATCCTCCAGAAAGTGCCTTGCCCGGTGTGAATACGGCGTTCATCCGCGTGCCTCGGCGGTCCCATTCTGTTGACGGCAGTTGTCCTTACGTCTGGATCCCATGTCGGAATCAGCCCCACAAATTCTCACCCATGCAGCCCCATCGCGGCGGAAGCGCGAAGTCACCTTCGCGGGAATCATTTTCATCAGCATCACGTTCTTCGTCATGATCGCCGCCATGAATTCGCAGAACAATCTGCTCTTCTGGGCCTTCGGCCTGATGTTGGGCGGCATTGTCATCGCCTACGTGGGAAGCTGGGCGATGCTGCGCCGCCTGGATGTCCGCCGCAGCCTCGCCGATTATGCCGTTTCGGGACAGCCACTTCAGCTTCAATACATTCTGACTAATCGCAAGCACCGATTGCCTTGCTTTGCCATTGGCATCACCGAGACGCGCCCACTGGGGCCGATTACCAGGTTTCCCAGCGCCTTCGCGCTGCACCTGGCGCCGGGGCAGACCGTCACTGTCATGAGCCAGCTGGTTCCCGCGCAACGCGGCCTCATTACCCTGCCGGAAATCCGCCTTTCCTGTTCCTTCCCCTTCGGTTTCCTTCGCCATGCCGTCTTAGTGCCCCGGCCACAATCCGTGGTCGTCTATCCGCGTATTGGCGTGCTGAACCGCCGCCTCGCTTTGCGTTACCGTGAAGCCGTCACCACCGGCACCATGACTTCCAATATCCGTGGCGGATGCGATGAGTTCTACGGCCTCCGCGAGTATCGGCCCGGCGATAACGTGCGCTCCATTCATTGGAAATACACCGCCCGTACCGGTGAAATCATGGTTCGCGAGCTGACTTCCAACGCCCCGCCACAGATGGTCATCGTTCTGAACCTGCGCAACTGGCGCACGCTTCCGGATGGCGCGGCATTGGCGGAACGTGCCATTGAACTTGCGGCATCGCTGGTTTGCTATGGCTCGGTGGAAAATTTTGCAGTCGCCCTGGCGATTGCCGGCGATCCGGATGAAACCGTTCCCGTGCCTGTGATGGGCCGTGAATCGCGGCGGAGGCACCTGCATCATCTGGCGGTTCTCGACCGGGAACGGATCGAGCCGACGCGCGGATTGCGGAAACCCGGCCGCGTCACCAGCCGGGCCGAATGGCTCTACGTGACCCTAGCCCGCACCGATGACCTGCGCGACCTGAAACCCGCAACGGCCGGCGCTCGCGGTGATGATGGCAGCGCCACCGGCGGCGGACCTGGCGCATTCGGCAATCTGGGAACGGTCCTGGCCGTTGACGATCCCGATTCCGCAAACTGGCTTCATTTCCTCACACACACCGATGCCCACCGGCTCCTGCGCGAGTCGCCGGTCGAATAGTCATGTTATCTGTCTCTGCGGTTTGAATGATGAGGACACCTCATGTCGCAACCTCCAATGCAGACTCCTACGGAACTAACCTATGCATCGGTCAGGCCTTTCGGCAACGCCGCGCTGCTTTTGCGGCTCGCAGTTATTTTCACATTCCTCTCCGCGTTGTTCGATTTGCTTGGCACCATCGTTTATGTCGGTCTCATCTTCTTCATGCGCAATCTGGGCAGTCGCATCTCCACTGGTACCACTTCCACGACGAGCGCAGCATCGATGCCCTCCACCTTTCCGATGACCATGATGCTCATTGAATACGCCGTGTTTGCCGGTCTTGCGTTCGTCGTTGGAATCACGAAACTTATCGCCGGCATCAAACTCCATCGACTCCGCGCGGGTGCATGGGGCTGGGGACTTGCAGCCGGCATTGTGGGTTGTATCGAACTCTGGTGTAGTCTGGGCTGCGTTATTCCCCTGGCTGCGGGGGTCTACACAATTTCGATTCTTTCTTTCGCGCACGTCCGCGCATACATGTTAGCCCCCCCTGATCGCCGCAATTCGTTTCCGACTTGAGTCGACTGAAATCACAGTACCTCATCCCACTTCCACCAACTCCGGATCATCTGAGGGCATGATCATCGGCTCTTCATGCACTGCCGGTGCTACACGCTTCACTTTACGATTCGGGCCCATGGCCAGCACTTGGCTTTCGCCGAACAGATTTCGCAGCGCCTGCACCCCGCCGTTCTGGATGTTCAATCCGCCGCCGAGTTGCATCTGCACCCGCACGGCCGGCTGGATCGCCAGGTCCGTAACTTCGATCTTGACCGGCGTCCCGCCTTTGTGCTCTGTCATGATCTTCTTGAGCGATTCCAATGTCGCCTCATCCAGTTTCATGGAACTCGACTGAATCAGAATCTCGCGGGTCTTCCTCTTCTGCACGTTCTCCAGCGTGTAAACTTCCTTTGCCTTGAACGATGGCTCCTCCCGCGTCTTGTCCACCATCCCCTCGAAGAACAACACCGTGTCAGGCTTCACCAATTCCGCGAATCGTTGATATTCATTCGAATACAGCACGATCTCGATCGTCCCTACTAGATCCTCCACGCCCAGAATCGCCCAGCGCGAACCTGCGTTCGGGCCGCTCTTGGTCGTCATCATGCGCACCTTCGATACCAGCCCGCCCATCAGGCCGTTGGACTTGTCCTGGGCGTTGCGTATCGTCTGTGTGTCGAGCGTGATGTACGACTGAAACAGTGCCTCGATGTCCCGCAGCGGATGGTTCGTCACGTAGAATCCGAGCACGGATTTTTCCAAGGTCATCCGCTCGGACTTTGGCCATTCCGGAATTGCCGGGACTTTGGGCTCTGCCTGCGCAATCGCCCCCGCGCCGGTCGACGGCCCGCCGAACAGCGATTCCTGGCCTGCCCGCTTGGCCTCTTGCGACGCCTGTGCCATCCGCATCGCATTTTCCACGGCCGCCGTCGTTGCTGCCCGGATCGGATGAATCGAATCGAATGCCCCGCACTTGATCAGCGACTCAATAACGCTCTTGTTCACCACCCGCAGATCAACGCGCTCGCAGAAATCAAAGATCGATTTGTACGGCCGCGATTGGGGTTTACGCTTTGGCGCGTCTTCGCCATCGCCGCCTGCTTCTTTCCGCGCCTCCATGATCGAATGCACGGCCTTGTCCCCCACACCCTTGATCGCCGCCAGGCCAAAGCGAATGTTCTCCTCCACCACCGCAAAGTCCGCATCCGACTGATTGATGTCCGGCGGCAAAATGTCGATGCCCGTCTTGCCCGAATTCGGCAGCGTCAGATGCCGGCATTCATCGATGTACTCCACCGTTTTCGCCTGGTCGATCATTTCGAACGTCAGCAGCGCCGCCATGTATTGTGCCGGGAAATAAGCCTTCAGCCACGCCGTCTGGTAAGCCACGATCGCATACCGTGTCGAGTGCGATTTGTTGAAGCCGTAGCCCGCAAATTTCTCAATCAGCGCGAACAACTCCTCCGCCTGCGCCTTTGTCACACCATTCGTCTGGGCTCCCTCGATGAATGCGACCTTCTCCTTGTTGATGACGTCTGCATTCTTCTTGCTGATAGCCTTGATGATGTCGTATGCACGCCGTAGCGGAATGTTGCCCATGCGGTTGAAGATCCGCATCACTTGTTCCTGATACACCATCACGCCGTACGTCTCAGCCAATAACTCATCGATAATCGGATGCGTCTGCGGCACCTTCTGTCGGCCGTGCTTGCGGGCGCAGTAATCCGGGATCAGATCCATCGGCCCCGGACGGTATAAGGCGTTCGCCGCGATCAAATCTTCTACGCGGTCCGGTTTCATCTTCATCAGCAGGTCTTTCATCCCGCCGGATTCAAACTGGAATACTCCCTTCGTCGCGCCTTTCTGAAACACCGTCTTGAAGACATGCTGGTCGGTCAGGTCGATGCGCTCGATATCGATGCGATGCCCACGGCCGCGATTCTTCTGGAATACCGGCACGCAACCCTTCGGCACCGTCACCGCGCCCGACGACAGGTCCTTGTCGATCAAATCCAACGCCCGTTCCAGAATCGTCAGCGTACGCAATCCCAGGAAGTCCATCTTCAGCAGGCCGATCTTCTCGCACGTCGGCCCGTCCCATTGCGTCATGATGTCGTCGCCGTTTTTGTACAACGGCACGATCGTATCCAAAGGTTTATCGCAGACGATCACCCCCGCCGCGTGCATTCCCGCATTCCGGCACAACCCCTCCAGCCGCGCGGCAATGGCAAAAAGCTTGGTCACCTGCGGATTTTCATCGATCAGCTTCTTGATATCCGGAATCTTCACCACATCATGCAAGACCACGTTCGGCCCGCCGGGAATCAGCTTGGTGATCCGATCCGTCTCCTGCAGCGGCATCCCCAGTACTCGCCCCACATCCTTGATTGCCGCCTTCGCCCCCAGCGTGTTGAACGTGATGATCTGGCACACGTTTCCGTACTTGTTGCGGACGTAATCGATGACCTTTCCGCGCCCCTCCTGGCAGATGTCGATATCGATATCGGGCATGGCCGAGCGGTTCGGATCCATGAATCGTTCGAACAGCAGGTCATAGCGCAATGGATCCACGTTGCACAAGCTCAGCACGTAACCGACCAGCGTTCCAACGCCCGAACCTCTCGCCCCCACCGGGATGCCGTTTTGCCGGGCAAAGGTGCAGAAGTCCCACACGATCAGAAAGTACGAGGAAAAGCCTTTTGAACAGATGACCTGCAACTCGTAATTCAACCGATCCATCAACCGTTTGTGCTGTTCCGGATCGCGTGTCTCAATATCATCGCCGAACTTTTCTTTGAGACCTTCCAGGCACAATTCGCGAAGGTAATCGCCCGGCGGCAGCACGCTCCCATCCGCCTTCGGTGGGGGGGCATAGACCGGGGCATGCCTCGTGCCAAAGTCCAACTTCAGATCCACCTGCTCGGCGATTTTGACGGTATTGTCGCAGGCTTCGGGGCATTCCTTGAAGATCTGCCGCATTTCCGCCGGGCTTTTCAGGAACAATTCCCGTGAATATTTCAGACGCGTATCATCCGCCAACGTCCGGCCCATGCTGATGCAGCACAGCGCATCGTGTGCGTCGTAATCCTCTTTCAGTAGGTAATGGTGATCGTTGGTCGCCACCACCGGACACCCGGCACGTTTGGCGACTTCGAGCAGTTTGGGAATCATCGCCATTTGTGCGGGATCAAAGTGATTCTGCAATTCCACATAAAAATCGTCGCCAAAAATATCCTTGTACTGCCCCGCACACGCTACCGCCGCTTCGATATCCCCACGCTCCAGGCACGACGAGATCTCCGTCCCGAAGTGCCCGTTCATGACCACCAGCCCCTCGTGGTACTTCGCCAGCGTCTCTTTATCCACGCGCGGCCGGTAGTAAAATCCTTCCGTGAATGCCAAGCTCGCCAGCTTGAGAATATTCCGCCACCCCGCCTCGTTCTTTACCACCACTGGCAGATGATATGCAGCCTCGGAAATCCCATGCGAATCCTTGTCGAACCGGCTATTCGGCGCGACATAAAACTCGCAACCGACGATCCCCTTCACATCGAATTTCTTCGCCGTCGAATACCACTCTACCGCCCCGAACAAATTCCCGTGGTCCGTCAGCGCGATGGCCGGCATGCCCAGTTCTTTGGTCTTCTTCAGCAGGCCATCGATCGTCGCCCCCCCATCCAGCAGCGAGTAATGGGAATGCCCGTGCAGGTGAACAAATGTATTGGGGTCATAAGACATGATCGCTGATCCTCCGTGACTCTCCCCAGGCACCCCTCCGGGCGCTCTTTTTCCACGATGCTCGATTTATCCAAGCCGTTATCCGGCGAGTATATCCTCTTCCTCCCTCGGACGTGAAGAAGTTTAGCACAGGTTCAGAAAAATCATGTGGATGGCAATCGCGAGAAACAATGCCGCAGTCAAATATCGCAGCCACCGCTGCGCTCTCGGCTGTCGTCGAATCCATCCGCTGATTCCCGCCGCGAAAACCGCGCACGTGCCGAAAGTCACTATCGTGCACAATGCGAAAATCACCCCCAGCAGGACAAACTGCAACGCCACGCGCCCTCCCAGACCTTCCGGCGTCACAAACTGTGGCAGAAATGCCAGAAAGAACAACGTCACTTTGGGGTTCAACACGTTCATCAGTATGGATTGCCGGTAAATGAACCCCAGCTTCCGTCGTCCTGCGCCCGCAGTGTCGATCAGAAACGATTCCCCGGCCATCAACGTATGTATTGCCAGATAAACCAGATACGCAGCGCCGGCGAACTTGATCGCGGCAAACAGGTTCGGTGAACCTCTGAGAACCAGTGCCAACCCCAATGCCGCCGCCGTTGTATGTACCACCAGACCGGTGGCAAACCCCAACGATGCCACGATGCCCGCTCCGCGTCCCTGAGTGATCGACCGCGTAATCACTGTCAGGATATCCGGCCCCGGTGTCAGCGCCAGCCCGATCGACGCGATACTGAATGCCACCAGAGACTCTGCCGTCATGATTGGATTCCCGAAACAAAAAAAGCCCAACGTCCTGCGACGTCGGGCTTTCTTATGCGAGGGCGACGGGGTTCGAACCCGCAACCACCGGATCGACAATCCGGTACTCTAACCAATTGAGCTACGCCCCCAAATCTATGCCTCGTAAGTGTTGGTTAATGGGCCACTTACAAGCGTATTATACTCTCTCCACGACGTTTATTCGCCTGTCTTTCAGC
The DNA here is from genome assembly GCA_903845195.1 of uncultured Phycisphaerales bacterium. Classification (GTDB taxonomy): domain Bacteria; phylum Planctomycetota; class Phycisphaerae; order WQYP01; family WQYP01; genus CAIMWO01. The sequence goes on from CAIMWO010000081.1 coordinate 33,335, forward strand.
CGATTTCAGACGTCGTCGCCATCATCAGGCGAGTCAAGAATCTTAGCCGAAAGAAAAGTCCATGACAAGCGCCCCAAGGCGAAGTGTCAGAATCAGCAGTACGACGTGTATTGAATTTTATGTCTACCAATTCCTCACATTTTGCCCTCTCCCCAATGAAAGTGGCCGCGCCCTTTCGGACGCGGCCACAGTGCTTTCTCTTGCCTGCATACTCCCCAGGCATTCATTAACAGATTCAAGCCACGCGACGACGGCGGCGGCTCAGGAGGCCGACGGCGCCCAGGGCCAACAGACCC
>CAIMWO010000082.1 GCA_903845195.1 uncultured Phycisphaerales bacterium
CCGAAGGACTTCGTCCCGCACGCGGCGTCGCTCCCTCAGGCTTTCGCCCATTGGGGAAGATTCGTTGCTGCAGCCCCCCGTAGGAGTCTGGCCAGTGTCTCAGTGCCAATGTGGCTGGTCGTCCTCTCAGACCAGCTACCCGTCATAGCCTTGGTGAGCCGTTACCTCACCAACTAGCTGATAGGAGATAGCCCGCTCCAAAACCGGTAAGCCTTTCGGTCCTCACCTTTGGTCACAAAACCAGGAGATCTCGTGACTTTATGGGGAATTACCCAACCTTTCGGCTGGCTATGCCCCAGTTCAGGGTACGTTAGCTATCCATTACTCACCCTTGCGCCACTTGGGTATTGCTACCCCCGTGCGACTTGCATGCCTTAACCACGCCGCCAGCGTTCACTGTGAGCCAGGATCAAACTCTTCAATTATTTGTCGTTACGCCTCGTACTCGTGCCTTGCGGCCCTTTCGGAGGGTTCGTTACAAACAGAAGAATTCGCCTTATGGCAAATTGCTAAAAACGAATCCATCCAACCGGTTGCCCGGCCTTTTGAACTCGCCCCCTCGTCTTTCGAAAACCCGTGGCTAAACGGTCCTCTACGAACGAGAGTAACTCAAAGCATCTTCAGTGATTGCTCTAATAAACTCTTGGGAAAGAGTAAATAGTATCACGCACACGAGAGATGCTTTGATTTGCGACCGTATAGGCCGCGGATCAAATAAGTCTTCGTTCAACGTCTCTTGCGAAACGCGTGTGGGAACGAAAACCTACGACATCCTCGTGGCGTCCAAACCATGTTCACTTGTCAAAGAGCGTTAAAAACTGCGATTTCTCGCAGGTTTTTGCAATTTTTCTCCGCGTCGCGGCCGGTTGCCGGTTCTGCGGGAGAGGGAAGATTGTATCATCCGTGAAATCTTCGTCAAGTCATTTGCTTGCGATTTTTATCGCAGGCTGAACTTGTCAGGGCGACAAAGCCTTTGCATCGCTCCGGTTAGGAACCGGACGATGTGGTCAACAACTATCCTCCTGACAGGTGAATGACCGTTGGCCGTGTCGAGCAGAGCATCATAGAGGAACGTTTTGAAATGAACAAGTGCGAAAAGCTGAAAATCTGCTCGAAAAATGATGTACAAGCATGTGCCGTAATGAGTTACGAATATTGTTTTTTGGATAATGCGGGGGGCGTTAGGGTTGCGGGTGATGCGATTGGGCGGCGGTGAACAGGGCGGAGAGGAGACTGGCGACCAGGACGATTCCGGCGATGGAGAGCATCAGATTTCGGTAGTGGTGAATTGTCTCTAAGTGGAATAGCCACGGGCAGATACCGATGATGATGGCGAGGGTTAAATTGAGCATTTCGACCCAGGCGGCGCGGTAGGCGACCAGGACGCGGAAGAGGGAGAAGACGGCCAGGAGAACGCCGAGGGCGACGTGGGTGGTGGTGATGATGGAACCGGGGTAAAAGCCCATGAGGAAAGGACTTGCGATGAGGGTGAGGCCGAGGAGGACGTTGATCGAATCGATGATGGCGATGCGATAGATGTAGCTGTTGGGATAGCTCAACATAACTTGTTCTCCGTAAGTACTTTATAGGTGCTCTATGTGTTCAGTATAGGCGGGAAAAGGCGGGGCGCGATTTTGCGGGGTGTGAGGGAGGGCGAGTGGTGGCGCTGGCGCGGGGTGAAAGCGGAGTGGAAATGGAATCGATTGGGGCGCGTTTTGAACGCGTTTTGACTCGATTGTGCATCGTTTTTGATGTGTTTTGAGGCGATTTTGGCGTGTTTTTTGCGATTTTGGAGGTGTTTTTTGCCGCCCTATCAGGGGAGGTATTTTTGAAATTTTATTTGACTATTGATCAGGCCGTGGTAAATAGGAGTATATCTGCCTTCCGCCTCTGAGAGAGAGAAAAACGGTTGTGCAGGTACGCGGCGTTTCTCGCCGCAGGAAAAAACCTTTTCAAATCGGGAGAGAGAGCAGTTGGTGCTCTGCGCGTTTTGCTTGCATGGTTTGGTCCATGCAAGTTTAGGTGTGCGTACGTTGGTGCGTTTTCAGGTCGGCACCTTTGTGCGTCTGTTCGTTTGTGTTGGTTGAGAGAGAGCAGGTAACAAGCGCAGGGAGAGATGCAGATGCGTCGTTATTTATTGTCCGGTTTTTTTGCGCTCACGTTTTTGGGTGTTCCCGCCTTCGCGTCGTCACTCATTCAAACGATAGCCTATGTACCGCAGAGCGCGCCGCCGTGCGCGGCGGCGACGATGGATCCGCTGGCCGGGGCGATCACGGAATCGTCGGGCGAGCCGCTGAGTGCGACGAACGTGGCGCAGGTGAATCTGCTGGAGCCCATTGCGCTGGCGTATAACAGGAGACCGGCGCCGGCGGCCGCGGATGATCCGGTGCAGGCGACGCGGTCGATATTGAGCCTTCCGGTGACGAATCTGAACGAGGGTGCGGGCTCGGGACTGTTCAGCGAAGTGTCGTACACGATGCTCCACGGGAACTTGGGCCAGAAGAGCGACATCCTGGTGCCGGGATATGTCGATCCGGAGCCGGCGTCGCTGTCGCTGCTGGCGCTGATTGGTCCGAGCCTGCTGTGGCGGTCGCGGCGCAAGCCGACGGAAGAAGAGGAAGTGGCAGAGAGAGGGTGAGTCCTTAGTGCTTAGTCCTTAGTGGTTCGTTGGGAGTTAGAAGTTAGGAGTGGGAAGGTAGTCGGGAGAAGTGGAATTCAACGGGTTGGACACTTGGATTAGGGGATGCGTGACATTTTGCTGCGGCCGGGCGGCCGCGATCCGGGAGCGTAACCCAGGGGCCCATTCATTCGGCCGTTGGGTTTGGCAGGGAGAGACGCTTCTGAGGGTTGCGGCCGCGGGAATCCGGTAAGAGTGTTCGGGTCGCAGAGAGTGTCACGCACCCCCTGGAGGGAGAGAGAGCTGAGTAGGTCCTTCGCGCAGCCGGTTGCTGCCCCCCCTCCCCCCTATCGAGAGGGAACGGGCGGCAAGTGGAGACGAGCGAGAGAGAACGATCGCGGCGGCGAGGACCCGGGATGTGGAAGAACCGACAGCGCGAGAATGGACGCGCTGGCGGTTTTTTCTTTTTTGCGGGGGACGACGTAAATTAGCCACAAATGAACACGAATGGACACGAATGTGGTTCGTGGGCCGTGGCCCGTGGTTCGTGATCCGGGGGGAGTTCGTTTTCACCGCAAAGGCGCGAAGGGGGGAATTTTGAATGACGAGGGGGGTGGATAAATTTTCAATTACCAATTTTCAATTATCTCTGACAACTGGCTACGGACCACTAACTTATTCTTTTCAAAGCGGTGCGGCGGGGTAAGATGGGGGGTGGTGATGGAAACGCGAAAGTGGAAACGCGAAACGCGAAACGATGACGGACGGGTGCGAAGTTGGGTGTGACGGGAGGGGGGAATTGTTGTTGCGGGGCGTTAGACATGGCGTCATGCTGGTGTTAGGCGAAGGGAGGGTTGAGGTGGAGCGGGTGCGTCACGGTTTCGGTCCTCCAATTTTCGAGTGCTTGGAATGACAAAGAGCCAAAGAGCAATTGTTGCGATTGGCATTCTTCTATTAGCGCTTGTAAGCATACCGGTGGCAATCGTTGTGCGTGCGATGATTGCTGATAGGCATGCGGTGCAGGCATTTCGGATAAAGACCGATGAGAAAATACTTCTGAGCAAGAATTCTGATGAAATTGAACGTATGTTAGGAGTGCCTGCAATGGATACAAGAAGCGATAATTCCGCTCAAATTGGGGACTTCATCTTCGCGTATAACGGTCCTTGTGGCGATATCTGTCGAATTGAATTTAAGGGCGGCACAGCTATTCACGTTGAGCACTATGGTAAATGAATTTGGGCAGACTTGTAGGTGTCCACGTTGGTTCGAGACAAAATGGAATTTTTGCGGATCACTATAAGACTTGTCCTATGAAACATCGAATACTCGACATGTTTTCAGCGATATCGATCTTGGCGGCAGTCGCACTGATTTGTTTGTGGGTGCGCAGTCAATGGGTCGAAGACTCGTTCTACTTTCGTGTGGGACGGAATTACCAAGTGTGTTCGAAGAAAGGCAAGATCGGCATTGGCAGGCCGTTTAGTGGGAACTCAAAAGCATTCTTTTATGATTCAAGCCCAACGGTGGCAAATGAATTCCAGTGGACGCCCTTGACCTTCGATCGCTGGACGTTTGTAAAGTTGGGCGTGAGAAGATCCGAGCCATGTCTACTGGATTCCCGACTGGTTTTTCGTGCTCGGGCTCTCCGTGTTTCCGGCATTCAGAACCTGCCGTCAGATTCGACGGCGGAGCAGAATCGACACCGGCATGTGTCCAACATGTGGATATGACCTTCGTGGTAATACGGATCGTTGTTCAGAATGTGGGACTTCGCTAGCGGCGCTGAGTAAGCGGTAAGACATGACCGATGCGTTCATTCTGATCGTCAAGTGCTCGGTGTCATCAAATTGACGATTGATCGCTTTGAACTGAAGATGAGATTTGCCTACAAAATCATACGTTTGCCATCGGATGAATTTGCGTATTGAGAAACAAGGCGAAACATGCAAACCGCCAACACGTCTAGAAAAATTCGGCTGGGGAGCACAGTCGTGGTGGATAGGTCCATGGATCTGAATTCTAAGTGAGAAAGAATATGAAGCCTAGGTTAAAAAGAATTGGCAAATTACTAACATGGGTATTAGCCGTTACAGCGCGCGATGGCAATCTTGTTCTTCGTGATGATGGTTATCAACCTTACACTGCACACAATTGTCTATCAACCGCGAGAAATCGAGAACCGGCAGAGGTACATTTTATATAAGATTGATCACGTGCAAGTGTTAGAGGCCTGCAAATTCATCATGGCAAATCGTCCTATATTCCATCAGGATCCAGAGTGGCATGGATTGGATCCGAAGGATTTGAGTAGGCCTGATCCGGCCGACTCAAGAATGCCGGCAATTATTAGGGCATTTGACAAGATTAGCATTTTTGCTGGGGAAGATTCGGTGCAAATCGAATTCGGCGGTGGTTTTCGCCATTATGGCCTGAAGGCATACTCCGGGGGCGTAATGGGATCTGGCACAAGGGAGATTATTCCACATCTCTGGTATTACGACGAAAATGATAAGATCCCTGCCCCTTAAGAATAAAAGTATGAAATAAGGATGCGATGGCTCTGTCTCGACGCTCTGAAACTGCCGCATGATCATTACATCATGCGTGGTTAGTGCAATTGGCAGAAGTAATTGAAACACAAAACAAAAGAGGATTGCCTATATGATTTTCAAGACTTCAGGAATCATCCGATTTTTTATGTGCATATTTGCAGTCATATTGGGTGCTGCGTATATGAGCGGTCTATGCAGCACGAGAGTTTCGCAAGCCGCGGATATGGCGGATAAAGAATTATCTGCATCCTCGGATATCGTTGCTTACCTGCGCGATGCCACGGTGGCTAAAGGTCATGGGACCGTCGTAGCGCTGGAAGTTCGGAATTCAACTACTCAGCCAACGGAGGTCGATGCTTTCGCGAATTATCGACAAGAGCCTACTCTGCCACCAGGGACTACTCTCGCTCGAGAAGCAGAGGATAAGATATTGCCGAGTTCAGACCATCTAGCGATTGATGTTATTGTGCGCGTCCCAGGGGTGGGTAGTAGTATGTTCTGGACAAATCGAGAGGCGGATCACCATAATCCAATGATAATCATCAATCCCGGGAAATCAGCGTTTCTTAAGATCGATATTCCGTCCACTATTCTCGTTCCCGGTAAATGCTTTATTACTTTTCAACTTCGACAAGGAGACAAAATCGTGGGGTCCAGCGAAACCAAAACCATCGAGTGTCTTTCTCAAGAAAAACCACCAACAACCGCACCAACATCCTTACCAAAATGATGGCGATATATATCTGGCCAAATGCGAAATGCAGTCGTGATATGGGCTGTCGCAGTTAGAGCCGAGATGGGATAAGGGCAAGGCAGTTTTGGTTGCCATCTCGGAAATGAGTCGGCCTTTCAGGCCTTGCACGGTTTGGAACATTTCACCATGGGCTGGCGCCCATGGCTACTGGAAGCCGCCGCTTCGCGGCTCCTTTCTGACCTCCTTTGTCGGTCACGTGCGAGTCCGATGTGCGGATGAGATTGGGGAATGAGCGCGGGGGGCGGTGATGCGGGGGCCGTCGGCATGCTCTTGGCACCGAGATTGTGCCAACGGCATGGCACCCGGCTAAGAGACTATGTCGAGAGAAACCGCCGATGAACGCAGATAAACGCCGCTGCCTGACTTGAGGAAAATCTGCGTTCATTCGCGTTCATCGGCGGTTCCATCCGTTTTGAAGTATTCCCTAGATGATGTTTGAGGTATTCTCTAGATGATGAACGATGATTGGGGGCGCGGGTTGATGGGTGCGCGGTTGGATGTGAAAATTGGGCGTGATTTTGATGGGAGTGTTTTATGTTGCGACGGGTTTGGGTGATGGCGGTGGGGATGGTGTTTTCTTTGGCGCTGGGGGCTACGGCTTGGGCGGGGGATTTGGAGATGAAGGGGTCGGTGCCGTCGATGGGGGCGGATGGGGATCTGGTGGCGGTGGTGGCGGGAGAGGAGGGGAATCTGGGGTGTGCGGTATCGCATGATGGCGGGGCGAATTTTGGGGCGGCGGTGGCGGTGGGGAAGGTGGCCAGCGGGCAGATGCTGGGGATGCGGCGGGGGCCGCAGATCGCGGTGCGGGGCAAGACGATCATGATTGTGACGAACACGGCGAAGGCGGCGCGGATTGCGGCGTTTCGGTCGGTGGATGAGGGGAAGACCTGGCAGGGGCCGACGGATATTGATGAGCCGTCGGGGAGGAGCCCGGAGGGGTTGATGAGCGTGGCGCCGACGCGGGAGGGGTTTGCGGTGGTGTATTTGGAGTTGGTCGACAAGATGATGCGGATATCGATGGTGCGGTCGGTGGATGATGGGAAGACGTGGGAGAAATCGCGGTTGGTGTATGCGTCGCCGGACGGGCATGTGTGCGAGTGCTGCCAGCCGACGATTGTGTCGGATCGGGGAGGGAATGTGGCGGTGATGTTTCGGAATACGCTGGCGGGGAATCGGGATATGTATGTGACGCTGTCGAAGGATGATGGGAAGACGTTTGGGGCGGCGAGCAAGCTGGGAAAAGGAACATGGCCGCTGGATGCGTGCCCGATGGATGGCGGGGGAATCACGCTGGAGGGCAAGGAGGGCGGGAAGGAGAAGGGGATCGTGGCGGCGTTTCGCAGGCAGGGCACGCTGTACACGGTGCGGCCGGGGGAGGCGGAGCGGGAGATCGGGACGGGGAAGAATCCGGTGATTGTCGCGACGGAGGCGGGGCTGGTGCTGGCGTGGGAGACGAAGACGGGGATGATGATCCGGGTGCCGAAGGCGAAGGATGTGGCGATGGAAGGGGCCGGGGCGCCGGAGCTGGTGAAGACGTCGCGCGGGATTGTGCTGGCGTATACGACGCGGGAGGGGAATGCGAGCGTGGCGCATACGCGGGTGGTGGGAAAATAGAATTCAGAATTCAGAGTTCGGAATTCAGAATGAGGAGATGACGGGGGGAAACGCGAAATGCGAAACGCGAAACATGAAACGGGATGGGTGACAATTCTGAATTCTGAACTCTGAATTCTGAATTGTGGAGGGTTGCGGGAGCGAGGGGGATTTCGCAGAATGGACGGGAGTGGGAGGGGTGATTGACAGATTAAGGAGTTGCGATGCGGCGGATTTTGGTGGTGATGGCGGTGGTGATGATGATGTGTGCGGTGGGTTTGGGGGCGTGGGGGCGGTTCAACGAAAAGGCCGATGAACCCATCCCGTGCGGCGGCAAGACGCCGTTCAAATACTGGACCGATCGGCACGATGCCCTCGTCAAACTCGCCAAGAAAGGCGACATCGACGTCGCGTTCTTTGGCGACTCCCTCACCGACTTCTGGGCCACCGATGGCAAAAAAGTCTGGGAAAAGGAATACGCACCCCTCAAAGCCGCCAACTTCGGCATCGGCGGCGACCAGACCCAGTACGTCATCTACCGCATGGCCAACGGCGAACTCGATGGCATGAAACCCAAAGTCGTGGTCCTGGAAATCGGCACCAACAATATGGCGGTCAGCCACCACACTCCGGCGGAGACCGTCATCGGCATCAAGGGCGTCGTGAAACTCGTGCGCGAAAAATTGCCCGAATCCAAGATCCTCCTCCTGGCGGTGTTTCCGCAGGGCCAGACCGCCAAGGATCCATCGCGCGTGGATATCGATGCGGTGAACAAGGAAATCGCCAAGCTTGACGATGGCAAAATGGTGACATACCTGGATTTCAACGCGAAATTTCTGGATGCGGAGGGCAACAAGCTCAACGATCTGCGCCTGGGTGATGGCGCGCATCTGAGCGAAAAAGGATTCCAGGTGTGGGCGGATGCGATGCGCGAGACGCTGGCGAAGCTGATGGCGGGGATGCCACAGACGCAGCCGGCGAAATGAGCGGGAGAGCATGTGGGTGACGAGTGGGATGTGATCGTGATGGGCGGCGGTCCGGCGGGATCGGCGGCGGGGATATTTTTGGCGCAGGCGGGGATGCGGGTGGTGATGGTGGAGGCGGGGAGGCATCCGCGGCATCACATTGGGGAGTCGCTGTTGCCGGGGTCGATACCGATATTGGAGCGGTTGGGGGTGGGAAGGAAGGAGTTGGCGGCGCGGTGGCAGCCGAAGTATGGGGCACGGTTTTATGATGTGGAAATGGATATGTTGGAGACGTTTGATTTTTCGAGTGAAGGGGAAAGATTGATGGGAGGAGAGGGGGCGCCGGCGTTTCAGGTGTGGCGGGCGGATTTTGATGCGATGTTGTATGGGAAGGCGCGGGAAGCGGGGGTGGAAGTGATGGAGGGGGCGAAGGTGGTGGAGGTGGAGGGGATTGATGGGGACGGGGGGGGTGGTGAGGAAGGTTGTGTGAAGCTGGCGGATGGGCGGCGGGTGATGGGGAGATTTTTGGTGGATGCGACGGGGCGCGGGGCCGTGATGGCGGGGAAGCTGCGGCAGAAGGAGATGTTGGGGGAGTTGGGGCGGCTGGCGGTTTACAGTTATTTTCGGGATTTGCCGGGGCATGATGAGCGGGATGCGGATTTTATCACGATGTATATTTTTGAGGGCGGGTGGGTGTGGCTGATACCGCTGCGGGATGGGCGGACGAGTGTGGGAGTGGTGTTGAAGCGCGAGGCGATAGGGGCGAATCTTTCGGCGGCGGGGCAGTTTGCGGCGGCGGTGGAGAGGATGCCGCGGTTGAAGAGGCGCTTGGCGCGGGCGACGCGGACGGAGGATTTTCGGGTGGAGGCGGATTATTCGTATGCGGTGGCGAAGAAGTATGGGGCTTGGGGGAGGAGTGGTTATGTGCTGGTGGGGGATGCGGCGGGGTTTCTGGATCCGATTTTTTCGAGCGGGGTGCATTTGGCGTTGTCGTCGGCCCAGATGGCGGCCAAGGGGATTGTGCGGAAGTTGCGAGATGGAGATGACGGCGGGTTGGAGGAATACCAAGCCTATATGATGCAGGGGTTTGGGGTGTTCAAGGCGTTTGTGGAGCGGTTCTATCGGCGCGGGCTGGTGCGGAATGTGTTTTTTGCGGCGAACAAGCCGGAGACGATGCGCAGGGCGATCGTGAATATTCTGGCGGGACGGGTGTGGGATGGGGAGAATCCGGTGATTCGGCAGATTTGCGGGAAAATAGAAAATGTAAAATAGAAAATAGAAAAAGTGGGCGACGCGGGCCATTCCTGTTTTTCTATTTTCCATTTTCTACTTTCTATTTTTGGGAGATGGGATGTTGTGATGGTGAGACGGTCCAAGGCGGTGGCGGTGACGGGGATGGGGATGGTGACGGCGCAGGGGGTGGGCGTGGATGCGACGTGGGCGGGGTTGTGCGCGCGGCGGGAGGTGTTGCGGACTTGGAGCGGGGCGCCGGCGGGGCATGTGTTGGCGGGGTTGAAGGTGGGGGAATGTCCGGAGGTGGCGCGGCCGCGAGATTTGCCGGAGCGGTTGTGGCGGGAGTTGGCGGGGACGCAGAAGTTTGCGGCGGTGTGTGTGGATGAGGCGCTGGGGCAGGCGGGATTGCCGCGGGTGATGCCGGAGGGGATGGGGCGCGTGGGATTGTTCATGGCGACGACGGTGTGCGGGATGGATCGGTCGGAGAAGTTTTATGCGCAGTATCGGGAGGATCGGGAAGGGGCGGATGTGGGGTTGATGCGGCGGTTGATGCCGTACGAGGTGTTGCCGCTGCTGGCGCGGCGGCATGGATTAGAAGGGCCGCGGCAGGTCTGTTTGTCGACGTGCGTGGGGAGTGCAATGGCGATCGGGGCGGCGTGCGATGCGATTGAGTTGGGGGAGTGTGAGATGGCGCTGGCGGGCGGGGCGGAGGCGCTGTGTCGTGTGGTGTTGTCGGGGTTTCATGCACTGAAGGTGGCGGCGGCGGAAGGGTGCAGGCCGTTTGATAAGAATCGGCCGGGGATGACGGTGGGCGAGGGGGCAGCGGTGCTGGTGCTGGAATCGGTGGAGCATGCGAAGCGGCGCGGGGCGAAGGTGCTGGGGTATGTGCGGGGGTTTGCGGCGACGTGCGATGCGCATCACTTGACGGCGCCGGATCCGGAGGGGAAACAGGCGACGCGGGCGATTGCTGAGGCGCTGGGGCGGGCGGGGGTGCGGCCGGAAGAGATTGATTATGTGAATGCGCATGGGACGGGGACGCGGGATAATGATGCGATGGAGACGCGGGCGCTGCGGGCGGCGTTTACAGGAGGGAAGGGTGTGCCGGCGGTGAGTTCGACGAAACGGTTGACGGGGCATACGTTTGGGGCGGCGGGGGCGATCGAGGCGGGGTTCTGTTTGCAGGCGATGCGGACGGGGGTGGTGCCGGTGAATGCGGGGTCGGTGGAGGCGGACCCGGCGCTGGAGTTGCCGGTGGTGCGAGAGGCGATGAACAAAGAGATGCGGCATACGTTGTCGTGCAATTTTGCGTTTGGGGGGAATAACACGGCGCTGGTGATGTCGCGTGAGTGGGAGGAGGGACGATGAGCGGGAAATTGTTTGTGCAGGGGATGGGGGTGACGACGGTGGAGTGGCCGCGGCTGGCGGGATTGATGGCGGCGGTGGCACCGAGGCATGCGTGGCGCGCGCGGGCGGAGGAGATGGAGGCGATGGATGAGGAGAAGGTGGCGGGGATGGAGGTGGTGGCGGCGCTGGGGGTGCGGGCGGTGCATGAGGCGCTGGCGATGGCGGGTGAGGGTGAAACGAGCAATGAGAATCAGTTGGCCCCCCCGACGGAGTCGGGGGGCTTTACGGGGGGCTTTGGGGGGGCGCTGGGGGAGAAGACGGGGATGGTGTTTGTGAGCGGGTGGGGGATGGTGGATGCGACGGTGGGGTATTTGGAGTCGATGCTGGCGGAGGGGGGAAAGTATGCGTCGCCGCGGCATTTTTCGCGGTCGGTCTATTCGAGCGGGCCATCGGTGATGGCGATAGCGCTGGGGATTCGTGGGCCGTGCGAGACGCTGGTGTTTGATGATGAGCCGGTGATGCGGGCGCTGGCGCGGGCGGAGGCGATGCTGGAGATGGAGCGGGCGGAGCGGGTGGTGGTGTGCTGGGCGGATCAGGCGGGGGAGATCGTGAGTGATTTGGCGCGACGCGCAGCGGAGAAGCTGGGGAAGCGGGAGTATCGGCGGTATGTGGAGGAAGGGGTCGGGCAGGGGGCGACGGCGATGGTGGTGGCGCGGGAGCGTGGGAAGTGGGGATTGGAATGGGGGATGGATGAATCGTTTAATCTCAATACGATAAAGGTGAAGCCGTTTCCGATGGATGCGGCAGTGAGGGCGGCGGCGGGATGGCTGGCGCGGACGGCGGGAGAATGATTCGCGTCCGGCGCGGCGGAGGCGCAACCGAAACATAAGACAGAAAACGCGAAACGCGAAACATGAAACGCGAAAGGGGCAGACATTTTGTCGGAAAGACACGACGTTGTGATTGCCTGCCCGCCCTATTGACGAAGCGGTGCGAAAGATGGGGGTTGGCGATATGATGGTGCCTATGATGAATGGTGTTGCTGGTTTGCGCGGCGAAGTGGGAAGTTCGGATGACGGTGATTGATTCCAAGGATCAGGCGACTCGGACGGCGCCGGATGTGCGCGAGGTGATCTCGACGGTGGAGGAACTGCGGGAGCTGTTGCCGTCGATCGGCGAGGCGCAGGCGGCGGAGATGCGCGAGGTGCAGGCGCGGTATCCGTTTCGAATTCCGCGGTATTACGTCGAAAAAGTTTTGCGCAATGATCCGGCGGATCCGCTGTGGAGCCTGGCGCTGCCGGGGAAGGCGGAAATTTATGATGCGGGGACGGAGCGGTGGGACGCGTTTCAATTGGCTGAGCGGGTGATGGATCATCCGCGGTGGATTCAGAAGTACAAGTATGAAGTGTTGCTGCGGCTGACGAATTTCTGTTCGGGGCTGTGTCGCTATTGTTATTTGAAGAATCGGGAGAACGTTCAGGGGTTCTTGAGCCACGCGGAAATTGATGTGATGTTTGATGCGGCGGAGGCTTCGCCGCAGAGGGAGGCGCTGCGGGAGATCGTGCTGTCGGGTGGCGATCCGCTGACGGTGCCGGGGGAATACCTGGAGCATCTGGCGGAGCGGATCGACCGGTTGAACAAGACGGTGCGGCGGCGGATCACGGTGACGGTACACACACGGGAACCGGTGTGGTCTCCGCTGCGGGTGATGCGGACGAAGGGGCTGTTGCGGGGGTTGGAAAAACTGAAGCCGGCGAGTTACATCCTGCACGTGGTGCATCCGCGGGAAGTGACGAAGGGGCTCTTGGACTGCATGGCGATGCTGGGGAATCTGACGGAGGCGCGGAAGCCGCTGATGATGACGCAGCATCCGTTGTTCCGGGGGATCAATGATGATGCGCGGGTGATCACGGAAATGTACGATGCGCTGGATGCGGGGGACGTGGTGGTGAAGCCTTATTATTTGATACATCCGTTTCCGGATGGAACGTTGCCGCAGCATCGGTTGCGGCTGACGGAGAGCCAGGCGATTCTGCGGGCGCTGGCCTCGGCGCCGGGGACGCGGGTGCCGCTGCTGACGATACCGACGCCGATGGGGAAGTGCGTGATCGGGCCGTACGAGAAGTTGGAGGATCGCGGCGGGTTTTATCTTTTGCATACGAAGGATGGGGTGCCGGTGGAGTATACGACGGGCGAGTTATATAACCCGGCGGAACGGCGGGATCATATTCCGGTGACAATTTCTTCTAGGCGAGGGGGGATTTAACCACGAAGGCACGAAGACACGAAGGAATGTGGACGGAGGGAGTTTGAATAGTGTTCTGGAAAATGTCGCGATTGAAAAGACTTCGGCGAGTGGTGCGATGTTGAGGCTGGCGGTAGTGTTGCCGGTGTTTAATCATGGGGGGACGGTGCAGGGGGTGATGCGGGAGGTGCGGGGGTTGCTGCCGGATGTGCCGCTGGTGGTGGTAAATGATGGTTCAACGGATGAGACGGGGCGGGTGGTGGCGGAGATGGCGCAGGGGGATGCGAAGATTTCGGTGATCACGCTGGAGAGGAATGGCGGCAAGGGGGCGGCGCTGCTCAAGGGGTTTGCGGCGGCGCGGGAGCTGGGGGCGACGCATGCGATTACGATTGATGCGGATGGGCAGCATGATGTGCAGGACATTTTGAAATTGCTGGAGGCGGCGGAAGAGCATCGGCATGATTTGATTGTGGGGATGCGGGATATGGAGGCGGGCGGTGGCGCGAATGTGCCGACGGCGAGCAGGAAGGGGAAGGAATTTTCGCGGTTCTGGCTGCGGGTGCAGACGGGGCAGGACATTCCCGATTCGCAGTGCGGATTGCGGGTGTATCCGCTGGAGTATGTGCTGGGGGTGAAGCATCGGTTTCCGCGGTTTGATTTTGAGACGGAGACGCTGGCGCGGCTGGCGTGGGCGGGGGTGCGGGTGCGGTCGGTGAGTGTGAAGTGCATTTATTTTCCGCCGGGAAAACGGGTGAGCCACTACCGGCCGTTCGTGGATACGGTGCGCGGGGTGTGGGTGAATGTGTTTCTGGTGATGCGGCGGATGGTGCCGTGGCCTTTCCGCAGGTTGACGAAGTTGGACCCGGCGCACGAGCACTTGTCGCTGGACAAGTGGTGGCGGTGGGGCACATGGCGCGTGGCGATTCTGCGGGTGGTGGCGACGGGGACGAGCAATTCGGGATTGGCGGCGGCGTTTGCGATGGGGGTATTCATAGGGCTTACGCCGCTGTATGGGTTGCATACGATATTGGCAATTTATTTTGCGCGGCGGCTGCATTTGAATGTGCTGGCGGCGGTGATCGGGTCGCAAGTGTCGATTCCGCCGCTGCTGCCGGTATGGATTTATCTGAGCGTGGGGATGGGCAATCTGCTGGTGAACGGGCAGTGGCTGGCGCTGGCGCATTGGAGCGAGATACGAAGCGGGATGATTCCGGCGATGCTGCTGGGGAATCTGATCGTGGCGGCGGCGATTTCTGCCTTGGGATTGTTCTTGGCGCGAGGACTGCTGTATTGTTTCCGGCCGGCGGTGGCGCGCGAGTGAGAGTTTTTTTTCACTACCAAGACACCAAGGCACCAAGAATTGGATGAGTGACCTTGCCCACGAATGGTGGGCGCGGCCTCCGAGCGGGTAGCATGCCCGCAGAAGGATCGTGTGATCATGGCAAGGCATTCCTATTCTGTGGAGTTCAAGGATGAAGCCTGTCGGCTGGTCATGGAGCAGAAGCAGTC
>CAIMWO010000083.1 GCA_903845195.1 uncultured Phycisphaerales bacterium
ACCGTGGCGACATCCAGCTCCGCGAGCGTGCAATTCTCCGCATGAGGTTGTGGCGGCCTCCGTGCCATGCACAGAGTTCACCATATTCTTCGCGATTGCGCAAGTGTATAACGCGGAAAACTTTTGGCAGATGCTCTAACCCCCCCCCGGCCCCCCGCAGCTTCGCTTCAAATAAAGACTTGCAGCAATACCTAACAAAATGCTAAATTAGTCTTGCATTCCCTCCCCAATATTTGTATAATAGTCACCAGTTGGCCGATCCCGCAGCGACGTTCGCCGCATCGCGCCAACCGGGGGAAAATAGGGGAACACCTCAACCGGGGAACGGGGAAAATCTCTGACGGGTGCCATGCTTAGCGGGGCAGGGCCCCGCTAAGCATGCCGTACTGATCGTATCCACCATAGACTTCCTTACTACGTCCCGCTCTGTGCGTCCTCCGTGCCTCTGTGACTGTGGTGACCCCCCCCTAACTCTGAATTCAGAACTCTGAATTCTGAATTCCCCAGAAAGGAGCCTCGCCATGTTCGCGCCCAACCTCAAACTCCAGGATGATGATTTCGTCGAGCCTCTCGCCGTATCTCCCGAAAAACTGCTCGAAGCCTTCTCCCACGGCTTCGTCCATCTCCATCAACTCCTCAAAGACTTCAATTGCACCGAAGAGGACCTCATGGAGACGCTCGCCGATCCCGCCATGGGCAACCATCTCAAACTCCAGTTCCAACTCACCTCCTACCAGCTCAAACTTCTCTCCCTCCAGTACGCGCCCCACGCCCTCGCCCGGACCGTCGAACTCGCCGATACCGCCGAAAAACCCGAAGTCGCACGCCGCTGCGCCGCCACCGTCATGCAGATGGCCGGCATCCCCACCTGCATCGCTTCGCCCGAGCCCCAGCCCGTCATTGACCCCCAAACCAAGAAGGCCCACACCAACCCCGTAAACGAGAAAAAGCGTACCTTCATCATGCGCGCTCTCTATTGGGCTTTGAATCTTCAGCTTAGTAATATAGATATCACCAAGATCCCCCGCGAAGTTGTCGAGGACATCTTCAAAGCCGTCAAAGATCCCAAAGACCTCTTCAACGACCCCGAAAACCCCACCGGCCTGAACCCCGCACTCGCCGAAAAACTCCAACAAAAAGCCCAGGAACGCCGCGAATCCCCACCCCAACCCGAAGAACCTCAAGGCGCCTTCAATCCATTCACCACGCCCCCTGCCGACGACAGTGAATGCCGCCACTCCGGCCCCCCGCGCCGACCATCGCCCCCAACCCCTGATCACTGACAACTATTTTTCCCCAGAGCCGCGCGTCTCAGCAATCACGAACCCCCTCAGAGCCGTGCGGCTCCGCCGCCGGCCCAATCCACGAGGATCCCATGCGCAGTGTTCGCTACAAAAAAAAATGAAAACTCCCCATCACCCCGCAAACACAAACAACGCGCGCGTACCGTAACTAACCACTGGCCACTGACCACTGACAACGGCCCACTGCCCACTGGCACTTTTTCCCCAAAGGAGTATCCTTCTGCAAAGCAACGATCACCACAACGCTGGACAACAAAAACACGAGCCGCAAATGAACGCCAATCAACACAGATCTGTGACCACAGAACCAGTGAAGGCCATCGTCTTCGCCCCTTCTCTAGTTCCGTATTTGTGTTCATTCGTGTTCATTTGTGGCTAATTTACGTCGTTTACTCTTACCCCCCTGGAGGATCCCCATGAAACCTTCCCTCGTCGCCGCCATCCTCGCCCTGGCCATCTCCAGCGCCTCCAGCACCACCTTCGCACAAACCACTCAACCCAATCCCGCTGGCGCCGACCAATCTGCCGCCATCGAAGCCCACGCCGAAGTCCCCGTCCGCCGCGTCGTTCTCTTCTCCACCGGCGTCGGTTTCTTCCAGCACCAGGGCACCGTCACCGGCAACGCCCAAACCGAACTCCATTTCAAAACCGACCAGATCAATGACATCCTCAAAAGCATGGTCGTCAGCGATCGCGATGCCGGTCGCATCAAGAGCATCACCTATCCCTCCCTCGATCCCGTCAGCCGCACCCTCCGCAGCTTCCAGATCGATATCTCCGAAAACCCGCCCCTCGCGGACATCGTCAACCAAATCCGCGGCGCCAAAGTGCACCTCTCCGTCGGCGATGACACCGTCGACGGCACCATCCTCGGCGTAGAAACCAAGGACCGCCTCATCGGCCCGCCCGACAATCAGAAAACCATCCAGATCCCCACCGTCAACGTCATCACCGCCACCGGCATCCGCGCCGTCCCACTCGATAACGTCCGCAACCTCGATATCAAAGATGAAACCCTCCAAAAGGAACTCGCCCAGGCCCTCGCCGCTCTCGCCCAGGCCCGCGACAAAGACAAAAAGCCCGTCATTATCCATTTCGACGGCACCGGCGAACGCCGCGTCGCCATCGGCTACATCGTCGAAACACCCCTCTGGAAAACCAGCTACCGCCTCATCCTTCCCGACCTCACCAGCAAAGATTCCGCCAAGCTCCTCGGCTGGGCCATCGTCGAAAACCAGACCGACAACGACTGGAACGATGTCACCCTCGACCTCGTCGGCGGCCGCCCCCTCTCCTTCATCGAAAATCTTTACCAACCGCTCTACATCCCGCGCCCCGTCGTCCAACCCCAGGCCAACGCCAGCCTAACCCCCCAAACCTACGATGCCGGCAGCGAAGTGCCCGCGAAAGCGGCCAACAATTCGACCGATGGCAATCATTTCTCGGATACCTCCGGGGGATCCGCCAGCACGGGATCAGGAAATCTATACTCGGATACGCCGACTCCGCGGCCTCCTTCTTTCAACCTCTCAGATGTGACCAAAAATGGCGCAACCACCGGCGGCAGTACGGGTGCAGCGGCGGAAACCCCGCCCGATTACGCCCAGGGCGTCGCCTCCATCGCCAATGCCGCCAAGATCGGCGAAATGTTCCAGTATTCCGTCAAGGACGTCTCCCTCGGCCGCCAACGCTCCAGCATGATCCCCATCGTCACCGAAGCCGTCGACTTCGACCGCGTCAGCATCTTCAACGCCGCGGTACTCGCAAAAAATCCCCTCCACGGCATCCGCCTCAAAAACAAAACCGGAAAATACCTCCTCTCCGGCCCCATCTCCGTCATGGATATGACCAAAGGCAGCGACGGCAACCTTACCCAGAATTATGCCGGCGACGCCCGCATCGATGACCTCCCCAGCGGCCAGGAACGCCTCCTCAGCTACGGCGTCGATCAGGACGTGCTCGTCGACGCCACCCATTCCGCCGCCACCGACGACCTCGTCACCGGCTCCATCGTCAAAGGCGTCCTCACCCTCAAATTCCTCACCGTGAGCAGCCAGGATTACGCGATCGACAACAAAGCCGACCGTGAAAAAACCGTCCTCGTCGAGCATCCCATCAACGACGGCTTTGAACTCAAATCTCCCGATAAGCCCCTGGAAAAAACCGCCCAACTCTATCGCTTTCAGTTGAAAATCCCCGCCAAGTCCCATGTCTCCCTGACCGTCCGCCAGGAACACGTCCGCAGCGAAACGCTCGCCATCCTCAGACTCCAGGACGATGCCCTGGTCTACTTCACCAAACAGGGCGCCATCCCCAAAAATGTCAAAGATATCCTCGCCCAGGTGGCCCAGATGCACCGCAACACCGTCAGCCTCGAACGTCAGAAAGCCGAAAAGGAACAGGATCGCGCCCGCACCCTCGAAGAACAGAAAAACGTCCGCGAAAATATCCGCGTCCTCCCCGTCGGCAGCAAGAGCCAGCAGGATGCCATCAACGACCTCTCCGCCAAAGACGCCGATCTCAAGGAACTCAACAAAACCATCAAAGAACTCCAGCAAAAAACGGAGGCCTCCCGCGCCGAACTCGAAAAATTCGTCACCGAGACCACCATAGAATAAATCGAAAAGGGGGGGGAAGTGATGATCGCGCAACGCCTCAGAGCCGTGCGGCTCCGCCGCCGGCCCGATCGACGAGGTCTTCATCCGAGTGTTCACCAAACGAAAAATGGAAATGTCTTATGCGCATTGTTGCGCGCACGAAAAACTCATCGCCGAAACGACAATAGTTTAGATCAGAAAAAAGGAGACCTGATCAACTGGCCACTGCTGCCATCACGGCAGCGTACTGACGCCCATCAGATACTTGTCGCATTCCCGCGCCGCGCCGCGCCCTTCGTTGATCGCCCAAACCACCAGCGACTGTCCGCGCCGGCAATCGCCCGCCGCAAACACGCCCGGAATGTTCGTCACAAATCGCCCGTGATCCGCTTTGTAATTGCTCCGCGGATCCAGCTCGATGCCCAACTGCTGGCTCACCGAACTCTCCGGTCCCATGAACCCCATCGCCAGGAAAACCAGCTCGGCCTTCCATTCCTGCTCGGAGCCCGGCATTTCCTTCATCTTGAACTGCCCGTTCTCCTTCGCCCACTCCACGCGCACCGTCTTGAGTCCCCGCAGATTCCCCTGCGCATCACCCAGAAATTCCTTCGTCAGAATCGCAAACTCACGCGGATCTTTGCCGAACTTGTTCGTCGATTCCTCGTGGCCGTAATCCGTCCGCAAAATCCGCGGCCACTGCGGCCACGGATTGTCCGGCGCACGTCCGGCCGGCGGCTCCGGCAACAGCTCGAAATTCACCAGCGACTTGCACCCGTGTCGCATCGACGTCCCCAGGCAATCGTTCCCTGTGTCGCCCCCGCCGATCACGATCACGTTCTTGTCCTTGGCATTGATGTATTGACCGTCCGCATGATTGGAATCCAGCAGGCTCTTCGTGTTGGCCGTCAAAAATTCCATCGCAAAATGCACGCCCTTCAAATTCCGCCCCGGCACCGGCAGATCTCGTGGCTTCGTCGCGCCCGTCGCCAGAATTACCGCATCAAAATCCTTGAGCAGATTGTGCCCGTCATGCGTCACACCCACGTGCGCATTGGTCACAAACTTCACTCCCTCGTCTTCCATGATCTTCACGCGGCGTTCTACCACCACCCGCTTGTCCAGTTTCATGTTCGGTATGCCGTACATCAGCAATCCGCCGATGCGGTCCGCACGCTCGTACACCGTCACCAGATGACCGGCCTTGTTGAGCTGGTCCGCTGCCGCCAATCCCGCCGGCCCGGAACCCACCACCGCCACTTTCTTGCCCGTCCGTTTCTCCGGCGGGTTCGGCTTTACCAGCCCGCGCTCCCACGCCCGGTCGATGATCGCCGCCTCGATCGACTTGATCGTCACCGGCGGCTCGTTGATCCCCAGCACGCACGACCCCTCGCACGGCGCCGGACACACCCGCCCCGTAAACTCCGGAAAATTGTTCGTCTTCCACAGCCGCACGATCGCGTCTTCCCACTGCCCGTTGTAAACCAGGTCGTTCCACTCCGGAATCAGATTGTTCACCGGGCATCCGCCCGTCTTGTCCGAATGGCAGAACGGCACGCCGCAATCCATGCACCGCGCGCCCTGCTGGCGCAGCTTGTCCTCCGGCATGTGATCGTGGAACTCGCGCCAGTCCAAAATGCGCAACTGCGGCATCCGATCCGCTGGCAATTCCCTCGCATACTGCATGAATCCGCCGGTCTTACCCACGCTTCACCTCCTGCCCGGCAACGGCATGTGCGGCGAGGGCCTTCTTGTATTCCGTCGGCATCACTTTGTGGAACTTCTTCAAAGACGCTTCCCAATTCTTCAAAATGTATTCCGCTACCGTCGATCCCGTGTATTGCCGATGCTCCGCGATCAGCTCCTTCAACAGGTCGACATCCGCTTTCTCCGTCAGCTTCTCCAGCTCGACCATCGCCAGATTGCAGCGCACCAGGAATTCGTCGTTCGGATCGTAAACATACGCGATCCCGCCCGACATTCCCGCCGCAAAGTTGCGCCCGGTCGGCCCCAGAATCACCGCCCGGCCATTGGTCATGTACTCGCAACCATGATCGCCCACCCCTTCGACCACCGCATACGCTCCGGAGTTGCGCACGCAGAATCGCTCGCCCGCTACTCCGCGGAAATACGCCCGGCCCGATGTCGCACCGTAAAGCACCACGTTCCCGACCAGGATGTTCTCCTCCGCCTTGAACGTCGCAGCCTTGTCCGGATACACCACGATCCGTCCGCCCGAAAGACCCTTGCCCACGTAGTCGTTGGCATCGCCCTCGAGTTCGATAAACACGCCCTTGGCCAGCCATGCACCCAGCGATTGTCCGGCATTGCCCTTGAGCTTGATGTGAATCGTGTCGTCTGGCAAACCCTCTTCGCCGTAGCGCTTGGCAATTTCGTTGGACAACATCGTGCCCAGCGTGCGGTTGGTGTTCTTGATCGGCCTCTCGATCCGCACCTTCTGCTGCTGTTCCAACGCCGGTTTCGCCAGCTCGATCAGCTCGTTATCCATGGCCTTCTCGAGACCATGATCCTGCGGAATCGACTTGTAAACGCCAACGTCGTCGTACAGCTTGGGCGCTGTCGCCAAAATCGGCGTCAGATCGAGCCCCTGCGCCTTCCAATGTTTGATCGCGTCGGACACATCGAGCATGTCCACCCGGCCGATCATGTCGTTGAACGTGCGGAAACCCATCTGCGCCATGTACTGCCGCACTTCCTCCGCCATGAGGAAGAAGAAGTTGATGACGTATTCCGGCTTGCCCGCGAATTTCTTGCGCAGCGCCGGATCCTGCGTGGCAATGCCCACAGGACATGTGTTGAGATGACATGCCCGCATCATGATGCAGCCCAGCGTTACCAGTGGGGCAGTGGAAAAACCGAATTCTTCCGCGCCCAGCAATGCGCCGATGACCACATCGCGGCCGGTCTTGAGTTGGCCATCCACCTGTACCGTCACGCGGCTGCGAAGATTGTTGAGCACCAGTGTCTGATGCGTTTCCGCCAGGCCGATTTCCCACGGACCGCCCGCATGTTTGATCGACGTCAGCGGCGATGCACCCGTGCCGCCGTCATGGCCGGAGATAAGAATGTGATCGGCATGCGCCTTGGCGACGCCCGCCGCCACCGTGCCGACGCCTACTTCTGCCACCAGCTTCACGCTGACGCGCGCCTTGCGGTTGGCGTTCTTGAGATCGTGAATGAGCTGCGCCAGATCCTCGATCGAATAAATATCGTGGTGCGGCGGCGGCGAAATAAGCTGCACGCCCGGCGTCGAATGCCGCAGCCATCCGATGTACTTGTCGACCTTGTGACCGGGAAGCTGTCCGCCTTCACCCGGCTTGGCCCCCTGGGCCATCTTGATCTGGAGTTCATCAGCGTTGGTGAGGTAGTTGATCGTTGCGCCGAATCGTCCCGAAGCAACCTGCTTGATGGCCGAGCGCCGCAGTTTGGGTGTACCGTCGGGCCAGATCTCGCCGGGAACGGGTTTGAATCGTCGCGAGTCCTCGCCGCCTTCGCCGGTATTGGATTTTCCGCCGATGTGGTTCATCGCAATGGCGAGCGTTTCGTGCGCCTCTGTGGAGATGGACCCAAGCGACATCGCGCCGGTGCAGAATCGCTTCACGATGTCCTGTGCCGGCTCGACTTCTTCCAGCGGAATCGGATTAGCGCCGGCCTTGAACTTGAACAGTCCGCGGATAGTGCACAGCGAACCGGCCTGATCGTTGACCGACTTGGCGTAGCGCGTATACGCCTCGCGACTGCCGGCAGAACCCGGCTCGGAATGCGTGGCCTGCTGCAGCGTGGCGATGGTTTCCGGACTGAAGAGGTGGCGCTCGCCGTCCTTGCGCCAGTGATATTGCCCGCCGTTGGGGAGCAATTGCAGCGGCTTGGATTCCGTCCGTCTCGGAAAGCCGATTTCGTGGCGGCGAACAGCTTCCGCCGCCAGTACGTCGAAGCCCACGCCGTCTATTTTGGAAACGGTACCCGCGAAGCAGCGGTCGATCACCGTCGAGTTCAAGCCGATGGCTTCAAAAATCTGTGCGCCCTTGTAAGACTGTAGCGTCGAGATGCCCATCTTGGACATCACCTTGAGCATGCCTTTGCCGACGGCTTTGATGTAATTTTTGACCAGCGCCTTGTCGTCCTTGGCTTCGAGTTTCTTTTGGGCGCGAAGTTCCCAAAGCGTTTCAAAGGCGAGATACGGATTGATTGCATCGGCGCCATAGCCGACCAGCAAACCGTGATGATGCACTTCACGGGCCTCACCGGTTTCCAGCACGATGCCGATGCGCGTGCGGCTGTTGGTGCGGACGAGGTGATGGTGCACCGCGCCGACGGCCAGCAACGAGGGAATCGCCACCTTCTGAAAGTCCATCGCACGATCGGAAAGAATCACGATCGAGTAGCCGTCCTTGATCGCCTGCGTGGTTTCATTGCAGATCCGGCTGAGCGATTCGAGGAGCGCATCTTTGCCGCCGTCGCGATCGAAGACGATGTCGATGACCTTGGTCTTCCAGCCGCGGTGGTTGAGTTCTTTGATGCGGGCGAACTCTTCGTTGGAGAGAATCGGGTGCTGAATGAGCAGGCGATGGCAATGCTCCGGCGTGGCCTCGAGCAGGTTGCGCTCCGGGCCGATGTAGCACTCCAGCGACATGACAATGTATTCCTTGTCGCTGTCGAGCGGCGGATTGGTGACCTGCGCGAATGACTGCTTGAAATAGTCGTACAGCATGCGCGGCTGATCGGAGAGGCAGGCCAACGCTGCGTCATTGCCCATGGAGCCGATCGGCTCGAAGCCGTTGGTGCCCATCGGTGCGAGCAGTTTCATGAGGTCTTCAGTGGTGTAGCCGAGGCACTGCTGGCGCGTGATCAGTGTTTCGCGGACGAAACCGCCGACGTAGGTGGGCGTGGGAAGGTCTTCGACCGTGATGCGTTGTTCCTGCACCCACTGGCCGTAGGGATGGCGTTCGGAGAGTTTCTTCTTGAGTTCCAAGTCATCGACGATGCGACCCTTGGTGAAGTCGACGAGAAACATGCGTCCGGGCTGGAGGCGACCCTTGCGGGCGACGTTCTCCGGGGCCACCGGAAGCACGCCGACTTCGGAGGCCATGATGACCAGGTCGTCCTTGGTGACGTAGTACCGCGATGGCCGCAGGCCGTTGCGGTCGAGAACGGCCCCGATGTACTGGCCATCGGTAAAGGCAACGGAAGCAGGACCGTCCCACGGTTCCAACATGCAGGAATGATATTCATAGAACGCGCGGCGGCGCGGGTCCATCGATTCGTGGTTCTGCCACGCCTCGGGAATCATCATCATGACGGCGTGCGGCAATTCGCGGCCGGTATGCAGAAGCATCTCCAGGCAGTTGTCGAATTCCGCGGAATCGGATCCGCCCGCTTCAATCACAGGCTTGAGGTGTTCGATCTGCCCCGCGGGGAAAAGATCGGACTTGAACATGCCTTCGCGGGCGCGCATCCAGTTGGCGTTGCCGCGGCGGGTGTTGATTTCGCCGTTGTGGGCCATGAAGCGGAAAGGCTGGGCGCGGTCCCAGGAAGGGAACGTGTTGGTGGAGAACCGGGAGTGCACCAGCGCCAGATGGCTGGCAAAGTCCGGATCGTCGATGTCGGCGCGGAAGTATTCCGTGACTTGCTGCGGCGTGAGTTGGCCTTTGTAAATGATCACCTTGGTGGAGAGCGAGCAGATGTAGAAGTAATTGGCCTGGTCGACATCCATTTCGCGGCAGGCGTAGCTGGCGCGTTTGCGGATGATGTAAAGCTGACGTTCGAGGGTTTCCTGATCGGCCGAATCGGCACCGGCGACGAACAGCATCTTCATTTTCGGTTCGGTGCGGCGTGCGGAGAAACCGATGGTGGAATTGTCAACGGAAAGTTCGCGCCAGCCGAGGAATTTCTGGCCCTGTTCGCCGATGGTTTTTTCGACGATCTTTTCGAAAACCACGCGTTGTTCATTGTCTGTTGGGAGGAAGACGATGCCCGCACCGTAGCGGCCTTTGGGGGGCAGAGTGATGTTGGCGTCACGTTTGGCGACTTTGACCAGGAATTCGTGGGGCAGCCCCGTGAGGATGCCCGCGCCGTCGCCGGTGTTGGCCTCGCAACCGCAGGCGCCGCGGTGATCCATGTTTTCAAGCATGGTAAGAGCGTTCTTAATGATATCGTGGGACTTGTGACCCTTGATATGCGCGACGAAACCGACCCCACAGCTATCGTGTTCGAACTGTGGGTCGTAAAGTCCCATTTTGGGTGGGATGCCGGCAAATTGGGTCGTTCTCACCTTGGTCAAACCTCCGAATCAGAACCCCCTCGTCCGCTGCCTCCGCGCGCAGCATCACGCTGCGAATTCGCAAAACTTTGCGAGTCCCCTACTCTAGCAATTATGGGAATATTCATCAAGAAAAACTTAAGCTTTGGAAGGGCATGTAGTTGCGGAATTAGGTGCCTAAAAAATCAGCAAAATGACCGCATGGCGATTTTTGGTCAAAAATCTGCGCGATGATTAGGCAAATGGAACCGGGCTTATCCACCGAGGCCCTTGTTGAGGTCCTTGACGGATTGCATGAATTTGATGAGCAGAAAATTCTTGCCCCGGTATTCCGTGACCTCGCCGGAAATCTTGAACTTGATCGGTTTGGCGCCTTTGTCACTGGCTTCTTCCATGGCCATGAGCATGCGGGAGGGAAGTATGGCCATGGGGGGATCGCTCATGTCTTTGCCATCGGCGTCGAAGGTGAAAATCCAGGTTTCGCTTTTTTCATCCTTTACAAGCCTGCCAACACGGTTCCAGATGAAGGTGCCTTCGCGGAGGCGCGTCACTTTGGGTTCATTCGGTGCGACGGCTTCCAGCGGCGGAATGGCGGTAGCGCTGGCCGCGGGAGCGGGGTTGATGGGCGTTGCCGCGGGCTTCGAATGGAGCAGGTTTTCGAGGACGTTCTCTGCGGTCGGAAGTGTCGCTGGCGCTGGGGCGGAAACGGTTGGCGCCGCGGCCGTTGCTGGCGCGGATGCCGGCGCAGTTGCGGTTGACGGGGGCGGCTCAATAGTGATCTGTGCGAGCGAAACGAGCACGGGAGAGACCAGAAGCGTCAGGCCGAGGAGGGACGTGATAAGTGCGGGCTTGGTCATGAGCGATCCCCTGTCAGTGGGCAATAGTTCAGTTGCCAGTGGTCAGTTGTCCGTTGCTGAGGACAGCGTAACAGGTGAGCACGATGAGTCAATGGGATTGAGGTGTTCTCGTCACGCGTTCGGCACCATCGTCGTGGAATCGATTGAGATATTCTTCTGATGAAAGGCTGCTTTCCCGCATGAGCGAGAAGACTTCGCAGCCGTCCGAGAGCGTTTTTTCCGTGATGTCGTAGGCAATGATATATCCGAGGTATTCGACGTTCTTCGTTGTGGTGGCGTATCGTCGGGCCTCGGCTTCGGCTTTTTCCAAGGCCTCGTGGATATCCCGGCCTTGGACAATAACGATCCGCTCTTCGTAGACGTTCTTGGATGGATCGTCAGACAAACCGATATGGCGAAAGATGCATTTGGCGGAGAACCATTCGACGGCATTCATAGTGAGGGCACCTTGTTTGATGCGCAACCGATGTGAAGATCATACACGCCAGACGCCAAGAGTGTTTACCGAGGATGTATCACTAAGGGGATGCAAAGCCTCGGATTTCCGCCCGGGTTTCTGGGGAGTATTAAGTTGATGTGGAATCAGGTTATTTTCTGAACCACGTAATATCGATATTGCCGTCGGCGAAACGGGCATCGGGACCGCTGCCTGTCACCTTTGCATTCGTGATACGGATATGAACGCGAATATTGCATTCACGCGCAGTGAGGGTGCGATCGTTGGGAAAAGTCGGGTCGGAGGGATTGGCATTGTGCCAGGCGTAAATCTGGAAAGGCATGGCGCCGTGCCAGTTTGCCGACGGGGCCAGCAGGTTATCGAGCTGCTCGGTATCGCCGACGCGGTAGATGCCGAGGTCGTAGCCACGATCAGACGGGGTGACCAGCAGTTTGAACTGGCCATCGACTATGCTGGAGCCCCGCGTCAACGTGCCCGGCTTTGCTGAGAAATGATCGTCGATGGCGAATGGTGTACGTGGGCCGGAAGTGGCCGTGACTGCGCACCCGCCGAAACAAGACGCTGCGATAAGCATAAGGAGCACGAGGACGTTACGCATGATGACCTCCCGGGCATGGTAAGGATGGACGCACGCGACGTGCGGAAGCTATGGAGCAAATCAGCCGACGACGGCGTCAGCTTCGATCTCGATGAGGGCTTCGGCATCAATAAGTTTGGCGATCTGCACGATGCTGGTGGCGGGGCGGATGTCCTTGAAAACATCGCCATGAACGACCGCGACTTTTTCCCATTGCGACACATCAGTGACGAACATACGGGTGCGCACGACATCAGTAATTTTCCCGCCGAGCGATTCGATCGCGCCCTGGATGATTTCCAGCGAGCGTTTCGCCTGGGCGCCAACGTCCGGAGAGTAGGTCTTGTCTGCGTTGATGCCGACGGTGCCCGTGACGAAGATCAGATTGCCCTTGCGGACGGCGCGGGAATAACCCATCTTGGGTTCCCAGGCGGAGCCGGTGGAAACGGTTTGGGCGCTATTGCGCTCGGTAACGGTGTAGGTGGGCAAAGGCATGATCAAATTCCAGTTTTCAAGGTTCAAGTTTCAAACATCGCTTTACGAATGCGAAATGATAGCGGGTTGATGGGGAGTCGTACAATTCGGTCAATTCAAGATTTTCTTTAAGACCGCGTGGCGCATGGCCGGCCTACGGTTAGCGGCCGCGGAGGACGATGGTGCCTTTGGGTTCGCCCTGGCCGGTGCGGCGGAGACGGAGGCTGAGAGATTTAGTCCCACCGACGCCGGTGACCGTGATCGACCACAGCAGGGGATTGCTGGTGCCAGTGACGAATTGCGGGGCATCAGCGCCATCATGGATGAATTGAACAGAATCGACGGTTACGGTGGCCGAGCCGGGCGCGGGAATGAGTTCAAGATCATATTGCCGGGCCGCACCGCATGGGGAGGAGACGTCGAATGTGATGGTGGTTCCCTCTTCGGTGACCTTGTTGCCGTAGGTGCCGAGTTCCATGGGGTTGGCGATGTATGGGGGATTTGGGTCGAACGTGGGAATCTCGCCGACGTGGAACGCGGCCAGGCGATTGATCAAAGGCGGAGCGACGCTCTCCACCGCACGGAAACGGATGGCGGCAACTTTTTGGGCGGGGAAGAAATCAATCTTCTTGTACCCGATGGCCGTGCCGGAAGCGAGGCGTTTCCATTTCCTGCTGATGAGGCCTTCAATGACGTAGCGACGCACGCGGTGGCCGAAGGTGATGTCTTCCGTGGTAGTGACATGATCGACGCGGCGAGGTTTCGGGAACGCAAGTTCGATGGTTTTCCCGCGGCCGGAAGTTTCAGCGAGGGGTGTGCTGAAGCGCTCTCGGATCACGTTGCCGAATTCGGCGACGCGGCGAACGTCTTCTCGCGGTATACGCCCGGTGGTGTCGGGGTTGCTGTTCAGCAGGAGTACCGCGCCATGGCCGACGGAGCGGTAGTAGGTTTCGATAAGGCGATCGAGCGATTTGAGTCCGGACTTGTTGTAGGTTTTCCAGAACCAGCAGATGGATTGCGGATCTTTTTTGTCGCCCCAATGCAGGCCGCGAAGGGTTGTGTCGACTTCGAGCGGTAGCCATGCATCCCCATCGGGATTGCTGTGAGCGACCGTGGCAATGCCGGAGCGGGCATCGCGCGTGGAGAGGGTGTTCCATGCCGGGTAGGGGAGGATGCCTTCTTCATTGCCTGCCCAGCGGATGGAAGCCTGCGGACCTTGGAACTGGATGGCGTCAGGTGCGTAGCGGGTGACGATGTCGGAGACCTCGAAAACGAGGCTGCCGTCAAACCAAATTTCAGAGATGGGTCCATAGCGAGTGAGGAGTTCGGTGAGCTGCTGACGGTAAGTGGCGGTGTAGCGATCCTGGGCTTCCGGAGTGGCGCATCGGCCGCCGATGCCGGCATCGAGGAATTTATCCGCGGGCGATAGATACATCCCCAGGCGCAATCCGCGCTTTTGGCAGGAAGCGGCAAGATCGGCGGCGATATCTCCCTTGCCGTTTCGCCACGCGGCCTGCTTGAGGCCGTAGGTGGAACTGTCGGTCTGCCAGAGACAAAATCCACCGACGTGCTTGGCGACGAGAATGATCTGCCTGGCACCGAAAGATTCGGCGACATCGCACCATTGTTCGGTATCGAGCTTGGTGGGATTGAATTTTGCGGGCGGGAGGGAGAGATCATCATTGTCCTGTTCCTGCCATGTGGCGGGACCGAAGTGGACGAACATTTCGATTTCCATCTGGTGCCAGGCGAGTTGGGCGGCCGTGGGACGGGCAAGAGCGAGCGAATTCATGGCAGATTTTCCTCGACTTATGTGAAGCGGGATCGCACGATATCTTGAAATGGGGTTAATGGCTAGTCGTTCGTTGTTGGTGGTGGATGCTGGAGGATGCTGTATGAGCAGGCGAGCCTTGGTTTGGGCGGCGGTGGCGGTGTTGGCGGGTGCGGGTGCGGTGATCGGCGCCGGTGCGAAGCCGGAGGAGATCACGGCCGAGGACCGGATTCTCAATAAGTTGCAGGTCTTCCCCAAAGATGATCTGTGGAATAAGGACATCTCGAAAGAGGCCGTGGATCCGGCATCCGATGCGCTGGTCGCCGAGATAGGGACCGGCAAGTCGTTGCATCCTGACTGGGGAACGAAGTACGGGATTCCGTTTCAATTCGTTGATAAGAAGACGCCGCGCTACGATGTGAAGTTTCAGTACGCCGACGAATGTGACAAAGGCCCGTATCCGATTCCGGATAATGTGCAGATCGAGGGGGTTCTTTCTGGTGGGGCGGACGCACAGGGAGATCGGCACATTTTGTGCATCGATGTTGAGGCGGGCAAGCTTTACGAACTCTGGAGCAGTTGGAAAAAGCAGGGGAAGTGGACCGCGGGAAGCGGGGCGATTTTCGATTTGAACAAGAAGAGCTACCTTCAGCGGCCGAAGGGGTGGACGAGTTCCGATGCGGCGGGCCTACCGGTGTTTCCGGGGTTGGTGCGGTATGACGAAGTATGCCTGAAGAAGGAGATCGCCCATGCGGTGCGGTTTACGGTGGTGAAGTCGTGCCGCGGGTATGTCGCGCCGGCATCGCACTGGGCCAGCAATAAGAAGGATGTGAATCTTCCCCCGATGGGAATGCGCGTGCGGCTGAAGGCGAATTACGACATCAGCGGATTTCCCGCGGAAGCCCAGGTGGTGCTGAAATGTCTGAAAAAATACGGGATGATCCTCGCGGACAACGGCAGCGACTGGTTCATCACCGGCGCGCCGGACCCGCGCTGGAATGATGATGCAATCAATTCACTCAAGAAAGTGAAGGGGAAGGATCTGGAAGTGGTGAAGATGGGCGACGTGACGCGCGGGTGAAGGCTGAACCAGGGAGCATGATTGCGTCAGTAGTTTGTTTTGAGGAAAGGAATGGTTGAATGCGATCGACTTTGAAAGCGACGGGGTTGGCGGGGGTGATGGTATTGGTGGCTATATCCCTGGCGGGCTTGGCGGCGGCGGAACGGGGTGAGGGCGGCGATGGAAACGCCAAAGGGGACAATCTTGAACACCTTATGAAGAGCATGGAAAAGGGCCTCAACGCAATCAAGAAGGATGTGAAGGACGAGAAGCAACAGGCGCGGATGCTCCAGTTGGTGGCCCAGTTCGAGAAAGACGTTCTGACGGCCAAGGGGATTATCCCGGGGCGGATCGCGCGCAAGACTGGCGATGAAAAGGACAAAGCCATCGCTGAATACCGTGGAATGATGTCAAACGTTTTGCGCCAGGCGCTCGACCTGGAAGATTCCATCAGCGAGAACAAGCCGGATGAGGCCTTAAAGGTCATCGACCAGATTGTGGAGATTGAGAAGCAGGGCCACAAGGAATTCCGACCGAAGGAGCACTGAGTCGCGGCGAAGCATTCAGTTATTGGTGGTGAGTTGGCGGAGCACCGCTTCGAGTTTCTGGAAATCCACGGGTTTGATCAGATGATCCATGAAGCCCGCGGCCCGGCTGCGATGCAGGTCTTCCGGCTGGCCGAAACCGCTTAGGGCAATGGCCTTGATCGTATGTCCCTGTTTGGCCTGTAAGAGGCGGACGACGTCCAGCCCGCTGCCGTCGGGGAGGCCGATATCACTGACGAGTACATCAAACTTTTCCTTGTCGGCCAGCTGGACGGCCTCAC
Source organism: uncultured Phycisphaerales bacterium (assembly GCA_903845195.1). Lineage (GTDB taxonomy): Bacteria > Planctomycetota > Phycisphaerae > WQYP01 > WQYP01 > CAIMWO01. The sequence goes on from CAIMWO010000083.1 coordinate 16,201, forward strand.
GAACAGTCGAGGCGGTGAGCACGACATAGCCGAGTGATTTGAGCAGTTTGGACATGATGCGCAGCGTGTCTCCGTGATCTTCGACCAGCAGAAGACGGTATGCGGCATTCTGGGCTGGCGTGGCGGCCATCGGCACTTTGGGCTCCGGAACTGCCGGGACGGTGCTCAGCTTCAGACAGAAGATCGCGCCTTTGTTCTTGCCTGGGCTGGAGGCGGTGAGCGATCCGCCGTGGAGGTCCACGATCCCCTTACTGATGGCCAGTCCCAATCCGAGTCCGCCGAATTGGCGGGTGATGGCCGTATCTCCCTGTTCGAAAGGATGAAAGAGGCGGTTGAGGACTTCAGGTTCGATGCCAATGCCGGAATCGGCCAGTTCGATCTGCAGTTCGTGCTCGCCGACGTTTGTGGTGCGGATACTGATGTGGCCTGCTTTGGTGGTGAACTTGATGGCGTTATGCAGAAGATTGTTCAATACCTGCAAGATGCGTTTGGGATCGGCCCAGATGTAATGATCGCCGGCGCGTAGCTCAGCGGTCAGTTCGATATTCTTTGCCGCGGCCTCACTTTCAAACTGACTCAAGAGGTTGTGCAGGAGGATGTGGACATCGACGATTTCGAAGTGCAGCTCGATTTTGCCGCGGGACAACCGCGTGAGATTCAGAAGATCGTCGACAAGCTGCGCCTCGTGCTCGACGTTTCGCCGGATCGTGCTGATTTCCTCCTGCACTTCAGGATCGATTTCCGTCTTGAGTTCCAGGAATGACACGGCGGCCAATATAGGCGTCAACGGCGTGCGGAGTTCGTGACTCACCATCGCCAGAAACTGGTCCTTGGCCTTGTTGGCGGCTTCGGCGGACTCCCTGGCGGCCTCTGCCGATTCCTTGGCCACTACCAGCGATTGTTCGGCTTCCTTGCGCAGTGTGATGTCGCGCACGATTCCGGTGAACATGCGACGGTCGCCGAGTTTCACCTCGCTTACCGCCAGATCGATCGGAAATATGCTGCCGTCTTTCCGCCGACCCTTTACCTCGCGGCCGATGCCGATGATCTTGGCCTGTCCCGTCTGATGGTAGTTGGAAAGGTACTGGTCATGCTGGGTATGGTAGGGCTCCGGCATGAGCAGCTTGATGTTCTGGCCGATCAGTTCTTCCTGCGTGTAACCGAAGATGCGCAGGGCAGCGGGATTGAGCCATTCGATGCGACCACGTTCATCGATGGCCATGATGCCATCGACGGCCGTCTTGATCACACCTTGCATCTGGGCGGCGGTGTCGCGGATGGCCTGTTCGGCCTGGCGGCGCTCGGTCATGTCGCGCGTGACTTTCGTGAAGCCGCGCAGTTTTCCCCCCGGTTCCCGCAGTGCTGTTGTCACCACGCTGGCCCAGAACTTTGAGCCATCCTTGCGGACACGCCACCCTTCGGATTCATAGCGTCCGCTCGCCTCAGCCTGCTGCAGTTCCTGCCGCGGCTTTCCGGCGCTGATGTCTTCAGGCGTGTAGAAGATCGCATAGTCCCGGCCGGTGATTTCGTCAGCGGTGTAACCGATGATACGCTGTGCGCCGGTATTCCAGGTGACGACTCGACCCTCCGAATCCAGCATCAACAGGGCATAGTCCTTCAAGCTTTCGACCATGAGGCGGAACATTTCCCCATTCGTCTCAGCCTGCTTGTCATGCTGCTGACTTGCGTCCGCATTATCTGGTTTTGGATCATTGGTCTGATTCATGTGTGAGCCATCGCCGTAAAATACATGTAATAACAACCCGACAACATCAGTTCATGACGGTCGCCGCAGAAGCAATTTTCAGTTGTGCCAAGCCCACTTGAGGAAGTGCTGCGTATCCAGTTGTTTTGTCTGCTCATCTACTATCGGATAATAGTCAGGCATTCATGGAGAATAGCGGCATCGGCTATTGATCCGAGCGATTCGTTTTTGTGTTAATGGGGGTATTGTGTCAAGTTGACCGGTGCCCTGAACTGCCAGAATCAAGGCTCCGTAGATCAATCGCCTTGATCCTGATCATCTATGCCGGAGGAGGGAGTCGAACCCACACGTCCTTGCGGACAACGGATTTTGAGTCCGCCGCGTCTGCCATTCCGCCACTCCGGCAAGGCGGGTGATTATACGGAATCGTTGCGAAAAAGGGAACGGCAGTTTGTGAAACACCAAACACAGAACCTATAGCGCGAGTGCGGTGCGGGCGTATCGCATCAGGGCGAGGTTGGTGCTGACGGTTCGGTGGCGGTGGGGGGGCCGGAGGGGGTAGGGGACGGCACGGCCGCTGCTTTTGTTGCCGGTGCTTCATCCACACACACTTCAGACAGCGATTGCCCGTCCACGCTGCGGCGGATGAGCATGTAGAGCAGCGTATGGCTGGAGAAGTAATAGCTGATCACGTATGCCCCGATAGAACTGATCAGCAGGAAGACCCAGAAGTACAGGAAGAGCGAGCCGAGGAATTCCGTCACACTCATCGCGTACCAGTTGACGGGATTGATGAGATGGCCGAATTTCGGGGCCGGCCAGAGCGTATCGAGCTTGGCGATGCCGGAATACCACCCGTGGTTGTAACCGAATACATTGACGCCCCAGCCGGCGCAGGTGTGCGTAACGGCCAAGATCAGGTAGACCGCGAAGGAGACGAAAAGGAATGTGGCAACGCCGTAAATCAACGAGACCAGCGTGTAAAACGCCAGCCTCCACGGCCGGGCATAGGCGTAGGCAAAAGCGCGGGACATGGCGTCAAACGTGTCGGAGCCTTCGACGGCCAGCGTCGGGTAAAGCAGGTTGAACCCGCCGAGGATGCCCAGCAAGAGCAGCATGAGCACGAAGGCGATGGCGAAGAAGGCCACCAGCAGAATGCCGACCAGTATTTCGCCCACGAACGGAATCGCACCAATCAGTCCCAGCACGGCAAGACCCAGACCGAGCACGAGGATGATGGCCAGAGGCGCCAGCGGCGTTTTGACAAAGACGGCGAGACGCCGGCTGGTGAAGAGGAATACATCCTTCAGCGGCGCACGCTCGATGCCGGCGATTTCCAATGCGCTCAACCGGCAAATCATTCCGCCCGCCAGCGCCATCACGAAGATGCTGAAGAGCACCAGCAGCGATACGGATGCCAGATAAAGCCCGCGGAAGGACATCATCCTGATCCAGCCGCTCCAGGTGCCGGCGTTCTCCGGCCGCCATTGCATGGGGCCGGTGCCGGAGAAGAGCCAGGCCGGTGCGGTCAGCGACATATTGGCCAGGCAGCCGGCGATGGTGTCGGATTTCCACAGGTGATTAGAGTCGCTGGAAAACGCGCCGACTGAGAGCACGGTCGTGTCGAGATCGATGTCTGCCGATGAAGGTTTGACCGGCGCGATGCGCACCAGCGAAAGCGTATTGACGACAAGCGCATCGAATTGTTTGACTTCATATTGCAGAAACGCGTCGAAGATGCCCGTGCCGGTGACGCGTTTCAATTCCGACATATCGTCCAGAAGTTTGGCGGCTTTTCGCACTCGCCGCTCGTTCTCGATCTCTGCGGGCGTACGAACTCCGGGAATCGGCGGCAGGCCTTGGCGTACCGTCTCGTCTTCAGCCCGTGTCTTACTGATTTCCTGCAGGTCCTTTGCATATTGGGCCATCAGGTTGCTCTGAATCGTACGGCGAGCGCTCCTCGGACTTTCGGCAAGCCGATCAATTTCATCGGGCAATGCCGCGCCGGGGCTCGTTGCACGCAGGCGGTCCGCCAACCAGAATCTCCGCGTCTCAAGCTTCTGGTGGCGCTGTTCGCTGTAGCTATCCGATTTGTCATTCTGGAACGATTCAATTTCGCCGACGAATACCTGCGGCCCCCATACGACGTCGAAGAATCGACCCGCCGTGTAGATGAGCATGATCGCGATCAGGGCCATGATGATCTTCGCCGGGTTGATCGCCAGCCGGAAGCTGCGGAAAAGCTGGGTGAACTCCAGGACGCTTTCCCAGCGCACGCCTTGAACCTGCATGAGACGGGGAGACGGGCTATCGGGAGGTGGAGATTGAGTCATTGTTTGCTCGAATTTCTCGAAGTGAACGAATATCAAAAATCCAACGCGTCAATGTCTCGGGCTTTGTGCCCACTGCAGCTTCGTGGCCAACATGCGCCAGTGCGACATGCTCGGGTTCTCAACCAGGCGCAACGGGCGCGCGGCGCGGCGAACCAGCAGGCACTGATCTTCCGTAATAGGATAAGTTACCTGTCCGTCGAAGTTCACCTTGCTGCCGGCATTCAGGTGCTGAGGCACGATCAGGACCGCCGAGGAATCCGGGATGACCACCGGCCGAAAGCTCAGCGAGTGCGGGCAGATCGGGGTCAGCACCATGGCATTCACTTGAGGTGAAAGCAACGGCCCGCCGGCAGAGAGGTTGTAACCCGTTGAGCCCGACGCAGTCGCCACAACCACGCCGTCGGAACGGAACGTCGTGGTGGCCTCCTCATCGATCTGCACGGCCAATCCGATCATGCGGAAGGGATCACCGGCATTGATGACCACATCGTTGAGCGCCAGCGCCGCAAAGAGGGGCTTCTGCGCGAGAAGCTGCTGGAGCGGCTGGATCTGTCCGTCTGGAGTCTCGCGGTGGTAGATCTCGCCGCACAACATCAGGCGGTTGGTCGTGGGAGCTTGGCCGCTGAGGATCGTATCGAGGTGCTGCTTGAACTGCTCGAACGAGAAGGCGGCCAAGTAGCCGATTTTCCCAAAATTGATACCGACGACCGGCACGTCGAGGCCGCGCATGACCTGGGCGATGGAGAGGATTGAGCCGTCGCCGCCGAGGACTACGACCAGGTTGGGTTTGAGCTGGGCTAGCCGATCGGCAGGAGAATCAAGCAGCAGCGTCGCGGTGATTTCGCCTGCACGCGCCCGAAGCAGCCGTTGCAGTTCACCGGCTGCAGCAACCGCATCAGGCTTGTCCCGGTTTGGAATCAATACGATGTTCATGGCCAAAGGATACCCGCGTTGAAGCAACTCGGACAGTGCCTGCGCCCACTCATGGGTGTGGCAGATTTTCCGGGAGAGGGTTTGGTAGGACTTGCCTGACGACCCCCCCCTTGGCCCCTCCCACTCTCGCCCCGCGAGCCGCTGCAGCGTAGGGCACAGGAGGCGGGCCTGCCGGGGAAATTGGCACACATTGGAAATAGGGTCATGGTTTGGCCTCCTGTTGATCGAGGCGGGCGAGGGTGGCTTGGGAAAGGGCGATGAGTTCGGCTTTCTCTTCGGGGGTGCAACTGGAGTAGACGGCGCGGACGTAGGCTTCGATTTCATCGGGGGTGGTGGGGTTGTCGGTTAATAAACCTGCAGCGGGCTGCAGGTTTCGGGTTTTTGAGCTGGAAATGGGGGTGGGCTTTGGAGCGAGAGGCGACAAAGCGGCAGCGGGCTGCAGGTTTGTGGAAGCCCGCTTCAGGTTTGAGGAAGCGGGCTGCAGGTTTGTGGGAGACATAGCGGAAGCAGGCTGCAGGTTTGAGGAAGCAGGCTTCGGGTTTGTGGATGGCGAAGGGGACGGGGGCACCAGGCTTTCGGGTGGAGGTGAGAGTAATTGATAGGCGTTGGGGGTGTGGTACTGGCGTGGGATACGCAAGAGGAGTCCGAGGCCGATGAGTTCTTTGATTGCTTTGGCGCAGGTGCGTGGGGAGCGCGCGGAGAGATCGGTGAGTTGGTCGATGGAGATCTGGCACAGGCGAAATTTTTGGATACGCTCGTGACGGAGGAGGAGGATGAGGTAGATTTTGGCGGCGGCGGGGGAGAGCTGGCGGAGGATGTAGTCGGGGAGCATGGGTGGTCCTTTCGTGGTTCGTGGGCCGTGGTTCGTGGTTCGTGGGCCGTGGGCCGCGGGGTGTCTTTCTATATAGGGGGGGAGGACCATGTTTGTGCGCGCGCCTGGTGGGGTGGGTTTGCGTTAGTGATGGATGGAGAAGGGGTTGCGGGAATTTATAAAATGGACATGAGGGGGAGGGGGAGTTGTATGTGTGCGCATAGATGTGAAGTGGGAGACGAATTCAGAATTCAGAGTTCGGAATTCAGAATGACGGGGAGGGGGGGGCTGCCAATTTTCAATTCACTCATGGGCCCTCTCCGATTTCACATCCCGGACACCGGCGCCAGCGGGGGAAGCAGGGTCAGCAGATTCTCGCTGGCGCCTTCCAGATAAAGATAATCTTGTTCGAGCTTCGTGCAACGGAGCGTTTGCGTACCGAGCGTGAAAATGAACAAAAAGGCGATCATCACCGCAAAACCGGCAAACAGGATACCGATGCCTTGGGGCGTGTAGCGCGGCACATCGGACAGTTCACTGGTAATTGCCACCACAATTCCGGCCAGCATGATCAGCCCGGCCAGCACCATTCCCGCGATGCCGATTCTACGCCGCCTGTGGTAGCGTGCCAGGTGAGGCCCGCACAAAAACGCCCGCACATCCCCCTCCTGCCGCACCTGCAGCGTCATCATACGCGTCACACGGAAGGTGGGATCCCACGTAAACTGGAGCGTCAGCGGGTCGCCGGCCGGCGCTTCGCCGCAGAGGACACACCGCGGGGGCAGTAGCGCATGATTCCGTGCCACCAGCAGCGGCCCGGCACGGAACAGCTCCCCCTGAATCGCCAGCGGAATCGACGATGCGTATGGCAATGGTTCGCGGACATCCGACATGAGCCTGGCCAATCTCCATGAAAACTCTGATTGGCAGGCATTGTACTTCAGGAATGGCCGGGCAACGATGGAAGTTGTTTCAGGAATGATTTGCTGATGCCGGAGACATAAACATAGCCTTTGCCGGCATGATGGAGGTGGGGCGCACGGGTGGCATCCAAACATAGTAGAAACGTGAGGCCCATGGATGCCATCCCTATCGAGCCAGTGGTCCAGGGTATCCAAGAATTGTGAGCATCGTCCCAGAGGAAGTGCGTCTTCAAATAAAGGACAACGGGTACGAGGAGAAGGTTGATGATTGCCAACGCACAGGTCGCAATTTTCATTTTGAATTGTCGACGACGATGTCGGGGGCATACGTAGTAATAAAAGTCCCAATAGATAATAGTAAGGCTGACCTGGAAGCTGCTTTCGGATCGGATGCTAGCAATAACCGGCGGTTCGTCCGCCGGCGCATTACACAAGACGCAGCGTTTGGGCAGCGTCGTATCGCCGCCAATCACGAGGAACCGCCCCACGCGCATCGCACCACCATCGAAGCGCGGCCGCTTCAAATTCGAGTAGTCGAGAATGGGCTTTTCGGAAGATGACGGGTTCATTGCTGCCATGCTCCACACTCATCCTACGTTACCGGCGGAAATCGGTTCGTCGGAAATGCGGTCAGCGAGGCGTCAGAGGCCCACGGCCTTGAGCCAGGCGCGGGTCATCAGCATGTGGCCTTGCGGCGTGGGATGGACGCCGTCGCTGGCCCAATATTCTGGTGGGGCCAGTTTCACGGCCTTGTCGAATTCGCTTTGGAAAGGAACGAAAATGCTGCCCGTTTCCTTGGCCAGCGTCTTTACGAACGCACGGCGAAGATTCATTTCCTTTACCCAGTCCGGTTTCACGTGTCCGCAGTTGAGAACGAAGGGTTCGCAAAGGACGAAGCTGGTCTTCGGGAGTTCCGCGCGAATTTCCATGAGCAGTTCACGATAGATGCGCTCGTATTTGGGTACGCTTACGCCGCCGTTGTACATGAAGGTGTGCCATGTGTCGTTGACGCCGATGAGGATGGAAATCACGTCCGGCTTGAGGTTGATGAAGTCCTCGCGGATGCGGGCGTAGAGGTCGGTGATGCGGTTGCCGGAGATGCCGCGGTTGTAGATTTTCAGGTCTTTGTCGGGATGGGCCAGGCAGAGTTCCGTGGCGGTGAAGTACGCATAGCCGCCGCCCATGCCGCAGTTGGCTTTATCCTGCTCCGTACGGTTGCGGCCGCAGTCGGTGATCGAATCGCCTTGAAACAGGATGACGGCATTCTTGGCCAACTTCATGTAAGACTCCTGATCGGTCGTGAAAAAAAGTACCCACGCAGGGCGTGGGTACGGGAAATCTGCAAATAATGTCTGGGTGACTTCCGAACCCGCAGGCGCCTTAGAGCCTATCCGGCTAACCCTCGCATCCGTCTGCTGGTCTGCCGACCCATCTGCGTCGTCCTCGGACCTCCGAATATTGTTGAATATGCGTCGGTCCTGCGTCCTAGCATCTGGGCCGGCATCCTGCGCATCCGGACGCGACGGTTATCCGGATAGGCTCTTAGCGCATCTGCGGCGCGGTACGCTTCACCGCGGCGGCTTCATGCGGAATGGTCCGCGTTTCGTCGATGGCGATGCGCACCGAGCGGACGATCCCGGCCGGATCGAGGCCGACTTCCTTGAGCTGTTCGGGGCGGGAGGCATGTTTGATGAACCGGTCCGGCAGACCTAGACGCGTCACCAGTCGTGCATCGTAACGATGCTGCTGGGCATGCTCGACCACCGCGGTCCCGAAGCCGTTGACGATCGAATGGTCTTCCACGGTAATGACCGGCACACCGGCGGCAAAGACCCGTTCCAGCATCGCGCCGTCCAGGGGCTTGCAGAAGCGGGCATCGATGACGGCCACCGAAAGACCTTCATTTTCCAATAGCGCGGCCGCTTCGAGGGCCTGCGCCGCCAGCGAACCGTATGCGATGATCGTGGCGTCAGTTCCTTCACGGAGCGTGCGTGAAATGCCGCCGGTCTTGACGATACCCCACGGTGAATCTTCACCCAGCGGCGTGGCCGGTACGTTATCCCGCGGATAACGAAGCTGGGTGGGATGATCCAGCGATGCGGCCAGATCCAGCGAATGGACTAACTCCCGTTCATCGGAAGGCGACATCAGCACGATGCCCGGCTGACTGCGAAGGAACGCCAGGTCGCAGAAGCCGTGATGCACGGCACCATCGTCCCCGACCAGCCCGGCGCGGTCGCAGCAGAAAATCACCGGCAGATTCTGCAGGCAGACTTCCTGGAAAATATTGTCGAAGGCCCGCTGCAGGAACGTCGCATAAATTGCGACGACCGGCCGCAGCCCCGCCTTGGTCATGCCCGCGGCCATCGTCGCGGCGTGTCCTTCGCAGATGCCGGTATCGAAATAGCGATCCGGGAACATCGGCTTGAGCTTGATCATGCCGGTGCCGTCGGGCATCGCGGCGGTGATGCCCACAACCTTCTCATTTTTCTTCGCCAGGTTCACCATTGCATCGGCAAATGCGGAAGTGAAGGAACGGCCGCTGCCTTTTTCCAGCACCACGCGGCAACCTTCCACGCGGAACGGCTTGGGCGAATGGAACGTCGTTGGATCCTCACAAGCCCATTCGTAACCCTTACCCTTAATGGTCTTGATGTGCAGCACGGCAGGGGCGTCGAGGTCTTTGAGTTCATTGAGTTTTTCAATCAGCGTCGGCAGGTCGTGGCCGTCGACGGGGCCGAAATACTTCAGGCCCAGGTCCTCGAAAATATGGCCGGGAGCGAGCGTGTTCTTGATGCCGGTCTTGACGTGATAGGCGATATCCGAAATCTGCTGGCCGTAGGGAATCTGCTCGAGCAGATGCTGGACTTTCTTTTTGACTTCGCCGTAGGTTTCGGTGGCCCGCAGGTGCTCGAGGTAATTCGCAAATGCCCCTTGCGGTTCGGAGATGCTCATGGAGTTGTCGTTCAGGATGATCAGCATCTGGCGCTTGAGGGTGCCGGCGTTGTTGAGGCCTTCGAATGCCAGTCCGTTGACGATGGACGCATCGCCGACCAGTGCGACAACCTTCGTGTTTCGCTTGAGAAGTTGATCGCCTCGGGCCATGCCCACCGCAGTGGAAATACCGGTGCCGGCGTGGCCAACGGCAAACAGGTCATATTCGGATTCGTTGGGATCAGGGAACCCGCAGACGCCGCCCTTCTTCCGTAGGGAGGAGAAATTCGGGTAGCGGCCGGTGATCAGCTTGTGGGGATAGCACTGGTGGCCGACATCCCAAAGCAGGCGGTCGGTAGGGAAATTGAAGACCGAATGCAGCGCCAGGCAGATTTCGACCGTGCCGAGGTTCGGGGCGAGGTGTCCGCCATTGGTGCCCACCGTCGTCATGATGACTTCGCGGATTTCCTGGGCCAGTTGGGGGAGCTTTTCAATAGGGAGTTTCTTGAGGTCCGCCGGGGAGTGGATGGAATCGAGCAGTTTGGTCATGAATGACTCTCTCAAACAACCGCAGAGGGTAATAGGGAACCATCATAGTGAGATGTACGAGAAAATGTAAGAGGATAGGTTGCCGTTATGCGAGAATGCGAATTAGTTGCATGCGCGCCATCAGAATTATCGGTAGTTCCATCGTTCAGTTGGTGCGATTGGCCAGTTCGTGGGCCAGTTGGCTGAGCATGACGGCTTTCGCACCCAGTTTGGCGCTGACCTCATCGGCAATGCGCACCTGCTCGGCAAGATACTCGCGGGATTTGTCGAGGCCGACCAGCACCGGATACGTCAGCTTGCCCTTATCCGCATCCTTGCCGACTTTCTTGCCCATTTGCTCTTCCGTCGACGTCACATCCAGAATGTCGTCGACGATCTGGAAGGCTAGACCAATCGCTCTGCCGTACGTGTCGGCCAGGGCCAGCGTTGTCTCATTGGCCCCGGCGGCGATGGCTCCCATGCGGCAGGAACAGCGGATCAGGGCACCCGTCTTCATGCGGTGAATCTGCTGCAGCTTCGGTAACAGTGCCGGGCCGAGAGGGAGGGGATTCTTCTTGGCTTCGTCGGGATGGCAGGTATCGAGCACCTGGCCGCCGATCATACCTTCCGGACCGGTGGCGAACGCGAGTTCCATGACCAGTTTCGTGGCCAGGCCCGGATCGGCGATGCGCGACGCGACGATGTGGAATGGGAGCGTATTGAGGGCGTCGCCGGCAAGAATGGCCAGCGCTTCGCCATACACCTTATGATTGGTCGGTCGTCCTCGGCGAAGATCATCGTCGTCCATCGCCGGCAGATCATCATGAATCAGCGAGAAACAGTGGATCATTTCAATCGCTGCGGCCGGAGGCATGGCGCGGGCTTCGACCTGGGCGTCTGATCCGCCTACTGCATGGTAGCTTAGCAGCACGAGCGCCGGGCGAATGCGCTTGCCCGGCCCGAGCAGCGAATACGCCATCGCTTCGGTTAGTTGCTTCGGCGACTCCGGCAGCGCGTGAAGATATTCTTTCAGGTAGGCGTCCGTGCGCGTGGCGGCATCTTTGAGGAAGATTTTGACGTCAGGACTGGCTGCGGGCATGGCGACTCCATTTGCGAAAACTGAGCGCGGCATTATAAACCACGGTAAGGGAATGGGGAATGCGGCATGTATAGTTGTCGGTTTGGGGTGAATCATGCGAATTGCAGTGATCGGCACGAGTGGACAGCTAGGATTTGATCTGGCGCGGGTACTGCCGATGCGCGGGCATGACCTCATCGCCTTTGCCGGCCGGGCCGATCTCGACATTACCGATGCGACTTCCTTCACCCGCATGCTTGCAGACAAAAAACCTGATGCCGTCATCAACACCGCGGCCTATCACAACGTCGATCTCTGTGAAGAAGAGACCGACGCCGCTTATCGCGCCAACGTGATTGCCGTGCGCGAAATCGCCAAAGCCTGCGAAGCCGCGAGCGTAACGCTGATCCAGATCGGCACCGATTATGTGATGGAGGGTTTTCCGGCCTGCAAACCGCTGCCGGAATCCGCCGCGGTCTCCCCCAACTCCATCTACAGTCTGACCCGCTTCGGCGGCGACTGTATGACCCTTACCCATGCGCCGACATGCGGCTACGTCGTCCGCTCCTGCGGCCTCTTCGGCGTCGCCGGATGCAAACTCAAAGGAGGCCTGAATTTCGTCGACCTCATGATCAAAATGGCCAGCGAGGGCAAGAAACTGAAAGTCGTCGACGACCAAACCGTCGCCCCAACCCCCACCGATGATCTGAGCCTGCAACTCGCGACCATCCTGGAGAAACGCCCACCGGCAGGCCTGTATCACGCCGTCAGCCACGGTGAAACGACTTGGTTCAATTTCGCAAAGACCGCCCTCGAACTCGCCGGCATTCCGCACGACATCGAACCCGTCGCCAGTACCGTCTACGCTGCCTCCGCTAAACGCCCCCACTACAGTGTCCTTGATAACGCCAAACTCCGCGCCGCAGGACTGGACGTTATGCACGATTGGCAAGCCGGCCTAGAACGATATATCCGCACCAAGTACTCCCAGAGCAAATGACGCAATGCCCAATGCCCAAGGACGCAAGGTTAATTGTGTCATCGGGCATTGCGGCATTGGTCATTGCCCCGTCATTGGTCATTGCGTCATTGGTCATTTATACTTCCGTCATGGCTACACTCATGTACAGAACTGCTGGCGAATCCCACGGCCCCGCGCTCATCGCGCTCCTCGAAGGCATGCCCCATGGCGTGCCGGTCGATGCCGAACTTATTAACCGCGAACTCCTTCGTCGGCAGGGGGGCTACGGACGCGGTGGGCGGCAGAAGATCGAGACCGACATCGTCCAATTCCTCGCTGGCATACGCATGGGCAAAACCATTGGCTCACCGATCGCCTTGATGGTGCCCAACAAAGACAACCGCCTCGATGACCCCGCCGCCACCCCTCCGCTGCATCGCCCGCGGCCGGGCCATGCCGATCTGGCTGGCGCGGTGAAATGGCTCACCACCGATTGCCGCGAAGTGCTCGAACGCGCCAGCGCCCGCGAGACCACTGTCCGTGTCGCCGCCGGCGCCCTGGCCAAATGCCTGCTCAAACAGTTCGGCATCGAAATCTTCGGCTTCGTTCGTTCGGTAGGGGATGCCACCGGAAAATTTTCCGTGACGCCGGCGAACTGGCGCGAGTTGCTCGTGCTGCGTGACGCCTCGGAAGTCTACTGCCCCGACCCCGCCGCCGACGCCGCCATGAAAGACTTCATCAACGTCCAAAAGCAAAACAAAGACACTGCCGGCGGCATCTGCGAATGCCACATCTTCGGCTGCCCCATTGGCATCGGAAGCTGTCTCACCTGGGACGGCCGCCTCGATTCCCGCATTGCCGCCGCCGTCGTCGGCATTCAGGCGTTCAAGGGCGTTGAGATCGGCATGGGCTTTGACGTCGCGCGCCTGCCCGGCTCGAAAGTGCATGATGAAATCGGATTCGACCCTGCCCAGAAAAACACCCCCTCACTGGGCTTCGTCCGCAAGACCAACAACGCTGGTGGACTCGAAGGCGGTATGACCAACGGCCAACCCATCGTCGTCAAAGGCGCTATGAAACCGATCAGCACCCTCGGCAAACCCCTCGCCTCGGTCGACCTGCGTACGAAGGAAAAGAGCGAAGCCGGCTGGGAACGCAGCGACATTTCCGCCATCAGCGCCGCCAGCGTCGTCATGGAAAACGTCATCGCCTTCGAAGTCGCCCGCGCCCTGGTCGAAAAATTCGCCGGCGATTCGCTGACGGAAATGCGCAGCAACTACGAGCACTATCTGAAAGCGGCGGGAAATCTTGGGGAAAGCTGATGCTATGGAAGCGCAGGTCAGGCACGCCGTTGAACGCGACTTGGAGGACCTGCTTTCCCTGTATAAGCATTTGAATCGCGATGACCCATCGCTTGAGTTGACGCCGCCATTGATCGATCAATGGCGCTCGATACTCGCCAATCCCATGATCCATTATTTTGTAGTAGAAATGGCGGGGCAGCTCGTCTCCAGTTGCACGATTACGATTATTCCGAACCTAACGCGGCAGGCGCGGCCGTACGGTGTTATCGAGAATGTTGTGACTCATCAGGACTATCGCGGGCGCGGGCTCGGCACGCGCGTCCTCGAAGCAGCTCTTCGTTCGGCGTGGCAACAAGGCTGCTATAAGGTGATGCTGATGACGGGATCGAAACGGGAGGAGACGCTTCGTTTCTACGAGCGTGCGGGATTCAAACGCGGGGAGAAAACCGCGTTCCTGGCGAGACCCTCCTGAACTCATACCGCCGCTAGCTGCTTTACGAGTTCCCGCACCGGCGTCTGCACGGCAGTGAAGATCGGCGTATCGCGCTCCGTGTAGCGTGATCCCTCCGATTCTCGCAGTTCCTGCACCAGGTCCAGAAAATCCCCCGGCTCCTCGGTCTCAAATGCCACCACAAATTCCTGATCGTCCAAGCCAAACGAATAGGTCGTATTCAGCCGCACCGACTGATACTTGTTCCCGATTTCGATATGCTCATCCATGATCCCCTGCCGCGCATGTTTGCTCAGCAGATACCATTCCCGTTTCTTCACAAACGGATACACAAACACGTATTTGTGCTTGCCGGGCTTGATCACCGTCCGCGATTCATCGTGCGACGGGTCCAACTTGTCGATGTACGTCGACCGTTTCGTCTGCGCCAGATACGAATAGGGCGTCGTCAGATACCCCGCCAGCGGCAACCGGTTGATCGCCGCCTGAAAATTCTGAATGTCATCGAGATTGAACGCGATGCGCCAGAACAGGAAATCCGTATCCGGCCGGGTCCCCACCGTGGAATAGGTCAGCAGGATCATCTTCTGCCGGTCATTCGCCTCGACCAGAGCGGCAAATTCCTGCAGCATCGCGCTCTGCTGGTCGGCAGGCAGCCGGCGAAATTCCGGCATCAGTTTGTAGAACACAAAAGACACAAATTGCCGGCGAATCGGCGGTGTCGCGGCACGCTGAGGCTGCCCGGCGGTGGCCGGCCGGCCTGTGGCTCCCGCGGCCATCGGCGGTAGGGGGGCTGAAGAGGTCGGCGGGATTTTCGCAGTTTCGGACATAACCATGCTCCACTTTTTCTGTGAATATTGAAAAGATCATTTTCGCAGGCCAAGACGCTAATGTAAAATCCTCCCGCTCGCCTCACAGTTCAGCAATGAAATGAAACCCGTCTTGCCGATAAGAAGAATCTGAACCTTTCCGTTCTAAGGAGCCTGATGATGTGGGATTCCGCAAAGAAATGCGTTTTCGTTCTGGCGTTCTTCGGTCTGGCCTGCCTCACCGGCTGCAACGGCGCCCGTGACACCGCCTTGCGTATGGGTGAAAGCACCAAACACACGGGCTTCCTCCACAAGACCCTCGTCAATGAAGGCCGTTCACGCCAGTATGCCGTCTTCATCCCCCATAACTACTCGCCCGACAAAAAATGGCCCGCAATCGTCTTCCTCCACGGCATTGGGGAAGCCGGCAGCGACGTCTCCGGCCCCCTCCGCGTCGGCCTCGCCCCCTTCGTCGCCGATCGCGCCGACAACTTCCCCTTCATCGTGATCTTCCCCCAGAGCACCGGCGGCTGGGATCCCAACTCCGATGCCGCCCGCGACGCCATCGCCATCATCGAAAAAACCAAGCAGGAATATTCCGTCGATGCCGACCGTATCTCCCTCACCGGCCTGTCTACGGGCGGCTACGGCACCTTCGCCATCGGCGCCAAATACTCTTATGAATTCGCCGCGCTTGCCCCCATGTGCCCTTCCGGTGGTGACACCTCGGACGGCCCCATCCTAGCCAAGATGAACATCTGGGCCTTCGAGAATGCCGTCGATCCGTTCGTCATGCCCGCTTCCATGGCCAGTACGCTTTCTTCCATCCGCAGCGCCGGCGGCAATCCGCAGCACACCGTCTACGGCGCCTTCGGCCACGATTGCTGGGAAACCGCCTACGGCGACGGCGCGATCTTTGAATGGCTCCAACAGCAACGCCGCGGCGGCACCGCCGGCTCTCCGCCTGCTGGCCCATCGAAAACCTCCGCTTCTCCCGCGAATCCCATCACCCCTGCAAAGGCCTCATCGAGCGCTGCTCCCGTTCGACCCTTTCCGGCAGCCAAACCTACCTGGTCCAACGACCAGGCCCTTGTGCCGTCGGTGTATTGAAGAGTGCTGAGTTCCAGCGGGGCTGTCACGCGCCGGCCATGAGCCGGCGTGCTTCGGTCAGCGCCGCTTCACGCGTCAGTAATTGGTTATCAAGCTGCCAGTCGTAGAGCCGCTCCAGCCATGCCTTGAACTGCGGCCCAGGTGACGCCCCCAATTTGATTAAATCATCCCCCGTCACGAACGGTTCCGGCGACACTCCTTCCCCTTGAAGCTGTGCCGTGAAGGCCTCAAATTCTTCATCCACGCCGCGTTTTTCCGCGGCATACAGTGCCTTCAACTGCGGCCAGCGCCCATCCGCCATCAACCGTTTGACGATCGGACGCGTCCACTTGCACCGTTCCAGCAGCACATCGATCTTCTCTGCCAACCACCCGAAATCATCACGCTCCTGATTGCTCATCATGAAATACTGTTGGAATTGTCCGGCCGCCTCGTGCCACTGCCGGGCCGAAACGCTCCGTCCCGTCCAAAGGTCCCGCTGGATCGCCACCAGGACCATGGTCCGCGTCACCGGGCCTTCCAGACTCTGAAACCGCGTCCGCACTGCCGATGGAAGCACCGGGGTCGTCTGGTTCCAAAGCTCGGGCGGCCAGATCCAGCCGACCAGGTCCGCCAGCGCCAACAAGCGCATCCCTTTCACGCGCGACGGATGTTCCAGGATCATCCGTACCTCTTCGCCGATGCGTTCCCGTGAAATCGTCCGAATGCGTTCCGCCAGCGACCGCATGGATTGCCAGGTCTCTGGTTCGATGTCGAATTCCAGTTTTGCCGCAAAGCGCACCGCGCGCAGCAAACGAAGATGATCTTCCATGAACCGTTGCCGTGGGTCGCCGATCGCCCGCAGCAATTTCTTCTTGATGTCATTCCGTCCGTCGACAAAATCATGCAGTTCTTCCGCCACCGGGTCGAAGAACAGCCCGTTGCACGTGAAGTCACGCCGCTTTGCGTCCTCCTCAGCATTGGTGAAACGCACCGTGTCCGGTCGCCGCCCGTCGGAATATTCTCCCTCCGCACGGAACGTCGCGACTTCCACCTGTTGCCTGCGCTCCCGCACGATCACCACGCCGAACGCCACCCCCACCTTTTGCGACCGTGGAAAAAGTTTCAGGACCTCTTCCGGCACTGCGGAAGTGGCCACATCAAAATCCGCCGGTTCGCGCCCCATCAGTCGATCGCGCACGCAGCCGCCTGCGTAATACGCGACGTGCCCCGCCTGCTGGAGCTTGCGCACAATATCGAGTGCAAGTTGTTCGGATGAATGCGGCTTGGTCATGAACGGAATTGTAATCCGGATGCCTCGGAAGGCGAACTCATGAATTGGCGAACCATTGTCTTATTGCTTCACGATGATCACGCCGCGCTGCTTCTGCACGATGGGCACCTGGTCCTGCAGATATTTGTAGACCTTGCGCGCCTGCGGAATCTGGTAGAGCAGCAACTGCGGCGTCGTAGCATCCGTCGTCTTGATCACCACCGTGCCGATGCCCAGCATTCGCTGAACGAGCCCCTGGTGAAGATCGAGATCCACAATGTGGATCAAATCGCATGTGTCGTTTTCCTTGGCGAAGATGCCCGTCTCCGTTTCAATCCGGTTGGGGCGGATGATGCAGCGTGAATTTTTCGCCGCGATGTAGAAAAACCATGCGATGAATGCCATGATCACAACTGTTCCGGTAATGCCCAGCGGGGCATACTGCCGCAGTTCGCGAATCATCAATAACGTTGCGGAAACTAGGATCACCACCGTGCCGCAGATGATGAATTTCCAGAAGTTCTCCCACTGCGAAACCGCCAGATCGAATACCGGTGGTGTGTCATTGGGAATTTCCCCGGCATCTGCCGGCGTTCCGGCCCCTGCTGTACCACTTGTTGGAACCATCGACCGGTCCAGATACTCCCCGCAATGCTTGCACTTCTTGGCGATCTCCAAAATCATCTCGCCGCAGAACGGGCAGCGCTTGGTAGGCTCTGCATTGGATACGGCTGTGACTGTGGCAGGGGGGGTGGCTGGGCTCGAAGGCGCAACCGCTGTGGCAGCATCCGCCGCCACTGCCGGATCCGCCTGTGCGGTCAGCGGTATCAGCGCCCGATTGCACGACGGACACGTGACATGATGCCCGAGCTGCTGATCGGTAATGAAAAAACGGTTGCCGCAAACACAGGTGATTTGGTAGCTCATGTCTCTATTGTCGCAAATCTGCGCCACTTGGGAAGTGGCCAGCAAAAAATCGGATTCTCTCAGGGCCGTATCAACGCGGCATTCACCCAATCCACACGCCCCAGCACGTCCAGCTTTCCCGCCGGCTCGGCGTGTAATTCCAGCATCTTCCCTTCCTTCAGCGGCAGGTTCAATTCCTCCGAAATCTGCCCTGCCTTCATCCCCTTGGCTTCCCATAGCACCTTGCCATCCAGCACGATCGACAGGTTCGCTTCGCCGTACGGTGCTGATGAATCATCCAGCCCCGCCCGCAGCGTCAATGCATCAAATTTTCCTCCGGCCGCTTGAAGGTCGTACGTCAAGATCGACCGCGTATGCACGCCCAACCCGCGCCCGAAAATGTTCTTGCCGACTTTCAGAGTACCTCCCAGTACATTTTTGTTCACTTGCGTCGGCCACACGGTACCGAGGTACGAGGTCTGCTGATCGCTTGCCGGATCGATCTCTGTGAGAAACACCACGCGTCCTCCCAGAACCTCCACAGCACTGACTTGGTCGGGCGTGGTCTTGCGCTCCTGCCCTGCCGGGTCTTTCAACGTGATATCCCCTACGGACCACGAGAACGTCTTGTTCTTGTCGGTCAGCGGCACGGTCAGTGTCGAGCCGGAAAGAAATGTGAGGCGCGCCGAAAGCGGCGGCACTGCACGCGCCGGCGACACGCCGCCAAAGGCAATACGGTCCACTTTGCTCAACTCAATGTCCGTCGTGGCCGAATCGTTGGCATTCGTCGTAATCTGCAATTTGTCCGTATTGACGTTGATGAAGAACCCCTCCACCTGGTCGCCGTTCTTCAGGCGAACGAGGTCTTTGTCCGTTGCCGTCGATGAAAGCGGATTCTTGTTGTCCTTGGATTGCATCGTCGCCAAGTTCTTGAGTGGAATATCGATAGGCCCCAGTTCCGTGATCTTGAATTGGAGTGACTGCCCGCTGACCCCCACCGGTTCGCCGTCCAGCACGTCGCCGTTGCGTAATACCAGCGTCCAGTTGCCGTTGGCCGGCGCCTTCGGCCGATCGGAGACCAGCGAAACGATTCGCCGGCTGTCCGTCTTGATCAGTCCGCCATCTTCTGCGGATACCGAGAGACCTTCGCCGGGCGTCCACGTATTGACGGTCAATTTCGCCTGTGTTTTGAAATCGGAAGTCGTCAACGTCCAGTCTGCCCGAACAATCGAAGTGAAGCTGCAGATCAGCAACGATATGCACAGATAGAACGAACGCCGTGAAAACAGTCCTGTTTTACGTCCCAATCTGCGTGCATCTGCGTCCATCTGCGGCTCCAACTTTACGTCGTTCATCGTGCATCCAATCATTTCTGCAAGATCGGCAAAAGTCTGTTCGGCACCTGCAGAATAATCAGTGCCATCGCCGTGGCATACTGGTCCGACGCCTCGCCTGACCAGTTCCCTTCGGATTGCTGGAGGCCGATGATCTGCTTGCGTACCGCGGGCCACCATTTTCCCCAAGCGTCTCCACCGGCCATGAACATTGCCTGCGTACCGTAATAGTTGCCGTAAAAACTGTGGCCCGATGAAACATTTTCGCTCTGGCCGGGGAGCTGTTTACTCAGGTACTTGATGCCGTTGTTCACTTCCTGGCCATTGTATACCCCGGCGTAATAGAGAATGGCGCAGCCCGCCGCGGAACGCGGAAACGCCGACCCACCGCCCCCCAGCGTGTACATGAATCCGCCGTCGGGGCATTGCGACTTCTTCACATAATCCAGCGCCATGTCGATCGTCTTTTTGGGCACCTTGATGCCGGCGTTACGTGCCGCACGCAAGGCCATCACTTCGCAGATCGTCACCGAGATGTCCGCATCATTCGGCACCGGCTGATAGCGCCATCCGCCTTGCTTGTTCTGCGTCTGCACGATCAACCTCACGGCCAGTTGCAGCTTTTCCTTCACATCCGCACGCTGCGTCGTGCCATAAGCCTCGGCCAGAAAGAGCGTCGCAAAGCCGTGCCCATACATCTCGCCGGAAGCCATCCCGGATTCCTGCACGCTCTTGACCACAAAATCCAGCGCCCGTTCCAGGTTACGTCCGTAGCGGCCTTCCCCTGGCATGTTGCCATCGGCCATCAAGGCCAGTCCCGCCAGCCCCGTGATTCCCGCATCTCCGTAATTGCCGTCCTCCCCCTGATTCTTGGCCAGCCACGCCAACCCGCGTTGTACGCTCTTCTTCACTTCCGGCGTGATCTCATCCTTCAGCGGAAGCGCACCGCCTGTTGTCTCAGTAGTATCCTTCTCCGCCGCGCGCAACGACACCGCCCCCGCCAGCAGCAGAACCGGAATAAGCAAATAACGCAGCCGAATCATTCGTGGTCCTTCGTGCGCTTCGGGTCTTCGTGGTAACGTTGTCTCACTTCTGCAAAATCGGCAACAGCCGATTCGGTACCTGCAATATAATCAGTGACATGCTCGTCGCATAGACCGGTCCGGCTTCGCCCGTCCAGCTCCCATCTGACTGCTGGCGCTTCGCCAGTTCCGCACGTATCGCCGGCCAGTAGGCTTGCCACGCCTTTCCCCCCGCCATGAACATCGCCTGCGTGGCGTAATAATTTCCATAGAAATAATGGTACTCGCCGCTGTTTTCGCCATTTCCCGGCAGCCGCTTCATCAGGTATTTCACACCGTTATCGATTTCTTTCCCCTCGTAGATCCCCGCGTAGAACAGGCACGCCACGCCCGCCGCCGAACGCGGAAACATCGATCCCCGCGAATTCAGCATGTACGCAAATCCCCCGTCCGGCTCCTGCGATTTCTTCACATAATCGATCGCCAGGTCAATCGTCTTCTTCGGCACCTTGATCCCCGCATTGCGTGCTGCCCGCAAGGCCATGATTTCGCAGATCGTCACCGAAATATCCGCATCGTTTGGCTCCGGCCGATAGCGCCATCCGCCTTCCTTGTTCTGCGTCTGCACGATCAAGCGCACGGCCAGCTGCAGCTTTTCCTTTACGTCGGCCCGTTGCGTCTGGCCATAGCACTCGGCCAGAAACAGGGTCGCAAATCCGTGCCCGTACATCGGCGAACCGTACGCCTGCGACGTGATCAGCCCCGTCTCCTGCGAATTTTTCAGCACGTAATCCAGAATGCGATCCACTTCACGCCCGTATTGCCCCTGCCCCGGCATGTTACCGTCCGCCAGAAACGCCAGCCCCGCCAGCGCCGTGATTCCCGTATTGTCGCCGCCGTAAGCATTGATGTTCCCCTCTTCCCCCGCATTCTTCGCCAGCCAGGCCAGCCCTTTCTTCACGCGTGCCCGAACATCGCTGTCCAACTCGTCCTTCATCGGCCCCGTTCCCCCGATCGTCGAGTTCTCCCCGCCTGTGACCGGATCACCCCGCACCGCGGAACCCACCAGCGCTCCGGCGATCACCGCCGCTGTCACCAGATGCAACAACCAGTTCCGCATTCAATCATCCAAATTCTAACTACCAACTTCCAGCCTCGAACTTCCGGGTCACTTTTCCCGGTTCGCCTTGCTCAACTCCGCGAGCGCCTGGTAATACCGATCGATATAGTCCCGGTACGCCGGCAGATACTGTTCGTTCGCGCCCTTCGTGATCGCATCGCGGTCGATCGGCGGCAGATTGCCCCACTCGCGTGACTTTTCGTGAATATCCGCTCCATTCGATGATGCCGTCGTGTCGCCGGCCCCCGGAAGCTCCGATCGTTCCGCGGCCGTCGTTCCACCTTGCCCCTGCCCCTTCGATTGCCCTTGCGACAGCTGCTTTTTTTGTCCCGGTTTAGACCCCTGGCTTGAACTGCTGCTCTGTTGCTGCTGCTTCTTTGCGATCTCGATCAGTACATCCAGATCCATCACGATCCGCCGCTGCGTTTCCTGCGTGACTTCCCCGGTATCTTTGCCCTTCAGCCGCTCTTCACTCGTGCCCATCCGCTCGATGGCTTCCTTGAACTTGACCGCAGGATCCGCACTCGCCTGGCCCTTGTTCTCACCTGTCAAATCTTTGACCAGGTCCGCATCATCGACCTTCTTCACTGCATCCGGACTGACAATATCATTCTCCGACGGAGCCTTGACCGTATCGGTCCGCACCTCCACCTTCGGCGTCACCGGCTTCTCTGTTGCATTTACTTTTGGCGCTGTGGTCGGTGCCGGCGGCCCCATCGTCTGATCTTTCGGCCCCAACTGCTGGTCCAACTCATCCGCCCCATACACCTGGCCCCCCATCAGCCCAGCCGCCATCACCGCTGCCGCGATCCAACTGCCGCTTCGACAAATCTTGCTCATATCAACACCCAGTTACCAAATCACCAAATCCCAAACTTCATAACTCATAAGACGCCCAACCATTCTATCCGTTCCAATGAACGAATTACGCGTCTATGGTCCTGACATCTTCTCCATCACCTTATTCGCCAGCCCCTTAATCTCACCCTGCACCTTCCCCAGCTTCGCCGCCTGATTCTGCGCCTCCGCTTTCTCCGCATCCGTCGGTGCCGTCGCGGCGGCCTTGTCCACGGTCGCGGTCTGCGTATTCACGATCAGTTGCATCGCCTTAAGCAATTTCAGTTGGGCGACCGGCGGCACCAACGGCGGTTTGCCTCCACCGCCGCCTCCTCCACCACCGCCCCCCTTGGCAAATTCGCTCGACTTTTCCTTTTCTTCCTTCAACGCATTGATGATGTCATTGATCCGGTCGATCGCCGTCTGCTGTACCGCTGAAAGCTGCCGCCCCGTTTGGGCCCGCGACATCTTCTCCCGGCTCTGATCCATGTAATCTGTGATGAGCCCGTTCATCCAGACCACCACCTCATATTCCTTGAGTTTCTCATCGGCCGAGATCTTCTGAATCAGCTCTTTCAGATCCCGCTGATTGGTTGATAGGCCCGAAAGCGCCAGCAGCCCCGCGCGGTCGATCTGCTTGTCCGCCGCGTCCAGTCGGCGCAACTCCACGCCTTCCGCCCCGGTTTTCACCGCTTCCTGCCCCTTCTTGATGCCCTCGTACTGCCGGATGAATTCCGCCAGGTCCTTTTCCTTGAGCTGCTCGTCAACCTTCTTCTTCTGCTCCTCCAACTTCTTGATCGCCGCCTCTAGCGAGGCAATCGCCTGTTCCTCCGGAGGAATCGCCGACGGCTGCTTCGCGGTGTAGAGCGCCCCGGCTGCCGTACCCATCTGCTCCGCAGCATCCTTCACATCGCCTGCGGCCTTCTTAGCATCCCGCGTGTTCTCCGCCTTCTTCTGCGTCACAATTGTGTTCTGCTGCGTCCGCTGCTGCCGGTCGCCCAGCACCAGGAATTCTTTTTTTGCCCCCGCCTCGCCAAGCTTTATAGTTTCAGTGTTGATCTGCTTTTCCTCGGCCGCCAGCGCTTGGAGTTCCTTGAGCAAATCCGCCAGCTGCCGCGAAAGCTGCTCGAGTTGCCGCTGATTCTGCTTGTCGAGTTCCGATTTCATCTGGTCCAGACCTGCCTGCGCCTGCTGCTGGTTGTTAGAAGACCGCGAACTCTGATTGTTGTTGATGTTTTGCGCCGCATCCCCCTGTTTCTGCGGCACGCTGGCGCTATCCGAAGCATCCGCCGCCTTCGATAACGACTCCGCACTGGCTGGATCGCTCTGCGAAAGTTGTTGGGACGCCTTGCGCATCTGTTCCGTCAACCCCGCCGTCTGCCGCGACAGTTCCGCCTGTTTCGCCGCCAGCTTGTCCAACTGCTCTTTCTGATCTTTCGGCAGATCCTCCGGCTTCGCTCCCGGATTCTTCGCCATCGCCTCGCGCGTCGCCTTGGCGACCTCATCCTGCTTCTTGATGATTTCATCGAGCTTCTGCCGCACCGCCTCAAAATCCCCCGCCGCTCCCAATTGATTGATCATGCTCTCCATCTTGGCGATCGCTTCCTGCTGCTGCTCGCCTGCTTTGCCTGCCGATTTCGCGGCCTCTTTGCTCTGCTCGCTCTTCATTTGCTGTGCAGCGGCACTTTCCTGCGCCTTGGAAAGCTCGCTCGCCGCCTTCGGCATGTTGTTCTGCCCGACGTCCTTCATGCCCTTCGACACCTCGGCCGCCAGTTTCCCCAGTTCCGACTCCCCCAGTTTGTTCTGCTCAAAATCCTGTTTGATCTGCTCTACCCGCTGCTGGATCGCATTGGCCGACGCCGTCTCCTGAGACTGTTGCTGTGCCAACTCCCCAAGCTGCCGCTTCTGCTGCTCCGTGCTCACGCCAGAAGTCTCGATCGCCTTTTGAATTGCATCCGTCTGCGCCTTGGTCTGCTCCTGCTGATCCTTCAGATTCTTGATCCGTTCCTTGATCTCGTTCAAATCCTTCCGGCCGCGATCCAGAATTTCCTCGACGCTCTTGATCTGCAGCGACAGCGGCGCACTCTTCACCCACTCGTGCCGTATCGTTCCCAACTCCGTTATCATGAACGGCCGCGCAGCAGCTTGGGCAGGGTTCGCGTTCTTTACTTCATAATTGTCCTGGACCGCCACGTAGAAACTCAGCCGCGCGCCTGGCGACAACTTCAACGGCGACAGATCCCACGTGTACTCCGCGCTGCCCGTCATTGCGCCGACGGCCGAATCCACCATGCGTTTTTCCCACGGCAAATCCACAGTGAACGCCGGCGCCTCCCCCGGCTTGGCATCAAACTTCTCCGCTACCAGTTTCAGCCCATCCAACCCCAGATCATCCGTCGCCTGTACCACGATCTTGATCTGGGCGTCCGGCGACCGCTCCACCATTCGCCGCGGCTCCGTGATTACCACCGACGGCAGTGCGTCCGGCACCACCTCGATCGACATCGTTCCGCCGACGCGATTCTCAAAGCCATCCACATCGCGCATCATTGCCCGCACCTGCAGTGGCTGGCGCGCCGTGAAGGAAACCTCCGCGACATCGTCCGCAATCAATCGCTGCGCCACATCCGCCAGCGCCACGTCCACATCCTTGGCCTGGTCCACAAACCGCACGTCCGGCTGACCCTTCGCATCTTTCCCAAACGCCTTCGTCGACTTGATCCGCAACGTAATCCGCGCACCCTCCACCGCCCGCCCCGTTTGCGCCAGCAGATCGACCGTCACCGCCGGCGCCGGCTTCGTCGCATCGACAAGATTCTTCACATATGCCGGCGGCTCTATCGAGCCTAGCAGTTCGCTGACTACCGGCCGCGCAGCCAGACGCACCTTCACCGGCTCCATGTCCGTGTGATCCCCCGCCACCAGGCGCAGATACAATGCCTTGTTCCCCACCGGTTCAATCGCCCGCTCGTAAAGATAATTCCCGCGCCCCGACTGCTCACGTTGAAACGTCATCAGCTCTTCCGTCTCGCGGCTCTGGGAGTCGCTGGACGTATACAACCACACACGCTGATTTTCATATCCGCCACGCGTCACTTTCGCCTGGACCGCGAATTGCTCGCCGATCGGCAGAACCGCCGGCTGTTTGCCGTCCGGCGTATTCCACGCAAACTCCACGGTCGTCGTTCGCGGCCAGTGTGCATCCGGATCAAACGCAATCCATCGCCCAAAGACAGTCGACGCACTCTGCGGATTCAGCAACGCCACCAGCGTCGTCACCGCCACCAGCGTCACCGCGACCGCCAGCGATCGATTCGCCATGCGGAAATCGAGCGCATCCTCAAAGCGAAGACCGGCAGTCTTCGTTTGAGCCGTCTCCACATGGCGTGCCGCAAACGCGTTGCTCCGTGTCGTCCCCGACCGCACAAAATGGACCGCCGATACCAGTTCGTCCGCCAGATTCTTGTCCAATGCCTCCACCCGGCTCGCCAGAAACTGCTCGGTTAATTTCGTCGAGAGGGGGGTGACCAACTTCCGCCAAACCAGATATCCCAAACCTGCCAGCGCCACTACGAGCAGAAATAACCGCGTTGATGACGAAAAATGTACGAGATAATCCCCCACCGCCAGCACCCACAATCCCGCCAATGCCGCGGACACGATCAAGCCCGCACCGAATAATCCCAATACCAGCCGCACCCGTCCGCGCAGCCGCGAAATCCGTTCCACCAGCGGATGTCCGGACGTAATCTCGGTCATGTGCAGCTCCTTCTCTGGGCCCCCTAGCCCCTCTCGTTATAACGTTGCCGCCACCGCGGCAGCGTTACCTTAGACCGCATGCCCATCCCGCGGTTCCATAGTACCAATTTGGTCTTCGTGATCCTTTGTGTGTTTCGTGTCTTCGTGTTTGCGTCGTAACGTCAAATCAGCCCCGCCGCCTTCCGCAGCAGCCACTCCACCGTCGCCAGCACCACGATCAGGATCAGCGCGATCGGCTTCGGCCACAGATCCTCAAAATCACTGAACAGCGTGAATATCGACCGATCCGGAATCAGCTTCTGCAACTCCTCCCCGCGCCATAGCGGCAGCAACTGCCCCGTCGTCTTGTTCGCCAGCATCGTCAGCGACTCCATGTCCGCCGTCGTCTTCTCGAACTCCCGGCTCGGCGGCGTAATCTCCATCTCATATGGCGCCACATCGATCGGCAACGTCCCCGGCTGCACTGCCAGCGTAATCGGACCAACTGTCGTCGCCGTCGTCACGCCCACCAGCCGCTCCTCCACGCCCGGCGCACGGTTCATCAGTATCGATTCCGTCGGCCGCCCCTGCGCGTCGATCACTTGCACCGACACCTGCTGCGGGATCTGCCCCACCAGCGTCGGATCGCGCACCTCCATCGACACCCGTATCGGCTGCCCCACCTCCACCCGCGGCGATTCCGCCTGCATCTCAATTCGCTTGTTCTGCCCCATCGCCTTGTCGCGATACAGCAATCTGCACATTTGCAGCCAGTAACTCTGGAACAGCGGCTCACCCGTATATCGCCGCCACCGCCACGTGTCGCAGATTCCCGAAAACAACGTCCGACCGCGTCCATACGGCGCCGTCACCAGCAGGGGCATCGGGCTTCCACCCAGCGAACGCGACGGATGCACCGCCAGCACCTCCGCCGAAGGCTTCAACCCCTGCACCGGCTTGAACCAGTACAACTCCGGCAGCTCCGCGACTTGCTTGAGATTCATTTCCGGATCATCGAAAAATCGGAACAGATTGCTCTCTCGACCCGCCGCCGTCAGCGCCAAGGTGAACGGCGTATTTTCCGCCGGCGCCATGATCCGTGCCCGCGGATCGATTTCATCTGGAATGATCGGCAGCAGCACTTCCAGCGGCGTGCCCTTATAGCTTTCCGGGTTGTACGCGGCCCCCGCGATCCAACCCACTCCGCCCCCGTTCTTCCGCACGAAATCCACGATCAATCGCTGCTGGCTCGGCGAAAAATAGTTCGGATCCACATCCCCGATCAGAAGCACATCGTACTTATTCAGTTCCTCGGTCGTCTCCGGAAACCGCGTGATCGGAATGTTCCCTTCCTGCGCATAATTCTCATCCGCCGAAAGCAGCAGCGACGACACTTCGATCGTCTTCTCACGCACCAGTTCATTCTTCAAATACCGGTATTCCCATCGCGGATAACCATCCACGTACAGCACTGTGATTTTCGCATCCAGCACATTCGTGTGGCCGGTCACGACATTATTCTTCGTGTCCAGCTCTTCCACGCCCGTCGCCGCCACGGGTTCCACCCTGGCGATCAGATCGTATTTCTCCGCTTTGTCGCTGCTCTTCTTCTCCGGCTTGAACACCAGTTCAATCGGCATCACTTTCTTGCCCGGCTCCAGCAGAAATTCCTTGCTCGCCAGCGGCTGCTCCCCGCCGCCCTGCTGCCGGTATAACGTCACCTTCACCTGCGTCGGCCGATCGATTCCCGTCGCCGAGAGCGTCGCCTTCACCGCCACAGGGTCCCGCACAAACGTATTCTCCGGCGCCTGCAATCCCGCCAGCTTGAAATCCAGCGGCTCATCCGCCTGTCCCAGCGGCAACGAGAACACCTTCACATTCGACCGCTGCGCCAGCGCGATCGCCTGGTCCAGCCGCGATCCCTTCTCCGTCGTCTGCCCGTCCGTCAGCACCACCACCGCGCTGATCCGCTGCCCCTGCACCGACTGAATCACATCCTGCACCACGCTCGGCAAATCCGTCGATTCGCCCGTGGGCTTCTCCTTCTTGAGATGCTCGAGCAACCCCGCCACCTGGTCTGCCGAATGAGCCGTTCCAATCAGCTGTGCATGCGATGACCCATTGTAAATCGCCACATCCTGTACCTGCACGATGTTCCGAATCCACGCCGCCCGCCCCAGCGCATCGACCGCCAATTCATAACGATCCGCCCGGGGTGCCGTGCCTTCCGGAGTCTTGCTTCCTGGATCCTGCTTCTTACTTTTCTGGAGTATCTCTCTCATCTGCGCATCCTTGCTATAAGGATCCGCCAGCGTCATCGACATTGAATTATCCACCCACACCGCCACCACCGAGCGCGATCGTTCCTCCCGATCCAGCACCAACTGGGGTTTGCAAAACAAGGCCAGCATGGAGATCAGCAATAGCGCCCGGACCACTCCCAGCACCCGCCGGCGCGTCGGCGTCGTCGACTGCTTCTGATATGACCAATATCCGATCGCCGCGAGCACCAGCGCCGCGGGGAAAATCCACCCCGGCTGCTCTATCGCAAAATGAAACCGCGTCCCCGTGGTGATTTTCACCCGTTGGAGCGAGAAAAGAAATTCAAGAAACTTCTGCAGCATAACTCACGAACAATAGAAAATGGAAAATGAAAAATTAAAAAACCAGACATCTCCGATGGTGCTTGCCATTTCTGCGATACCCCTTTTTCTATTCTCTATTTTCCATTTTCTATTTTTCATCGATACACCGAAAACACCCGCGCCAGCACCGTCTCCACCAGGAAGAATCCCAGCGCCGCTAATATCAACCACCGACCGATCGAAGTATCCGTATTCGCTCCGCTCGTCCCGCTTTCACTATTCACCATTTTCAATTCACTATTGCCCACAACGATATCCCGGGCCTCCAGGCCCGTCGCTGCCGCAAAGGCTGCACCCTTCACGTGCCGTATATCGATCTCGTCCGCATCCGGGTTTACCGCGATCACCGGCGCCCCGCTCCCCGCTGCAGGCGAATATACCCCAGCCGCCGTCAGGGCCCCGCTCGTCAATCGTGCACGCCCATCCTTCTCAATCGTCGTCGTAACGCTGATCCGTTCCTTCCGCGGTGCCGTCCACGCGCCGGGGCTCGCCACATCCGCCGGCAGATTGATCTTCTCGCCCACCCCCAGCGTCAGCACATCCGGTTGCCGCGGCAGCGCGTAGTACATCAATTCATGCAGGAACGGCAGAAATGAGGGCTTCGGCCCAAACGTGTTCCACGTCGCATCCGCCGATGATGCAAACTGTACCACCCGCCCCTTGCCCGCCGGCCGCGTCACCACCGCCGCATCGCCCGCCGCTCCTGCCTGCTTGCTCGTGTAACGCAGAATCGTCTCGACGCTGCCATCCTTCGGCACGCCCAGCTTCAAATACTGCTGCGTCTGCACGTTCGTAAATCCGACCTGCAACCCCGCCTGATAGGCCTCGCCAAATTTCTGCAGCACCGGATGGGTGAATCCTTCCGGATTGAATGTAACGCCTTCACCCACCTGCTCGGGATGCTCCACCTTGATCAATTGCCCAAACGTCGCCGGCAGCAATTTCGCCCCGCCATCGCCCAGCGCCTCGTCCATCATTGCCGCGTTCGTCCGGCCGCCCGGGAAAATGATCAGCAGCCCACCCTCTTCCACGTACTTTTTCAGATCTTCGGCCACACGTTTCGTCGGCGAGCCGACATCGCTCAACACCACCGCCGCATATCCGGGCAGCGGCGTTTTATCCAATTCCAATTCCGTGATCGTCTTGGGCGAAAAAATCGTTCCGCCCGTCTTCCCTTCGGCCGACAAGGAATAGGCCACCGCCAGATAGGTCGTGCTCCCCAGCGTTCGATTATCCCCCGGCGAGCCATCGACCAGCAGGACCGGCACCTCACGCTGCACATCAATCATCAATCGCCGCGCGTCATCCGTCGGTAGCAGATCCGCCGGCAACTTCGCTTCCAGCAGATGCAGCCCCGCTGTCGGCGCCGTTACCGATGCCAGCACATTGTGCGAATTCCCCGGCTCAATCTTTCCCAGCTTCTCCGTGTGAACGATCACCCCATCCAGCGACACCGTAAGCTGCGTGTCGATCTGCGGATGATCCGTCGCATTCACCACCGTAATCCGAAACTCCGTCGGCGTGCCGGCCACCACCACCGGCCGCTGCGCCCGGATCTCCGCCACTCCCATATTCGCCTGCTCGTCACTGCCCAGATCAATTACCCGTAACGCCGTCGCCAGTTTCTGCACGGCCGCCACGCTTTTCTTCAATCGCTCCCCGCTCCCCTCACCCTTCTGCGCACCGGCCAGCGAACTACGCGACAAATCCGTCAGCACCACCACCTGCCGCGATGATGTTGTATTCTCCAAATCCTTCAACGTTTCCGCTGCCTGATCCAATGCCCCGGCTAGATCCGTCCCCGCATCGGAAGCCTGCGCCGCATCCACCGCGGCCTTCAGTGTCACATGATCCGGCGACGGCTTATTGCCTGCCACCGGTCCGCCACGGCTCGCGTGAATCACCATCGCCGTGTCACCCGCCGGCAGCCCCGCCAGCAAATCCCCTAGCAGCCGCTTGCTCCGATCGAATGCCGACGGCGTTCCCGGCTTCTGCCAGGCCATCGAATAGGAATCGTCCCACACCACGATGATCGTCCGCTGCCCCCCCAGCATCCCGCCGACCACCGCGTTCGACAGCAGCAACTGTGCAACTCCTGCCGCCAATATCAACAGCGCCAGACACCGCACCGCCAGCAGCAGCCACCTTCGGAACTTCAATTTCCGCGCATTGCGCCGCTGCGCCGCCAGCAGAAAATCCATCGCTGCCCAGACAATAACCCGGAACTTCCGCTTGTTTAGCAGATGGATAATGATCGGTATCGACGTCGCCGCCGCCCCGGCGGCAAATAGCCACGGGGTAAGGAATCCAAAAGCCAGAATGGGCATCATTACCAACATCGACAATCAGCTCGCCTTCGTAATGTTCTTCACCACAGAGTCGCAGAGAATCCGAGACCACACAGAGAAATTATTTGAAAAGATCTCTGTGCATCCTCCGCTTCTCTGTGGCTCTGTGGTGAAAAATCATTCGTCTACCAACCTGTCTGATCAAGAAAAGAACTTCGTGGTCCTTCGTGTCTTCGTGTTCACGTCGTCGTCCTCACTTCATCCGCGCCGCGCGTGTCGCCAGAAATCCCGGCAACGTCACATCCAGCGGCAAACTCGTATCCACCTGCACAAAATCCACGTGCAATTTGTGGCACGCTTCCCGAATAATCTCCGAGTGCTTCTTCATCTCCTCGATGTATGCCTCCCGCAGTGCCCGCGGCTCCACCACCAGCTCGCCCATCTCTTCCAGTCCCTTGAACAGTGTCGTGGTGTCGAACGGAAACTCCAGCTCATCGTGGTCCATCACCTGCAGCACGATCAAATCATGCCGCTTGTACCGCAAATGCTGAATCCCCTTCACAATCGCCGCCGGATCGTCAAACAAGTCGCTGATCAGCACGATCAAGCTCCGGTGATGCATCTGCTCGGCAATCTCATCCAGGATTGCTCCCGTGCGCGTCTTCTGATTCTTCGGCGCCGTCGTCAATTCATCCACGATGATCCGCCACTGCTTCGGATTATTGCTCGGCTTGATGAAATGCCGCACCTTCTGATCGAACACCGCCAGCCCCGCCGAATCCTGCTGATGCAGCGCCACATATGCCAGGCTCGCCGCGATGCTCGTCGCATGATCGAATTTCCGCCACCCCTTCCCCGGCTGCCACCCCTTGGTCTGCGTACCCGCATACGTCATCGACTCCGACGCATCCACCACCAGCATCACCTGCAGATTCGTCTCTTCCTCATACTGCTTGATGTAATGCCGATCCGTCCGTCCGAAGACCTTCCAGTCGATGTACCGGATGTCATCTCCCTGCACGTACTGCCGATGCTGCGCAAACTCAACCGAAAAGCCCTTGTAGGGCGACCGGTGCATCCCCGTAATAAACCCCTCCACGATCAGCCGCGCGCGAATATCCAATGCCTGAATCTTCGCGAGCGTCCGCGGATCCAGATACTTTCGATAATCCACATGCTCAGCGGGAATCGTCATCAACTCACACACGACGTAAACACGAAGTCACAAAGACACTAAGGACCACGAAGAAATTCAGAGAATAATGCGCTTCATTCCATCCTTGATTAGGGGCACGTTGAAATTAACCAGAATGCCCAGTCGCTTGCCTGCCAGTTTCAAATAGGTCTTGGTCTGAGAAGTGAAAACGGGGTGCATTATCTCGACGGCTTTTAGTTCCACTATCACTCTTTCCTCAACTAACAGGTCAACCCTCAGACCTGCTTCGATGTTTTTTCCTCGATAGATAATCGGCACATACCACTGTCGTCGAACCTTGAGTCCTCGAGACTCCATTTCTAGAAGAAGGCATTCTTCATAAATGCTTTCCAACAATCCTGGTCCAAGTGTCGAGTGCACGACGAAGATTGCATCAACAACCTCTTTGGCAATTCGTTCCGTTTCATCATCCAACACATCCCCAAATCCCATCTATCAACTCCGTCTTCGTGGTCCCTCGTGTCTTTGTGACTTCGTGTTTACGTCGTCTTTCCTGCAAATACCTTCGGCAACTCCGCCGCGGTCTTCGCGTCCTCGGCATCCCGCGGCGTCTGCTCGATCAGCATCCGAATAATGTCATCCGGACGCACACCTTCCGCCTCGGCATTGAAATTCGTCAGCACGCGATGACGCAATGTCGGATGGGCCACCTGCCGGATATCCTCCGTGCTCACGTGATACCGCCCCTGCAGCAGCGCCCGGGCCTTGCCGGCCAGTACCAGCGTCTGGCTCGCCCGCGGACCGGCGCCCCAGCTCACGTAATCCTTGATGAACTTCGGCGTGTCCGGCTGACCCAGCCGCGTTTGCCGCACCAGCCGAATCGCATACTTCACCACGTGATCGGCCACTGGCACCTTGCGCACCAGTTCCTGCAGCGCCATCACCTCATCGGCCGACAGCACGTGCGCCAACTCCACCTTCCGCGTCTGCGTGGTCAGACGCACGATGTCAAATTCTTCCGCCTCGCTCGGATAGCTCACCAGCACGTTGAACATGAACCGATCCAACTGCGCCTCCGGCAGCGGATACGTTCCTTCCTGCTCGATCGGGTTCTGCGTCGCCATCACAAAGAACGGCTCCGCAAGCCGATGCTGTACGCCGCCGGCGGTGACTTGATGCTCCTGCATCGCTTCGAGCAATGCGGCCTGCGTCTTCGGCGGCGTGCGGTTGATTTCGTCGGCCAGAATGGCGTTGGCGAAAACTGGGCCGCGCACAAACCGCAGTGATCGTTTCCCGGTGGCCTTGTCCTCTTCGATGACTTCGGTGCCGGTGATGTCGCTGGGCATCAGGTCGGGCGTGAATTGAATGCGGTTGAACGACAGGCTCAGCGTCTTGGCGAGCGTCGAAATCAACAAGGTTTTGGCGAGGCCGGGCACGCCCACCAGCAGGCAGTGGCCGCGGCAGAACATCGCGATGAGCAGTTCTTCCATCACGGCCGACTGCCCGACGATGACTTTGCCCAACTCGCTCTTGAGCGATTTGTACGCGTCCTGCAGTTTCTGCACGCTGGCCAGTTCTTCCGGCGTCATCTGAGCGGTTTCCGCAGCTTGCGTCATGACAACTCCTTAAAACTCCGAGAACAATCCTACTGGCGACCGGGCCGTTGGGCGGCCCATGGTCTTTGGCGAAGCAACGGCGGAACCCCTTGCAGACCAAAGGCCTACGAATGCCCTGAGGCAAAACCCGCGGCCCAACCATGATTAGTTGCCGCGCCCATAGGGATGTTACCCACAAATACGGAAACCGCGAATTCATCGAACACGACGATGTCGCCGATGCCCGGTCATTCCGCTTTTCGACCGATGCTCATAATTTTTCAATAATGACGCCCGATAACGCATCAAAATTCCCTATATTTGCCAAGTACCCCATCTAATCGTACGAAAGTACATAGGTATGAGACCCTTCACTCGCCGAAATAGTCTCGATGAAGCCGTTTCACTGGAGCCCTGTATGTATCTGAGGTCTGTTCATCGCCCCGGCTTTACGCTGGTCGAGATCCTCATTGTCGTGATCATCCTGGGCATACTCGCGGCGATTGTCGTTCCGCAGTTCACCAACGCCAGCACCGATGCACGCGTCGCCAACGTACGCACCACGCTCACCAATGTTCGAACACAGATCGAAGTCTTCAAGGGGCAGCACAACGACTTGCCCCCGCAGATCACAGGCATGTGGACGCTCCTGCTGACCTGTTCTGACACTTACGAGACGGCTGTGGCCAATCCGGTGGGAACGCGCTGGGGGCCGTACTTCATGTCGGCGCCGATCAATCCGCTGAATAATCTGACGGCGGTTTCCACCGCAGCGACCGATGCAGCGGCCGGATGGTACTACCAGCCCGCTGGCATCGGGTTCAGCTTCGAGGCACGCAATGCCGATGGCTCAGTGAATACGAATTACTGAGAACCAAGAAGGCCGCAAGGGCGCTTGATCGATGGGGGGGTTCGTGGGACACTCGGGGGATGAACAGCACACAGATAAAATCGGAAGTTGCAACGCCGTCCCTGGCGGTGCGCATTGGCAAAATGCGGTTGGCGAATCCGTTGATGACGGCGTCGGGGACGTGCGGATATGCCAATGAATACGGGGATTTTGCCGATCTGACGCAGTTTGGCGCCTTCGTCACCAAAGCCATCTCCAAGACGCCGCGGAAGGGCAATGAGAGCTACCGTATCGTCGAAACGCGGGCCGGCATGCTCAATGCCATAGGACTGGCCAACATCGGCCTCGAGGCCTTTCTCCGCGACAAGCTTCCGCTCCTCGAAAAAATGCATGTTCCCGTCATCGTCAACGTCCCCGGCTGGTCCATCGAAGACTATGTCGATGTCGCTGCCGAGCTGGATCAGCAGGCCATCGTCCAGGGGATCGAACTCAACGTCTCGTGTCCTAACGTCAAGAACGGCATGTCTTTCGGTACGGATCCGGTGCGGCTGCATGAGCTGGTGGCGGCGGTGAAGAAGCGGGTGCAGCGGTGCGAGCTGATTGTGAAGCTGTCGCCGAACGTCAGCGATGTGGCGGTGACGGCGCGGGCGGCGGTGGAGGCGGGGGCGACGTGCCTGTCGCTGGTGAATACGTTTACGGCGATGGCGGTGGATATTGAGAAACAGCGGCCGGTGCTGGCCAATGGAACGGGCGGGCTTTCGGGGCCGGCGATCAAGCCTATCGCGGTGTTTATGACGCACCGGGTGTATACGGAAGTGGCTAAAAAGCACGGGATTCCGATCATCGGCATGGGCGGGATTCAGACCTGGCAGGATGCGGTGGAGTTCCTGCTGGCGGGGGCTACGGGGCTGGCGGTGGGGACGGCACTGTTCATCGATCCGAACATTCCCAACCAGATTGCGGCGGGGCTGCGGGCGTACCTGGGGCGGAAAAATTTGGTGGATATCAACCAGCTCATCGGGGCGCTGCAGCCGGCGCAACCGGCGGCGTGAGCGGGTCGAAAACGGACCGAAACGGACCGAAAACGATCGATTTTGGACGCGTTTTGACACTGTTTTGAGTGCGTTTTGCAGAGAACTGAGTCGTATTTTTCATATTTTTGCGAGTTTTGGGGGAATGGGTGAGAGGTTTTCGTAAAGATGTTGAAAATTATGGGTGGGTGTCTCGTGGCGTTTCTGGAGTTGGGGAGGGGCATATAAGTAGTTTATATCTACATGCGTCCATTACAAATGGACATGGTTGTTTTGCGGTGCGGTCATGGTGGGAGGATGAGGGGAGGGATTGAACCACGACGGTACGAGGGATGACAGCAATTTTCAATTTACAATTTTCAAGGACGGAGGGGCGACGTGGACGGTCCACAAATGGGCACAAATGAACACTCGTCGAGGAGGAGGAGGGGGGGTACACAGAGGGTGCGTCTTTTTGGGATTGGATGAGGGGGGCGATGACTGGAAGTTATGGGTTATGGGTTAGGGGACGAAGATGGAAGTTGGGGAGGGCGGGGAAGTGGGTTGGGGAGGAACGAGTATATTATTTGTTAAGAGATATATACATACGACAATGTAAAATATACATAGATTCTTTGAGGGGGAGGGCGTGATGGGTTGGGAGGAGGGGCTGGTGGAGTGAGGAGGTGAGGGGGTGACCGGGTGAGTGCGGGGCCATTGAGGGGGTGGATTTTGCGGAGGGGACGGAGGGGGCCGGGGTTGGAAATTATGGGTTATGGGTTAAGGAGGGGGAAGTTGGGAGGGAAGGTGAGCGGGAGGAGGGTGGGGGCTGGTGAGAGTCGTCTATTATTGTAGTAATTATATATACATACGTCTGTTTAAAATGGGCCTGGTTGGCTTGTGGTGGGGTGAGGGGGTGGTGTGGGAGTATCGGGGTGTGGGGGTGACGGGGTGAGGATTTGTCATGGTGGGTGTGGGGTATCCGGCGCGGCATGGAAGTAGCCAAAACACGAAGGCGCGAAGACACGAAG
Organism: uncultured Phycisphaerales bacterium; assembly: GCA_903845195.1. Taxonomy (GTDB): domain Bacteria; phylum Planctomycetota; class Phycisphaerae; order WQYP01; family WQYP01; genus CAIMWO01. Next base: position 52,865 of record CAIMWO010000083.1, read on the forward strand.
GACCAGGACGAGAATTAGCCGCAGATAAACGCCGATGAACGCGGATGATGGGGTGGGGAAGGCGGGGGCGGGTCCACAGATGGCGCAGATTTCACAGATGGGACGACGCGGGAGGAGGGGTTGGGGAGGGGCGTGTCTATTATTGTAGTAATCATATATACATACGTAAATTAAAATGGACTTGGGTATTGTTTAGGGGCGTAATGGGGTGAGGGAGTGAAACGGTGGCCGGATGAGGGGGTGACCGGGGGTGAGGGAGTTAGGGCGGGGCGACAGAGGGGCGGATTTTGAGGAGGGGATGGAGGGGGGCCGGGGTTGGAGGTTATGGGCTATGGGTCAGGGGGCGAGGATGGAAGTGGGGGAGGGTGGCTGAGGGTGGTGAGAGGCGAGAGCTGTAGTGTATTATTTATATATACATACATTAAAAATGGATTTAGGTATTTAGGGGGCGAATTGAGGGGGTGAGGGGGTGAGT
>CAIMWO010000084.1 GCA_903845195.1 uncultured Phycisphaerales bacterium
CAGTAACGAGCCCATCCCTCGAATTGAACACCGAGCACCGCGTGACCCGCGGTGCTTTTTTTATGCGCATGCACTCTTGTTACGAGGCCTGTGTCGCTTCTTCAGACCGATGTCTCCCCATCTGTTCGCGTGGGGCACTTCACACCGCTATACTTTGCCGCAAATGGTCGAATCATCTGAACAGAAAAAATCCCGCCCGCCCAAGTGGCTCTTTGCTCTGGGACCGGACGATCTACCCGCCGAGGTGACGGTCGACGGCATCACCTATCGTTTCGTCGATCTCTTCAAGCACGACTTCTTCGCGGCCACCGGTCTCTACCAGCGCACCGATACCGGCCAGCGTGCCGTGCTGAAATTGCAGCGTACCTACCGCCTCTTCATCCTCCCCATGAAATGGCTCGGACGCATCGTCGCCAACCACGAGATCGACATTTACCAGCGTCTCCAGGGCGTCCGCGGCATCCCCGGCTTCTGGGGACGCGTCGGACCCACCGGCTTTCTCCACGAGTTCATTCCTGGGCAGGACCTCCACGCCGGTCTGCCTCTCACGCCGGAGTTTTTCGAAGATCTCAAACGCCTGTTGGAAGATCTTCACGCACGCCACATCGCCTACGTCGATACCAACAAACGCGAGAACATCCTCTACGGCGAAGACGGAAAGCCATGGCTGATCGATTTTCAGATTTCCTTCCAGGCACCGCGCGGCGACCACTCATGGTTTATTCGCCGCTGGTGGCTCGGACGCTTCCAGCGCGCAGACTGGTACCACTACTACAAGCACAAGTCCCGACTGCTACCTGCAGCGTGCTCCCCCGCAGACTTGAAACGCGCCGAGCAGCGCGGCCCCCTGCACAACCTTCATCGCCTCATCGCCAATCCTTATCGCGCCCTCCGCCGGCGGTACCTCCGCCGCTTCGACCTCAGCAAGACGCGGTAGCCCTCTGAACTTTCAATCTCAAAGTCCGCGTAACTCCGGCAGCATCTCCGGCAGTTGCACCTCCGGGTGCTCCGCCAATTTCCTCAAGATGTCTGCATGTTCGCAGTGGATGTGCTCAAGAATTCCCTGACACTCCGCCAGCGTTCCGCCCGCATCGGCTCCGCGTGGTGTACGGATCACCGAAAGAAGGGTGCACTCCGGACCGCCGTGGATGCCGTATGTAAATTGCTCAATGCGTAGGTGGCCCACGCGAAGGTAATGTGTCAAATATTTTTGATCGCGGAAATACGAGAGCAGGTACGTCACCATCGATGCGATGGCACGCTGTTCTGTAAGCGTGGAAGATTTGTGATGGGCATTATCGATGCGCAACGCGTGCTGAATGATCGCACCGGTGGGGCGGTGAATTAGGAATAGTTGCTCGATCGAGGCGGGGGCGGCTTTCCGCTGAAATGCATGGCGGAAGAAGTCCGCAATGCGGCTTGGCAGGCAAAGGTATGAATACCAAACATTCGGCGTGGCGGGTTGAGGCAGCAATTGTTCGATCGGCACGACAGCACCCAATCGGGATATCGGACTTCAATCCCGCTTGTAACCAACTGCCTCACCGTACTTTATCGAGCAGATCTGAAGCTGGGTTAAGGGGCAGAAGTGCATCCTGAATGGGGCAGGGCTCGAAATGCTGCTCTCGCGAATTAACCAAACCCTAGCGCGTGCTTAACAGTGGTTATGCATGGCCCACCTACTATCCCCACTCGAGGAAGGACTTCAAATTATTCCCTATTTCGAAGGAGTGTCTCATGTTGAGTTTCTGGAAACTGTGTGTGGCCGGCGTGGCCGCAACGCTCGTCTCGCTGGGGGCGATGCCCGCCCAGGCGCAAACCCGCGTTCAGGGCTCCGGCGCGACTTTCCCGGCTCCGTTGTATGCCAAGTGGATTGAAACCTATAACGCGGCGCACGCTGATACCAAGGTCGATTATCAGGCCATCGGTTCCGGTGGCGGCATCAAGGGCATCACGTTCCGCACCGTCGCCTTCGCCGGCTCTGACGCCCCGATGACTGCCGATCAGGAGAAAGCCGCTCCCGCCAAGATCCTCCACCTCCCGATGGTCGCCGGCCCCGAGGTCATGATCTATAACCTCCCCGAACTGACCGAGAAACTCAAACTCGACGGAGCGACCATCGCCGACATCTACCTCGGCAAGATCAAGAAATGGAATGATGCGAAGATCGCCGCTCTCAATCCCGGCATTGCTCTTCCCTCCAAGCCTGTCGTTGTTGTTCACCGCGCGGATGGGTCCGGAACGACCTTCATCTTCACCAACTACCTCTCCAAGGTCAGCAAAGAATGGTCGGAAAAGGTCGGCAATGCCACGGCCGTGGAATGGCCCCTGGGTCTGGGTGGCCCCGGTAACAAGGGCGTAGCCTCCGCAGTCCAGAGCACCGTCGGCGCCATTGGTTACGTCGAATTCGCCTTCGCCTCGAAGGAAAAAATCCCCTACGCCACCCAGATCAACAAGGATGGCAAAGCGGTCAACGCCAGCATCGAAGGCGTCGTCGCTTCCATCGCCGCGTCGGTCAAGGAATTTCCTGAGGACCTCAAGGTCGGCATCACCGACGCCCCCGGCGCGGATTCCTATCCGATCTGCGGCTTCACTTATCTGCTCGTCTACGAAGACCTCTCCTATCTCAAGGACAAGGACCTCGCCACCAAACTCGTCGACTACATCAAGTGGTGCGTGACCGACGGCCAGGAAACCGCCAAGGATCTCGGCTACGCCAAACTGCCCAAGGAAGCGCAGGAAAAAGTGCTCGCCAAGCTCAAGACCATCAAGTTCGACGGCGAAGCATTGTTGAAGTAACCGTTTTTGAAACGCGCCGGAATTGATGACCCGGCGTAGCCGAAATAGGGGCAGTTCCTGTTGACCGGAAGCAGGAACTGCCTTGTTTCGCCTGGATTAGTCTGATTATGAGGGTCGTTGAATGTCAGACCTGCCCGTGATGCCGCCTGCGGCGCCGCTTCGCCGGCGTGCGAATTCCGCCTGGCTCCGCTTTGTGGATTTCCTCACCTTCGGCGGTGCGTTTGGCGGCACCATGACCCTCATCGGCCTCCTCGCACTGCTCATCGGCACGATCCTCATCGGCGCCTTTCCCTCCATCCACCAGTTTGGCTTCAGCTTCTTTACGACCTCCATGTGGAACCCGGTCACGGCCCGTTTCGGCGCTTGGCCCTACATTTACTGCACCCTCGTTACGTCCCTCGTCGCACTCGTCATCTCCCTGCCGGTCAGCCTGGGTTCAGCTATCTTCCTCGTCAAACTCGCCCCCAAAATCCGTTTCCCGATCCCGTCGGCTTTGCTGGGCAAATCCAGCCCCAGCGGCTGGACGCTTCTCAACCCGCGCATCTTTGTCACCGTCACCAGCTTTCTCATCGAACTCCTTGCCGCCATCCCCTCGATCGCCTACGGCCTCTGGGGCGTCGCCGTGCTCGTCCCCATCATGCAGGAATCCATCCAACCTTTCCTGGCCGATAGCGTGATCCTTTCCGATTTACCGCTGTGCGGTTGGCTGCCCCATTGGCACGTCGGTTTGTATCTGGCGCACATTCCCGGCATCGGGATACTCTTCGCCGATCCTGCTGCGGGCTCCAACATGTTCACTTCCAGCGTCGTACTGGCCATCATGGTCACCCCCATCATGACGGCCATCATCCGCGATGTGCTTGCCGTCGTCCCGCCCGAACTGGAACAAGGGGCACTCGGCCTGGGCGCCACCTGGTGGCAAGCCATGAAACTGGTCATCGGCTTTTCCAAGATGGGCATCTTCGGTGCCGTCATCCTCGGCTTCGCCCGCGCCATGGGCGAAACCATGGCCGTCACCATGATCATCGGAAACTCCCGCCCCAGCAGCTATTCCCTTTTCTCGCAAGGCCAGACCATCGCCTCCCTTCTGGCCAACCAGTTCAACAACGCCGACACCGACTCCGAACGCCAGGCCCTCTACTTCACCGCGCTCATCCTGCTCATGATCACCATGCTCATCAACGGCATCGCCCGCGTCATCCTGCTCCGCGTCACCGCCGGAGGAAAACACAAATGACCTTATCGCCACGCAACCCGAGGGCCGCGCAATGACTCTCGCCATCGAACCGATTACACCGCTCCCCGAACTCCACCGCGGCCGTTCCCTGCACAACGTTTGGGCGCGCTTCGTCAACCGCGTCGCCGTCCTGCTTTGCTGGACCAGCGCCCTGGTCACCATCGGCGCGCTCTTTCTGATCTTCGGCTACATCGTCTACAAAGGCGTCTGGGCGCTGACCGGCCTCGAATTCACCACCCATTTTCCCTGGTTCGATTTCACCCACTTCCACCTCAACGCCACCTTCTTCACCAGCCTGCCCCGCCCTGGCGACGCCGTCGGCGGCATGCGCAATTGCATCGCGGGCACACTCGTCCTCATTGCCATGGCCTCGGTCATCGGCATTCCCGTCGGCATGCTCTGCGGCATCTACCTTGCCGAATACAGCAAGGACAACCTCTTCTCACATTCCGTCCGCCTCGTCGTCGACGTCCTCGCCGGCGTCCCCTCCATCATCGTCGGCGTGCTCGCGTACTCCCTGGTCGTCCGCCCCATGGGCAATAACTCCGCGTGGGCCGGTGCCGTGGCCCTGGGCTTCATCATGTGCCCCATCATCGCCCGCACCACTGAAGAAATGCTCAAACTTGTTCCCAAAGCCCTGCGCGAAGCCTCCATCGGCCTGGGCGCCTCCAAATTCCAGACGCTTTTCCGCGTCGTCATCCCCGCCGCCGCCAGCGGCATCATCACCGGCGTCATGCTCTCCGTCGCCCGCGTCGCCGGCGAAACCGCACCCCTCCTCTTCACCGTCCTCGGTTCCGATCAGCCGATCTTCTCCATGAACAGTCACTTCCCCTTCTTCCATGCCGATCTCAACAATGCCTTTCCCTCCCTCACAGCCCAAATCTACAAGTACGCCACCAGCGCCGAGCCCGAATGGCTCAAGGAAGCCTGGGGCGGCATGCTCGTCCTCATCATGATCGTGCTCATCATGAACATCATGGTCCGCGTCGTCACCGCCAAGAAGATGGCCGGCCGCCACTGATGCCCCACCTCAACGCTGCGCCGCATCCGGCGTATTGCCCGCGAGGATCGCCGCATTCCGCGCCCACATCGCCGGCTTGGCCCGCCGATGCGCCCGCCCCCGCGTCGCCACATCCCAATCCTGCTCCGTCCAATCTGCAATCACCTTCAGCGATATCCGCGGCGCTGGCGCCCGTGCCGCAAAATCCGCTTCGCTCGTCGCAAGCGGCTTGCGATTGAACGGGCACACCTCCTGGCAAATATCGCACCCCACCAGAAAACCCGCCTCCGCCATCGGCCCATGAAGCGTCTCCGGTATCTCCCCACGATTCTCCAGCGTCTGGTAGCTGATGCACTTCGTCGCATCCACCGCGTACGGAGTAATCGCATCCGTCGGGCACGCCTCAATGCACCGCGTGCACGTCCCGCAATGATCCCCCATCGCCGCGTCCGGCATCATCTCCAGCGAGGTAATCAACTCCCCCAGCAGAAACCACGACCCATGCTTCGGATGAATCAGCAGCGTATGTTTTCCGATCCACCCCAATCCCGCCGCCGCCGCCAGATCCCGCTCCAGCACC
>CAIMWO010000085.1 GCA_903845195.1 uncultured Phycisphaerales bacterium
CCTGCAGACTGCCAAAAGCTTTCGCAATCGAATGGCCCATCCTCGGCTCCTTCTCCCGGAACTCCTTCCCGGGAAAAGTACCATCGGACCAGACCTAAGCCCTGCAACAGCCCAATCATAGAGAATGCGATTGCCCTGCTGGTCAACAAGCTCAAGGACGCCAAGATCGGCGAGGAGTCGCTCAACAGCCTGGAGACGTTTATCAACGGGGCGATTGCTCAGCGCACGGGCAATACCAAGATGCAGTTCCAAACCGAAGCGCTCAAGGCGCCGTTTGAAAAAGTGACGATGCATACGCTGACGCTGGAAAAGGCACAGCCTTCCTGGGCTGTCAGCGACGGCGTTCTTTACGTCTCGCCCACGCCGGCGGGAGTGCAGGCGGCCGTCGAAAAGAATGCGCCTGCTGCAACCGAGAAAGCCAAGAGTGAATCGCTGGCGGATAATCCGCAGTTTGCCGCGCTGAAGAAGAAGTTGGGCGTTGAGAAGATGTCTTCGTTTTTGTACGTGGATTTGGCCAAGGCTGCGCCGGAGTCCTATGACCTCATCAGTCAGGCCATTGCGGCGGAACAGAAATCGCCGGATGCGAAGGCTGCGCCTTACACGCTGCCGTCACTGGAAAAGCTGCAACCGCATCTGACTCCCGGGCTGGAGGTTTACTGGTCCGACGACGCCGGCTGGCACAGCCGCGGCATCGGGCCGTTTCCGATGTGGAACACGCTGAGCCCGGAGCAACTGACGCTGCAGGCGTTTGCCCGCCAGGCCGGCGAAGACGCCCGGAAGCGGCGGGAACAAAAGGCGCTGCCGTGAGAGGCAAGAGAGCGGCGGTGTTGTCGACGGAGAGTTTGATGAAGCGGAAGAAGACAAGACCCTTCTGGGAAATGACGACCGCAGAGTTGCGTGCGGCCACGAAAGAATTCGATGAAGAGTTCGTTGGCGACAAGGCTCGGCCATTGAGTCCGGCAATGCGTGCGACGCTGGAGCGGGCGGTCAAGGTTTAACAAGATCGAGGTGACTCGCCTGGTACAGAAACGGTGTGGCAGCGATTCGTTGCTGCCACTGACGAGGCCAGGTCACTGCCATCCGAGCTTCGGAAGCACCTTGCGTAACGCATCGGGAAATTGATCCCACTTGCATGCATGCCCATGCACGGCGAGGTTATTCCATGCGCGAAACGATTGTGGTTCCTGCGCGGGCACACGAACACCGCGTGCAAGAATCGAGATGCGATCCGCCGGTTCGTGCGAAAGCATGGTGTAATGCGGCCCAAGCGTTTCCGCGAGCACTATCTCCCGTTTCACAAACGGTTGGGCTTTGTCGAGCCCCAGCAGGCAGATATTGGCGTAGCCGCCTCCACGATCACCCCAAAGGTGTAGAACGCAGAGAAGGACAGAGGTGTGCTCATCCAGTCGAAACACCACGATGTCGCCGACACGCAAATCCGTGCTCGATTTGGGAAACGGCTTGATCTTTCTCGGCGTTGGGGGCGGGGTCAGCAATTGTGCCCGCAACTTTGCCAAATGCTTCTGGCGTTGCTTGATGTACGAACCTTCCCACCGCCGTAATTCCTCGCCCGAGTCGATGATCTGGATCGCGCGTTCGCGCACATCCTCAAGCAACCGGCCGAGTTTCCATTGTGTTGCGGCAAGCGCCAGCCAGAAGACTATCGCATCGTCTTCGGCAGCAAGAATGTCCTTCAATTCACCGACCATTCGTTGCGTAGCGTCCGCTGGACTAAGGCCCTCCGCGACGAGATCGACGAAGGAATCGCGTATATCGGCCGCGAGGTCATCCGAGAAGATTGCTGTGCCCCAAGTACCCATGGTGTAACCGCCGCTCCAGACGCGTGACAGAACGAGGGAATTGTGCAGTCATCTTGCTGGAAGTGTCAACGGAAGGCCTCGGTTCAAATCGTGCCGGTCACTTCGGGGCCACCGGATTTGCACCGGTTGCCATCCGTCACCTTGGCGATGATCTGCTGCCGCTACTGATTTGAGTTACATCCGCTCTGTTGAAACCCTCGAGATTCGACTTGCGAGGAACGCGAAATCGATCGCCCCTTCAGGGCTCGGCGGCATCTTGTGGGCCTTTTTCCAGGGGTTCCCTTGGGTCACCCCTGGCTATTCACGCGGGCCCCCTTGGGGCCAAAGATCGATCGCCCCTTTGGGGCTCGGCGGTATCTTTGGGGCCTTATTCCAGGGGTTCCCGTTGGTCACCCACTGGCTATTTACGCGGGCCCCCTTGGGGCCAAAGAGGATTTCAACAGAGCCTCTTCAAGTCCGATTTCGGCTGCGTTGCTTCTGGCGGTGCGACAGCAGTTGGCGGATCTCCTTTGCCCCAATCGCGTCAATAATAGCAAATGCTACCCGATCTCCCTTCCGTGGCAGGGTTGTCTCTATGTTCAGATTCTCCGTGATGCGCAAACGCACATTCTCAAGGTCGACCGCCAACTTCTCGGATAATGGATGATCTTGGAGATATCGACCAACCGCTACCAACGCTGGAAGTACAGGTATGCCATACATTGTGCGCGATTGTATTGCCACATGCTCCAAGATCATGTGAATATCCTTTTCCGTACACGCCGGGTTCTGCTTCAAGATGGCGCCGAGAAGAGCTCCTAGCATCTGCGATAGCCCCCAATCATGGCTTTCAATAGCTTCACTCTCGAGCAATTTTGTATATACAAAGCGTCGCGTGTAGCTGGCTGTGGCGTGTAAAACTGCTGGTAGCTCCTCCTTGGGAAGCTGGAGTATCTTTCTCCCTGTCGCCACTAACATCGGTTGAAACGAAATCTTGCCCATTTGATTCTTTGCTTCAGCAAAATATTGTGAAACCATCTGGTCGTATTTCGATTTCTGTTTTTGTTTCATGGAATGACCCCGTTCATACGTACTGTGTCTGCTCAAACAGTGATGTCCCAATCGCGAAACATGAGAATTCTCCCACCAGGCGAGTGCGAAAGCAAAGGGCAACATGAAGACTGATCATCATTCGATGAAACTTGGGGTGACTGGATTTGAACCGGTTGGCATGCGTCACTTTGGCGATTCTTGCGTCGCGTCTGCGCACGCAGGCCGGCGTAGTGCATGTGCAGGGGAAAATGGCGCGGTGCCGGAACCTGCAAGTAGCGTCTCTACATGCGATGTGGTACGTTTGGCCTCGCACCAAGCAGGTCATCCAAAGGAGAAGGCATGGATATCCGCCCCGCCCTCAAAAGTCAGTACCATGCGGCGCTGCTGACGTTGCGCAAGTGCATTGAGCAATGTCCGGATGTGCTGTGGAACGACCCGGCCGACGGCGGCGCGGGGTTTTGGCGGGTGGCGTATCACACGCTGTTCTTCGCCCACTTCTACAGCCACCAGGACCGCGGTCAACTGAAGCCCTGGGACAAGCACCGGCGGGGGGTTGAGCATTTCGACAGTGCCGACATGATCCAGTACAGCAAGGATGAATGTCTGGAATACTGGCACTTGGTCAATGAGCGCATCGACTCTGCGGTGGATGCGCTGGACCTTGAGGCCCCGCAGTGCGGCTTCCCCTGGTACAAAATGGGTACGCTGGAACACCAGTTGGTGAACATTCGGCACATTCAACACCACGGGGCGATTCTGGCGTCGCGCCTGCGCACGCGGGCGGGCGTCGCCATCGATTGGGTGCAGAAAGGGTGAGAGGTGCCGTTTACTTGGGCCGGGACGTGAGGGGCGTTATGTGTCTTCCGACCATGACATGTAGTTGTCTTCGGGAAAAAAGACTGGGGAGTTTTTGATGGGGGTGGATTGATCGGTGGATGGTGCCCTGCGGTGCCAGAGGTTCGAGTAGACGATGTCACGGAATTTCTCGAATTCTTCGGCGAAGTCGATGTTGGCTCCTTCCGGGGTTTGAGAGATGCGGTGAACTTCGATGCTCATCTCGATGAAGTCGATCAGGCGGTTAGTGAGGGGGTCGCCGCCACGCGTGATGAGTTGGCGGAAGGTGCCGAAGCCGGTGAGGTCTTCGGTATTAAGATGTTCGAGCGAGGGGCCGAGGATCTCGCCGACGTGTATGTGGGCATAGTAGAGTTGGTAAGGGTTAGCGAGCATGGAGGAATTGTAACCTGACCGTCGTAGCCGTTGAATTGCTGGAAGATTGGGTTCGGGGAGAACACGGGAGCGGCGGGGTGGGACGGGTGTGAACGTCGCTTCGCAGGTCGATGCGGAATTGGGGCATGTGGGACCTCTGACGCGTATTCTGCTGTCAGGCAGCCGAAGTCGTCAAGAAACGCCGGGGTTCAAAGCCCGCCAGTCGCCTCGGGGCGACAGGACACCCATTGAACTTTTCGTGCGTTTTTGTGCTGGAAAGGGAGTTGAGCAATTCTCAATCGCTTGTCTTCCTGCTATATTCATCAGGCATATGGGACGCCAATGGCTACTTGCAAAACGATTGGTCACCGGGCTTAAGAAGTCCAAGACCAACACCAAGGCGCTTCGCGAGATCACCATCGCCGCGAAGATGGGTGGTGCGGATCCGGCTATGAACGCGCGGCTTTTTGCTGCCGTCGAAAAAGCGAAGAAGGAGAGCGTTCCCAAGGACGCCATCCAGCGCGCGATCAATAAAGGGGCGGGCGTCGGCGGCGAGAAGGTGACGATGGAGCATGTGGTCTATGAGGGTCGCGCCCCGCACAACGTGCCTGTGATCGTCGAGGTTTACACGGACAACGTGCAGCGCACCGCCCCGGAAATTCGCGTGCTGTTTCGTAAAGGTCAACTGGCCTCGTCGGGCGCCAACAAGTTCGTCTTCGAGAACGTTGGCCTGGTGGAAGCGTATCATCCGGATACAACAATCGATCTCGAAACCGCCGCCATCGAAGCCGGAGCCAACGAAGTCGAGCCTCTGACCCACGAACAGGAAGACGCCATTCCCAAGGATGTGGGGGGCGCAAAATTCATCTGCGAACGCACCGAGGTGGGGACGGTCACCAAATGGCTTTCGGCCAACGGATGGACGGTGATCACCAGCGAAATCGGCTTCATTCCCAAACAGCATCCCGAGCTGACCGAAGCCCAGCGGCAGGAAGTCGGCGAGTTCTTGCAGGCGCTCGAGGAAAACGACGACGTGCACCGCGTCTGGGCCGCTGTGAAGTAAGGACAATGACGTCATCGGGGCGACAGGATTTGAACTGGTTGCCATCCGTCACTTTGGCGCTGCTCTGCCGCCGCTACTGTTTTGAGTTACACCGGCTTTGTTAAAACCCTCGAGATTCGACTTGCGAGGGACGCTAGGCTCTGTCTGAAAACCCGGACGGGATCGTCTTTCGGACCAGGCCGGCCGTCTGCTGCGTCCTCGGACCTCAGAATACTTACGAGTATGCTTCGGTCCTGCGTCCTTGCATCCGACCGGCCTGGCCCAAAATCCGACCGCGCCGCGTTTTCAGACAGAGCCTAAATCGATCGCCCCTTCGGGGCTCGGCGGCATTTTTTAGGCCTTTTTCCAGGGGTTCCCGTTGGTCACCCACTGGCTATTTACGCGGGCCCCCTTGGGGCCAAAGTCACCCCTGGCTGTTCAAGCGGTCCGCGGTGGGGCCAAAGAGGATTTTAACAGAGCTAGTTACACCTGTCTGATTACTCGTCAGATTCACGCAGCTTTGCGAGGATGCTGTAGTCTTCGAGGGTGGTCGTGTCGCCGAGGGTTTCTTTGCCCGCGGCGATATCGCGCAAAAGGCGGCGCATGATCTTGCCGGAGCGCGTTTTGGGTAGCAATTCGGTGAAGCGGATGTCGTCGGGTTTGGCGATCGAGCCGATTTCCTTGGCGACCCAGCACTTGAGTTCTTCTTTCAGCTTGTCGTCGGCCCGGATGCCGGAACAGACCGTGACGAAGGCACAGAGGGCCTGGCCCTTGAGTTCGTCGGGTCGGCCCACGACGGCAGCCTCAGCCACTTTGGGATGGGCGACGAGGGCGGATTCCACTTCCATCGTGCCCAGACGATGGCCGGCGACGTTGACCACATCATCGACGCGGCCCATGACCCAGAAGTAGCCGTCTTGGTCTTTGCGGGCGCCATCGCCGGTGAAGTAATACGGTTTGACCTGCACCCAATAGGTGGAGACGAAGCGTTCCGGATCGCCGTAGACGGTGCGCATCATGGAGGGCCAGGGTTTGCGAATGATGAAGAGGCCGCCGGAGCCGGGGGGGACTTCGTGGCCTTTCTGATCGACGACGGCGGGGTCGACGCCGAAGAAGGGGACGGTGCAGGAGCCGGGCTTAGTGGGCGTGACGCCGGGCAGGGGGGTACACATGATGGCGCCGGTTTCGGTTTGCCACCAGGTATCGACGATGGGGCAACGTGTGCCGCCGATGAGGGTGTGATACCACATCCATGCCTCGGGATTGATCGGTTCGCCGACGGTGCCGAGGAGGCGGAGCGAGGAGAGATCGTGGGCCTTGGGGTGCTGGTCGCCCCATTTGATGAAGGCGCGGATGGCGGTGGGGGCGGTGTAGAAGACGGTGACGCCGTACTTTTCGATGATCTCCCAGAAGCGGTCTTCCTTGGGCTGGTTGGGGGCGCCTTCGTACATGACGACGGTGGCGCCGTTGGCCAGGGGGCCGTAGACGAGGTAGGAGTGGCCGGTGACCCAGCCGATGTCGGCGGTGCACCAGTAGACGTCGGAGTCTTTGAGGTCGAAGACGTATTTGCTGGTGAGGTATGCGCCGAGCAGGTAGCCGCCGGTGGTGTGGACGACGCCTTTGGGTTTTCCGGTGGTGCCGGAGGTGTAGAGGATGAAGAGCATCTGTTCGGAATCGAGTGGGGGGGCTTGGTGGTGTGCTGAGAGGCCGGGGGCGGTCATCAGATCGTGATACCAGAGGTCGCGACCGGCGGTCATTTCGATGGGCTGGCCGGTGCGTTTGACGACGATGACGTTCTTGACGCTGGTGGTCTTGAGGAGCGCGACATCGACGTTCTTCTTGAGTTCAACCACTTTGCCGCGCCGGAAGCCGCCATCGGCGGTGATGACCAGCGAGACCTTGGAGTCGTTGATGCGATCGGCGAGGGCTTCGGAGGAGAAGCCGCCGAAGATCACGGTGTGAACGGCGCCGATGCGGGCGCAGGCCAGCATGGCGATGGCGGCTTCAGGAATCATGGGCAGGTAGATGGCGACGCGGTCGCCGAGTTTGACGCCGGATTGCTGCAGGACGTTGGCGAACTTGCAGACTTCGCGGTGGAGCTGGGCGTAGGTGATCACGCGGGAATCGCCGGGCTCGCCTTCGAAGATGATCGCGGCTTTGTTTTTGCGATGGGTGAGGAGGTGGCGATCGAGGCAGTTGTAGGCGATGTTGAGCTGGCCGCCGACGAACCACTTGGCGAAGGGGGGATTGGACCAGTCGAGGAGCTTGTCCCATTTTTTGTGCCAATGGAGTTCATTGGCCATGCGCGGCCAGAAGGTTTCGGGCGAGTCGATCGATTCGCGGTAGAGCGTCTGGTATTCGGCCTGGGTTTTGATGTGGGCCTGCTGGGAGAATTCGGCGGGGGGCGGGAAGAGGCGGCGTTCGACAAGGGTGGATTCGATATTCTGGTCGGCCATCGTTTGGACTCCTGCGCGATTTGCTTTTTACTTATGACTTATTACTTATTCGGTGACTTGCTCGTGCGAAGTATACGTGTGGCATGAGGGCCGCGGCAATGGCGGGAAGAGGGAGGGATTAAGCGATCAGGTAATCAGATGATTTTGCGATAAGGGGAGTTAGTTGTCGGAGGGGGCGTCGATGTATTTGAAGGTGTAGGGCCAGCGCATGATGCTGCCCTTCGTCGGCACATCGTACAACTCTGGCTTTTCTTACGGTTGCGTTCCTTCGACCCGGCCGGCTGGGTATACGGTGACTGTTGCCCGCTCGCCGCCGAAACCGCCGGTGACATAGCCGAAGCGGTGATCGAATGTTGTGCCGTCGGCGAACACGCCGAAGACGTGGTACGACGAATCGGAATTGCGGCCTCTGATGCGAATCGCGGCGGATCTTCCGTCTGCCAGTTCTGTCCCCGTGTATGTGTCTCCCCACACTTCGACGGTGAACTGCGTGATCGTCTGACCTGAATGATTCACAACCGTCACGCGATTTGATAGGCGGTAGTCCACGCCCCATGCGGCGAGACTCAAGGCTAACAGGAGTATCGACACCAGCGCGATGATTGATCGTGAGCGGCGCATCTGCTTTCCTCCGGTGTGCCTTGGTGATTAGAGCGCGCTGGGGCCCAGGGTGGTGATCGTCATTGGGGCGAACGATGTTTTGTTGGCGACGTTCTGCAAATCCCTGGTCGTGATCGATTCGAGAATTTCCAGGTCCTGCTCGAGCGAACGGTATTCGCGGTTATAGATCCAGCGCGAGGCGAGGCCGCGCATCCGGCCCATGGGCTGTTCGCCCTGGAGGACGGTGCTGGTGGCGATCTTGATCTTGGAGCGCTCGACCTCATCATCCTTCAGACCGTCTTTGACGACCTTTTGCAATTCCTCCAGCAAGATTCCCTCGACTTGCTGGGCGCGCTCGGGATCGCACGAAGCGTAGACCATGAACGAGCCGGTCTGGTCGTGCGGGAAGAACGAGAAGTCCGCCTCATCGGCGAGGCCGGTTTCGACCAGCGCCCAGTAGAGACGCGAGCCCTCGTGATCGCCGAGAACATCGGACAGAACCATCGCGGCGTAGCGGTCATCATCCTGTGCGGAGGGGCCGGGGCAGAGGCCGGCGATGTAGTGGCGTTTGAGTTTTTCGTCGCGGATGTGACGGCGTTTGGGCTGCAGCACGGGCGCGGGATAGGCACGCTGGACGTTCACATGAGGCCAGTGCCCGCAGTACTTCTGAGCAAGGGCGGTGAGTTCGGCGATGTCGGCCTTGCCGGCGACGGCGAGCACCATGTTGCCCGGACCGTAGCGGCCGTCGAAATAGGTTTTCATCTGATCGCGCGCCAGGGCGGAGACGGAATCCTTGGTGCCAAGGACGGAATTGGCCATGGGGTGCTTTTCAAAATGATCGGCCATCAGGGCTTCAAAGAGTGTGTGGCTGGGGCGGTCAAGGTAGAGGGCGATCTCTTCGAGGATGACTTTTTTCTCCATATCGAAGTCCGCGGTGCGCAGGGCCGGACGCATCATGTCGGCCAGGAGGTCGAGGGCGGGCTCCGTGAACTCCGGCAGTACCTGGGCCCAATAGCAGGTGACTTCGTTGGACGTGAAGGCATTGTTCTTGGCGCCCATCTCGTCGAACTGGCGGTTGACATCCTCGCTGGAACGCTTGGCGGTGCCTTTGAACATCATGTGTTCGAGGAAGTGCGAAACGCCGGAAACTTCCGGGGATTCGTCGCGCGCCCCGGCTTTGACCATGAAGGCGATGGCCACCGACTGGGCCGCGGGATTGGTCTCCGCGATGATGTCCAGGCCGTTGGGGAGTTGGGCTTGGTGGAAGGTGAGCATGATCTGAAATCCTTTGGGTTCGTGGTCCGTGGCTCGTGGTTCGTGTTCCGTTGTTTCACGGATCACGCATCACGGATCACGGGCCACGGTCAATTCGCTGGGTCCGATGGTGACCAGCGTGATGTTCTTGATCGGATTCGCTGCCAGGTAGTTGTTGACGCGGTCCAGCGTTATGGATTCGATGAGGGCGCGTAATTCGTCGAGCGTGCGGGTGCGGCCGCGGTGATAGAAATCGCTGGCGATGGATCCGGCGCGGGCGCTGGACGATTCGCCTTGCATGATTACGCGGGACTTCATCATGATTTGCGACCGGTTCAATTCCTCCTGCGTGATGCCCTTGGCCATGCGGCGCAATTCGATGAGGAAGGAGTCGAGCGTCCGCTGGGCGCGTTCCGGTGCGGTGCCGGCGTAACCGAAGATCGCCGCGCGTTCTTTGAACGAGTGGTAGCCTGCATGAATGGAGTAGCAGAGTCCTTGTTTTTCGCGGACCTCGCTGAAGAGCCGCGCGCCCATGCCGCCGGAGAGCACGCTGGAGGCGGTGTGTACGAGAATGGAATCCGGATGGGCATCGGGGACACAGTCGTAGGCCAGGCCGATCTGGACCTGGTTGGTGGCCTGCGTCACGTGGTGGGTGCCGCGCGGGGCGGGATTGCCCGAGGCGCTCACCGGTGCGGGCGCTTTCCACGGGCCAAACGATGCTTCGACCGCAGCGCGAAGGGCCTTCCACTCGAATGCTCCGGCGATGGAGAGAATGGCGCCGCGGGGAGTAAAGCGCCGGCGGAAATCTTCGCGGAGTTTTTCGGCGGTGAGGGCCTCGATCTGCTCGCGATCGCCGGTGGTGGGGCGGCCGAAGGGGTAATCGTAATGGCGCTGGCGGATCAGGATGGAAAGTTTGTGCGCCGGTTCATCTTCGATGGCGTCGAGTTGTTGGAGGGCCAGGTCCTTGGCCGGGCCGAAGCCGTCATCGGGGAGCATGGGGCGCTGCACGATGTCGGCATAGATGGGCAGCACTTCGAGAAGATTTTTGCCGAGAAGGGAGGCGGAGAAGCGTGAGAAGATGGCTTCGGCATTCGAGCCGCGCTGCACGCCCAGGCTGTCGAGGCAAGCGGAGAGTGCACGTGAGTCGCGGTTGCCGGCGCCGCGTAGCAGCCAGTCGGAGAGAATCGAGGCGGCCCCGGAAGCGTCCGAAGGATCGTTAGCGGCACCGGCGGGAACCAGGAACGTCATCGCGGCCGACCGCACCCCGGGAATATATTCGGCGACCAGCGTCAGGCCGTTGGCCAGCGTGTGCAAAAACTGCTGGGGCTTGTCCGTGGTGACGGCGGATGGGGAGGCGGATGTCTGGGGGGCTTCGGGCACGGGGTACTCCTCGGACAGGAAAACAGTGTCAGGCATTCTAGCGCAAGAGCGGAGTCCCCGAAAGGAATGATGATGGAGTGATTCCTCCAGTTTCGGAAACAAAAACCGGCAAGAAAAACTTGGCATCCCAGCCGGGCGCGTCTATCCTTTATTGTGAAAACACTTCTTGACCGGGCTTCTGACGGAGTTCGGAGGGGGTCTCGGGATTGTTCCCGACCCCGCATTGTGGGCTTTTTCCAGGAGGATCGTGATGAAGAAGGAAATGTTCCTGTCGGCCGCAGCGCTGGGCCTGGCACTGACGCTTGGGGCGTGCGGGGATAATAGTTCGACGCCGACACCGGCGGCACCCGGCACCGGCACGCCGGCCCCAACGGTCGCCGATGCCACCAAGGCCCAGGCAGACAAGCTTCTGACGCAGGCGGCAGACTATGTCAAAGAAAACAAGATGGACCTGGCTGACCAGGCTGTGAAGCAGCTTGAAGACATGAAGCCGAAGCTTCCGCCGGAATACGGTCCGAAGATTGATGACCTCCGCAAGGCGATCGATGCGGCGAAGGCCAGCGGCGGGATGAAACTGCCTGGGATGTGAGTGGGGGGTAGACGGTAGACAGTAGACGGTAGACGGGATGATTTGCGGGCCGGCGCTGGGCGCCGGCCCGCTTTGTTTGAACTTTGCGCCATGGCGCCATGCGCTATTTTGCGGGGGCCGTTGATGTGGCCGGCGGCACGGCTTTGGCCTCTTCGTTTTTGATATCCTTGCGGAGGTTGGAAATTTTGAGGACGAGTTCGGTGGGGAGTTTTTCGAATTTGTCCGTTTGGTCGAGCGTCTTGGCCGCCGCCGCCAGATTACCCTTGGCGAAATCGTCCTGGGCTTCGGTCAGAATTCGATCGGCGGCTTGGGCGGTTTCCTTCCGCTGCACGTAACCGCTCTGCGGCACCCAGTCCGGCAGGTACTGACGGCAGCAGCCAAAATACCAGGCGCTGATGGCGACCAGAACGACGATGATCGCCGCGATGATCCAGTTGCGTTTGGCGTGGCTTTCCGCAAAGGCGTCATGGAGATCCCGCGAAGCACCGGGCGGAAGTTTGCGCACCTGTGTCAGCGAGCCGCCAAAGGGAATGTTGATGCGTGCACGGGCGTTGACCGCCCAGGCGTTGGCATCAAGAATCGGGCCAAGGTTTCGCTGGCGCAATTTCAGGGCGGCAAGAATCATCGAGGGCGTGGAGATCAAGAGCATGACGCCCACGACGTAGACCGGCAGAATGATCAGCGAAACACCCGAAAGCCAATTCAGCAGGATGCCCAGTGCGGTCGTGAGGGCCCCGACGGCGACGCCCAACGCGGCGACGACACCGATGTCCAGCTTCTTGGCGGGTGGTGGCGGCGGCGGAGGGACGGGCACGCCCGGCGCAATCATGGCTTGATCGACGGTCGATGCGGCGGTGGTCATGCGGTTTGTGGAGGCTGCATCGGCTGCCGCGGCACGTTTGGCGATCTGGTCCTGAATCCACCGGGCCAGGCGTTTGTAGGGCGACCAGAACGCCTGGCGAATGCTGATCGGGTTTTCGACGATCTTGGTGATCGTGGCGTCCCAGTCCTGGCCCTTGCGGTCATAGAAGATGCCATTGCGGCCGACCATGAGATTGTCGGAATCGCCGGCGGTAAACGCGGCGGCGATGCTCATTTTTTCGTTCGTCGCCTTGCGCGTCAGATCGCAATACGTCAGATAGGTGTAGGCGAGGTGAGCCATGGAGCCATGCTTGGCGGCATCTTCGACGCGCACGCACAGATCGCAACTGCGCTGATCGAGGTAGAGCGTGCCGGCCTGGAAAATCGCCTTGTTGCGGCGGCCGTAGAAGTCGCGGAAGGCGACGAAGTTATTGAGCAGTTTGTGCAGATCGCGGTAGTAGCGGACGAGCTTGTCGACCGCCGCGATGGCGTTGGCCTCGGGTTCGAGGGCCTTGTCCTTGGCGAGCAGCGCATCGATGGTGGTCTTGAACGGACCGGCGAGAATTTCCTGCACGCGCGGCAGGCTGAGTTTTTCGACCGGTGCGCCGGCCTTGGTGGCCAGCCATGCATCGAAGGGGGCGAACTTCGCGACGATCTGCGCCCACTCGGCCTCGGTGAGGCTGGTTTTCTCGCCCAGCATCGGTTTGATGACCTGGGCATTGAGCGATTCGATGGCGGTGCGCCAGGCCGGGTTGATGCCGTCGATCAAGGGCAGCGGCCGGCCGGCTTCGACGCGGGCGAGCGGGAAGGAGGTCAGTTCGGTGCACGCCAGAGAAAGCTCCTTGGCGGCCGCGGTGACGTAATCGGCTTCCAGACGATTGACCGCAGCGGTGGTGCGCGGGTCAAAGGAGGTCAGGCGGCAACGGACGAAGTAATCATCGATTTTCCCAGCGACGGCCTTGATGGCAGCGGCGGCGATGGCGGTATTGGGGCCGACCGGAAGCACGTTGGCATCAGCGCTGGCCTTGGAATGCCAGCCGGCGAAGGCGGCGGCTTCGGTGAAGAACAGATCGGCCTTGGCCTGCGTGATGCCGAGCTTGCCGGAGCGATCTTGTTCGCCCCCCAGGCAGGTGATGATGTCGGTGATGACGGATTGGACGGCCGGATCGTCAGAGGCGTCCGCGGGGATGATGCCGTCGCCATTGAATTTGGTTTGGGCGAAAATTTTAGCGGTGTCGGTGGTGTCATCGACGGAGATGTCGGCCGCGTCGGTCTTGCCAAGGTTGAGCAGGATCTGGCGGGCGGACGAAAAAAGCTGTTTGGCTTCATCATTGGCGTCATTGATCGAGCTGAGCGGCAGGGCGGGGAGGCCTTTCGTCAGCTCATCCGGGTTTTTCAGCATTTTGCAGGCCCACTTGGCCGCGGCGATGATTTCCGGCGCGCGGACGCGGCCATCCTTATCGGTGTCGATGAGGTCGAGGGTTTTGATGTCGAATTCGAGGCCGCGGGTGGGGCAGGCCAGGGCGACCCAGAGTTTTTGGTCCAGTTGATCGAGGGCGTCGATGTCGGCGCCGGTCTCGAGTTTGACCTGGTCGAAACCTCCAGCGCGGAAGAATCTCCATTTGTGACGAGAATGTGATCCGAGAGTTGTCTCTGGCATGTTCATCCCTTCCTTTTCTGTACGGTCCGGACGATTTCGCGACAGGGTTCGAGAAGCATCCCACACCAAATGCGAAGAATACGCTTACGATGCAGTTTGGCCAATAGGCGACTTTCTGATTTTGCGAATAATATTTTGTGCACGATCCATTCGGGTGTTTGAAGGTCTCTAACGCTTTTACTTTTTCAGCAACCGGATATCCTTGACGGTCCTCTTTAATGATTGGAAAAAGGAATATCCTCATGGCGAATGGAGTTGCGTCCCCTGTGGCTTTGCAGTGCGAGTATGCAGATAACCCCATCGGTATCGATGAAGTGTTGCCGCGATTGAGCTGGCGGATGGCTGACACGCGGCGGGGGGCGAAGCAGACGGCGTATCAGGTGCGGGTCGGCACGAAGCCGGAGCTGGCGGACGCGTGGGATAGCGGCAAGGTGGAAACGAACCAATCGGCGCAGGTGGTCTATGCCGGGATCAAGCTCAAGAGCCGCGGCCGGTATTACTGGCAGGTGAAGTATTGGGATCAGGCGGGCGTGGAATCGCCGTGGAGCGCGCCGGCGTTTTTCGAGATGGGGCTGCTGACCACGCGCGAGTGGAAGGCACAATGGATCAATGTGGCCAATGTGTTCGACAAGACGGTCTGTCCGCCGGCGAAATACGTGCGGCGGAGTTTCATCGTACGGCGGCCGCTGCGTTCGGCGCGGTTGTACATCACGGCCAAGGGTCTGTACGTGCCGATGCTCAATGGCCAGCGAATTGCGGCGGATTATTTCGCGCCCGGCTGGAGCGATTACCGCAAGCGCATCCGGTACCAGACGCATGATGTGACGGCACAGATCGTGCCGGGGCGCAACATGATCGGCGCGATGCTGGGCGAGGGGTGGTACAGCGGCAATGTGGCATGGACCCCGCGCGGCGGTTATGGGGAGAATCCCGCGTTGCTGGCGGAACTGCACCTGGAATATGCCGACGGGTCATACGAGGCTATCCGTACGGATAATCAATGGACCGGCACAATCGAAGGGCCGATCCGGAGCAACGATTTTCTGCATGGTGAGCATTACGATGCGCGGAAGGATCTTGGCCCGTGGTGCACGCCGCCGGCCGATCCCTCGGCCAGCGATGGCGGAGTCTGGCAGCCGGTGCGGGTCGAAGCGCATGATAAGACGCCGCTGGAGGCGTACGTGGGTCCGGCGGTGCAGCGGTCGGAAGAATTGATGCCGCGGGAGGCCTGGCGGACGCCGGAAGGGAACTGGATCTTCGATCTCGGGCAGAACATGGTGGGCTTTGCGCGGCTGAAGGTGAAGGGCGCGGCGGGCCAGGAGATCACACTGCGGTTTGCGGAGATTCTCAATCCAGACCGTGCGCTTTACGTGACCAATCTGCGCAGCGCCAAGGTGACGGATCGTTACATCTGCAAAGGCGATGGCGTCGAGCAATGGGAACCGCTATTCACATTCCACGGTTTTCGTTATGTGGAAGTGGCGGGCCTGCTGCCGGGGCAAACGCCTGGGCTGGATACGGTGCAGGGGGTTGTGATCCACTCGGCGACGCCGCGGGCGGGTGCGTGGCGTTGCTCGAATGAGTCGTTGAATCAATTGCAGCGGAATATTGAATGGGGACAGCGCGGCAATTTTGTGGAGATTCCGACGGATTGCCCGCAGCGCGACGAACGGCTCGGCTGGATGGGCGATGCGCAAGTCTTCATTCGCACGGCATCGTACAACTGCAATGTGGCGAGTTTCTTCACGCGGTGGATGGTGGAGGTGGACGATGCCCAACGCCCAGACGGAGCGTACACGGATGTCTCGCCTTTGCCCCCGGCTGGCGGTCTCAATGCCGGTATCGCGGCTTGGGCGGATGCGGGGATCATCTGTCCCTGGACGGTCTATCAGGTTTATGGCGATACGCGGATTCTCGAACGGCATTACGACGCCATGAAGAAATTTATCGCTTTCATGGTTAAAAAATGGCCGGATGGCGAGCGGCATAAGGATGAATGGACGTACGGCGACTGGCTGGCGATCGATTCGTGGACGCCGCGGGAACTGATCGGTTGCGCGTATTTCGCTTACAGCGCCTCGTTGATGCAACAGATTGCGACCGTGCTTAAGAAGGATAAGGACGCCCTGCGTTTTGCGCGGCTTTTTGAGAAGCTCAAGAAGGCGTTCAATCGCATATTTGTGACGGCTGGGGGATATTTGGCGGGGGATTCGCAGACGGCCTACGTGCTGGCGCTGCGGTTCGGGTTGCTGCCGGAAGAGAAGATTCCGCAGGCGATCCATCGACTGACGCTGGATTTGAATATGCGAAAGGTGCTGACGACGGGGTTTGTCGGCGTGAATCTCCTACTGCCGACGCTTTCGCAGATCGGCCGGGATGACCTGGCGTTCATGTTGCTGACCAGCGATAAATTCCCGAGTTGGCTGTATTCGGTCAAGAACGGCGCCACGACCATCTGGGAGCGTTGGGATGGCTGGACCACGGATAAAGGCTTCCAGACGCCCACCATGAATTCGTTCAATCATTATGCTTATGGGTCCTGCGGGGAATGGATGTTTGCCGCGGCCGCCGGGATTGATCTGGATCCGGCTGCGCCGGGATACCAGCATCTGCGGATTCATCCGCGGATTGGCGGCGATTTGACGTGGGTCGAGGCGCATCTCGATACGTTATACGGGCGGGTGGAGACGCACTGGAAGAGTGCAGAAGGAAAGCTGGAGTTCCGCGTTCGGATTCCCGCCAATACGACCGCGACGGTCGCAGTACCAGCGGGAAGCGTCGAAAGCGTCACGGAATCGGGCCAAGCCGTAATTGATGCTGCCGGAATATCGCAGGTTCGGCTGGAACAGGGCAAAGTCCTGCTCCATATCACATCCGGTGAGTACCTGTTTTCGGTTGCGGAAGCGTCCGGCAAACCGGTGCAAGTTGAGGATAAATCTGGAGTTTCGGCGATTTCCCCTTGACGCCGGGGCGCATGAACGGTCTATTAAGAGGGGACGAATCGCTCGCAGTGATGGCAGGCAACCACGATTCGTCTCGATCAGGCGTGGCGGCTGATGGAGGTTGGAAGAATCGAGCAGTTTTCAGTTTGTGCAGCGTATTCATTTCATCGGTCATCCTGCAGCAAACGGAAGTCCGCTCGGCCTAATCTTCCTGCCGGCGATCAGACGTCAACCTTCCGGGTGTGGCGTGTTCCATCTCCTGATCCCTCGGGGAAATCATCCGCGAGGACGTGCCGCGCGGTTGCCAGCAACGCATTCTCCGTTTACTCTCCCTGACCACAGGTCGAGGGACGCGGAATCCTGGAGGCAGACTATGGCAGGCTCAAAAATCGCATGGGGACTCGATGTCGGCACAACGAGCCTCAAGGCGATCAAGCTCCGTCTAGATGGCGGAAAGGTGAGCGTCGAGGCGTTCGATGTCGTCGAGCACGACAAGTTCCTCAGCGAGCCGGATATCGACCGCGACGAAGTCATCCGTCACACGCTGACCAAATTTCTCGAACGCAATCCGGTGAAGCGGGACACCGTGTTCATCGGCGTACCCGGATCCACCACTTTTGCCCGGTTCGTCAAACTGCCCCCGGTGGAGCCGAAGAAAATTCCGGAAATCGTCCGTTTCGAAGCCATTCAGCAGATTCCGTTTCCGCTGGACCAGGTGAACTGGGACTACCAGACCTTTCAGTCCGCCGATTCGCCCGATGTGGAAGTCGGCATCTTTGCCATGAAAAAAGAGTTGGTGACCCAGGTGCTCTCCAACTTTCAGCAGAGTAACATGACGGTCCACGGGGTGCAGATGTCTCCGCTGGCGGTGTATAACGCTGCGGTCTATGACGGCATGTCCGAGGGGAAGGGGACGGTGATCATCGACATCGGGGCGGAGCACACGGATCTGATCGTTTCCGACCAGGGGCGGCTCTGGATGCGGACGATCAACATCGGCGGGAATAACTTTACGGACGCACTGGCCAAGAGTTTCAAGCAGCCCTTCTCCCGCGCCGAGCAACTCAAGAAGAATGCCGCCACCAGCAAGTATGCCAAGCAGATTTTCCAGGCGATGCGGCCGATTTTCGCCGACCTGGTCGCGGAGATACAGCGGTCGATCGGTCACTACAACTCGACGCACCGCGACAGCAAGCTGGAGCGCATCATCGGAATGGGCAATCCGTTCCGCCTGCCCAATTTGCAGAAATACCTGCAGCAGGAACTCAAGCTGGACGTCGTGCGGCTGGAGAGTTTCAAGAAGATCAGTGCGGAGAGCCGCCTGGCCGCGGGGCTGCAGGAAAACATTCTCGCCATGAGCGGGGCGTACGGTCTGGCCCTGCAGGGGCTGGAACTGGCGACCATCGACACCAGCCTGTTGCCGGTCGAGATTGCCCGGCAGATGCTGTGGCGGAAGAAGCAACTGTGGTTTATTGGCGCGACGGCGGCGGTGGTGGTCGGGGTGGCGGCGCTGGGCTTCCG
>CAIMWO010000086.1 GCA_903845195.1 uncultured Phycisphaerales bacterium
CGTCGATCCGACGGAGCGTGCCTTGCTCTACGGCGGCCTGATCGCCGGGGACACCTACGGCACGATCGACGCCAGCGAGCTGTCGCACTTCCTGGGCTCATGGGGCGTGGACATTACCAGCCACGACGTCTGGGCAGTGTTGAACCACAACAGTCAGTTCTCGGTGGTGCCGGAACCGGCGAGCTTGGGTCTGTTGGCCCTGGGCGCCGTCGGCCTCCTGACCCGCCGCCGTCGTCGCGTGGCTTGAATCTGTTAATGAATGCCTGGGGAGTATGCAGGCAAGAGAAAGCACTGTGGCCGCGTCCGAAAGGGCGCGGCCACTTTCATTGGGATCAACGCGCGCCACACCCAACGTTCGATCGTCCTTTATCTCTTGGAAGCCTCGCCCCGTTCCATCGCCAGCATCCGCTTCTTCTGCTCCACGCCACCCGGCGCGGAAAACCCCACCATCGCCCCGGATGCACCCACAACCCGATGGCAAGGCACAATCACCGGCCACGGATTCGCACCCAGCGCCGCCCCCACTGCCCGCGCCGCCTTCGGCTTGCCGATCCGTCGCGCCATTTCCGCGTACGTCCGCACCACACCACGGGGTATTTGCGCTACCTCTGTCAACACCGCGCGCTGGAATGGAGTCAATTGCTCCAAGTCCAGACGCGGCTCCCAATAACTCCACGTCGCTGCAAACCGCGCTTCGATCGCATCACGCAGCCCATCCGAAAAATAATTTTGCAAATAACCCGCCAATTCCCCCAGCCACTCCGGCGCCACACCCGGATGAAATTTGCCGTGCGGATCGCACAACACTTCCTGGCTTCCTTCATGCTCGGCCAACAACTGCCGACGCATCTCGCTCACCGGCAGGCCCGGCGTCATGATGCGGCTGAGTTTCGCCTCGCAACTGGCGGGAAAATCGCTCCGCTCGCCAGCCCGCCCGCCGCCCACATTCTTCCACACTGCCCCGCAATACCCCCACGCCGTCGGCAGCAGCACGATATGGTACGCACCCTTCGGGCAGATGCCCCGTGCCGCCATCCGCCCCGCCGCCAGATAGACCGGATGCCTGATCAATTCCGCCACCGCCCGCGAATTTTCCCTTTCCAATGCAACGTGCATGGCGATTCTCCGTTAGTCTTCAATGCGGGCAATGCTCAACCGGTACCCGTCCGATATTGTAAATCGAGCCCCCCGCGGTGGGAACAAAAAAATCGCCCATCCGTCAAAGCGATGATTGGCAATTTCCTGTCTGATTCGACGTTTATATATTCGCCCACTAGGCGCGAACCCCGATTCGGTATACTGGCTCCGAGGTGCATCGTGGAATTTGGTCAAAAACTTCAGGTCGGCTTCGTCGTGCTGATGCTGGCCCTCTCCGGCTTCTTCTTCCTGCGCAACTCCAGCGCGCCGCCCGACATGACCATCACCTCCTTCACCGAGCCCCCCCGCGGCGTACCGATTGACCCCGCCAGACCCCTCTCTGCGAAAAATCCGGTCGATCCCACAAAATCCTACACCGTCACCGTCTTCGCCAATTTTGACGGCCGGCTGGAAATCGTCGAACACGCTTCGGAAACCAGCCTCCCGCCCGACATCCGCTTCAAACCGGACTTCCGCCGCCTCCAGTATCAGACCTACCAGGACCCCATGAAGCAGGTCGATGCCATCACCGATCCGTACAAGCAAACGATCTCCCGCGCCGCATACTCCGTCGCCTTGTACCACCGCGCCCTGGGTCTCCTCGGCAACGCCGACCTCGACAGCGCACAATTGAAATCGGAAAAGGACCTCCGCCAGACCATGACTGACGAAGTCGCCCTCATCGACGAAAGCGCCAAGACCGGCAGCTTCGAATCCGACCTCTACCAAAAAGTCTTCGCCGCTCTGGCCGAATACCGTGCCCTCGAAGGCGATCCCACCAAAGACCCCGCCAAAGCCGAAGCCGCCCGCAAAGTCATGTCGCTCTCTCTCCAATACCTCAACAAGGTCCAGAAAGCCAAGAAAGAATCGATCGATAACTATATCGTCGGCATCGATAACCTCCTGACCAGCGACCAGAAAGCCAAGCTCAGCGAACTCGGCCAGCAATACGCCAACCGCCGCCCCGGCCGCCGCCCCGCCAAGAGCTAACAAAACACCCCCCACCCCTCACGGCATCATGATGCTCGCATCGTCGCGCCCTCCCCGCGCAGTGGACAATCCCCACAATACCACTACATTGTGCCTATGAATCGCAGTACCCATACCCCGCCACACCATGCCCCCATCCGCCTCGTCGCCATCGACCTCGACGGCACCCTGCTCACCTCGCGCAAATCCATCACCCCCATGACCCACTCCGCACTCCGCGCCGTCATCGACCGCGGCATCAAGGTCGTTCTCGCCACCGCCCGCCCCCCACGCTCCGTCCGCACCTACTACGAAGCCCTCAAACTCGACACGCCCACCGTCAATTACAACGGCGCTCTCATCTGGGATGAACCGCGCCGCAAAGTCATTCTCCATACACCGCTCGACCCCGCCGTCGCCCGCCGCGTCATCGCCTTCGGCCGCAAGAAATTCCCCGACCTCCTCGTCAGCGTCGAAATCCTCGACAAATGGTACACCGACCATTTCTCCGACCTCCCCGAGTACAGCACCGAAACCGCTAAACATTTCACCCCCGATTTCATCGGCCCCCTCGACGCCTTCCTCACCGTACCCATCACCAAACTCATGCTCCTGGGACATCCCGATTGGATCGCCGCCATCGAAACCGGACTCCCCGCCAAATTCTCCAAAGTTCTTTCCCATACCCGCAGCGATGCCCACCTCCTCCAGATCATGAGCCCACGCATCACCAAAGCCCTCGCCCTGGCCAAAGTCGCACACTCCCTCGGCATCGAACCACACGAAGTCATGGCCATCGGCGATGCCCCCAACGATATTGAAATGCTCCAGTGGGCCGGACTCGCCATCGCCCCCGCCAACGCCTGGGAGCAAACCCGCAAAATCGCCCACGCCCTCGTCCCCTCCAACGACCACGACGCCGTCGGCACCGCCCTCCACCGCTTCATCCTCGACAAAAAATAATCCGCCCCCGCTACATCCTGCTCGCCCCGCGCCCACATCCCCGTCTCCGACATCCCAATCTCTCGATCCCCCTTTTCTACTGACCCTCTGTGCGTCCTCCGCACCTCTGTGGCTTGTATCTTGGGAATATCTAGAGCATCTGCCAAAAGTTTTCCGCGTTATACACTTGCGCAATCGCGAAGAATATGGTGAACTCTGTGCATGGCACGGAGGCCGCCACAACCTCATGCGGAGAATTGCACGCTCACGGAGCTGGATGTCGCCACG
>CAIMWO010000087.1 GCA_903845195.1 uncultured Phycisphaerales bacterium
TCCAGCTCCGTGAGCGTGCAATTCTCCGCATGAGGTTGTGGCGGCCTCCGTGCCATGCACAGAGTTCACCATATTCTTCGCGATTGCGCAAGTGTATAACGCGGAAAACTTTTGGCAGATGCTCTAATTCTGACAAATTTTCTGACAAACTACCGGGAAAACACCGGGAAATGACCGGGAGGCGACCGGGAACCTTTGGCGCGCAACTCCAGTCAGCAGCGATAATAGCCTGTGTTTTCAAGGGTTTTAGTGAAGTGCCTGGGTACCATCACACCCGTAAGGTCGCAGGTTCGAGCCCTGCAACGCCCAATTTCCTTAGCATGTTATTTGCGATGTTCTGAAAGAGCGAGGTGAAGCCGCCGGGCTGTGGGTTTCGCGTTTTTGCGGGGCCGCAACTTACCGGCCGAGGGTGTCGGGGGCCATGTCTTCGAGTTTGAAATCTTCGCGGCGGGTGATTTTTTCGAGTTTGCCGTCGCGGATCCAGCAGACGCGGTTGGAACTGGCGAGCATTTTGTGGTCGTGGGTGGAGCAAATGATGGTGACGCCGTCGTCGCTGTTGAGTTTTTTGAGGATTTCGATGATCTCGGTGCCGGTGCGTGTGTCGAGGTTGCCGGTGGGTTCGTCGGCGAGGATGACGTCGGGAGTGTTGGCCAGGGCGCGGGCGATGGCGACGCGTTGCTGCTGGCCGCCGGAGAGTTCGAAGGGCTTGTGATCGAGGCGTTCTCCGAGGCCGACCTTGGTGAGGACCTGTGCGGCTTTTTCGTGGGCCTCGCGCTTGGGGACGCCGGAGAACATGATCGGTAGCATGACGTTCTGGACGGCGGACATGACCTGGACGAGATTGTAGGTTTGAAAGATGTAGCCGATCTTGTTGCAACGGATCCAGGATTGCTGGGATTCGGAGAGGTCGAAGAGCGATTGGCCTTCGAAGAAGACGCGGCCTTCGGTGGGCATATCGAGTGCGCCGATCTGGTTGAAGAAGGTGGATTTTCCGGAGCCGGAGGGGCCCATGATGGAGATGAACTCGCTGCGATGGATTTCGAGGCTGATGCCTTTAAGCGCCCAGACTTCCTCGTTGCCCATGCGATAACGCTTCTTGACGTTGTCGGCTTGAATGATGATGTCGTCGGCCATAGCGACTCCGGAATAGGGACTCAATGTCCCGGTTGGTAATTCTCAATCTGCAGGAGAATCATGTTGCGTAGCATGAGGGTGCGGGTGAATTTGAGGACGGCGGTACGGGCCTCTTCGGTGGAGCATTTGAAGTGGGTAGCGAAGGCGTCAGCGATGTTGTCGAGGTTTTTGGTTCCGTCTACCTGTCGCCAGTAGAAGCTGCCGCAGGCGTCGAGATTGAGCCGGGCGGAGTATTTGAAGCCGACCATGCGGCTGATGCGGCGTGTGAGGGAGCCTTTGGGCTGGATTCTGCGGCGAAGCTGGATGAGGCCGAGATTGTCGGCGCCGTGATCGATGTCGCCGGGAATCAAGGGGATCGCCGCCAGGGGATTGCGCGCGGGGATCGCGGCGCTGGGCGGAATCGGTTTTTGGCGGCGGGTCAGACGCATGGTCAGTGCACCTCGCCTTTGGAGAAGTCGATTTCGGAGGGGTGTGCGGTTTTGACGATGACGCCGTCGGCGATCCAGACGATGCGGTCGGATTTTTGGAGCATTTTGAGGTCATGGGTGGCGGAGACGATGGTGACGTTGAGTTCGACCTTGAGTTTGGCGAGGAGGTCGATCATTTCTTCGCCGGTGCGGAGGTCGAGGTTGGCGGTGGGTTCATCGGCGAGGATGATTTCAGGGGAGTTGGCCAGAGCGCGGGCGATGGCGCAGCGTTGCTGCTGGCCACCGGAGAGTTCAGCGGGTTTGTGTAGTGCGCGATGGCCGAGGCCGACGAGTTTGAGGATGTGCAGTCCCTTGTCGCGGGCTTCCTCGCTTTCGAGGCCGGCGAAGGCCATGGGGAGGGTGACGTTTTCGAGGCAGGTCATGACCTGGATGAGGTTGTAGGACTGAAAGATGTAGCCGATGGTGCGGCAGCGGAGCCAGGCGAGTTCGTTGTGATCGAGCTGGGCGACGTCGACCTGGTTGATGTAGACCTTGCCGGAGCTTGGTTTGGAGAGTCCGCCGATGGCGTTGAAGAGGGTGGATTTTCCGGAGCCAGACGGACCCATGATGGAAAGGTATTCGCCTTGGAAGATATCGAGGGTGGCGCCGCGGAGGGCATGGACTTCCTGGGTGCCCATGCGGTAGACCTTTTTGACATCGACGGCGCGAATGATGGTGCGGCGTTGTCCGGCCGCAGGTTCGGCGAAGAGGTCAGCGAGTTTTTCTTGAGCGGTCAGAGACATCAGACACCTGATTAAATATTGGATCGCAGAGCGGCGGCCGGCACCATGCGCGAGGCGAAGCGTGCGGGGTAGACCGCGGCGACCATGGAGAGCAAAACGCCGACGACGAGGGAAAACAACCCGTAAATTCCCAGCGTTCCCCAGGAGAGCGATGAGAACACCATTCCGAAGCCGTAACTCGAGGAGTAGAGGAGGACGGGGAAAAGGATGCCGAAGGCGACGCCGAGGAGTGCGCCCATGGTGCCGATGAGGGTGGATTCGATGAGGAAGAGGCGGCGGATGAAGCTGGAGAGTGCGCCGAGGCATTTCATGGTGCCGATTTCGCGGAAGCGTTCGGTGACGCTCATGAGCATGGAGTTGGAGATGCCAATGACGGTGACCAGGAGGGAGACGACGATGATCCAGATGGAGCGGGCGCGTTCGCGTTTTTCAGCGGCGGCAAGGCTGACTTTTTCATCGGCGCGGAGTTCGCGGCTGAGGGTGACGAGGGTGCCGCCGGCGAAGGTCTGGGTGGCCGAGGTGTTGGGGCGCGTGATGGCGATGACTTTCTGACGGGCGGGGGCCAGAACGGCGGACCAATCGACGGCTGAGGAATCGCCATCGCCGACGACGATCACGGCGCTGGCGTCTTTGGCGACAGCGGGCAGATCGACGACGTCGGCGTCTTTGGGCGCTGGGAGCGATTTGTTCAACAGGGTCCACTGAAGCCGCGTCAGGCCCTGCTCGCGAATCGTCTGCAGGAAGCGGGTTTCCAGCGGGTTCAAGGGGCCGGCCTGGATGACGCCGAGGGTGCGTTCGTGGAGCGGGCCGGTATCGGCGGTGAGGAAGCTGAGCATGCGAACGAGTTCGGTGCGGGTTTTTTCTTCATCGCTGACGCCCTGGGTGACGAGCTGCGTCGTGAGAATCGACATAAGGAAGGCAATGCCCAGCGCCACACCGAGGATCGTGACAATCGATCGGCCCAGGCGGATGCGGATGCCTTGGAGTACGACCTCCAAAGCGACCGAGACGGGCAGGGAGACCTGCTCGTGGATGGTTTGGTGTTGCGGAGTTGTCATGGGACGCGTATCCAGTTTCAAATCCTCTGGTTAGAAGGGAGCGCTGGAAATAGCGCTCTGAATGAACCGCATGGCGATGGTGCTCATGCCGATAAGGCCGACGCCGGTGAAATAGCCGGCGCAGATTGTGGGCACCATGCGCAGAAAATTATCCGCGCCGAATTTTTTACCGAAGTAATAGCGGCCGATCAGCGCCCCAGCGAGCTCAAATATGATGGTGTGCGGCATACCTCCGCAGCCGCGGATCATGCCGTAGACCAGCATGACCGGCAATCCGAACATGTTAAGCACTGCGAATGCGACGATGGTCACGGAGAAGCCGGTGCCGATCACAGTGGGGTGGATCGCCTGCATGAACTGGCTGTCCTTGATGTCGGCGGCGCGCTGGCCCGGCTGGCTGTAGGTGGAGGAATAGAGCAGGGCCATGTTTTTGGACTGGAGGGTCCACTGGACCTGGGCGGCGGGGAAGGCGGAGGAGGGGATGGGATCGGAGGCCCAGATGAAACCCCAGAAGACGAAGGAGAGGATGAAGCTGGTGGGGATGACGACGAGGTCGGTCTTGAGGAGGGACATGAAGTTGACGCCGGTGAGTTCGTTGACGCGGAACTGCTGGGCCATGCCGCCGTAGTTTTCGATGGGGATGGGGGCCAGCCAGATGCCGACGCCTTTGGCACCGGAGAAGATGAAGGCGGTTTCGCGGACGAAGGGGATATCGACGCTTTGGCCGGAGATGCCGAGGAGTCGAGCGTTGACGTAGGAGATGAAGGGGTTGTAGATGAAGGCGAAGATGACGAGGAAGACGCGGAGCGTCGTATTCGGTGGCAGCAGGTAGTGGCAGAGGATGATGGTGGCGGTGGAGGCGAGGACGTAGCCGACGAGGCTGATCCAGAGGGGGAAATCGCCGCGGCCCTTTTTGGGAGTGGCCCAGAGGTCTTTACGTTTTTCGGTGGAGAGGGTGTTTTTGCGGGAGCGGTTTTCCGCGAGGCGTTTGCGGACATCGCGGATGGTTTGGAAGATCGAAACCGCGGCGATGCCCAGGCCGGTGCCGATGCCGAAGGAAATCCAGAAATCGACGCCATTGGCGAAGCTGGTGTTGATGGTATCCATGCCGGGCTGCCAGCGTGTGAGTACGCCGTAGTGATGGAGCACCGGATTGAAAACCATCGTGGCGACAATGGCGATCGTGGTTCCGATCACGGCCCAGAAGGGAATGATCATGCCGATCAGGATGATGCCGGGATCGATAACCAAACCCGTGGGGGTTGCGGGGAGCACACCCTGGGTGATGTTGGTGGCGTCAAACCAGGGCTGGGGGAGGATGAAGATGGGCTTGTCGAAGAGCAGGCCGGTGATGGCCGGCACGCCGACCTGCAGCGCGCCAAAAAGTACGCCGAAGAATACGCCCAGGGTAAACAATCGCCAGCGGTCGGACTTTTTGCGGAGGCCGGGCTTTTGTGCGACGAGGTCTTCTTCGTTGGCGGGTTTGGCGGGTTCATCCGCCTCGGCCATGGCCATGGCGCCCTGGGCGCTGATGGGGGCCATCGGGAAGGGAAGCTGTTCGATGTCGGAGGTGAGGCGGAAGAAGAAGTAGCCGAGGGTCCATTTGTTGATGAAGCCGATGACCGTCATCGCCGCCAGCAGGCCGATGGGGACGAGCCAGTCGGGATGGAAGAGGTTGCGTGAGACGATGGCGGGGCTATCGGGGGAGGGGCTCCACCATGTGGGGAAGGCGCCGCGGAGGCCGGCATCGCGGACGGCGTCGCTGGTGACGAAGAAGGCGCGGAAGACGAAGCCTGCGAATGCGCCGCCGCCGGCCATCGCGCCGGCGGCCCAGAGGAGTACGACGAGCTCCTGTTTGCTGGGATTTTTCATGCTGCGGCGCATGATTTCGGCGAAGAGGATCACGGTGACCCACTGGGCGGCTGCGCCCATGCCGCCACCGGTCATGAGGCCGAGGTAGATGGACCCGGGCATCATGATCAGGCCGCAGAAGATGACGCCGGCGACGGTGCTCCAGCCGAAGCCATCCTTGAACTCGGTGGGGGTTTCGAGCAGGTTGCGGTATTGGGCGAGCTCGGCGTCACCGAGGCTGAGTTTGGGTTTCTGTGC
Source organism: uncultured Phycisphaerales bacterium (assembly GCA_903845195.1). Classification (GTDB taxonomy): domain Bacteria; phylum Planctomycetota; class Phycisphaerae; order WQYP01; family WQYP01; genus CAIMWO01. The sequence continues at coordinate 5,512 of CAIMWO010000087.1, forward strand.
AACTGTTTCGGTGGTGGTGCTCATGCGACCTCCGCGGCAACATCAGTCGGTGCAGACATAACGGCCGTTTCAATTTGTTGGCGTGCCGCGTCGAAAAGACGTCCGCGTTCTTCGGGGCTTACGGCGCGCCAGTAGAGGAAATTCTTGCGAACCAGGCCGACGAAGCCTTCATTGAGGCGCATCCAGCTTTCGCGGGTGCCGGACAGGCGCGTGAGCTGGAGGCGGGCGATAAACTCGCCGGTTTCAGGATCGGTGGGCATACGGATGATGAGCTCCTGCGAGACGCCGAGGTCGAAGGGTTTGAGCCAGATGGTGGTGCGGATTTCGGGGATGAGGCCGGCGGAATCTTCGGTGGCGGCAAATTCGGGCTTGCCGGCGTGGAAGGTGCCGGTGCCGCCTTCGCCGTGATCCATGAAGATGCGGTTGAAAAATTCCAGCACGGCGATGCGATCTTTGCGGTCGAAGGTGAACGGAAGGGCGAAGGCGATAGCATCATCCTGGGCGGGCGGCAACGACCAGCCCTGGTCGTCCGCGGGGGTGGCGATTCTGCCGGCGGAACGCGCCGGGAAATATGTGGAGACGAACACGGCCACGGCCACGGCGATCGAGGCGAAGATCGTGTTGATGTTGGTAAAGGTCATCCGCATGCCGCCGGTCCACTGGTAACCGGTGACGGCTTCGAGTTCGGTCAAGGTTCTGCCGAGGCCCTGGCTGAGCAGGAAGCCCAGCACGGCGCCGACGACTGCGTAGACGAACGCCTCGGCGAAGAACATGAAGAAGACGTAACGGGGAGCGATGCCGACGGCGTTGTAGACGAAGATTTCATCCTTGCGCTCATAGACGCTGCCGCGCATCGTATTGAGCACCGTCAGTGCGGCGACCAGCAGCGGCACGAGCAAACCGGCCAGGCCGGCGAAGCTGGTGGCGCGGGCGAGTTGCCCGATGTACGCGATGCCATCGAGGCCGTAGTACGTTTCATTGCCGCTCTGTTCCAGTTGGGTATTGATGGCGGATTTGGCGTCCTTGTAGCCGAGGGCATTGAACTCCACCGCCACCGACGTCAGACGCGCCCCGGCATGGGCGGAGGAAAGCGTATCGAACGGACGGCTGGCGGCGAGAATGACGCGTTCGGGGGAAAGCTGCGGATCGTTCAGCGAGGCCAGCAACGAGCTGCCGGCCACCCGGGGAGTGGCGATGGCTTCGGCGTCGAAGGGCAGGAGATTGCGGCCGTCGAGATCGCGTGCCTCGGCCAGCGACGCGCCGGCGAAAATGCCCCAGACACTGCACAATTTGCCGCAGACTTTGACCGTCGGCAGACCCGCGTTTACATCGCGAACGTTCAGCCCCAGATTGCCCGCCATCGATTCCGGCAACATGATGAGGATCGGATCTTTCGTCGACATTTTTTCCGGCGGCGGCGGGAACCAGCCCCGATTGGTCAGCAGCTTGATCTTCTCCTGCAGCGGTTCACGGTTGGACAGAACCAGCATCGAGTTGGCGATCACTTTTCTCGAGATGGCCATCGCGTCGGGCTGGGTGGCGGCTTGCGCGGCCGGGTCGTAAACGATATCGAGCTGCGGGTTATAGACGACCTGATCCCACGTCCGTTCCCCGACATACATGGTCCGCGGCGCCACGGTATACATGTGTGCGTACTTGTTCTGCAACGCAAAGAAGTCGCCTTCGCCGATGGGATAAAAGCTGTCGGGCTTGAGCAGGAATCCCTGGTAGGGCGCCTTGCCGACGGCCACGGCCTTTTCCTTCAAATCGCTGGTGACGCTGGTGAAGCAGATCATGGCGAACGTGATCAGCACCAGGGTGGCGCAGGTCAGTCCGGTACGCACCTTGCGGCGATGCATGTTGTTGAGGCCCAGCATGAAGGCGGTGCCGATGACGCCGAAGGTGTTGATTTCGGCGGCGGTCACCTTGCCGCGCTGCTTGCGGAGCTCATCGAGGTTTTCCTGGAACTTGCCGAAGAAGAGCATCGTGATGCCGGCGGAAATCAGGAGGATCACAAATCCCAGGAGGATCATCAGAGACGAGCGGATCATCTCAAAGGCCGGATGCAGGAGCTTGAGCAGGGCGAAGACGACCAGGATCACCATCGCCTGGGTGATGATCTGCTTGCGTACATCGGCAAAGCCGAAGACCAGTTTCTCGAAGAAGAACGCGAACGGCACGAGGAGCCCGAGGTACCAGAGCACGCCGATGACGGCCTCTGAAATGGCCCCGCGGAGCACCGGGTGATTCAGCGTCGAGTAGGTCACCGATTCCTGCGACAGCAGGGTGCGCTGGTGCTGGCTGATGCCGGGCTGCGTCGAGGCTTCCAGGCTTTCATGCGCCCGCTTCTCAAAGGCGACGACGCGCTCGTCGGCCATGTGGTGACGTTCTTGAAGTTCGAGGCGGCGATCGTCCACCTGCAGCATGGCGGAGGCCACGCGCTGGGGTATGTCGCGTATGAGCAATGAATCGGCGGCCAGGTAGCCGGGGCCGTCGATTTCCTTGTGCGGATCGAGCGGGTAATGCGTGGCGGCGATCGATTCGGTGCCCAGAAGAAATGCGCGGGTGGCCTGGGTGGAGGGGCTGTCGGCAGCGCCGGCCTTCAATTCCACGTAGAGGAACAGCTCGGGCTCGACGAAGGTGAGGCTTCCCTCTTCACCGCGGTATTTGTAGAAGCGGCTGAGGTCGGCCAGGCCGTCGCGCACAATCAGATCGACAGCGCCGTAAGCGGTGAGGGTCTGGGGATTGATGAGGTCGAGGATACCAACAGGTGCGGCGCGAAATACCACGACGTTTACACTCAGTGCGCTGGTGCCCCATTGGCTGAAGTTATTGGACTTGTAGACGGATTGGCCGATGGACCCGTCATCCTTCATGTAACGGATGACGCCGTTGGGGCCGTAGCCGGCGATTTCCGGGGAGTAGGGCCAAACGACGTCGGTGGCCCAGAGGGGGCGTGAATAACGGCCATAGGGATCGGTGATGTCCATCATTTGAGGCAGGTAGCCGAACTGCTGGAACACCTGGTACTGGGGTTTGGGGGCGAAGAGGGCGCCGGCGAGGGGGTAGTTGGGGACGACTGATTTACCGACCCCGGCGACGTATACGCAACCGTTGAAGGTTTTTGCGCCGGCCTTGAGGGGCAATTCAAACCAGCCGTTGCCGTGGGCCAGCCACAACATGGTTTCGCCCGCGACATGAAGGGAGTGTTGCATGGTGCCGAGGTCGCGCATGAAGGGTTTGGAGATGGGCGAATTTTTGAGTTCGTAGGCCGAGGTGCGATCGGTGTTGATCAGGCTTACCGACGGATACGAGAGGCGGTTCCAATAAGTCGTCGAAGTGTTGAGATCGGGAACACGCGACGCAATCTTGCTGCTGTGCTTGGCGTCGTTAATCGATTCATACCGAAAGGCGGCGAAGTCAGCGGCGGAGCCCTCTTTGTCGGCATCGGCGCGGAGGCGATTGGTGCGGCGGAGCAGGGCGTTGTTGAACAAGGGGTACTGAACGTAGGCGCCCTCTTCGACACCCGGCCCCATGAAGACGGTCATCGACTCAGAGGGCGTCTTGCTCGGCTCCGTCGGCAGAATCTGCGGCGCGACTACCACCACGGTGGAGTATTGATGAATCGCATCGTGGATGGCTAGCGCCTGGCGCGACCGGCCCAGTTCCGCTTCGTGGAACGCATGCAAGGTCCCGAACCGGTCCACGCAGCGCTTGATCAGGTCGGCCTCGGTGATGAAGGTTGCGGAGGTGGCGACCAGTTTTCCCAGCGGATAGCCGCCGACCGCCAGCGCCTCGTCGTAGCCGGCCTTCATCTTCATGTAGGCCAGGAACTCGGGCGATTCGAGATTGCTGTCCATGCGCTTGAGGAACTCGATCTTCGCCTGCAGTTGCGCTTCGGTGCGCTCCAGCAGTATGGTGTTCATCACGTAGCGGAACTGCTCTTCAAAAAAGTTTCGCTCATCCTTCTTGAGACCCGCCACGAGTGACTCGGTGGCCGCGGCATCATGCAGGAAGCGGGAATCGGCGCACAGGCGGATGATCGCGTCCAACTGCGCCAGGCGCAGCTGGTTCTCATCGCGTTCCTTGACCAGTGCTTTCCGCGCCGGTGCGGGATCATGGGCCGAGCCGAGGATGGACAAGAGCCGTGCTGAGGAGTCCTGAGCGGCGACCTGCCCGCCGGTGGCGATGAAGACCACGTCCCGCCGCAGGTGCGCTTTGTAGCTTTTGAGTCCATCCAGCATCGCCAGTTGGGTGGCCGCGGGGACGGCCGAGAGTTCGCCGGGCGCCAGGTCAGGCAGAATCGACGGCGCATCATATTCTGCCGGGATGATCAGTGCGGAGGGATCTGTCTTGTCGGCCACGCCGGCGCGAAGTATGCCCACCAGGATCGGGTTGCGGATCTTCCGGTATTCCGTCCGCACCCGCAGCGTGACGGGTTCGTCGAGGTGATCGAAAATCCCCGGCGCGGCCACCACGCGGACATAGTTCATCGGCAGCGATCCGACGGCCAGGCTCTTGCGCCAGTTGATCTTGTCGAGGCCGTCGCGGCTGGAAACGATCATCGCCTTGAAGCCGACCTGTGCATACTTGGCCCACAGCACGCCAAACGCCTTCGGCTGCTTCATCGCGTCGATCAGGGCGATGCAGTCGTCAAATTTGGGCCGGGTGTTCAGCAGTTCGTCGGTGACCAGCACCAGCTTTCCCGCGAGGCCCTCGGCGGGCGTATTCATCGGTTGAATGTAATTGGGGAAATAGGGGAACAGTTCGACATTCGAGAGCGGCTTTCCGTCGGCGCCGAGAATCTGCCGCTCCAGCGTCCACGGCGCCACGGTTTGATTCTCATACTCGAGGAGTTCCAGGCCGGCATCGCGATAGGCCTGGCGGATGTAGTCGGCAGTCTTGTAGAAGCCGTCCTGGCCGATGAAACGCGAACCCATCCCGATGATGTCCTGTTGGTGCGCCGCCACCTGCGCCGGCGCCACAGCCCCGCGCATTACCGCGGGATCATAGGACTCGTCGGCGGACCCCGTGGGCAGGGGCGGGCGTGGTGCAAACAGGGTCACGTAAAAGCACATGGCCAGCAGCAATAGCGCAGCGAAGATGGCCGCCACGCCCAGGCGCTGTAGAAGGCTCACCGGCCTGTGATTCACTCGATCACCCGCTGTAGACATCTGCCATGCCCATCGCTCGGAAATAGGTGGCCAATGCCACCGAAATAAACTCGCCGGAAAGTGCTCCGACTAACAAACCTATTGCGAACGGTTGTAACTTGTTGCGGATCGTCGCCGCACCGCCAAACCACAGTACGAACCAGCGTACGAGCAAGGCGACCAGCGCGCTGCCCCACAGCTTGGCCCCAAAATACGGAGATGCGCTGACGACGAATCCGATCGGATGGAACCAGAACCAGGAAAACATCTGCCGCATGGCCGTCAGGATCACCGTGACGATTGCGGAATACCCGTAGGCGTACCACGTCGGATCGATGTGGTGCGCCGCGCCGGCGGGTCCGGCGTTCAATACATTGGCATGTTGCGCCTGGTCCATCAGCGCGTTGAACGGCTGGAAATTCCAGGCCTTCGAATCAAACGCCCAGCCGTACTTGATCGTATCGCCACCCAAGGCATACGCATTGGACAGGAACGCCCAGCCACCCAGAAACAATCCGCCCAGCATCGCCAGGACGAGCGTGGTGGTGATATGCGAGGGGCGCACGCGCCAGCGCCGGCCCAGTTCGATCATTTCCATCTGTCCGCCCGGGATCAGAAAGAACGTCGTCGGACCCATGAAGAACGTGACGACATAACAGAAGAACATCGCCTGCGGCCCAAAGACGGGGATGCCGCCGGTCACGGTCAGTATGAGTGCGAGATTGAACACGGCAAACTCGCTCCAAGGCGTTCCGCACTCGGTGCGTAATTTCGAGCTGACCATTCCGATCAATACGATCCCGGCCAGGAAGGTCAGAATGCCCAGGACCGAGATTCCCACCCAATGCGCCCAGATCCCACCGAATCCAAAACATGCCGCCAGCAGTAACAGTGACGTGCGATAACTGAAGAGTTCGCCGTTGGATGCCGCCTTGTCGTTGAAGAGCGCGGCCTTAAGTACGCGCCCGATATAGCGCCAACTCAACGCCATGATCATGAGGCCGTACGCGACATAGGATCCCAGCATCTGTTCATTTCCGAGCGGGAAATTGGGCGTCGTGTCCCACCCGTACTTGTGCCCGATCCAATATTGCGTCCGAAATACCCAGAATCCCAGGATAATGCTGAACAGCACGTTCAGTTCCATGAACAGGCACAGGCTGATGAAGAACATGTTCAGATCGAAGTTGACGTCGAACATCGTGCCCCATGTGCCGCTGGTGAAGAACTCGTTCATGCGGTGCGTGACGGTCACGTCCGGAATCACCGGATTCACGTGCCGCCAGATCTTCCCCAGGGTCCACAGGAGGCCGATCGCTCCTCCGGCCCACATCCAGCCGTTTTTCCAGATCGGGGCGGAGGCGCCGGGAGCGTCGGGATCGGGTCCCAGAAGCAACTGGGTCACCCGGGCCATGGGCATCAGGTACCGCTCACTATCCATCCATTGCTGGCGCATCAGCGCATTGACCGCCAGGAACGCCACCATGATCAGGATCAGAAACGATGACCACACCGCCGCGGGCATGAGCCAGTCGCGCAGGGGAATGTACCCGGCAATGACAAACTTCAGCCCGGACCAACTCACCATGTTGTCCGGCTTGACCACCACGCCCGCCCGTGCCGCCTCCGGGAGCTTCGCGTAGTTGCTTTCGCGGACAATCACGCGGCCCTTGTAGATCCCTTCGAGCGTCGAGACGTTCATCAATTTTGCATCGGCGATCTCGAGGCGACCTATGCCGCTGAGCCCCAGTTCCACATCGACATATTTCTCGAGCGTTCCCGGGAATTTCGTCCCGTAGGCCCCCAGCCGCTGAAATCCCTTCTGGTGCAACGCGGTGACCCGCGGACCGGATTCGGAACTGAATATCTCCTGGAACTTGCTACCGCCGTCTTCGTAGACCCGGCAGTAATACTTCGACCCCGGCGCCAGCTCCGTGGCCCGCGCCAATACGCTGAACAGGTACGGCTCGCTGCGGACGATTCCGGCCTCGGTGCCATCCCGCGGCACCACCGGAACCCGCAGTCGTACGGCCGAAACCTCGTCCGACCGCGTGTTTGCCATGACCGGCAGATTTTCCGTTTTTTCCGCCTCATATTCGACGGGCTGCCAGACGACATTTCCCCGGATGCCCGGCCGGAGCAAATCGGCGTTGTTAAGCTCTCCCGCCAGCAGATTTTCACCGTGCGGCCAGAGTCGATCGTTGAATGCGTCCAGCTTGTCCCACGTTTCCGTGCTCCGCGGAATCGTCCCCGTGATGGCGATAAACCGATGCCAGAAGCCCTGCGTCATCAGCGGCGCGGAGACCAGCATTGCGTAAATGACGCAGAGGAGTTCGGGGCGGCTGAGAATCCGCAGGCGGGCCATCGACCAGGAAATCCCCACCACTCCCAGCAATACCAGGGCGATCCACATCGCGGGCAACGCCAGCGTCTCTTCCGCCAGCGGGAGGCTGAAACTCAGGACCACCTCGCCGTACTGAATCAGCATCGACAGCAGCATCATTGCGAAGATGGCGGCCGCCGCCGATTTGAGGGTGATGCCGGCGCGCCATGTGGCACCCGGGCGTATATCGGCCCCGTCCTCTGACGAACGGGCTTGTGATTCTTGCTCTTTCTGTGCCTGCATGAAGTATCCCGTTCGTCCTGCTTCAGAAGTCTCCCGAGCGTTGGCCCGGCGGCTTCCGTTATCGCGGCCAGCCGTGTGGCGATGCCCCTCCCCATGATCGCCGACTCACCGACGAGGACGACCGCCTGAACCGTGGTTTACAGCCATGGTTTACTGATACTTATGCGGCATTTCGCGTCACCGGTCAAGTGCTGCGATAAACGATTGGAACCCCTCGTTTATTGCGTTTGCGATTACTGATTTTTCTACATTTTCAGGGGTCACGGCCGGATGCGATGACCGCGTGCAATGGCGTTGCCGTTTTGCTGGCGGAAATTCCATTGGCAGGTGATTCGATCTGATTCCCGGGCAAAAAACCGGAGTTATTGCGCCTTTCGCGCGGTAATGGATCGAGCGATCGCGGAAATATGCAGCGGCGTGGTCCCGCAGCACCCACCGAGGATCCGCACGCCCGCGTCAAGAAGCATCGGGACGACTTGTCCCATCTCCTCCGGCGTGGCGGATCGCCGATCGCCGGCCCCGGGGGAACCGGCATTGGGCTGCAGAATCACCGCCACGGGACCTGCTGCCGCAACGAGTTGCCGCGCCAGTTCCACATATTCCGGCAACGACAGCGATGTGCCGCAATTCGCCCCCAGCGCATCGACGCCGGCGTCGCGCATCGTCTGGGCAATCTGCCCGACCGTCGCCCCCGTCATCGTGCGGAACGATCCGTCGCCGATTTTGGAAAACGCAAAGGTCGTCAGCACCGGCCAGTCGGCCACGCGGCGCGCCACGCGTACCGCTACCGTCGCTTCGCCCGGGTCCGCCATCGTCTCGATCAAGATGCCATCGGCGCCGCCTTCGTGCAAGGCTGCAATCTGTTCTGAAAATATGGCCTCAAGTTCGGGTTCTGTCACGGTTCCGACCGGCTCGAGGAAATCTCCGAACGGCCCGACATCGCCCAGCACGATGGCATCCGGGCCAGCTCCGGCGCGCGCCGCCTGGGCGCCGGCGATGTTGATTTCCCGCACTTTGGCGTCAAGCCCGTGGCGTTCGAGCATGGAGCGCGTGGCGCCGAAGGTGTTGGTCGTCACCATGTCCGAGCCGGCGTTGAAATAGTCGCGGTGAATGGCCTGGACCCGGTCGGCATGATCGATGCACCAGCGATCGGAGCATTCACCCGGGGCGAGGCCGCGGGCGAGCAATTGCGTGCCCATCGCTCCGTCGCACAACAGCGTTCCTTCACGCAATCTCTGCAGAAAATCAGCGCGTTTCATCGCAACCCCTTCGACTCTTATCACACGGAACAGTTTAACATGGTATCGACTTTGGCCTTGATCCGGCACTCGCATCCGGTGACGGAGAGCACATCGCACTCGCTGCCCAGGATCAGGGGATGCCCGGTACGGCACATGTTCGTGATGAGTTCCCGCGTCATCTGAATGACATTCTCCTCCGTCACTTTCGTATCGGAGTAGAAACTCTTGGTGGGGAGATTGCCGTAGAGCACGACGTTGTCCGGCACAATTAGCGCATCTTCCCAGAGTTTTCGCGAACTGCCCAGCGAGAGCATGACCGGATCGAGCGAGGCGAAATCGCGCAGCATCTGATTGGTGATCTCGCCGCAGCAATGGAAGATCAGGTCGACGCCCGCATCGCCGAGTTGCTTGCGGATGCGGCGATTGGGCTGCATCACCAATCGTTCCCAGACGTCGCTTCCGGTTTCGAGTTGTTTGGGCGAAATATAGGCCACGTTGGCGGCCGGTTCTGCGAGCACGATGGCCTTTGCCCCCGCTTCGATCTGGCGGGCCAGCGACCGATGGATGATCATCTCCGCCAGTGCCAGGGCCCGTTCGACGTTCTGCACTTCGGGGTCTTCCTCCGCCGTGGTTCCCGCACCCAACATATAGACCGGCGTGATCGGGTCCGCCAGCAGCTTCGTCATCAGCGAGAACGGCCCGATGCACATGCCCGAAGAGACCAGCGACCGATCCGTTGCCACGATCTTGATGGCATCGACATGCGCCTGCGATCGCACATCCAGCGGCCCCTTCAGCCGGCTTTCGACGATTGACAACGTCTCCGCAGCAATCGAGTCGGGAAAGTGAAATTCCGCAGCCTGGGCATACGGAATCCCCAACAGCCCCAGCAGCGACGCCTTTTCCAGCGTCAAATCCATCAACGGAATCGCCAGCGGCGTCTGATAGCGCGTCGCCGCTTCCGCGACCACGGCTCCCAGCCGCCGGCCGTCGAGACGTATGGCGTCATGGTCTGGTTTTTCATGCAGGACCAGATCCGTCCCGATCGGCATGCGCAGTCCGCGCGCCGCCAAATCCAGGTAGTACTGCCGCTTCATTCTGTCACCTTTGTACCGCATGTCCCGCGCACTGCGGCGGGCAAATCTGTCCAATGGGTTTCAAATTCACCCCGTGTCCCCACACCTCCCGGACGCAGTGCAGGTAATACATATAATTTTCCAGCGGCACATCCGGCGGAACGCGGTGGTCGGCAAAGCCGATGAAGCCGCCCTCTTCCACCAGCGGGGCAAGCCGGAGCACTTCGGCCCGAATGGCTTCCTTGCTCCTGGCCATGATGTGCTTGTCGAAACCGCCCATCATCAGTAATTGTTTGCCGTACTGTTTGCGGAACTTCACCGGATCGGCGCCCCAGGTTCCGATTTCAATGGGGAACATGCAGTTGACGCCTGCGTCGAGCCAGAGGGGCAGAAGGTCATCGATTTTTCCGTCGCAATCGACCCAGATAATGTCCACGCCGTGGCTGCGTAGGAGGCCCGTGATGCGTTTGTAGTGCGGAACGAGGAACTGTTTGAAATGCGCGGGGGATAACAGCGGTCCGCCGTTGTAGCACATATCTTCCCAGATGCTGCAGCCGTCGAAGACGCCGCCGGTGCGCAAGACGCGCGTCAGCGATGCGACGATGCAATCGGCGACGGTGGTGACCATTTCTTCAAACCACGCTGGATCGTCGTAGACGACGTAGCTGATCGCTTCCATGCCCATCCAGTCGCGGAGCCAGCCGAAGAGGCTTCCACCCCACAATGTCGCCGGCTTCGCCCGCCCGTTATCGCGCCAGATTCGTTTGGCCTGGTCCCAATCCTGCGGGTAGCGGCGGGGGTCGTCGGGATCCAGCCGCCACTGGTAATGCTCTTTCCAGCTTTGCCGATCGACGAGCAGATGTCCTTCATGCATGGGGATCGACGACATGTGTTTTTTGCGCAGCACGCGGACGCCGTCGCCCTGTTGCACGACTTCATGATCGCCGCGATCTTCGATCACCTTGTATTCGAAGCCCGGGCAGAGCCCCACGTTGAACCCCGGCCCGCCGCTGTATTCGTCCATGCCAAAAAATTCATTGGCCGACGTGCCATCATAATTCTTATAGATCACGCGCTGGGGTAATCCCTGATTGTGCCATTCGTCGATGGTTTCCGACCAGAAGCCGAAGTCGCAGATGGGCGAGCGATCGCGGGGAAGGTAGTGCATCGTTGCGAGAAAGCGTTGACGTTCATTCATGACGTTCATGATATTAAAAACTCCTGACACCGCCGAATCCAGCATACTTCTGGAACCGCTCGCTGCCATCCATCCCGCTGCCAAACCCCTATATTATCCTGCTGCGACACGTCCTCTGAATTGCCCCGTTGTTTGATTCTCTGCTTTTTGCTCAATACTTTCCGTAGCGTTTCACCAGGTCGATGATGAACTGATACGTTTCCCAACTGACCTGCGGCGGGACCGAATGGTCGGAATGATACGCGTAGCCGCGCGTCTTTTTTCCCGCCTCCAGTTTCGCACGAATTTCTTCCTCGATGACGGCTCGATCATTCGTTGCGTACTTCATCACATTGCAGTTGCCGAACATCGCCAGTTGCTGGCCGTACTTCGGGCACAACGTGCGGATATCCATATTGGCTTTAGCTTCCAGCGGTTGGATGCAATCGAAGCCGGCCTCGACGTAGAGGTCCATGACGCCGTTGATGTCGCCATCGGTGTGATAGATGAACTTCATATTGTGGGCGTGGGCCCACATGGCCAGGCGTTTGTGGTCCGGCCAGATCAATTCACGATAGGTCGCCGGCGAGCACATGGTGGCGTGGTTGTACGCCATGTCGCCGTAGGTCCAGAGTCCGTCAAAGTGCACGCCCTCGGCGACGATCGCATCCAGATTCCGCAGCATGACGTCGGTGCAGGTGACCGAGACATCGCGAATCCACTCGGGATATTCCATCATGCCCATGAGTGTGATTTCATCGCCCATCATGGTGCGGGTCTGTTCGAAGGATTCGACGCCCGCCACGTAGGCCCACTGTCCCAGCTCGCGTGCGCGGCGAAAGGCGCGTTTGGCGGCATGTACATCCACCTGTAACCCGGTGTTCAGCAGCGCCGGCTTGTAGACCTGTTCCCATTTTTCCCGGCTGTCGCAATCGAACCCGAGATGCTCGGGCGTGCCGCTCTTGTTCTTCCAGTACCGCGCCAGCTTTCCATGTTCGTCGCGCACGACACGCGTCGAGGCGTCCTGCTGGATCGTGCGCCCCTGGCCGCGAAACGGCGACGGCCACATCCAGGTCACCTGCCCAAAGTCGCTCTCCAACAGGTCCAGCACGTCGCTCTGCTCCCCGCTGAGGCCCTCTTCCTGCCAGCGCGTGATCGTTTCCGGCCAGAAGCTCTCGTGCCGCGGGATCCGGTCCTGATCCTGGCGCGCAAACATCCGATTGACGCGCTCCCGCCCCGTCAGACTGCCCTGCGTCGTCATTGGTTATTCCAATCTATTTTCGTTCGAAGCACTTTCGCGCGATGCGTGCGATTTCAAGCCGCCAGCAGCTTACGCACCAGGTCCACCGCTCCGGCAGCATCGGGCGAGAAGCCGTCGGCGCCGATTTCCTTGGCGAAATCCTGCGTGATCGGGGCGCCGCCCACGACCACTTTCAGCGATCCCAGGCCCGCGTCCTTGATCGCCTTGACCGTGGCCTGCATCGCCGGCATCGTCGTCGTCAGCAGCGAGGACAAGCCCACCACCTGCGCCCGATGTTCCTTGACTGCGGCAATGAATTTCTCGGCGGGTACATTCGTGCCCAGGTCCACCACCTGGAAATTCGCCCCGCGCCACATCATGGCCACCAGGTTCTTGCCGATGTCGTGCAAATCCCCCTGTACCGCACCGATCACCGCGATATATTCCGGCTTGATCCCCGCCTTCACCAGCATCGGTTCCAGCAGCGCCATCGCTTCCTTCATCGCGCGCGAGGCGATCAGCATCTCCGGCACGAAGACTTCATTCCGCTGGAATCGCCGGCCGACTTCATCCATCCCGGCCACCAGCGCATCTAGAACCTGCCGCGCCGGCACCTGTGCGTCGATCGCCGCCTGGGTCAAACGTTTGGCTTCCGCGCGATTTCCCTTGATGATGACCTGAGTCAGTTCCTGCAACTCCGCCATGGCTGGACTCCAAGCAAAATACGCAAATTGAGAATATGATCTTATTATCCAGATATGCTATTGTAAAGTCGAGGTGACGCCGATCCCTTTTCAGGGATTGCACGCTCGTGCCATTTGATCACTTGTTCCTCCGATGATTTGGCCCCGCAAGAACGTGGAGTTTTTGACCAATGCCCAATCATTCTTCCGTTCCTCCTCCCATTGCCATCATTCTTTGTGCCGTCATGGAGGATGAAATTCGCATTCTCGCACAAGGGATGCCGCACATCGTGGCCATCCACCCGCTCGAACAGGGCCTGCACAATACGCCGCAATTGCTCAGTCAGCGCCTGCAGGAAGCCGTCGGCCACCTCGAATCCACGACCAACGCCCAAGCCATTACTTTGGTCTACGGCCTCTGTTCCCGCGGCACCGAAAACGTCACCACGCGCCGCGCCCAACTCATCGTCCCCCGCGCCCACGACTGCATCACCCTGCTGCTGGGCTCCAAAGAGCGTTATGCACAGTACGTCCAGCAGAATCCCGGCACCTACTGGTATTCCCCGGGCTGGAACCGCCATCACTCGCCTCCCGGTGAGGAACGCTATCAGAAATATCTCGCCGAATATCGTAAGAAGTTTTCCGAAGAAGACGCCCAGTTCCTCATGGAAACCGAGCAGGCCTGGTTTTCCGAATATAAACTCGCAGCCTACGTCGATCTGGGCCTGACCCCTGAAACCGACGTCCAGGCAGATATAGCCTACACGCGGAAATGCGCCGACTGGCTTAAATGGTCGTTCGACCGTCAGCGTGGCGATCCGCAATTGCTCCGCGACCTTCTCACCGGCCCGTGGGATGATGAACGTTTCCTCGTGCTCAATCCCGGCGAGTTCCTGAAAATGACCGCCGATGAAAAAATCATGGCACGCGTGCCCCTCACCGTCCGCGGCAATCCGGTTGAGGCTGAACCATGAAGAAGTTCAGCCTCCACATCCGCACGCCGGAGGCCGAAAAGACCCTCCACGCGCCTCAGCACGGCGCCGGGTCGCTGGCCGACATCCTGCGCCGGCACGCCCTTCCACTCAATACCCGATGCGGTCAGCGTGGGCTGTGTGAAGCGTGCATCGTCGAGCTTACCCACGGCACGGTTCATCATCTCCGCACCCATGCCGTGCTTTCGGCGGAAGGTCAGCCGCTGTCGATACGCGCCTGTGAATATGGGCCCGCGGGCGATCTTCATCTGAATCTTCCGCGGCGTTCTCTTCTGACCTATTCGCCGCAGGTTCTCGATGCGTACGCCATCCGCGTCACGCATGCCAATGACCCGCTCCTGGCCGCCCGCTGGGGCATTGCGGTGGACGTCGGCACGACGACGGTTGTGGCGATGCTGGTGGATCTTGAAACCTGCAAAGTTGCGGCCCGGGCCAGTGCGTTTAACGCGCAGATGCACCTGGGGGACGATGTCGTGACGCGGATCACGCTCTGTATGAATCAGGCGAGCGCGTTGCGAGAACTTCAGACGGCGCTGGTGGAACAGACGCTGGCGCCGCTGGTGCAGGAAATCCTCACCGCATCGGGCGCCAAGGATGCGGACGTGGGCGGCTTCGTCATCGCCGGTAACACCACGATGCTGCACATTCTTGCCGGGGTCGATCCGACATCCCTGGGTATCGCACCTTTTACGCCGACATTTATCGAACACCGCGTCCTTCGCCCCGGCGATCTGCTTGGCGGATGGGGCGAGCGTTTTCCAGGGGCTGCGGTCCATCTACTTCCTGGCGCTGCGGCCTACATCGGCTCGGACATCATTGCGGGACTGATCGCCACCGGCATGGCTTACGATCCGACGACGGATTTGCTCGTGGACGTCGGCACCAACGGCGAAATTGTCCTGCGCCACGACGGCCGCCTCATCGGTTGTGCGACCGCGGCCGGGCCCGCGTTCGAGGGTGCGCGTCTTACTTCGGGCATGCGGGCGGGCGATGGCGCTATTTCTGCGATTACGCTCCATCCTGACACCGGCCGCCACGATCTCTCTTGGATCGGCCAGGACCGCGGAGTCTTTCCCGCCGGCCTCTGCGGTTCGGCGTACATCGACTTCCTCGCCGAAGCCCGCCGCACTGGACTGCTTTCGGCCACCGGCCGCTTCCAGCGCGACGTCGGTCTGCGTGAAAGCTGGCTCGAAAATAACGGCGCGCTTCCCGGATACCGTCTGGCCTTCAGCCAGGGACGCCGGCAAATCGCGGTCCACGAGTGCGATGTCGCTTCGCTCCTCTCCGCCAAAGCCGCCATTCATGCGGGCATCCAGATGCTGCTCGATCACGTTCAGCTTCGACCCGCCGACGTTCGCCACGTCTACCTCGCCGGCGGCTTCGGCACTCACATGAACGCCCAAAACGCCCTCGGCATCGGTCTCCTCCCCGCCTTCACTGCCGATCAGATCGTCCCCGTCGGCAATTCTTCTCTCGCCGGCGCTTACCTCGCTCTCACCGATAAATCGCTTCTGGCGGACATGCAGCGCACCGCGCGCTCGCTGGAAATTCTTGAACTCAACCTCGTCCCCGCATTCCAGGATGCCTACATCGATGCGCTCAGCCTGCCGTGATCCCCGGCTGCTAGTAAAGATCTCTTGACCAGCATCAATCGTTAGTCAAGAGATCCTTACTACACATCGTGGTGACACATGCCTTTACACCCGCAGCACAACTTGGGACACTTTCAACCTATGAAAAATGCACCGCCACAATTCTTCCTCTCCCTCTATGGCTGGACCTTCTGGGTCCCTATTGCGCTCGTCGGAACGCTCAGCATCGTTGTGCTGGCGATCCTTCCCGGCCTTGCGTGGTGGGCGCTTGTTCCCGGAGTGCTTACGTTTGCCGGGCTGGCGTTTTTCCGGGATTTCAATCGTACCATCCCCGCCGGGCCCGGCATCATGGTTGCACCGGCCGACGGAAAACTCAGCGAGATCACCCACCTCGACCACTATGCCCCCTTCAATGGGCCGGCGCTTAAGGTGGGAATTTTTTTGAGCGTGTTGGATGTCCACGTCAACCGCTCGCCGTGCGCGGGGACGGTTCTTTGGACGCGCTATGAGGAAGGATTATTTCTCGACGCCCGCCACCCCGATTGCTCCGCCAAAAATCAGAGCCACACCATCTGCCTCGGCACATCGCCGGACAAACCTGTCGCCGTCGTCAAACAAATCGTCGGCGCCATCGCCCGCCGCATCATCGCCCCCGTGGAAAAAGGCGACACCCTGGTGCGCGGAGAGCGTTTCGGCATGATCGCCTTCGGCAGCCGCACGGAACTGTATGTTCCCGCCGGCGAAAACTGGCGCGTCGCCCACCCCCTCGGCACCCACCTCAAAGGCGGCAGCGACATCCTGCTGCAAAAATTAAGTTGAAAGAATTGGGGAGCGGTCAGTGGTCAACTGGCCCAGTCAAAACAAGCGTCAACTCGCCACTGACCACTGGCCACTGACCATGCATCTCACTTCGCCTGCTGTGACCGATTCATCTGCACATCGCTGCTATTGATCTGCTGCGAGGCCGCCGGCAAGCCCGGCGCCTCCATCAGGATCACGCATTCCACCCACTGGTCTGCGGCTGGTGAAGCCTCCTGCGTCTTCCGCTGGACATCGCCCCCGCTCCGCTCGTCTTTTTGAACTGCAAGTTGCTGCGTGACCGTGGTTGCATCCGCCGGCCCGTTCACTTCGCTCCGGGCTTCTTTGGCGTGCTTCTGGCTCGATCTCGCCGGCCCCGACTGTGTTGCCGCCGCGATCTTCGGCGAGCTTGAAGGACTCTCCGCCTGCACGGCCGGTGCGGGTGGTGGCGTCGTCGGCACAGGTGCTCCAGCCGTGCTGCCGGCCTCGCCGCTCGGCTTAAATGCCTTGTAGGTCAATGAATCCGCGGTCTTTGATTCCCCCGCGGCCTTGTTCGGCAGATCATCCCTCTCTTTGCCGCCGCCGCTGCCACCCTTGGCAATCGCTGCCTTCTGCCCAGACCGGGACGCCAATTGATCGGCATCGTTAAAGCCGGCGTTCCTGATCACATAGGCATTGGTGCCGCGTGTGATCGAATGCACCTGAAAATTCGCCGCCAGTTGATTGAGCTGATCCGGCCGCAGCAGCACCCGGTAAGGCGCGTGGCTGGCGGCGAACGATTGGCTCCGATCGATGGCCTGCGCGATATCCTTGGATCTGTCCGTTCTTTTTGCGTCGGCTTTCCCGTGTGTGGTCTCTGCCAGCTGCTTCTCCATCTGGGTGCCGGCTTTTTCGTTATCTGCAATCTGATCCTGCAGCTCAAAAGCACGCGCCTTCGGATCGTACACCTGGAATTCTGTCTCCGTGCGCAGGTTCGAGGCTACATTGCTCTGCACACCGGTGTTCGAGGCCACCTGTTGTTGCCGCAGATTTCCTTGCCCGCTGTTGTTCAGCGTCTGATTATCGTAGTTCGAGTTCGAATTCAGAGTATTTCCCGTGTTATTTCCGTAGCCGCTATCTTGCGAAAGCGCCCCGCCCGCCACCGTGGTATTTCCCGAATAGCTGTTCTCTGCCGGCGCTTTGTTCAACTGAGTTCCACCTGCCATTTTGCCGGCAGTGCCCCCGACGCCCAGCGCTGCCCGCTCCCGCGCCGCATCTCCCTCCCGCGACGCCAGCAGCGCCTGTTGCGGTGAAGCCGCCGGATCTTCCGTCATGAATTGCCGCAGCATCGTTTGCAGCCGTTGCGGATCCACGTTGTCTCGCGCCACCAGTGTCACCAGCACCGGCGCCCCTTGCGCAAATCGCCGCTGCGTCGCCTGTACGGCCTCCAGCGCCACCTGCGGCGAATCCGCCGGGCTGAACCCGTTTCGCAGCGCCACATCAAATGTCTGGCCCGCCGCCTCCTGATTCCGTGCCACTTCCTCCCCAAGCTTCGCACTGGGCGCCAGCGTCACTGTGCCGCGCGCGGCCGCGCCGTCGGCCAAATCCGTCAGCACCTGCGCCTCCTTCAACGCCCGCGCATCGCCGACTTTGCTGATTTCAACGGGTGCTGGTGGCGTTATCGCCGGTAGTTTTTTTGATGCATCTTCACCGACGGCCACCTGCCGATGCCAGGCGTTGTCCGACTGCAGCACGGCCTGCAAGATGAAGTAGGAGAAGCACCCCAGCACCAGCGCCAGGCCTGCGGCGATCGCGCCCTTGGTCTGCCACCACTGCCGATGCGGATGCTCCAGGTTCTCCATGCCGTTGAGCAGGCTGCCCCGTTCCACCGCCTCCATGATGCGTGCCTGTAGATCCGCCGGCGCCGCCGGCTTGGGCAACGAACGCATGGCCTGGCGGTCGGCGATCATCCCCATGACCTTCACCGACAACTTGGGATCGCCGTTGGCCAGGAATACCTCCAGCCGCGCCGCGTCTGCTGGCGGCAAAACGCCGTCGACATATTCGGCTATGCGTTGCTCAAGTTCTTCCTGGTCGTCTTTCATCTCACACTCAAATCCACTTTGCTTCTTCCAGTTTCTGGCTTCTTAACTCTTCTTTCTCGTACTCACTCTGCCACGGTCAGCGCCTCGCGTAATGCGGAGCGCGCCCTGAACAATCGCGACTTGATCGTGCCCACCGGCACTTCCATGATTTCCGCGATCTGCTCGTAGTCGCAATCCTCAATATCCCGCAAAACAATCACGGCCCGGAAATCCGGATCCAGCTTCTGCAGCGCCGCCACCAGGCGTTCATGTTCCAGCCGCATCTCCGCGGCCGCGGCCGGATCGCTTTCCGTGTGCTGCGCCAACTGGCGCCGCAGCGCTGCCGCCTGCTGGTTCACGGCATGTTCCTCATGGCGGCTCGGATCGCCGTCGAGGCTCAGCGTCATGCGATAGACGCCGGCCCGCCGATGGCTGATCGCCAGATTCACCGCGATCCGGAATAGCCAGGTGTACAACGCAGACTTGCCTTCGAATCGCGACACATTCTGCATCGCCTTGACGAACGTCTCCTGGACGAGGTCGGCGGCATCTTCCGGATGTCCGACGATGCGGAACACCGCGGCATACAACCGGTCCTGGTAGCGCTGCACCAACTGCTCCATCGATGCCCAATTGCCGCGGCGCAACTGCGCCAGCGCCTGCTGGTCTTCGATGGCCATGGACGTCGTCATCGGACGCGCTGCCGCGCCGGCCGTCAATTCATTGTGGACCGGCCGCCCGGCATCGCTGTCGGATCCGACCGTTGCTCCATTGCTCGTCGCCAGCGGATGTTCCACTGTGCCCTTCCTTCGACGCTAGAGAAGCCTGGTAGTTCCCTGAAAAACAAGAATCCCAACACCCCACCCCCTAAATAGTTGCCGACCACGCCTTTCCATTACGCTTCTCTATGATTCCTCATCATTGTGACAGTTTGCGCGCGAAAAGAAAAGTTTGGAGCACCGGCAAGTTGAAACGCGAAGTTCGAAACGCGAAACATGAAATTTGCGGCATTGGCCGCTGCCCGCGCCGCCCCCGCCCAATATGCACATCTGGCAACTGCCAATTTACCCAGTTTCCCCTTCCCTCAATTTTCTCCCATCATCGCCAGATGCACGCGCTGCAAATCCGCAGCCCCGGGCAGTACCTGCATCACCTGGGCCCGGCGCATCGAACGCTTCGCCAGCACACCTCGCGTGCCATCCGACACCACGCACTTCACCCGCTGACCTGCCGACAGCCGCACAGTCGTCGGCATCTCGACGCACATGGCCTCGGCGCCATCCATTCCCACCGCGGCACCCATCGTTCGCAGCACCCCCACGTGATACCGATTCGTCAGCAGGTCCAGCAACTTCACCAACGTCATCTCGTGTCCGTCGACTCGCATCGGCTCAAGAGCGCGTACCATGCGTCGTTCCTTCCATGAACGTCACTGCTTGTGGCAGACCAAACAAAAACACTCCGCCACGATTCGCTCTTCATCGACCAGCCCCCACGCCATTCCTCCACAAATTATCGGAGCCCGCACCTACGTCTTATAACCCCGCCGTTTCCGCCCGGGAAACCGCGCATCCGTACCCCTCGCGCCCGCAGTACTCGCGACTACTGGGAATCTGTAACTTTGCTATACTTTCGCGGGATTTCCCACTCGTTGCACCTGTTGGAGGTCACAATGATCTGCAAATCGTCTCTGGTTTCGCTCGTGGTGCTGTGGTCCAGTCTCTTCTGCGGCGCGGCGCTGGCCGAGGATTCAGCGGGCAGCATTCCCGAAGAAAAACTGACAACCCTCGCCGTCCAGTTGCCCGCCACCTCCATCGAGATCGGCGGCACCCGCCTGGCGCTGGCGGCGGGCGAGTACCACTACAACCTCTACCTTCCCAAGGGCTACAACGACGATCCGCAGCGGCAATTCCCGGTACTATTTAAGATGAGCTCGGTCGGCGACGCAAAGATGGAGGGGTTCGAAGCACGACTGAAACGCGATAAAATCATATTCATCGGGTTAGTGGAAGCCAAGAACGGCGAATGGCCGCCGATTTTGGCCAACTTCATCGCGGCGCACGATGATGCAATGAAGCGTTTCCGCATTGCCGAGGGTTTTCGTTTTGCGACGGGCGCTTCGGGCGGGGCGAGGGCATCCTCCTGTTTCACGTATTTGCGCCCGGGCTTCGCGGGGTTGTTGTTCCAGGCTGCCGGAACGGGGATCGCGGGTCTGGAGGCGTTCACGCGCACGCCCACGCTCTGCGCATTCGCCACATTCGGCTATACGGATTCGAATACGAACGAAGCCGCGCAGATTGCGGGCGGATTACCCGCGTATACTCCGCGGCGCATCATCACATTTAACGGCGGGCATACCGGAGCGCCGGAGGCGGAGATGAATGAGGCCTTCGACTTCATGGAGACCTGGGCCTACACGCGTTCGCCCGCGGTCGAGAAGCGGAAGCCGATGTACGTCCAGCGTTTCAAGGATCTGATGGAATTGGCTGCCGGTGCCGAGGGGATGAAGAAATACGAATTTCTCGAGGCGGCCCAGGCCCACGCCAAGGCGCGCCGCCTGTCCGAGGACAAGAACCTGGCCGGCGATGTCACCATCGTATCCATGACGCTCAAGGACCTCGCCAAGGATGAAAAAATCGTCAAGGAACTCGCGGCCCGCAAAGCTTATTCTGACGCCCGCGAAATCGAGGACACGCACTGGTATACGCTGGTCAAGCCGGACGCCTCGTTCCGCAACTTTCTGCGCCAGGCCGGCAAGAAATACGAGACGATCGGCACCCAGTTCTCCGGCACTCTCTATGGCGACAAAGCGGCCGAACGCGGCAAATGGATGACGGCGATTCCTGACGCGAAATGACGTTACTCGTCAATACGTGTGGGGATCAGTTGGCAGATGCGCTCGGCCACCTGCTGGGGCGCAAGCTGTGATACATCCACCCGCGCATCCGCTGCGGCTTCATAGAGCGGTGACCGTTTCGCCAGCAGCGTGCGCACTTCCTCAATCCCCCCCGCGCTGGTGAGGTTCGGCCGATTGGCCGAGGTCGCCGCATCGGTCGCGATCCGTGTGTGGAGTGTCGCGGCATCCGCCTCCAGCCAGATCACATTTCCGTTGCTCTTCATCGCCGCCACATTCTCCGCCCGCAGCACCGCCCCGCCTCCCGCGGCAATCACCTGATTGTCATTGGCGCACGCCGCCGCGATCGCCGCCGCTTCGCGCTGCCGGAATCCCGCTTCCCCCTCGCGTGCAAAAATATCTTTGATAATCAGACCCGCACGCTGCACGATCAGTTCGTCGGTATCGACGAACGCCCGGCCCAGCTTCTGCGCCAGCAGCTTTCCGACGGCGGTCTTGCCCGATCCGCGATACCCGATCAGCACGATATTCATGTCCGGCAGTATATCGCCTGAAAGAAAAAAGTAGCCACCGACAATCACTCGGCCGCCCAATTTCCGTCGGCGTTCCTCCGCGTTCATCGGCGGTTCCCCGTCCGTCGTGTCGTCGCGTCGTCGTGGTTTGAGAATTTTCCGCGAACCTTTTCCCACCCGCGCCAGTATCAAGATCAGCACCTCTTGCATATCCGCCTCTCTCACGGAGGTCCGCCATGACCGCCACTTTCGCGCCCGCCAGTCCCCGACCCAACCCCGCTCCCGAAGGCTTCCTCAACTTCATCCTCGATCACAATCCCCTCTATCTCCTCTCGGCCCTCTCCATGCTGCTGGGCTACTACCTCCTCGTCCAAGGCGTCGGCGCCCGCGCCGGCGAGATCGGAAAAATGGTCGGCCTGCTCGTCACCGTCAACATCTACGAACTTCTCCTGATCGGCCTGGGGCTCTTCCTCTTCCTCCGCCGCGGGCTGCGACGCGATGCCCGCCTGCTGCTCATCCTTCAATCGCTTTTTCTCGCCGACGCCACCTTCATGATCTCCGAAACCGTCTCCATCGGTCCCCGCGCCGGCGCGGTCGTCGATCTGGTCCTGCTCATCCTGGCTCTGGCGAAAATGACGCTCGTCTTCCGCGTTCTGCGGCTGGAGCTCTCCTTCCGTTCCTTCACGCTGATTGTCCTGCAACTGGCCATCCTCTTCACACTCCCCATCTATCTGCGTCATATCTCCATCGACGGCACACTCCCCGGCCTGCCCTTCTACGGCTTCTGGTGGCTCGCACTTCTTCTGCCACTCATGCAGGATCTCCTCTCCCGCTTCTTTCCCGCGACTCCTCTCGCCCGCGCCGCCGAACGCGCTCCCGAAATCCGCCGCGTCTATTTCATTGTCCCGTTCATCTCGCTCCTGGCTCACCTTGGGATGCTCCACTGGGTTTTTCGTGCGGACTTTTTTGCAGCCAATCTCGTCCCGGTTCTCCTGGGCCTGGCCGTTGCGCTCCTGGCCGTCAAACCATCGCCGCTCGTGCCGCTGCCGCAGATTCGCTTCCTTCAGGTAGCATTCTGCCTCGTGGCCATTCTTCTTTCGCTGGGCAACCCGCGGGAACTGGCGATTCACATTCCCGGCCTCGGGCATCAGATCATGCCGCTGATCGTCACACTCCTGGCCACCCCGCTGATCTTCACGTACATCTTCGCGCTCCGCGCACTGCCTATCGTCGCCGCCACGCTCGCCCTCGTCGCCCTGGTCTACCTCTGCGGCCCCTCTGCCGCCGCCGTCACCGATTTCGTCACCCGTCTCTGGAAACACATCGCCGATTTCTGCGACGCCCTCATCCCGCGGACCAGTACCGCCTGGGGCATCCTCGCTATCCTCTCTTCCTTCGTCCTGCTGGCCCTCGGCGCTCTCATTAGCCTCTTCCGCCCACGCGGCCAAATCGCAGCCATACATAATGATTGAACGATCTGTTTTCTCCGGGATATTTGTGTCATATTTGCGAACGCCACCCCACCCAACGTCCGAGAACATTCGGTCTTCTCAGATTTTTCTCATTCATTATCGGTTCTGCTCAGGTCCCCTAACCCACTAGCCGATAACTCACTCTGTCCCGTGGTTTCATTAGGGAAAGTGAGGAAGGTCCATGCGTACCAACGCCCGTCAGTTCGTCCCCGCAGCGCTACTCGTACTGGCCGTCGCATCCGCCGCTCAGGCCGCCCCGGCTTTTACCGTCGCTTTCAACGATCCCGGCAGCGCCCATAGCGCGTACTATTCCGATATCCAGTCCAATCTCCTGGCCGCCGCCAACACCTGGGCCGATGTCCTCCCCGGCTCCGGCACCATCGACATCATGGTCGATTTCACCAACCAGCCCACGCTCTCGGCCAGTTCCGCCGCTTCCCAATACGTCCACACCACCGGCGGCATCTCCGTCTACGAAATGGGCGCCATCTACGAACGCCAAACCGGCATCGACCCCAACGGCGCCACCCCCGATGTCTACCTTCACATCGGCACCAGTTTCCTCGCCAACTCCCTCTGGTTCGATCCCCATCCCGTCAACCGCTTCGAGACCGTTCCCGCCAATCAAGTCGACGCCGTCTCCGCCTTCCTCCACGAACTCGGCCACGCGTGGGCTTTCTCCGGCTGGCGCGATCCCTCCACCGGTGCGCTCGCCACATCCTATGAGTCCACGTTCGATGAACACGTCATCAATGTCGGCGGCGTCCTCTACTTCACCGGCGCCAACGCCGACGCCTTCTACGGCGGCGATGTCCCCCTCACTGCCGGCAATTTCATGCACTTCGGAAATTCCGTCGCCTCCGGCCTGCCCGGTTCCGATCTCCTCACCGACCTCATGAACGGCGTGAACTTTCTCGACAGCACCCGCTATTACATCTCCCCACTCGACCTCGCGGCCTTGCAGGACATGGGCATCACCATCGGCGCTCCCGGGGGCGATGTCCCCCCGTCCGCCGTTCCCGAACCCGCTTCCCTGGCTTTCCTTGCCGCCGGCGCGCTGGTGCTCCTGGCCCGCCGTCGTCGCGCTTAAGGCCCATCACCCCTCGAACATCATCCCTGCGGCCTTGAGCGCCGCATGAATCTCCGCCACGTGGCCCGCATCGCGCGTCTCCACCACCAGCGACACGCGGGCCAGCGCCACATCGGCGGGGCCAAAATGCCGATCGTGCGTCACTTCCTTGATGCTTCCGCCCGTTTCGCCGATGACGGCCAGTACCTTGGCGAGGGTCCCGGGCCGATCCGGAATATGCACGGTAATCCGCGCCAGGCGCCCATCGGCCGCCATGCCGCGGTCGATGATCCGCGCCACCAGCGTCATATCAATGTTTCCGCCGCACAACACCAGCACGATTTTCTTGCCTTCCAAGCCGCGCAGGCCCAGCGCCTCGCGGTGCATCATTGCCGCCAGCCCCACGGCTCCTGCACCCTCCACCACCATCTTCTCAAGTTCCAGCAACCGCAGCACGGCCTTGGCGATCTGCGTCTCATCCACCAACGCCACTTCATCCACCACACGCTGCGCGATCGCAAAACATTCGTGTCCGCACTCTGCCACGTTCAAGCCATCGGCCAGCGATGGCTGCGTTGCCACGCGAATCACCCGTCCCGCCTCGAGGCTTCGCTTCAACGTCGGCGCGTGCAGCGATTCCACCCCGATGACTTTCACCTGGGGCCGCAGCGCCTTGATCGCCGTGCCCACTCCCGCGATCAACCCGCCCCCGCCCACCGGCACCACCACCGCCTCCACCCCGGGCACATCTTCCAGAATCTCCAGTCCCATCGTCCCCTGGCCCGCAATGACCTCCACATCATCAAACGCCGGCACAAACGTCAGCCCGCGCTCCGCCGCCAATCGCTCCGCCTCGGCCCGCGCCTCATCAAAACTCTCGCCATGCAAGATCACCGTCGCCCCAAAACCCCGGCAATTACTCACCTTCACAATTGGCGCCCACTTGGGCATCACCACCGTCACCGGCACCCGCAGCAGCCCCCCGTGATATGCCAGCCCCAGCGCATGATTTCCCGCGCTGGCCGCGATCACCCCGGTATTCTTCCGCTGGGCCGACAACTGCAACAACTTGTTCCGCGCCCCACGCTCCTTGAAACTCCCCGTCATCTGCAGATGATCCAGTTTGCAATACACCTCCGCCCCGCACAGCTTCGACAGCGACAGCGAATACGGACACGGGCTGTGATAAATCGCCCCGACCATCCGCTCCTTCGCCCCCCGAATCATCTCCAGTGTCACACTCATCCGAACTCCTTCAAACCTTCGTCCCGCGATAATCGCAGAGTGTCAATCCTCATCCCACAACTTGCAAGCGCATGCCCCCATACCTCATAACCCTTATCCCATAACTCCCCCGTGTATTCCGCCTTCCTCGCGCTTACAATACTCCACGTTCTCATGGGGATTCGTGGATGAGCCAGCAGTCAGAAAACGCCCAGCCTCTCAAGGTCGATGTGTCGGAATCCTCCGGCGCCATGACCATCAACCTCGCCGGCCGCCTCGACGCCGCCGCACTCCCCGACGCCTGGACGCGAACCGTCGTCCCCGCCGCCAAATCTCACCCCGCCAGGATTCTCCTCGAGGTGAAGAATCTCGACTTCTTCGACGGCTCCGGACTCGGCCTCTTCGCCGAACTCCGCCGCATCGCCGCCACCTCCGGCGGCACCCTCGAATTCTCCGGCCTCGACAAAGACCAAAAACGCCTCGTCGATATGTCCCTCCTCAAAGACCCCGCCGCACCCATGCTCGAAAACAAGAAACCCGCCAGCCTCCCCGCCTTCGTCGGACTCATGGCCTGGACCATCCTCAAAGATCAATACCAACTCATCGCCTACGTCGGCGAACTCTCCCTCGCCTTCCTCTGGGCTCTCACTCACCCGCACCGCCTCCGCAAGCGCGAAATCCTCATCATCGCCGAAAAGGCCGGCGTCAATGCACTCCCCGTCATCAGCCTCCTCGGCCTGCTCGTCGGCATGATCCTCGCCTACCAGATGGCCGATCCCCTCCGCCGCTACGCCGCCGAATCCCTCATCCCCACCATCGTCAGCTTCGCCCTCATCCGCGAACTCGGTCCCCTCATCACCGCCATCATCATCGCCGGACGCTCCGGCTCCGCCTTCGCCGCCGAAATCGGCACCATGAAAGTTACCGAGGAACTCGCCGCCCTCAAAACCCTCGGACTCGAACCCGTCCGCTTCCTCGCCGTCCCACGCGTCCTCGCCGCGCTCCTCGTCACCCCGCTTCTCACCCTCTACAACCTCCTTCTCGGCCTTGTCGGCGCCTGCCTCGTCATGGTATCCATGGGCTACTCTGTCACCTATTTCGTCAAAACCGTCAACGAGTCCATCAAGCTCCACGACTTCCTCGGCGGCATCTTCAAGTCCCTCGTCTTTGCCCTCATCATCGCCGGCGTTGGCTGCCTTCGCGGACAACAAACCAAGTCTGGCCCCGGCGCCGTCGGTGACTCCACCACCCGCGCCGTCGTCGCCGGCATCGTCCTGACCATCGTCGCCGACGCCATAATCGGCGTGATCTACTATTACCTCGGTATCTGATCCCTAACCCGATGACTGATTGAATCCATGAACTATGAACCCGCGAAAAACTCCTCCCGCCCGCTCATCGAAGTCCGCGACCTCCGCGCCGCCTACAACGGCCAAACGGTCCTCGACAAGATATCCTTCGACATCCACGCCGGCGAAATCTTCGTCATCGCCGGCGGCTCCGGCTCCGGAAAATCCACCGTCCTCAAACATATCATCGACCTCTACACACCCGCCGGCGGCAGCATCCTTATCGACGGTGAAAATCTCCACGACGCCACCGGCCCCGCTCGCCTCAAGATCCTCCGCAAGTTCGGCGTCGCCTTCCAGGGTGGCGCACTCTTCGGCGACCGCTCCGTCCTCGAAAACATCCGCCTCCCCATGGAAGAATTCACCGACCTCTCCACCGGCCAGATGAACATGATGGCTCTCGCCAAACTCAAAATGGTCAACCTCGAAGACGCCGCCGCCAAACTCCCCTCCGAGCTTTCCGGCGGCATGCAGAAACGCGCTGCCATCGCCCGCGCCATCGCCCTCGATCCTCCCCTCGTCTTCCTCGATGAACCCTCATCCGGCCTCGACCCCATCGCCTCGGCCGACCTCGACCAACTTGTCCTCGACCTCAATGCCCTCCTCCACACCACCTTCATCGTCGTCAACCACGAACTCCCCAGCATCTTCGCTATCGCCGACCGCGTCCTCGTTCTGGACGCCCAGAAGAAAACCATGGTCGCCCTCGACGCCCCCGAAAATCTCCGCGATCATAGCGACAACCCCTGGGTCCGCGCCTTCTTCAACCGCGAACCCACTCATCAAGGAACAAAAAAATGACCCAACAAAGGATTACTTCAACACCCCTTTGTGTTCATCTAGATCCGTCGTCTTGGTGCCTTGGTGTCTTGGTGGTAAAAACAACGCGTTCCTCCCGGAGGTCCCCATGAGCTCCGAATCCGGCTACTTCCGTCTCGGCCTCTTCATCCTCGTCGGCGTCGGTCTCCTCGCCGCCGGCATCGTCGTCTTCGGCGTCACCGACTTCGGCCGCCAGTCCTTCATCGTCGAAACCGTCACCCTCGAATCCGTCCAGGGACTCGACCCCGGCGCTCCCGTCAAATTCCGCGGCGTACAGATGGGCCGCGTCCGCAAAATCTCCCTCGCCGTCGCCACCTATGGCGAAGAAGTCTTCACCAAGAACCACCAGCTCGGAAACGCCGTCATCCTCGAACTCGCTCTCGATCCCAAGGCCATCCCCATCACGACCAGCGCCACCCGCGTGGATCGCCTTCAAAACGCCGTCGACAACGGCCTCCGCGCACGTATCGCCTCCTCCAGCCTCACCGGCCCCCCTTACGTCGAACTGGTCTTCATCAAAGATTCCAAGCCCATCGATCTCGCCTGGACCCCCTCGCATCCCTACATCCCCTCCGCCCAGGGCACCATCACCCAGTTCGTGGAAGCCGCCGGCGAAATCCTCGAGTCCATCCGCAAGGCCAACGTCGGTGAAATCCTCACCCACGCCGGACTCTTCATCGACGACGCACGCACCACCCTCAAACAAATCGACATCGCCGAAGTCCGCACCCACGCTCTCGCCCTCATCGATGAATTACGCGACACCAACAAACGCCTCCGTACCGTCCTCGAGAATCCCGCCATCGATCAAATACTCAAGGATGGCTCCGAAACCGTCGCCTCGGCCAAGAAAACCATCCAGTCCCCGGAACTGCAGAAATTCCTCGCCGACCTCCCCGTCATCTCCGCTCGCCTCCGCACCTCCTCCGAACACCTTGATGCCCTCCTCAGCGACGATAAACTCAACAAGTCCCTCGAAAATCTCGGCAAGGCTTCCGACAGCGCCGCGTCCACCCTCGCCGATCTCCGCCGCCTCATCCGCAACGTCAACACCATGCTCAATTCCCAGCAGCAGAATCTCAACTCCGTCGTGACCAATCTCCGCGACACCCTCGAAAACACCGCCGGCATCACCGAAGAAGCCAAACAAAACCCCGCCCGTCTCCTCTTCGGCCAACCGCCACGCCCCATCAATCCGGGAGAAAAAAAATGAACACCACCCCATTTCGTCATTCGTCATTCATCGCTCGTCATTATCTCGTCGCTCTCCTTCTGACTACCCTCGCGGGCTGCGGTCTCTCCCAGCGCCCGCCTGAACGCGCCTTCTTCGCCATCGACCCCGGCCACCCCGCCACCGTTGCTACCACCACCGCTCCCTCCACCGCGCCCGCCACTTCCATCGCCCCCTCCGACCTTACCCTCCGCGTCCTCGCCGCCCGCGTCGCCAAGCCCTATGACTCCCAATCCTTTGTCTACAAGCTCGCCCCCAATCAATTCCAATCCGACTACTACAACGGCTTCATCGCCCCGCCCGACCGCATGCTCGCCGGCGCGCTCATCGAATGGCTCAACCACTCCGGCGCCGTCAAATATGCCGTCGGCAGCGCCAGCTCGCTCGACACCCGCTACTCCCTCGAATTGACCGTCCCCGCCCTCTACGCCGATTACACCAACCCCAAATCCCCCAAGGCCATCATCGAAATCCGCGCCTTCCTCTTCCACGAAGGATCTTCCGGCACGCAAATCCTCCTGCAAAATCTTTACCAGGAATCCGAACCCATCGAAGCCCCACCCGCAGGGGCCAGCAGTGGAGGGGTCGTCAATGGCAGCGCTGCCGCCGCGAACAACACCCCCGCCAACATCGCCGCCGCCTATAGCCGCGCCTATCAGAAAATCCTGACCCGCCTGACCGACGACCTCCAAAAACTCACCCCCTAACCCCCACTCAGAAACTCGAACCTTGGTCATTGGTCATTCCCCCTCGCCCGCCCTGACGAATCGCTCCACAACATCTGCTATACTCCCCTCCCTGCAGCCCTCGACCTTCTGGAACCTCCTATGGACGCTCCGCACAACCCAACTCCCACCAATCCCTCCCGTTTTTCCGCCTCCCTCAAATTCACCGCTGCCATCCTCCTGATCCTCGCCACCCTCGCCGTCCCCGCGCGGTTCGCCCTCTGGCTCCTCATCCCCTTGGTCATCCTCTGCCTTCTCGTCCTCCTCTCGCGCATCCCACTAAAACCTTTCCTCAAACGTCTCCTGCTCGTCGAGCCCGTCCTCGTCGGCATCGCCGCATTTTCCCTGCTTCAACCCGGCGGTGGGGGGGTAGGGGGGGGGCAGTTGTTCACACTCCTCCTCCTTCGCAGCACCCTCTGCGTCATCATCATGCTCCTCCTCGCCCACACCACGCCCTTCCACCAGATCGTCACCATCCTCCGCAAGCTCCGCGTCCCCGGCCTGCTCGTCACCACGCTCTGGCTCATGCACCGCTACCTGAACGTCCTGCTCGAAGAATCCCAGCGCATGCGCCGCGCCCGCCGCTGCCGCACCTTCGTCCCTCACCGCAGCCACCTCTGGCACACCCTTTCCACCGTCGCCGGCCAACTCTTCATCCGCTCCACCAGCCGCGCCCAACGCGTCTACGACGCCATGTGCGCCCGAGGTTGGAACGAATGACCCCCGCCCTCGAAATAAACAACCTCACCTACCGCTACCCCGACGGCCACCTCGCCCTCGACGCCGTCTCGTTCTCTCTCACCCCCGGCGAATGCGTCGGTCTCATCGGCCCCAACGGCGCCGGAAAGTCCACCCTCCTCCTCCACCTCAACGGCGTCCTCCCCGCCGATCTCCCGCGCACGGATTCCCCCATCGTCCGCGTCGCCGGCCTCGACCTCTCACCCAAAAATCTCCACGAAATCCGCCGCCACGTCGGATTGCTCTTTCAAGACCCCGACGATCAGCTCTTCTGCCCCACCGTCTTCGATGACGTCGCCTTCGGCCCCCGCCAACTCGACCTGACCGAAAACGAAGTCGCCGCCCGCGTCGCCCAGGCCCTCCACGACGTCGGCCTCATCGGCTTCGAAGACCGCGCCCCGTCGCGCCTCAGCACCGGCGAAAAACGCCGCGCCTGCCTCGCCGGCGTCCTCGCCTGCCAACCCTCCATCCTCGTCCTCGATGAGCCCACCAGCGGCCTCGATCCCCGCGGCCGCCGCGAACTCAAAACCCTCCTCCGCTCCATCCCCGTCACCAAGATCATCGCCACCCACGATCTCGAATTGGTCGTCGAACTCTGCCCCCGCACGCTCCTGCTCGATCGCGGCCGCATCGTCGCCGACTCACCCACCGTCCCCCTCCTCTCCGACGAACCCCGCATGCTCGACCACGGCCTCGAACGTCCCCACATCCTCCTCCACCCCCACCCCCACTCCCAACTCCCCTTCCTCCCCGCCATCAAAGACCAATGATCCCCCACAGCGCCGTCTATCGATGCCCACTCCAGAGCCGTGCGGCTCCGCCGCCGGCCCAATCGCCTCGCATCATCTTGTGAGGCGCACCTTTCCAAAATACATAAGGTCATCCCGCTTCGTTCCGTTCATTCAGTCACGACATCATTGGCACGTGATTCGTCATCCAGATCCCCTCTTCCTTGGTGCCTTGGTGTCTTGGTGGTAAGAAAACCGGTTACAATACGCTGATGCCCAACCCCGCCGCCAAGATCCCCCGCTTCCGTCTCACGCGCTCCCAGCGTCTCCGCGGCCGCCCGCGCTTCGACGAAATCTTCACCACCGGCCAGCGCCGCATCGCCCACCCCCTCGACGTCCGCTCCATCCGCCGTCCCGATATCGGCCCAACCAAAATCGGCATCTCCATCGGCCGCCGCTGCGGCAACGCCGTCCAACGCAACCTCGTCAAACGCCGTATCCGCGAAGCCTTCCGCCTCCTCCAGCACGACCTCCCCCCCGGCCTCGACTGCCTCATCGTCATCAAACCCCACCACCCCCTCACGCTCATCGAATACCAATCCCGCCTCCGCCAACTCCTCCGCTAATAATAATAAAGAACCTTGGTGTCTTGGCGCCTTGGTGGTGAATAAACCCCGTGCAATCTCACTCCCCCGTCAGCTTCCGTTTGCCAATCGTCAATCCCGTCCGCGTCTTCGGCCGCACGCCGTTGTTTGAAACGCCCAGCGACTCCACCTTGGCCCCCTCCGGTTTGTCATCCATGAATCCCTCCGGAATCAGTTCGCAGATCGGCTTGGTCCGGCAGCGCCACCCCTTGGAGGCCTTGCTCGCCGAACTCTTCAGTACCCGCGCACTGGGCACGTTGTTCGCCAACTGATCCATGATCCGCTGCGAAATGTCCACCGTCAGTTTCACTTCCCCCGGCTCGCTGTCGTAATCCCGCTCCAGCACTTCGGTAAACTTCTCGACGAACGTAATCCCCTTCGAATCCCGCAACGGCACGCTGATCTTCGCCTTCAGGGACCGCCCCAGCATCTGATCCCGCACCACCTCCGCCAGTTGCACCACCCCGTCGCCGCGCTTCGCCGAGGCCGCCAGCGCATCGGGAAACATGCTCTTCCAGAACGACAGCACATCCTTGTCTTCGATCGCGTCGATCTTGTTGAGCACCAGCAGCGCCGGCAAATCCGGGCAGCCGATATCCGTCAGTACCTTCACCACCGTCTTGAGCTGCAACTGCGCATGCGGATGCGACACATCCAGCATCAACAGCAGCATGTCCGCATGCGTGGCCTCTTCCAGCGTCGCCTTGAACGATGCCACCAGATGGTGCGGCAGATCGCGTACGAACCCGACGGTATCGCTGATCAGCGCGCTGTGCGCCCCGCCCAGATGCCACCGCCGCGTCTTCGTATCCAGCGTCGCAAACAGCTTGTCCTCGACAAACGTATGATCCCCCGTCAGCGTGTTGAACATCGTGCTCTTGCCCGCGTTGGTGTAGCCCACCAGCGAGATCGTGAAGTGCTGCCGCTTCCGCTCCTTCACCTCGCGGCTCTTGCGTTCCTGCACGTCGTGGATGCGGTTCTTCAGATCCGACACCCGGTCGCGAATGATGCGCCGGTCAGTTTCCAACTGCATTTCACCCGGCCCGCGCGCCCCCACGCCCGCCCCCGCCCCCGAGCCGATGCGCTCCAAATGGCTCCACATGTGCCGCAGCCGCGGATACGTGTATTCCAACTGCGCCAGCGCCACCTGCAATTGCGCCTCATGCGTCCGCGCCCGCGTGGCAAAAATATCCAGGATCAATTCGCTGCGGTCCAGAATTTTCGCGTCGATGATCTCTTCCAGGTCCCGCAACTGGTTCGGCGACATGTCGTGATCGAAAATCACCACGTCCGCCTTGTGCAGCGAAACGATCATCTTGATCTCTTCCGCCTTCCCCGCCCCGATGAACGTGCCCGGATCAATCTTCGCCCGGTTCTGCACCACGCGCTCGACCACCTCCGCCCCCGCCGTCTTGGCCAGGCTCGCCAGCTCCCCCAGCGGATCCCGCGGATCCGCCGACGAATCCGGAAGAATCACTCCTACCAAAACCGCTTTCTCCGACCGTACCGACAGCTCTATTCGTTTATCCTGCTCCAAGCGCCATCACCTTAAAATCAATATTTGAGAAACTGCACCAACGCGCCGTGCATTATAGAGGACCCGCGCCGCCGGCGATAATCACCTGCACTCAGGCCGTCTGGCGGCCCAGCAGAAAATAGAGCAGCATCCCCAGCAGCGGCAGCAGCAGGATCACCAGGATCCACAGAACCTTGTAGCCACCAGAACCGCTGCCGGTGAGCACCAGATAAATCGCATAAATGTCCAACGCCAAAATGAGCAACCCAATTAGGCTCGGAAACATGACCTTCCTCCCTTGTGACCATGGCGAATCTCTATCCGATCCTAGGCCGCCGAAGGAGGATCCTCCATTCCTACTTATATTCACCGCCCGCCTGACCGCGCCGCTTCTTACGGCAACTTCTCCCCCCGCGCCGCCACGTAAATCCGGTACCAATCCTCGCGCGTCAACTCCACATCGTCCGCCTTCACCGCGTCCTTGATGTTCGCCGGATTCGCACTCCCCACGATCGGCACAATCTTCGACGGATGCTTCAGCAGCCACGCCAGCGCCATCACCGTCCGCGACACGCCATACTTCGCCGCGATCTCATCGACCATCTTCTGTATCGCCAGCAAATGCTCCCGCCGCGGATGCTTATCCCACACCGTTGCCCCCGCACCGAGCCACCCGCCCGCCAGCGGACTCCACGACAGCGGCGTAATCCCGCGCTCAATGCACTGATCCAGCGTCCCATCCACAAAGCAATCCAGCCGCCCCAGATGGATCTCCACCTGGTTCACCACCAGCGCCTCGGGCAGCGCACTCTGCAGGCAACTCACAAAGCTCGGCGAAAAATTGCTCACGCCGAAATACCGCACCTTCCCCGCCTTCTTCAAAATCGCAAACGCCTCCGCGATCTCCGGCGGATTCATCAGAATGTCCGGCCGATGCAACTGGTAAATATCGATCCTCTCAATCCCCAGCCGCTTCAACGACTGATCGCAACTCCACAAAATGTGCTGCTTCGAAAAATCAAACCGGTGCGGCGTGCCCGCCGGATCATCCGGAAACCGAATCCCGCATTTCGTCGCGATCAGGTGCGGCGTCCGCTTCAGCGACGGCGTATCACCCACGATGTCCCCAAACAACTGCTCGCACATCCCCCGGCAATAAATGTCCGCATGATCGAACAGCGTGTACCCCGCCTCAAACGCCGCCAGCACCGCCAGCCGCGCCCGCTCGCGCTTCGCCGCATCGATCGCTTTCGGGTCCCACGTATCCGGCAACCGCATGCACCCGTACGCCAGCCGCGTCGTCACCAGTTCCGTCTTGCCGATCTTCTGCGTCTTCATCGCGCCTCGCTCCTGTGAACAACATCCTCAATCCATCCGACATTCTCGGACCCGCCGCATCATACTCGCCCCAACCCGCACGGTTAACCCCGCCGCACATCCCCACTCTTAAGTGCCGCGCCGAAGGTTCCGATAGTTCTATGTAACACGGTCTGTTAGTGCGGAGAAACCCTCCATGACCCTCCAGGGCCAACTATTGATTGCTACCTCCTCTCGCTCGCGCTCCCGCCGCGCGCCCCGCGCCTTCACCACCATCGAAGTCCTCATCACCGTCCTCATCCTCGGCATCGTCGCCGCCATCTCCTTCGACGTCATCGCTGACACCGAAGCCGCCTCCCGCGCCGACCGCGCCGCCCGCGAAAGCCTCGTCGCCCTCCGTCACGCACGCTCCCTCGCCATGACCACCGGCAACATCTCCGGCGTCGAATTCGATACTACCCTCAAGAAAATCCGCGTCTTCACCTTCATCAATGGCACGCAAACCTGGGTCACCAATGCCCTCTCCGGCGGCAACCCCAGCAACTACCAGATTGACCTGGCCAACGATCGTGAAGTCCTCAATGTCACCCTGACCCCCAGCATCCCCACCGATGCCACTAACCCCTACGACATCACCTACAACACCCTCGGCGCCACCAAGAATACCGGCACCGTCAAATTCACCTACGGTCGCGGCACCCGAGTCCTGACCATCCTCTCCCTGGCCGATCCCACGTTGAACTAATCGAGGAGACTATGCGGATTACCGCCCGACATTCTGCCTTCACCCTCATTGAAGCCGTCGTCATGATGGTCATCGTCTCCCTCGTCGCCGTCGCGGTCGGCGTCGGCCTCCAGTCCACCGCCCGCATGCCCGAAGCCACCGACCGCTCTCTGGCTGTCTGGGCCGAGCTCAATAGCGAACTCGACAACTGGCACGCCGCCGCCTGGAGCGTCTCGCCCTGGCCCGGCGCGCTCCCCTACAACCCCACTCCCGATACCGTCACGATCAAAGTCGGCGGCCAAAACATCGTCTGCAGTCGCACCATCACCGTCCAAAACTGGGACCCCAACAACCTGACCAGCAATGCCAGCCCTCAGTCCGACTTTGCCCGCGTCCAGATCACCATCAACGGTCAAACCGGTTCCTTCTTCACCTGCAAACCGCTCTAAACGCCTTTGGAGATGTCATGCAACGCCCCGCGCCCCAATCCTCCGCCCCCTCGTTCCGGACCGCCCCGGCCCGCGCGCGGCAC
The DNA here is from genome assembly GCA_903845195.1 of uncultured Phycisphaerales bacterium. GTDB lineage: Bacteria > Planctomycetota > Phycisphaerae > WQYP01 > WQYP01 > CAIMWO01. Next base: position 41,607 of record CAIMWO010000087.1, read on the forward strand.
GCTTTCACCCTGCTGGAACTCATCATCGCGCTGCTCATCTTTACCATCATTTCGACTGCCGTCTGCGTCCTGACCGTCGGCGCCATGAACACCGACCGCTTCCTCCGCTCCGCCAATACCGCGCAGGCCGAAGCCGAAATCGCCATGCGCCGCATCGTTCATAACCTCCAGACCGCTCAGACCGGCTCCATTGCCATCGGCACCGGCACCACCATCCAGCTCATCACCCAGCCGGATTCCACCAGCGGCTACCCCTCCGGCGCCACCATCACCTATTCCGTCAACGCCTCAAAACAGCTCATCGAAAATGACCCCCGCCTCAATGGCAACAACGTCCTCGCCAACAACGTCTCCACCTTTACCATCGCCTACGTCACCGGTTTTGCCGACCTCTATCAGGTCGACCTCGTCATCAACAGCCAACCCATCACCGAACGCCACTTCAAAGTCTACAACCGCAATTAGCCATCCCACCCACACGAATCAATCCATCACGTGTAGCCGCGAGCCGCCAGGCGAGCACTCGCTCACTCAGTAGACGTCTGTTTCATATTCCATAGTATTGCTTCAGAGCCGTGCGGCTCTGCCGCCGGCCCAATCACCTCCTCGCCCATTGAACAGGCCCGCCGCCACCCCACCACTCCGCCCCAACCCCCTAACACTCCAGCGCTAACCACCGTAATTTAGCTACAAATGAACCGCTTCTCTTCCCACCCCTTTGTGTTCATTCGGCTTTGTTGAAACCCTCATAGAATACAGAAACTGACTGAGATTGGGCACTATCGAATCCGCGAAAATACGGGTATCTCAACGGAATTGGGCACCCTAAGAATCGCCCAAACACGAGGGTTTCAACAAAGCCTGTTCATTCGTGTTCATTTGTGGCTAATTTATCTTCGTCGTCCGCGCGAGAGTGCGGATTTCTCATTGCACCGAGGGATCGATATGTCGACGACCTCAACCCTACGGCGTTTTCGCGCCAAAATTCGTGTAGTACAGCGGCTGCGATATCGGCGTCGTCGCCGAGCGCGGATCGAACCACGGAATCCCGCCCACCGTGATCGACGTGCCGTTGCTGGAGTTGTCGGTGACGTTGCCGTTGACCACCACCAACCCGTTAATGGTCGAGTCCCGGTGCGTCCAGGTGGTCCCCACGTACAACCCGCCGTTGATCGTCAGCGTCCCGCCGGTTTGCGACACGCTTCCCTGCACCACGATATACGCCGGGAATCCATTCGATCCGTACGACGCGTTCTTGGTCAGCGTCAGGTTGCCGGTAATCAAGATCGTCCCGCCGGATTGACTCGTGTCGATGAGCGGATCCGTCACGTTCCCCGTGATGTAGTACAGATTCACATGGTTATCCAGATACCCGAACGAAAACGATTGATTCGAACCCCCGGTGTAGGTATTCACCGCTTCCGCCTGCATCGCCGCATAGTTGATCGTCGGCACATTGTTGGTCACCTTCGTCGGCGTGCTCGGCGTTCCCTGGATCGTGATGTAATGCGACGCGTCCGAGTACGTCCCGCCATAATTCACCACCCCCGTCACCTTCGAAGTCGCCACCCCAGACACGTTCCCCTTCACCTGCAGATCCCCGTTAATCGTTTCCTTGTTCATCGGCACATTCCCGCCTGCCGTCAGCGCCGGCGCCACCGGCGGCAGCGGCGTCGGTATCGAACAGACCACATCCGCCGCCCCGCTGGGCGCATAAGCATACGATGTGCCCTGCCGCGCCGTCGTCACCGTGATTTGTACCGAGTTGTCCGCCAGCGCCTTGATCTCCTGATCGCTCAGCGCCCGCGAGTACACACGCACATCGTTGATCGTGCCGTTGAAGTAGCGTGTGTTCGAGCCATTCCACGGCTCGCGCCCCATCCGGAAATTCCCCAGCGTGCTTCCCAGGGCATTCGCCGGCACGTTGTCCAGCTCGCGGTCGAGTATGCCGTTCACGTACGTCTTGATCGTGCTTTGTTCCTTGTTATACACCCCGGCCACGTGGTACCAGATCCCCATCGTCAGAATCGTTCCCCCGCTCACCGTGCGGTTGAGTGTCTCCGAGTTTTGCGAGTTGCGGACCTCGTATTCCACCTTCGTTCCGTAGATCGACATCTTGTATCCGCCCGCCACGCCGTCCTGGTTGCCGCCCACCTTCTGATCCTGGTCCGCCGAATTCATCTTGATCCATGCCGCCATCGTGTTGCTGGTGGTGATGTTCGTCGACGGCTTGTTGCCCGCGTCCACGTAGCCCGAAACCCCGTCGAATACCAGACCATTCGTAAACCGGCCCATCGTCGTCCAGCTCACTCCGCCGATCAGCGTCCCCGTATTCCCGTTGCCCGACGCGTCCACCGTCGTCGATCCCGACCCTTCTTTCATCGGCCACCACAAATTCGCCGCCGCCCCCGCATCCACGCAGGTCAACGCATACGTGTAGTTGTTGGACCCGATCGTAATCGTCGGCAACGTCCCCGGCGCCACCGCCTGCCGCCACGAGTTGTCGTGCTTGAATTTCCACACCGCCACCTGCGCTACCGATTCGGCCGCCACCTGCGCCTGATCCCGCTGCGTGCTCATCCCCGCGTTCTGCGCCTGCACCGCCCCCGCCCACGAAATCATCAACACCAGACCCGTCAGGATCACCGACACCAGCACCATCAGCGCCATCGCCGATCCCCGCTCATGCCGCCGCCGATAATGATGCGATTTGCGTTCCATTTTCAAACCTTCCGCTTCTCAGTGGCTGTTCTGACACATCATCATTTCATCGCCCAAAACCCCACCCGACTTAACCCCCATCCCCACCTCCCCGCGCAAGAAAAATGGCCCGCCACCCGGCGAGCCCTTCATACGGAGTCGGAATGCACTTAATGCACGCGCGGCCCCCTTTCTTTCATCGTTCATCGTTCTACGTTCATCATTTTCCCCCCGCCAGCGCATGAATTACGTAAAAAGCGAATCACGCCACCTCCGCCATCTCCGCAATCGTCAGCCACTTTCCCAACTGCTCCGGCGTATGCCGGCTGACAAACTGCCGGAACGTTTCTTCCGCATCCACCCGGTTCGCCTTGTACGCCTCGACCAGCTGCTTGATCGCCTTCTGCACGTAATCCGCCGGCACCTTCTTAAGCGCAAGCGTCGCAAAATGCTGATCCGCACCCAGCGCCCCGCCCACCAGCACGTTGTATGCCTCGGTCCCGCGCACGCCCCGGAAATTGCACACCACGCCCATCAATCCGATGTCCGCAATCTGGTACTGCGCGCAACTGTTCGGGCATCCCGTCACGCTCACAAAGATCGGCGAATCGATCTCGCATTCCTCTTCCAGAAATTTCAGAATCCTCGCCGCACGCGATTTCGTCTCCACGATCGCCAGGTTGCAGAACTGCGTCCCCGTGCACGACACCAGGTTCGTCCGCCACAGCGGCGCGTGCGGAGTCAGCCCCACTGCGCTTAACTCCTTCACGAGCCGCTCGACGTTCTCCACCGGCACATTCACCAAAATTAGATTCTGCTTGTTCGACAGCCGGATCTCAGCCTTGCCCTTGGCGCCGAATTGCTCCGCCAGCGTCGCCGCCGCCAGCATCTGCTCGCACGTCAGCCGACCGCGCTCCACCGGCACGCCCACGTAATGCAGCCCCGGCTGCTTCTGCGGACCTGTCCCCATGTGATCCGTATGCGGCGCCTGCGGCGGACCCGTCAGCGAATCATCATGCTCCAACGCAAACCCGATGTCCGCCTCCAGCGCATCGCGGAATTTCTGCCAACCCCAATCCGCCACCAAAAACTTCATCCGCGCCCGCGTCCGCTTCTCGCGATAACCCTGGTCGCGGAAAATATGCGCAATCCCGCGGCACACCGCCGTCAACTGCTCCTCGCGCACAAACACCCGCAGGCTCTGCGCAAAGTGCGGCGTCGTCGATAACCCGCCGCCCACCACCACTCCGTATCCCGTTTCCTCTTTGCCCGTCGCAGGGTTCTTCCGCTTCACCCCGTAAATTCCGATGTCATTGATCTGCGGCTGATGGCAGTTCAAATGGCAACCCGCCGCCGCCGTCTTGAACTTCCGCGGAAAATTCGAAAACTCCTTGTTCCCATCCAGGAACATCTGGTTCACCGCCTTCACCGCCGCCGTCGCATCGATCGTCTCGGCCGCCAGCAGCCCCGACATCGGGCACCCAACCACGTTCCGTGGCGTGTCTCCGCACGCAAACTTGCTGACCAGTCCCACTTTCTCCAGCCGCGGCAAAATATCCGCGAAGCTATCGATGGTCAGCCAGTGTATTTGAATGCACTGCCGCGTCGTGATGTCCCCAAACCCGCGCCCGTACTGCTTGCTGATCGCCGAAATCTCCCGCAACTGCGCCGGGTTCAAAATCCCGTTCGGCACCCGTATCCGCAGCATGAAATAACCATTGTTCGGCAACTGCTGGTAGATCCCATACCACCGCATCCGCACAAAATCCTCTTCCGGGATCGCCGCCTGCCGCGCCGCCGCACCCAATTCCTCCGCCCGCCCTCCCGACTGCAAAAACGCCTCCGCCTTGCTCGCCTCCAAAGCCGGTGCATCCGCCTTCCCATAGCGAAAAATATCATCCCAGATATCCACCCCATCCTTGGCCAGCTTGATCGCCTCGACCTTGTTGAGCTTCTTGCCTTCCGGTGTCGTAATCGTCCCCTGCTCGGCAGCCATGACCCATTTCTCCCGGCAATCATTCAATTGCCTATCAACTTAGTATGAATACGCACAAGCCTCGAATCATAGGGACTATCTGCATCAATTACAAGCGATCTGAAGCATCAATCCATTAACTCATATAAACTAAGTAGGAAATCACATCCGGGCGGCAGGCCGGCTCCCTAATCACGAACCCCTCCCCCGGTACTCTCCCCTTAACCCTCACCCCGCTCCATCCGATAAATACTTCAGAGAAGTACCCCAGCGCCCAATTTCCCCCCATGCGGAGGCATGCCGCTCATGGCTCGATCCAAAGATGTTCTCACCACCGGCGAAGTCGCCAAGATCTGCAAGGTCGCGCCGCGCACCGTCACCAAGTGGTTCGACTCCGGCCAGCTCCGCGGCTACAAAATCCCCGGCTCCAAAGACCGCCGCATCCCCATCAGCCAACTCCTGCGCTTCATGAAAAACAACAACATGCCCCTCGAAGGCATGATCCACTTCACCAAGACCCGCGTCCTCATCGTCGATGATGAAGCCGACATCACCGATACCCTCCGCGACCTGCTCAACCGCGAAACCAATTATGAAGCCTCCGTCGCCACCAGCGGCTTCGAGGCCGGCATCGCCGCCGAACACATCAAACCCCACGTCATCCTCCTCGACATCCACCTCGGCGAAATCAGCGGCCGGGAAGTCTGCAAAACCGTCCGCACCAACCCCGACCTCCAGATGACCAAAGTCATCGCCATGAGCGGCCAGCTCTCCGATGCCGACGCCGCCGCCCTCCTCCACCAGGGCTTCGACGGCTACCTCAAAAAACCCTTCCACATCCAGCAAGTCATCCAAACCATCGAAGACGCCGTCGCCCTCGTCTACTGAGGATTCTTCATCTCTCATTTTTCAGTGCTCATCGTCGAACCATGAAGAGATGAACTTGGTCATTGGTCCTTGGTCATTGTGTCATTTCCAATTGCATCCCCGCCTCCACACGTCATAATCACCTTGTCTGAACAACACCGGAGACCACCATGGACGCCCCCACGCTCTCCTATCTCGGTCCCTCCCGCGGCCTCCCGCGTTCCACCGACCTCTTCGCCGCCAAATTCCTCCGCGTCTGTGCCTGGTTTCTCTTCATCTTTTGCTTCTTCCTCGCGATCGCCCTGACGGACCAATACCTGCTCGTCCCTCACTTCCGTTCACGATTCGTCGCCCAAAGCAGTGGTTACGCCCTCTACCGAGACTACGTTGATCACTATTCCTTCGCGTGGCGGCGGCTCGTTTTTGTCCTCCCGCTGGTGACCATGCCCGCGGTGTTGGGTGTTCTCTATCTCTATTTCGCCCGCCGCCTCCGCCGCAACCACGATCGCACCGCCATGCGCGTCGCCTTTCTACTGGCGGTTTTGCATACGCTCGCTGCTGCAGTCTGCGTGCTGGGCTTTCTGGTGATCGGCAGCGGCGGCGTCTGGGCTGATGGCCTTTCCTTCCGTGCCATCCTCCAGTTCATCGTCTGCCTGATGGCCGTGCTCATGGTCCCCGGCATGATCTGGACCTGCGTCCGCCTCATGGACGCCCTCTCCCGCCGCGGCTCCTCCGCTCATACCGCCACTCCCAAAACCGACCCCGCCCCCACCTCGCCATCTCCCCCCGCCGAATCACCACCCGTCGAAACTTGAAAATTGCGTCATTGGTCATTGGTCATTGGTCATTGGTCATTGGTCATTGGTCATTGGTCATTCCCCCCACATCTTCCCTCGCCCGCCGTTCTCGGTTACAACCATCGCTGGTTTCGGGAGGAACACGCATGTCCCGCCGCTTGAATGACGTCACTACACTCTGCATCTCGCTCTTCGTCGCGCTCAGCCTCACCGGCTGCTGCGGCACGCAACGCAAACTCCCCGATTTCGTCATGCCCGCCGTCACCCTCGAAGAACAAGTCGCCGCCGTCAACGGCCTGGCCCATGCCGTCCCCAAACTCGCCGCCCGTGGCAGCGTCTACATTTCCTGGAAAGACGACAAAGGCAAACACTCCGAATCCGCCGACGCCTCCCTCCGCATTCTCCAACGCTACGGCCCCGACGCCCTGGCCAACCACGGCCCGGACATCGTCCTCTTCGGCCGCGTCGCCGGGCAGGAAGTCTTCCAGGTCGGCAAAAACCCGCAGAAATACTGGTTCCTCGTCCGCCTCGACAACAAGACCGCCTGGGTCGGCGACACCGCCCACGCCACCTCCGTCATCGATCCCCGCGATCCCTCCACCCAGCGCACGCCCCTCCGTGCCGATGTCCTCACCGACCTCCTCGGCATCACCGAAATCGCCCCCACCGATGTCGCCGTCCAGCGTTATAACGATGATCCCTACTCCCCCCAGGTCGAACTGCTCCTGCTGGCCAAAACCCCCTCCGGCCAGCAATACATCCAACGCTCCATCGCCATCGACCGCACCACCGGACACGTCGCCAAGATCACCATCTTCACCATCGACGGCCAGCCCGCCATCACCTCCATCCTCTCCGATTATCGCGACGCCCCATACCGCGACGGCAACGTCTACCACGCCGAGTCCGTCCCGCCCCAGCTTCCTTACAAAGCCGTGATCACCTACACCGCCCAGAAAGCGTCCGTGGAACTCCATTTCGATGACGTCAGCATTCCCACCAAATTCCCCGCGATCCTCTTTGATACCCCCGACTTCCCGGCCGAAGGCCTGAAAGTCGTCCCCGCCGATTGAGCCTTTATTTTCCCGCCCGCTCCGCATATTCGTGGAACAGCCGCAAATATAACCGGTAATCCGCCAGGGACACCCCCGGCGGCGTTTGATGATCGACACTGATAATCAGCCCGCCGGTCTTCGCGACGGGCAGCAATCGCTCAAACTCGGCCCGAATCGCCGCCTCACCCCGATGCATCACCAACTTGTCACAACATCCGATGAACACCGCGCGTGGATGCCGCTGGCGAAGCAGCGCCACATCCACCCCCGCCTGACGTTCCAGCGGCAGAATGCCCGCCAGCCCCGCCGCCTCAAACCACGGCCACGCCGTCGTGATGTCGCCATCCGAATCGACAATCGCTGATATGCCGCGCCGCTTCAACTCCGGAATCACCCGCTGATAGTACGGCAACAGAAACTCGTCAAAGAGCTCCCGCGAAAGCATCGGCCCGTGGTTGTAACTCATGTCCTCCGCGAAGGTCATGAAATCCGGCGTGCACACCGAGCAAATCGCCTCCGTGCAACGCAACATCCATTCGGCCAGGTCCGCATTGATGCGATGGATCAATTCCGGCTGGTCGTAGAAACCCAGCATGTGCCCTTCGATGCCCATCAGCCACCGTGGCATCCAGAAGAATCCTTCCACCGTGAACCACAGGATCGCCTCTCCCCGCGCCTGCACCTCCGCCCACCGCTTCCATTTTTCCAGATCAACCGCCGGCCACCGCCACAGATACTTGCGAATCCGCTCGTAGTCCGCCAGCGTTTCAATGACCGGTGCCCCGTGGGCCGGCGGCACTGGACATCCCGTCCCCCGCGGATAAAGCCAATCCTGATAATGCAGATCCTGGCCAAAATAACGCTGCACGACTACCCCGTCCGCAGCATGGTGGATCGGACCAAAGTCCGGCAGCCCTTCCTTGCGCCAGCGGGTCAGCGTCTGATCCCACCACATCGCCCATTCGATGATCGGCAGGCGGTCAAACGGCTCGAAATTGATGACAGCGCGAAATCGCTCCCGGGTGTTCATGCCGCACAATGTACCTCATCACGGTCGCTTTTTCTTGAACGCGACAGCCAAAAACTTGTACGTTTTCGCCATGCCCCCGCGGTTTTCGCCCGCTTGCCTGCAGCCCGGACTCCCGAATCGCCGATCCCTCACTCCTCGAATGGAAAAACCTCGACTTTTCTCCCGCTTCCTGCCAAACTATATGGTCATCGACCGCCGTGGGGGCGGCCACCCCAATTTCAGCCAGGAGCGTTGTCATGCGCCATCATATCCGAACCTGCTCTCTCGCCACCCTCGCCATTCTGGCCCTGCTCACCTGCGCATCGCTTTGCCCGGCCGCCGCGCCCAAGGTCGGCGAGAAACCCAAATTCTCGTTTAAAACCATCGATGGCAAACTCATCACGCCCGATACCCTCAAAGGCCGCATCGTGGTCTTCGACTTCTGGGCCACCTGGTGCGGTCCCTGCATGCACGAAGCGCCGCACATGGTCAAACTCAACGCCGAATACGCCCCCAAAGGTGTCCAGATCATCGGCATTTCGATGGACCAAGACGCCGCCACCGCGACCAAAACTGCCAAAGAACACGGCCTCGTCTGGCCGCAAGTGTGGGATGGCTCAGGTTGGCACAGCACGCCGGCCACCGCCTGGGATGTCCACGCTATTCCACAAGTTTTCGTTCTCTCGCCCGATGGTGTGCTTCTCAAGGATTGTGATCCGACCGAGCTCGACGGCGTTTTGGCAGAAATCGTGAAGAAATATCCCACGGCTGGTCCTCTGCGTGCCCGAGCCACCGACGTGCTCAAAGAAGCTTCAAAAATCCTCGCCGATACCAAGGATCCCGATAACGCCCTCGCCAAACTCGCGGACATCCCCGACGGCGTCAAGCCCGACAGCGCCCTCACCGAAGCCGCCCAATCGTTCATGAATAACCTGGATGATGACAAGGCCCGCGCCGCTCTGGCCGCCAATACTTCCGCCGCCAAGACGCTCGATGCCCTCGGCGCCAAGCCGCCCGCACCCAAGGTCGCCGTGGCCGCCGCAGCCGACGCTAAGCCTGCCGGCATCCCGCCGCAGGTGCTCGACGCGCGCCTCGCCGCCGCGGAAAAAGAACGCGCCGCCGGCCTCGACCTCGATGCCTACCCCAAGTACAAGTGGATCGCCGAAAAGGCCCCCGATTCACCTCAGGCCGAAGCCGCCGCCAAACAAGTGGCCATCTACGAAGCAGATACCGCATTCCTTGCTCGTCAGGCCAAGGCCAAGCACGAACAGGAAGCCGCAGCGCTACTCTGGGAAGCCAACGGCCAGGAAAATAATGGCAGGGTCGACGCCGCCAAAGCCACCTATAAGAAGATCGTCACCAACTACAAAGATACTCCGTCGGCTGGTGATGCCGCCAAGGCCCTGGCCCGCTTGCGGTAGCGGGATCCGAAAATCACGTGCAGCTTTCCTAATTGCGATATGACTAAAGATCGCGCACCACGGTTCGCAAACTGGGCGCATCGCCAGTCTACGCCCGCCCAATGCCTACAAAATAAGCGGCATGCCACCAGTCGCATCGCTTGCGAAAATGATTTAGGCATCACAAAAACATTCCCTAAAAACTTTTGTTCCATGGACTTGCAGATCAATCCGCCTCCCTCTGCTTGCCCTCTTCTTCGCATTGGTATGCACTTTGTCAGTCATCTATCAGAACTCTCAGGTCTTGGCGGGCCTGCGAGCAGTTGTAATGGAAAAAGAGGAAACGAATATGCGAAATCATCGAGGGTCGCCTCGCGCACTATCGGCGCGCATCGGCACGGTTGTGGCATTGTTGGTTCTCGGCGGCCTGACGGTCACTGCCCGGGCAGAGTCGGCTCCGCCGACCGCCGCTCCGGTCTTTGATACCGGGGCCACCGCATGGATGCTTATCAGCTCCGCGCTGGTCATGCTGATGGTCCCTGGCTTGGCGCTCTTCTACGCCGGCATGGTCCGTCGTAAAAACGTCCTCGGCACCATGATGCACTCCATGGCCGCACTCGGCATCATCGGCATCGAATGGGTCGTCATTGGCTATGCCATGGCGTTTGGAAAATCGCAGCACGGCCTCGTCGGCTGGGATCCCTCCAAGGTTCTGCTTTGGGGCCTCACGCCGGATTCGGCCTACGTCAACGGCAATGGAATCGCCATCCCTGAGTACGTCTTCATGATGTTCCAGGGCATGTTCGCCATCATTACCCCGGCGCTTATCGCCGGTGCTTTCGCAGAACGCGTGAAGTTCAGCAGCTATGCCGTCTTCACGCTCTTCTGGGGCCTGCTGGTCTATAACCCCTTGGCCCACTGGGTCTGGGGCGGCGGCTGGCTCGGTGCCGGTGAGGGCAACATCGGCGCGCTGGACTTTGCCGGCGGCACGGTCGTTCACGTCTCCGCGGGCGTCAGCGCCCTGGTGATGGCGATCTACCTCGGCAAGCGCATCGGCTATCCGCAGAGCGTGCTGCAGCCGAACTCGCTCGTCCTGACGTTCCTGGGTGCCGGGCTGCTCTGGTTCGGATGGTTTGGCTTTAACGGTGGCTCGGCCATCGCCGCAGATAAGTTTGCCGCCCTGGCCTTCACCAATACCCAGATCGCCGCCGCTGCCGGCGCGCTGGCCTGGATGCTGGCCGAATGGTTCAAGCATGGACGCCCGACCACCCTCGGCGTGGCTTCCGGACTCGTCGCCGGACTCGTGGCGATTACCCCCGCCAGCGGCTTCGTTTCGCCGCCGGCGTCCATCGTCATCGGCGCGCTCGCCGGTGTGATTTGCTATGCCGCCGTGCTCGTCAAAGGCAAGCTCGGCTATGACGACTCGCTCGACGCCTTCGGCGTGCACGGCGTCGGAGGATTCCTCGGCGCTCTGCTCACCGGCGTCTTCGCCAGCAAAATTTTCGGCGGCTCCACAGGGCCCGTCGATGGAAATTATGCCCAGATCGGTCGCCAGGCCATCGCCGCCGTCTCGGCTGCCGCCTACGCCGGTATCGGCACGCTCGTCCTGATCTTCGTCATCGACAAGGTCATGGGCTTCCGCGTCAACCGGACGACCGAAATCGAAGGCGTCGACGTCGCCATCCATGGCGAACAAGGCTGGATGCTCGACCAGACGCCCGCCCCGACTGCCGAACTGCCTGGTACGTCCATGACCGGAGACAGTATTGATTTGCCGGCCCGCAAACGCCAGACCGCCAGCACCCATTGATTCACACTCGGCCGGCGCGACGATCCATCAGGCCGCCGGACCTCGCAAGCTAAGTCACGCTTCCGAGCTCCGGCGCCTGATTTAAGAGGCTCTAAAGTTACCTCCTCCAAGAACCTTTCGACCGCCTATTGGTTGACTGTGGATGGGGTTTTTTTAGAAGCTTTAAAGAGTATCCCCGCGTCGTCCGTGTGGACGGCATGCACTGGTTCTAAGTCCCCTGAGGAGTTGGTTCATGAAGTGGATCACCGCTATTATTCAGCCCCATCGTCTCGAAGCCGTCAAACAGAGTCTTACCGAGGTCGAGGTCTTCCGCCTCACCGTCTCCGACGTTCAGGGGTACGGTCGACAGAAAGGCCACACTGAATACTTCCGTGGCCAGCCCATGCAGGTCAACCTGATCCGCAAAGTCCGTCTCGATATTGGCGTCAATGACAATTTCGCCCAGCCGACGATCAACGCCATCATCAAGGGCGCTCGCTCCGGTGAGGGCGGCAAAGGCCAGGTCGGTGACGGCAAGATCTTCATCATGCCGCTGGAAAATACCGTCCGCATCAGCGACGGCGTCCAAGGTGGCGAAGCAATCTGATTCTTCGCCAAGCGGAATTCAAGCGTCCCATGCTCTTCCCACGCACGCCGTGGGAAGAGCATGGCTCACGCCTATGAAGCGCGCATGTAAACGGCCAATTGGTCTGTTTGCCTATTTCCTATACGCCACGCCGTGGGTCTGAATAGGAGGCACGTGCCTAAAATAAGACTCGTAAATCCTTTACTAGATAATATTTGAGCGGCCGCTTGCCTGTTGCTTGAGCGTTCCGGCACTCGTTTTGCGCGCAATTCGTGCAATCTCCCGGTCTTGGCGGGCCGGGAGAAGGTACGTATTGAGAGGAAACGAATCATGCACTCTTCCCTGCGCTCCCTTCGCGCGCGCCTCACCTGGCCGCTCCTGACCCTCTTCGCTTTCTCCCTGCTGGCCCTTCTGGCCGCACCGGCCCACGCCGCAACTCCCCCCGTTTCCTCCGCCCCCATCCCCGAACCCAACCCCGGCGACACCGCCTGGATGCTCATCTCCTCCGCCCTCGTCATGCTCATGGTCCCCGGCCTCGCACTCTTCTACGGCGGCATGGTTCGCCAGAAGAACGTCCTCGGCACCATGATGCATTCCATGGTCGCCCTGGCCGTCCTCGGCGTCGAATGGGTCGTCCTCGGTTACGCCATGTCCTTCGGCACCGACCACGCCGGCCTCATCGGCTGGGATCCCGGCAAGCTTCTCCTCTGGAATGTCATGCCCCAGCAACTCCACGAAGGCGGACGCATCACCGAGTACGTCTTCATGGTCTTCCAGGGCATGTTCGCCATCATCACCCCCGCGCTCATCGCCGGCGCCTTTGCCGAACGCGTGAAGTTCTCCGCCTACCTCCTGTTCGTTCTCATCTGGGGAATCGTGGTCTACAACCCCGTCGCCCATTGGATCTGGGGCGGCGGCTGGTTGGCACCCGCAACTGCGGGTGACACCGCCTTCCATCTCGGCGCAATGGACTTCGCCGGTGGCATCGTCGTCCACGTCACCGCAGGCGTCAGCGCCTTGGTCGCGGCCCTCTACCTCGGCAAACGCATCGGCTACCCCACGCACGTGCTCAAACCCAACTCGCTCGTGCTGACGCTCCTCGGCGCCGGCCTGCTCTGGTTCGGTTGGTTCGGTTTCAACGGCGGATCGGCCATAGCCTCCAACTCCAACGCCGGCCTCGCCTTCTCCACCACCCAGATCGCCGCCGCCAGCGGCGCCCTCGCCTGGATGGTCGCCGAATGGCTCAAGCATGGCCGTCCCACCTCCCTCGGCCTTGCCTCCGGCCTCGTCGCCGGACTCGCCACCATCACCCCCTGCGCCGGCTACGTCAGTCCCGCCGCCGCCATGTTCATTGGCGCTTTCGCCGGCGTCCTCTGCTTCCAGGCCGTCCTCTTCAAGAGCCGCCTCGGCTATGACGATTCACTCGATGCCTTCGGCGTTCACGGCATCGGCGGCTTCGTCGGCGCAGTCCTCCTCGGCGTCTTCGCCCGCAAAGCCTACAACACCGAAGGCGTCGATGGCGTCCTCGCCGGCAACACCCCGCAGCTCTACATCCAGCTCATCGCCGCGCTCTCCGTCGCCCTCTACGCCGCCGTCGCCACGCTCATCATCACCTTCGTCGTCGACAAGCTCGTCGGCTTCCGCGCCCAGAAGAGCGTCGAAATCGAAGGCCTCGATCCCGCGGTCCACGGCGAACAGGGCTGGATGCTCGGCGACCTGCCCGAACCTTCCATCGGCCTGCCCGGCGACGAGTCCATCGAGTGGGAACCCATGCCCGAAACGCCGCACCGTCAAACCGCCAAAGCCCGCGTTTGACCTCACCGCCGTTCCTGTACATGATTACCTCCCGTCCGCCGCCTTCGTAGGCGACTGCGGACTTTTTCCACACAGGAGATCCCTATGAAGATGATCATCGCCATCATCCAGCCCCATCGCCTCGAAGCCGTCAAGCAGAGCCTTACCGAAGTCGAGGTCTTCCGCCTCACCGTCTCTGACGTTCAGGGCTACGGTCGCCAGAAAGGCCACACCGAATATTTCCGCGGCCAGCCGATGCAGGTCAACCTCATCCGCAAGGTCCGCCTCGATATCGCCGTCAACGACAACTTCGTCCAGCCCACCATCAACGGCATCATCAAGGGCGCCCGCTCGGGCGAGGGCGGCAAGGGACAGGTCGGCGATGGCAAGATCTTCGTCCTCCCTCTCGAAAACGTCATCCGCATCAGCGACGGCACCCTCGGCGGCGAAGCCATCTGAGCCCCACCCGTTTCATCACGCAAAAACCGCGAGGCCCACGAACCGCAAGATTCGTGGGCCTCGTCATTTTGAACATCGAGACGGCATGCTTGCCCGCCGCTCGCCTCGCCGCCTACTGCTGCAATGGTTGCCCGTTCGCATCCGTCGTCACGGACCCCGTCAAAATCATAATTCCGTCAATGATCGACCAGATCCACCCGATGCAAACGACCGTCAGCAGCAATTGCGCGATCCCTATGCCTATGTAGCCAAGATAGAGCCGTCCGATGCCTCCCGGAACACCGACCAACGGCAGCAATTGCAGTAATCCTGCCGCCATCTTCGATCGTGGCGCGCCGCCAATGTTGCTGAATGCTGACGCGATCGGATCCGACAGACCCACGCCGCAACTCGTGCAGGCGGCCTGCTGAATTCCTGCCGGCGTCTCTGTCCCGCAATGCCAGCAGAACCGGGCACCCCCGCGCGGTCTGTTGCCGCAGCCCGGACACATCACCGCTTGATCGGCCAGTTGTTTTCCGCAGCTTCGACAATACATCGCAATGCTCCTGCTGAATGGACTTCGATGTTATGCACGCATCAACTCGTGCCGCATCAGCCTTCGACCAACACTGCGTCCTTGTGGATGATCTTGACGATCTTGAACAGCAGCGCGTTCGAATACTCGTTCTCGTCAATTTCCTTGCCCGCCTGCAGCTTCGCAGCCGTCTGGTAGGTGTCGATCAAACTCAAAATTGCGATGACAATCCCCGGCAGGCAGCAGAGGAAATTCCCGATGATGACCGACACCAGAATGAAGACCCACTTCTTCGTCTGCCCATTGATGATCACGTGACCCGTGTGCAGCAGGAAAAAGCTGAGAATCAACGCGACAATCGGATTTGCATCGGGCTTCGAAATCTTCGCCATGGTCATTACTCCCACGAAATAAGAAAATGAGTGCTCTTCAGATTTGAGGCCGGACGCCGGAAATGGACCACAGGTCGCACCCCCAGACTGTCCGAACTCCCACACGAATCCCAAGTTTCATCGAATTTCATGCCAACGTCAAGAAAAACATTCGCGGACGTTGGAATCGTCAGACTGCTCTCCTGCCCCGATTATCGGTCATTTTCGCTCTCTTTATCCCCAACTCGCTTGATGATTGTGAATATCACTCCTCCCGATTTGCGTCCCTCGCTTTCTGAGGTATTCTATAGCGAGTAGTAGGTCTTTAGAGGGTTTGAGACTGCAAGGTGAAGAGAGGGCGTTGCCACGAGTTGTGGTGTTTTAGAGGTGCCCTATGATGCAGTCCGAAGTCGCGATCTCCCCCGAAATGTCCCGTGCGATTTCCCAGGAATCCACCCGCCAGTCCAAAGCCAGCGAAACCCGGAAGGCCAGCCTTCTCGGTCCGGCATTGGTAATTCTCGGCGTGGTATTCGCTCCCGCCGCCGCCGCCATGGTGCTCAGCCTACTGGCTCGCTGATCCCCGCGGCAAGGCGTACCAACTGATAGAGGTAGAGAAGGATGACGCAACGTGCGCCATCCTTCTTTCATTTTTGCATCTTTCCCGCCAACCACTCGCAGCGCCCCCTACGCCGTCACTCCCACACTCTCACACCCCCACAACCACACTCCCACGCCGCCCCTCACCCCCCGCTCGCCTCCGCCGGCAACTCGCCCTTGATGTCCGCCAGATCCGCTTCATCCGCCATCTGGTCGATCTCCTGCAGCTGCCGCGCCACATAGTGCCGGAACATGATCACCAGCACCAAACTCACCATCAGCACGCCCGCCACCACCGACAGGCTCAGCATCAGCCGGTTGTCATCCGCCGGATACAGCGACGCCGTCGCCTTGGCCAGCACCGTGCTTCCCGCGCCAATCGCCTTGGTCTGTTCCGACGTCTCGCGCAACTGCGGATTCGTCAGCGCCGTCGCCAGCGCATTGCACACCTGCGACACGCCCAGCCCGTCCGGCCCGCTGTAACGGATCGCCAGCGTCTTGCCCTGCGGATCCATCTGCAGCGCCAGCGATTTCGCCAGTGACGCCTGCCATTCCTCGCGGCCATCGTGCATGGCGTATTTTTCATCCGTGCCGCGCAGCAGCTTCCACGCTGCGTCCGTCACTTCGTGGTTCCGCACGAACTCCGTCTGCTGACTCAGCCACTTCTGCAGTTCCGCCCCCGTTGCTCCGGCCGGCGCCGCCAACTGCACCGTCGCCTCGCTGCGGAACGTCGGATTGATAAATTTGTAAACGCCCGCGAACACACTGCCCAGGACCATGATCACGAAGATGCCCACCGCCGCGACTGTCTTCAGCGCGTTGTGGTCGGCAAGTTTGCGTGCCATGACCAACTCCTGTTTTTCCAACAACCGTTTGACCTGCTCCAAATTCTCTTTACGCATCCGCAATTGATCCCGCTGCTGCGCCGTCTCAAGGCGGTTCTGCTCGAGCGTCGCCTTGGTCTCCCGTACCTGCCGGCGGTATGCCCGCAGATGCCGCGCCTGCCGCAGCAACCGCTCGTGATGCTGCACCATTCTCCCACTCGATTGCATCTCGGTAGGGGAGGTGGGGGGGGGGATCAGCGATTCGCCGCCGCTCGCAAACTGCGTCTTCCATCGCGCATTCTCCGCCTCCAGTTCCTCGGTCTTCCGCTGCAGCTCCACCAGTCGCCCTTCGTTGGCGCTGCGGGTGAGCAGGAGTTCTTCACCCTGCCGCTGCAATGCGTCCTGAACCGCGAATAACTGTGTCGCCAGCTCGTTGCGCTGCGCTTCCATCGTGCGCAATTGCCCGGCCAGCGTGTTGAGCTCTTCCGTTGCCGCCCCATCCGCCGCCGGCATGCCCGACGTCTTCGCCGCCGCAAAGTCCTGCGTCAACTGCTCGTACTTCTCACGCCACGCCGCGATTTCCTGATCCCGAGCGCTCACCTCGTCCGCCAGCTTCGCTTCCGCGGCCGCCAGCTTCTCGCTCAGCTCCGCCAGTTCGCCCGTTTGATCCGTCCCCCTCGCCGCCTTCATCTTCCACGTGCTGACTTCGATGATCAGGTTCGCCACCCGCTCCTCGGCCGATGCCCGCTCCCGCGCCAGCATGTTCTCCGCTTCGCTCTTGAGCCGCTCAATCGTCGCGGCCTGCTCCTGTTCGCTGGCCGCTAGACGCTGTTCCAACGACGCCTTCGCGGCCCGCAGTTCTTCCGCCGTCGCCTGCACCGTCGCCAGTTCTGTCCGCGCCGCATGCGCTTGTTCCGCAGCCTGCCGCGCTTCCTCGCCCTGGCCCTCGGCAATGGCCGTCTCCAGCTTCCGCTGCCATTCCTCCGCCTCTTTCTCGTAGCGCATCACCTGCTCGGCCAACTCGCGCGTCAAATCCGTCCGCGACCGATCAGCTTCGTCGAGATTCTTCTGCACCTGCGCCAGCGATTCCTGCGCCGCGATCGCCCGCGATTCCGCCGCGCTGGCCTGCTGCCGCAGCTCGGCTTCCGCCATCCGCCACGCCGCCGCCGCCGTCTCATGCTGCTTGAGCTGCTCGCCCAGCACCGTTACTTTCGTTTCGTACGCGCTCTGCTGCCGCGCAATCTCTTCCTTGAGCGCCCCGGATGCCTTCGCCACGCGCTCCTCGATGTCCTTCTGCAGATCCGTCGTCGCCGCTTCCAATTCCCCACGCCGCTCGCTCAAACGCTTCGTCTGCTTCGCCAGCATCTCCAACTGCTCAGCATGTTCTGCCTCGGCCTGCTCCAGGCGCTTCTGCATCTCATGCCGCGCCTTCGTCAGCGCCGCGCGTTCATCTTCCAGCTGCGCCTGCATCGTCGCCAAAGCCTGGTTGCCCTGCGCCAGCCACGCCTCCATCTCCGCCTGCCGCGCCGCCAGAGACTGCTCCGTCGCCAGCACTTCACGTTGCTTCTCCACCAGCTCCGCCTGCGCACTGTCGAGCTCGGCCTTTTCGGCGCTCAGCGTCTGCTCAAGCTCCGACAATTCCCCAGCTTTCCTCGCCGCCGCTTCCTCAGCCGTCGCCAGTTCCGCCGCCCGCGCCTCCAGCGCCGACCAGCGCCGTTCCTGATTCTCCTTCTGCTCCCCCAACTTCTTCATCGCCTGCGACGCTTCCGCCAGCTTTCCTTCCGCATCCGCGCGATCGATCACCACCTGCCGCTGGGCTTCCGCCAGGCTTTCCTGTGTCTCCAGCGTCTTGCGGTCCAGCGCGGCGCTCTCCTCCGCCAGCGCGCGCTGTGCCTCATGCAACGCCTTCTTCTCCACTTCAATCTGCTCGATCGTCCCCCGCACCTGCACTTCCTGTTCCAGCAACGTGATCCGCTGCTCGGCCAGTGCCTTCTCCTGGCTCGCCACCTCGGCCTCACGCAATTCCAAGTCCTTCCGCGATGCTTCGATCTTCGTCTGCTGCGTCTGCAACGCCCCCAACGCCTCGCGGGCCGCCTGTACCTGCGCCTCCAACCCCGCCCGTTCATTTTCCAGCACTCGGATCTCCGCCAGCCGCGCTTCGGCCTTGCTCAACTCCGCCGCAGCCTGGTCCCGCCGCGCCGACGTCTCCGCTTCCGACTTCCGCGCCCGAGAGAGTTCCTCCAGCCATTTTTCCTTTTCCCCCTGCAGCGTCTCCAACTCTGCCTGAGCCTCCTCCAGTTTGGTCGTCCGCGCATCGAGCCGCGCCCGCTCCTCCGCGATCTCCACGTGCAGTTTCTGCACCGCCACGCGATCCGCAGACACCAGTTCCCGTTCGTCCAGCAGCTTCTTCTTTTCCACCGCCAGTTGCTTTTGCCGTTCCAGAATCTTGATCCCGTCCCGCCGCAATATCTCCATCTGCGCCGCCAGCTGATGCTTCCACGCCGTCATCTGCTCGAGCTGCGCCTCAAATACTTCCGCCGCATTCACCAGCGAATCCTGTGGCGCCCCTGACGCCCCCGCGCTTCCTATCTTGGTACGCTGATCATCTTCCAGCGAAACCATATCGCGAACCGGTTTCTGCCCCATCTTGCTGTTCTGTGCATCTGTCATGATTACTGACCTTCCGCATCTGCCGTCGGCATTTCAGCGTCGGGCGCCACCACGCGTGCGCCGCGACTGCTCTGGGCCGAATCGGACTACTGCCTCTGGATCTGCGCCTCTGCAACCTCGCTCCGCCTCACCGGTCACCCATAATCCTCCGCACCGTCCCTCGGCATCGGCCTCGCCGATCCCCTCCGGACGCGCGGAACCTCACAGGCTCTCCCGCGGACAGAACTCTGTCGCTTCTTCTTTCTCGACCATTTGTAGGGGTAAGTTCATCTGCGAAACCTAGGAAATCTGGAGAACTTCTCCAGACAGAGCCTAGTCCTTCATTCTCCCGAATCACCCCCTTATAGGACCCCCGTCGCCCGCACCCCAGATCGCGGTTCGGTCTCCAACACCCCATTCGCGAATACTCCGGCTCATTCCTCCAGCACCCCGCCAACTATCCGCTGACCTACCAGTGGTCCCTCCGGTCTCTCCTTTCTACGCGCCCAGAACCTATTCGTTACCTTGCACAGTGTGCGTCACGCCTATGAGCCCGCGGCGTCTTGAAGAGTCCTTGCCCCCTTTCTCACGCTTCCCATCTTCGCCGTAGCACAAAATTGCGAGCTATGACAAATAGACGATTCTGCATGTTTGGATAATCTGCCGATTTTCTTCTTGACGTCCGGAAAAACGGTGGCAAAATATCTTAACGTCGTGGGCCGCGGACGCCTTTGTGGGATCTACTGAATAATATTCAATCTCACCTCCATTCGTCCGCATTTTCCAGTTGAGTGAGAGAGAGCATGCCGGGAATGTGTGTCGCAGACGTACATTCAGGCTACCCCGTGAATTCTGCGCGCCGCATATTTGCAGCACGCGCATTGGCTTTCCCCGGTTGTCTCTTGCCCAATCCCGCAAGACCTTTCTGGAAGGAGAAGAGTTATGCTTTCCCTTACGATTCGTGCAACCCTGGCAGTCTTGGTGATCGGCGTCGCAACCACCGCCGCGCATGCCGACGTCACTCCCCTCGTTTCATCTTGGAACTTGCTCGGCGGATTCCTCGCCTCCCCGGCCGTCCCCGAACCCACCACTCTCGCCATCCTCGGCGTCGCCGGCACCGCCCTTCTCCTGCGCCGCAACCGCAGCAAATAACTCGATTCGCCGGCCGCCCAACTGCAGACCCGCCCGCCCCGCAGATTCCGCGCGCCAGCTCATCACGACGCGCTGGCCTGAGTTCCCTGCAACCTATCCGCCCTACGCGGGCCTCCCCGCGCCCCCCAAGCCCATGCCTTACATGGCATGCGGCGCACCCAGCGCCCCCTTGCGCGCACATTCATCACCCCTTTCACTATTCACTCTTCCTCAATTCACTATTCACTCCGTCCCATCCCCGCCGCTTCCGCCACCCGCCCCACAATCCGCGCCATCGGCAACCCCTCGCCCCCCGGCCACGTCACCCATCGCATCGCCACATATCCATTCATCATATTCATTTTCTTCCCCGTCGTCCCACGTTCTTGGTGCCTTGGTGTCTTGGTGGTGACCTCCACCACCGCAACTTCCAACTCAAACCGCCGATGCGTCAATTGATGTATAACACTCCCCGCCCGCCGCACCGATTTGGCTGGCATTCCCAGAACTTTCAGCATGGCCCGCGCCGCCGTAGCAGCGCGTTTTGTGTTTGATGTTTTATGTTTTATGTTTCCTTCCCCAACCACCGGAAATTCCCACATCGCCTCCCACAACCCGCCCATCGCCCGCTGCCCCAGCAGCACCTCCACTTCTCGAACCTTCTTGCTTCCTGCTTCTTTATTCTTTCTTCTCAAGACAACCACCGCCACTCCTCTAACCACCGGCGTCTCGCCCTTCTTCCCCTTCACTGGCAATTCCATCTGCCGCCCTTCCGCCGCCGCCCTGCAAAACGCCCGCACCGGGCACTCCCCACATCGCGGCCGGCTCGGTAGGGGGGTGCAAACCGTCGCCCCCAACTCCATCAACGCCTGGTTCAAATCCCCATGCCGCCGCGTTCCGGCCCCCTGCATTTCCTGATGAATGCGCTCGCCCAACTCCCAGAAAAACTCGGTGTTTTTCGCCTCCGCAACGTCCTTTTCATAGCCCGTCAGACGCGAGAGCACCCGCATCACGTTTCCATCCACCACCACGGCCGGAAAATCAAACGCAATCGACGCCACCGCAGCCGCTGTATAACGTCCCACGCCCGGCAATTCGCGCAATCCCTCCGGCGTCCGCGGAAACTGCCCGCCGCAATCCTTCACTACTTGCTGTGCCGCCAGATGCAAATGCTTCGCCCGCCGGTAATACCCCAACCCCGCCCACAGCGACAGAACCTCCTGCAGATCAGCTTGCGCCAACGTGAGAACGGTCGGAAATCGCTCCAAGAACCTATAATAATAGGGTTTTACTGTCTCCACCTGCGTCTGCTGAAGCATCGTTTCGCTCAACCAGATCCGGTACGGCTCTTTCGTCTCCCGCCACGGCATCTCCCGCCGCGCAACGTCGTACCACCCCAATAGCTTGTGGGGTAACTCCTTTATAGGACGCAACATGCGATATTTGGATGGCGCTAATTCTGCACTCATGGCAATACCATCATAACAGCCCTGTCAATCCGCCCTAAATTCAGGAAATACCGATATTTGCATCTCCTGAACCCCCGCCGAGACAGGCCGGATAGAAGTACCTATACCCCCGAAGAAAGTTCGCGCCTACAATCCCTAGTGGTAAAAAATTTGTAAAACCACAAGTATCGTGATGACTTGGGGTTAAGTTGTGGAAAAGCTGTCTGTCAAGATTTAGTGAAGACCATCGTTGACACTACCAGATATAGTGGTATCTTTGGCAAATCGCTCATGGATGGGGCTGATTACACCCGAATAAACGTCTGGCCGATCGGACAGGAGTCCATTCGCCAGTGTGAATGGGTCATAAAGCGTTTGAAATGCTGTTCCCAAACGCAAGACCGCGACGTGGGTGAAATTGTGGGTGAGATCAAGTGGAGACTTGGTCTTGCGATGGGCTCGTGCATTTCCGGTCGTACTTGAGCTAGATTAAATGAGTATCCTCAGCGATAAACAAATAGAGTCGCACGTAACGATCGTCCCCTTCGAAAAGGCCGCCAAACGCCCCGGCAAAATCAGCTACGGCGTCACCAGCTACGGCTATGACGTCCGCGTCGGCACACATTTCAAAGTCTTCACCAACGTCAACTCCGCCATCGTCGATCCGAAAAATTTTGATGCCAAAAGTTTCGTCGACGTCGACGCCACGCAACAGGGATTTGTCCTGATTCCCCCCAACAGCTTCGCCCTCTGCGAAACCGTGGAATACTTCGAAATCCCACGCGATGTGCTGGCCATCTGTCTCGGCAAGAGCACCTACGCCCGCTGCGGGATCATCGTCAACGTCACCCCGCTCGAACCCGAATGGAAGGGCAAAGTGACCATCGAAATCTCCAACACCACGCCGCTGCCGGCCAAGATCTATGCGAACGAGGGTATCGCCCAGATCCTGTTCCTCCGCGGCGAAGAAATCTGCGACTACAGCTACGCCGACAAGGGTGGCAAATACCAGGACCAGGTTGGACTCACGTTACCCAAGGTCGATTGAACCGGCATGCCGCAGGCATACCGGCCATGCGGCTTCGCGAAAGTACGCATTGAACGAGGGATCGAAGTAAGAATTAAGCAAATCCACGCGTCGCGAAAGCCAACAACTCGGGCGACGCAGAATGTTGTGCGGTAGTGAGGAAATAGGGCGGCTCGTCGAACGGACCTCGATGAGTCGATCAGGATGCCGGGCGGTGTCAAACCCGGTGTCGCAAACGCGTCGCTGCAAAGTTGCAGCGGCGGCAGGCAAAAGCGCACGGAAGCAAGGAGCAGCAGGCATGAAAATTAATCGCAAGTTCACCAAGGCTGGCGTCGATGTCTTTTCCACCGTCCAGTGGGATCGTCGCACCAGCCGTATCCAGCACACCGACGGCACCGTCGTCTTCGAAATGAAAGACGCCGAGATCCCCGCCGAGTGGAGCCAGCTCGCCACCGACATCGTCGTGTCGAAGTACTTCCGCAAAGCCGGCGTGCCGCAGATCGATGCTCAGGGCCAGCCGATCCTCGATGAGAACGGCAAGCCGAAAACTGGACCGGAAAAATCCGTCAAGCAGGTCGTCCATCGTCTCGCCGGTTGCTGGGCCCACTGGGGCAAGCAGTACGGCTACTTCGATACCGACGAAGACGCCCAGGCCTTCTACGACGAACTGGCCCACATGCTCATCAACCAGATCGCCGCCCCCAACTCCCCGCAATGGTTCAATACCGGCCTCGCCTTCGCCTACGGCCTGACGGGTCCGTCGCAGGGCCACTGGCACGTCAATCCCGCCACCAGCCAGCTCGAACAAACCAAAGACGCCTACACCCATCCGCAGCCCCACGCCTGCTTCATCCAGTCCGTCGATGATGACCTCGTCAACGAGGGCGGCATCATGGACCTCTGGACCCGCGAAGCCCGCCTCTTCAAATACGGCTCGGGCACCGGCACCAATTTCTCCAAGGTCCGCGGCGAAAATGAAAACCTCTCCGGCGGCGGCAAGTCCTCCGGACTCATGAGCTTCCTCAAGATCGGCGATCGCGCCGCCGGCGCCATCAAGTCCGGCGGCACCACCCGCCGCGCCGCCAAGATGGTCTGCCTCGACCTCGATCACCCCGACATCGAAGAATTCATCAACTGGAAGGTCCGCGAGGAAATCAAAGTCGCCTGCCTCGTCGAAGGCCTCAAACACCTGCCCAAGGAACAGCAGGAACTCGCCAAGAAAATGAAACTCAAGCTCGATTACGACTTCAACGGCGAAGCCTACTTCACCGTCTCCGGCCAGAACTCCAACAACTCCATCCGCGTCCCCAACAAGTTCCTCCAGGCCGTGCAGGAAGATGGCGAATGGAAGACCATCAAGCGCATCAACGGCAAAGTCCACAAGACGCTCAAGGCCCGCGACCTCTGGAATCAGATCGGCTACGCCGCCTGGCGCTGTGCCGACCCCGGCGTGCAGTTCGATGACACCATCAACGATTGGCACACCTGCCCCAAGTCCGGCCGCATCAACGCCAGCAACCCGTGCTCCGAATACATGTTCCTCGACAACACGGCCTGCAACCTCGCCTCCGTCAACCTCATGAAACTCTTCAACGAAAAGACCGATGAGTTTGACGTCGAAGGCTTCAAGCACGCCTGCCGCCTCTGGACCATCGTGCTCGAAATCTCCGTGCTCATGGCCGCTTATCCCAGCCGCGAAATCGCCCGCCTCTCTTATGAATTCCGCACCCTGGGCCTGGGCTACGCCAACATCGGCACCATGCTCATGGTCGCCGGCATCCCCTACGACAGCGACAAGGGCCGCGCCATCTGCGGCGCCATCAGCGCCATGATGACCGGCGAGTCCTACGCCACCTCCGCCGAAATGGCCAAGGAACTCGGCGCCTTCCCCGGCTTCGAGAAAAACCGCGACGGCATGCTCCGCGTCATGCGGAACCATCGCGCCGCCGCTTATAACAATGAAGCCGAATACGATGGCCTCACCGTCAAACCCGTCGGCATCAATGCCGCCATGTTCAACGGCAAGCACCCCAACACCATCGGCCTGCTGCATGCCGCCCGCGAATGCTGGGATCGTGCCCTGGCCCTCGGTGAAAAGTACGGCTATCGCAACGCCCAGACCACCGTCATTGCCCCCACCGGCACCATCGGCCTGCTCATGGATTGCGATACCACCGGCGTCGAACCCGACTTCGCACTCGTCAAGTTCAAAAAGCTCGCCGGCGGCGGCTACTTCAAAATCGCCAACGGCTCCCTCGAACCGGCACTGCGAAATCTCCACTACACCGAATCCCAAATCAAAGACATCCTCACGTATGTTCTGGGAACGCTCAGCCTCAAGGGCGTGCCCCACATCGATCAGGAGGTTCTAAAGGCGAAGGGCTTCACGGATGAAGATCTGGCGAAAACTGAGGCTTGCCTGCCTTCAGTTTTTGAGCTGGCCTTCGCCTTTTCCCCCTGGACTCTCGGTGAGGATTGCTTGCAGCGGCTCGGCTTCGCCAAGAGCCAGTGGCAGGATCCCAAGTTCAACCTGCTCCGCGCCCTGGGCTTCTCCAAGAAGCAGATCCGCGATGCCAACGAGTACGTCTGCGGCACCCAGACCATCGAAGGCGCCCCGCACCTCAAGGAAGAACACTACCCCGCCTTCGACTGCGCCAATCGCTGCGGCCGCAAGGGCAAACGCTTCATCCACCACTCCGGCCACATCCGCATGATGGCCGCCGCCCAGCCCTTCATCAGCGGCGCCATCTCCAAGACCATCAACATGCCCCATGAAGTCTCCGTCGGCGATATCGAAGAAGCGTATCTCGAATCCTGGAAGCTCTCCCTCAAGGCCGTGGCGCTCTATCGCGATGGCTCCAAGCTCAGCCAGCCGCTCAACACCAGTTCCGACGATGACACCGCCGACGATCAGGATATCGATGCCCTCAAGCAGGAAACCGTCACCGCCTGCCACGTCTGCGGTGATCCCAGCCCCAGCCCCAATCACCAGTGCCGTAGCAAAGCCGAGACGCCCGCGAAAACCATCGTGCCGGTCACTGAAGCCGCGCCCGTCGAAAAAGTCATCGTGAAGATTGTCGAACGCCCCTTCCGCCGCCGCCTCCCCGATACCCGCGCCGGCCTCACCCACAAGTTCGACATCCAGGGCCATGAAGGCTACATCACCGTCGGCCTCTTCGAAGATGGCACGCCCGGCGAAGTCTTCATCATGATGGCCAAGCAGGGCAGCACCATCAACGGCCTCATGGATACCGTCGCCACACTCATCTCGCTCAACCTCCAGTACGGCGTCCCGGTCGATGCGATCGTCCGCAAGTTCGAACACATGCGGTTCGAACCCGCTGGCTTCACGCGCAACCAGGACATCCCCATGGCCAAGAGCCTCATGGATTATGTCGCCCGCTGGCTCGGCTGCCAGTTCATCCCCGGCTATCGCGCCGCCAACACCCCCAAGCGTGAAGGCTACGACGCCCCGGCTGAAATCAGCCACGCCACCTCCGCAGCGCCGTCGCATACTGAAGACGCCCACGCCCTTACACCCGGTGCCGGTCGTGAAATCGTCAAAGACGCCGCCGCCGAAACCACCAACGGCCACACCAATGGCAACGGCCATGGACATTCCCACACCAACGGCGGCGGCACCGCCGTCGAAACCGCCACGCAGACCGACGCCCTCAGCGCCGCCCTCGGACGCCTCATGGGCGATGCACCCGTCTGCACCTGCGGAAGCATCACCGTCCGTAACGGCACGTGCTACAAGTGTCTCAATTGCGGAGCGTCGCTGGGTTGCTCGTAATGGATGACGAGATTTCTGGGAAAGGATTCTGACATTCGTCGCTTCGCATCTTAGTGGAAGGGGAGTGGCCGAGGCATGCGGGGAAACCCGCCCAAGGGAGTAACGCCCGGCCGCTTGTGAACCGGATTCCATCTCCCTCCCCTCAAGAGCCTGGGGGCCGCTCTCTCGCGGTTCTCAGGCTTTTTTTATTTCCCAATTTCACTCTCCTCACGGTCCGAGCATCATCCATCAAGGAATCATCCATCCACTCTTGACATCCCCCGACTCCATCCGCATGATTGGCACATGGAAAACCTACCTATTTACTCTGATCCCGTTTCTTCCAAGATCATTGGCGAGGCCATCACCTTTGATGATGTGCTCCTGGTGCCGCAGCGCTCGGATTTCATCCCCGCTGATTCCGACGTGCGCACCCACCTCACGCGCTCCATCGAACTCAACATCCCCCTGCTCTCCGCCCCCATGGATACCGTCACCGAAGCCGCCGTCGCCATCGCCCTCGCCCAGGAAGGCGGCCTGGGCTTCATCCACAAGAACATGCCCATCGACGTCCAGTGCCGCGAAGTCGAAAAGGTCAAACGCTCCGAGAACGGCATCATCTTCGACCCCGTCACACTCCCTCCCGATGCCTCCGTCGACCAGGCCCGCCAGATCATGCGTGAACAGAACATCAGCGGCATCCCCATCACCATCAACGGCGGCGAACTCGTCGGCATCCTCACCCGCCGCGATCTTAAGTTCCACGAAGGCCTCGGCACCCGCCCGGTCAACGAACTGATGACCAAAACCAACCTCGTCACCGCGCCGCCGTCGACTTCCCTCCTCGAAGCCGAACGCATCCTCAACACCGCCCGCGTCGAAAAACTCCTCCTGATTGATGACCGGAGAAAACTCGTCGGCATGATCACCATGCGGGACATCGACAAAACCCATCAATTCCCCCGTGCCTGCAAAGACGCCCGCGGACGCCTCCGCGTCGGTGCCGCCGTCGGCGTACGTCAGTTCGATCGCGTCGAGGCCCTCATCAAGAAAGATGTCGATGTCGTCGTCGTCGATACCGCCCACGGCCACTCGGCCAACGTCATCGAAACCGTCCGTGAAATTAAGAAACGCTGGAACATCCAGGTCGTCGCCGGCAACGTCGCCACCGCCGAAGGCGCCAAGGACCTCATCGACGCCGGTGCGGACGCCGTCAAGGTCGGCATCGGCCCAGGCTCCATCTGCACCACCCGCATCGTCTCCGGTGTCGGCGTCCCGCAGATCACCGCCATCTTCAACGCCATTCGCGCTGCCGGCCCCGCCGGCATCCCCATCATCGCCGACGGCGGCATCCGCCATTCCGGCGACATCACCAAGGCCATCGCCGCCGGTGCCTCCTGCGTCATGATGGGCTCGCTCTTCGCCGGCCTCGACGAATCCCCCGGCGAACTCGTCATCCGTCGCGGCAAACGCTTCAAGAGCTACCGCGGCATGGGCTCGATGGGCGCCATGGTTCAGGGCTCAGCCGACCGCTACGGCCAAAGCCGCGTCAAGGAATCCAGCAAGCTCGTCCCCGAAGGCGTCGAAGGCCTCGTCCACTATCGCGGCCCGCTGGGCGATTTCGTCTATCAAATGGTCGGCGGCCTCCGCGCCGGCATGGGCTACTGCGGCACCCGCACCATCGAAGAGCTCCGCTCCAAGGCCCGCTTCGTGAAGGTCACCGCCGCCAGCATGATCGAATCGCACCCGCACGACATCCAGATCACTCGCGAAAGCCCCAACTACTACACCCCGGAACACGATACCGAGTAGCGCCGGGTGTAAATCAGTTTTGCAGCAACCCCTAAAACCCCTCGACGCCGTCGAGGAGGCCCACCAGATATCGCCGATTCAACCACCATGCGTACTCGCATGACCCAGCCCACCCCTAACCCATAGCCCATAACCCATATCTCGTTAACCCTTCCCCAGCGCCAGCCCCGTCACCGACAATTCTGACGTACACTCGTAACCCCCCTCCCCCGGTCTTTCTGGAAGACCGGCTGGAGGGTATCATTTCTAGTGCCACGCCGAGCCATTGGCGCGCGTGGCTTGCTTCGTTCTCTGAATTTCGGTGAAACGCTTGGAATCGCCTCTCTACAGCCTCATTCTGCCTACCTACAACGCCGGCGCGATCGCGCACCGCACCTGGGCTGAAGTCCAGCGCCTCCTCGATTCCACCTCCCGCCGCTGGGAAGTCCTCTTCGTCTGCGACGGCTGCCGCGACGGCTCCGATCAAACCCTCCTCGACCTCGCCAAAAAATCCGGCAAAAATGTCCGCGTCCTGCGCTCCCCCAGCAACCGCGGCAAGGGCCACGCCGTTCGCCGCGGACTCCTCCGCGCCCACGGCGATTACCGCATCTTCACCGATGTCGACCTCGCCTATCCGCTCGACATGGTCGAATCCGCCGCCGATCAACTCGCCGCCGGTCACGATGTCGTCATCGCCTGCCGCGCCCATACCGAAAGCGAAGTCCTCCACAGCGCCGGCATGGAAAACTATCTCCGCAAGCGCAAACTCCAAAGCTCGCTCTTCTCCAACATCGCCCGCACACTCCTGCACATCAGCTACCGCGATCCGCAGGCCGGCCTCAAGGGCCTCAGCGCCGCCGCCGTCACCACCATGCTTCCCCACATCCGCTGCCAGGGCTTCGGCTTCGATTGCGAATTGCTCGTCGCCTGCCGCTACTTCGGCATCCCCGTTCACGAAATGCCCGTCCGCGTGATCTACGACAACGTGCAAAGCACCACCACCCTCCGCAGCAGTCTCTCCATGATCGGCGAACTGATGCGCATCCGCCGCCGCTGGAAGCACATCGCCCGTCACGGCCTCGATAAGAGCATCCTCATCACCGCTTCCGATGTCGGCGCCGCCCGCCGGTACCACCTCCGCCGCCAGCAGCGCCTCCAACAACGCCTTCTCCAACGCGAACTGGCCCGCTCATAGAAGTAGAAATATAAAATAGAAAATAGAAAATGAAGAATAGAAAAATGAATCGGCTCGCGACGCAATCAGCATCCTCGTTTTTTCTATTTTCTATTTTACATTTTCTATTTTCTTCTTCTTCATCGGTGCTCTCCTCGCCGGAGAATTGCTGATGCCGCGCTACCTCCTGATCAACGCCGACGACTTCGGCATCGGCCCTGCCACCACGCAGGGCATCCTCCAACTCGCCGAAAAGGGCCTCATCTCCAGCTCTGTCCTCATGGCCAACTCGCCCCATGCCGAAAACGCCATCGCCGCCTGGAACGCCGCCGGCCGCAAACTCGAACTCGGCTGGCACCCCGCGCTCACCATCGACGCCCCCGTCCTCCCCGCCTCCCAGGTCCCCTCGCTGGTGGATACGAACGGCCGCTTCTTTCCCCTCGGCAAGTTTCTCAAGAAACATTTCCTGCACCAGATCAACCACGATGAAGTCCGCGCCGAGCTTTCCGCCCAATATGAACGCTGCTGCGAGCTTCTCGGCAGTCCGCCCCTCGTCGTCAACACCCATCACCACATTCAGATTTTCTCCCCCATCGGCGGCATTCTCAAAGACATCGTCACCCGCGATGGCCACCTGCCCTATCTCCGCCTCATCCGCGAACCCTGGCCCATGATCCTCAAGGTCCCCGGCGCCCGTCTCAAGCGACTCTTCCTCAACTGGCACGGCCGCGCCGCCGCCCGCCGCCAGCGCCGCCGCGGCCTCGTCGGCAACGACTGGCTCATCGGCGTGACCAACCCCCACTGCGTCCACGACTCCGACTTCTTCATCCGCCTCATCCGCAGCGTCTCCGGAAAGGTCGTCGAACTCACCGTTCACCCCGGCCTCCGCGATCCTTCACTGATCGGCCGCGACTGCACCGAATCCGACGGCATGCTCGATCGCCGCGTCCGCGAACTCGAACTCCTCTCCGATCCGCGTTTCACCGACGCCTGCAAGCAAGCCGGTTTTGAAATGATCCGTCCCGACCAGTTGATCGCGATGTATCACGGGGAAAATGCTCATGCCGCCTGATAGCACATCGCCCACCGATCGCCCGCCGCGCCAGCCCTGGGTTCTCTGGGTCTCCGCCGCCGTCGCCGTCTGGGGCATCGCCCTGCTCCTCGTCGCCATTCGCGTCTGCCTGCACCCGGAAAAAAACTCCGTCTTTCCCGTCTTCATTGAAGCCGGCCAGCGCTGGCGCAGCGGCGCCGACCTCTACCTGGAACTCGGCAAGTATCGTTACAGTCCCACCGTCGCCGCCTTCTTTGCCGCGCTATCCATGATTCCCCGCGGCCTCGGCGCGATCCTCTGGCTCGCTCTCAACGCCACTGCCTTTTTCACCGGCGCCCTCCTCTGGGCCAAAGATCTTTTCACCGCATCACTCCGCAAACCGCCTCTGGCGCCCACCGAAACCGCCGCCGTTCTCGCCCTCACCGCGCTCCTCCTCCTCCCCATGTCGCTCGGCAATCTCAACAACCTCCAGGCCAACCCCCTCATCATCGGCACCATGCTTCTGGCGATCTCCGCCGTCCATCGCCGGCGCTGGAATCTCGCCGCCCTCTGCATCACCATCGGCGCCATCATCAAAATCTACCCCTTCGCCATCGGATGCATCCTGATCGTCCTCTACCCCAAGAAACTCGCCTGGCGCGTCGCCGTTGTGCTCGCCCTCGCCCTCCTCCTCCCCTTCGCCCTGCAAAATCCCCATTACGTCTGGGACATGTTCCACAAGTGGATCGTCTCCCTGCAGGAAGATCAACGCCTCGATGCCCTGCCCACCGACTCCTATCGCGATCTCGCACTCCTCTGGCGCGTCTGGATCGCCGACAATCTCAACCCCTTCGCTTATCAACTCATCCAGGCCTGCGCCGCACTGGCGATCGGTCTGTGCGCCTTCGCCGCGCACTTCTGGAAAGGCCACTGGCGCCACACCGATCGCCTCGCCTTCCTCTCCGCCCTCGTCGTCTGCTGGATCATGCTCCTTGGTCCCTCCAGTGAATCCGCCACCTACATCCTCATCGCCCCCGTCGCCGTCGCCTTCCTCCTCCGCAGCTTCCTCGATCCCCTTCCCAAGTATCACCGCGCCCTTTTCCTCGCCGGATATCTCATCATGGTCATGGCCAGCATCTCCGTCTGGTTCCCCTTCAGCCGCAAATTCCTCACCTGCGGCCCCCAGCCGTTCGGCGCCATTCTCGTCACCCTCGCCCTCCTCCTCTGGCGCCTGCGGCCCGTCTCCTCCCCTCGCATTCCACCAGCGAATCCATAAAATGTGAAACTTTTCCATACCGCCCACGGAGTACCCACGTGTCCTACCAGCCCCTCCCCTACGGTGCCCTCCCCTCCGCCGCCCAGCTTAACTGGCAGCGGCTGGAACGCTCCCTCTTCGTCCATTTCACCGTCAACCCATTCACCAATCGCGAGTGGGGTGATGGCACCGAAGACCCCAAGATATTCAACCCCACCGACTGCGACCCGCGCCAATGGGCCCGCGTCGCCCGCGATGCCGGCTTCAAACTCATGGTCCTCACCGCCAAACACCATGACGGCTTCTGTCTTTGGCCCAGCAAGTTCACCGACCATTCCATCAAGAACTCTCCCTACCGCAACGGCAAGGGCGATCTCGTCCGCGAATTCGTCGACGCCTGCCGCGAGTTCGGCATCCTCCCCGGCCTCTACCTCTCACCCTGGGACCGCCACGAAAAATCCTACGGCGATTCCGACCGCTACAACGACTACTTCGTCAACCAACTCACCGAACTCCTCACCCAGTACGGCACCATCCACGAAATGTGGTTCGACGGCGCCTGCGCCGAAGGCCCCAACGGCAAACGACAGGTTTACGACTGGCCCCGCTTCTTCGGCACCGTCCGCCATTTCGCCCCCGAGGCCATCATGTTCTCCGACGCCGGCCCCGACGTCCGCTGGGTCGCCAATGAACGCGGCTTTGCCGGCGATCCCTGCTGGTCCACCATCGAGTCCTCCCTTGGCGCCAAGCCCGGCGAGTTCTCCGATCGCATCCGCGACTCCCTCCACCACGGCGACCGCGGCGGCGACCTCTGGCGGCCCCCCGAATCCGATGTCTCCATCCGCCACGGCTGGTTCTGGCATGAAGCCGAAAACAACCGCGTCCGCACACCGGAACATCTCGTCGACCTCTATTTCCGTTCCGTCGGCCGCAACAGCCTCATCCTCCTGAACATCCCCCCCGATACCCGCGGCCGCTTCCACGAAAACGATGTCGCCTCCGTCCTCAAGTTCAATCAGAATCTGCAAAGCATCTTCGCCCACGACTTCGCCGCCGGACGCCCCGCCACCGCTTCCAACGTCCGCGCCTCTGACACCGTCTTCGCCGCCTCCCACGTCACCGACAATCACCCCGAATCCTATTGGGCCACCGATGATTCCGTCACCACCGGCTGGGTCGAAATCGACCTCGGCTCCCCGCACACCTTCAACATCATCTGCCTCCAGGAACAGATCCGCCTCGGCCAGCGCGTCGCCAAGCACAGCATCCAGATCCTCGAAGGCACTACCTGGCGCACCATCGTCAGCAGCACCACCATCGGCCACAAACGCCTCCACGGCATCGCCCCCGCCACCGCCCAGCGCGTCCGCCTCTCCATCGACGAATCCCTCGCCTGCCCCACGATCCTCCGTGTCTCGCTCTACCACAGCGACCTGGTCACCAACGAAATGATCGACGAAACCCTCATGAAAAAACGCGAGGACAACATCTGGGCCGACGACGTCCCCCCCGTCACCTGATCACCCCGTCGCGCCGGCATAAACAAAAAAGAGCCCCGGAACGCTCGTTCCGGGGCTTTTCAATTTGTCAGCAAGTTTCCAGCGCCAAATAGTCGTTCAGCCCGGCGACTGCCCGGCCCGCAACAACAATCGATCGGTGATTTGCCTGATAATCCGTATCAGCAGGTATCCGGCGATGAGTTGCATAACGGTACTCGCGAATTGAAGCCACGTCTGCGTCCACACCGCCTTGTTCTCCGAAATGACCGAGACCACTGATCCCGACATGCCGAAAAACGCATTGGCCAGCCAGGCAGTCCACCAGAATGCGACGAGCGGCGGAACGGCTGCGGTTCGCCAATCGCCCTCGCCCGTGACCGCCGGGTCACTGGTTTTCCATAGCTCCTTCATCATGCGGAATGGCATGACCAGATTGGCAAACGGAATGAAGAACCATCCAACCGCCCAGCCCGGCGTAAACTCCATGCCCACGGCCCCGGTGAATCTCGCAGCGCGGTTGGCGCTATGCGTCCACATGCAGAAAAAAACGATGAATGTGATGCTCACCGCGATCTGCAGAAAGCCGATTAAGCACATCGAAAGGCCCACAATGATCAGCGTTGCCGGAGACGCAGTGGGTCTCGTTCCCGTCCCAGCGCCGGTGATGGTGTGGACCCACGGCGCGGCAAACAATGCCGGCATGAGCAGCACCGAGCACACCATCAGCGCAATCATCGTGGTGATTGCGAACTTGGCACGCGACCGCACAGGCGGCAACTGCATATTCAGCGATTGGTAGGAAAGGGCCGGGTCCGACCACGGGGTCTCATTCGACATGTTCGCCTCGTTGTTGATTGCCGTACGGCAGGAGTATAAACAAGTCCCGGAAGTGTTCCACCTATTTCCGTGCGATTCCCCACCTAACCGGCCCGCAATGAATCACAGCCGAGCGCCGGTATGTCGTTCCACTGATCACCCCCACCCGCAAAAACAAAAAGCCCCGGAACGCCGTTCCGGGGCTTTTCTTTGCTATGGGAAAAACTGCCCACTGCCCGCTAACCTCTGGTCACGACCCACGGCCCACGAACCACGAATCACGGCCCACGAACCGTCCCTCACAGCATGCCCTTGATGATCTCCCGTTCGCCGACCAGTTCCGCATTCGTCGCCGCAATCTTCTGCTTCGCAAACTCATCCAGCGGCATCCTCTTGATCACTTCAAAACTCCCCGGCGAAGTCGTCTTCACCGGCATCCCCGCCCACACGTTCGGATCAAATCCATATTCCCCGTTGCTCTTGACCGCCACGCTGTGAATCTTCCCCGGCGTCATCAGGTCATGCACATGATCGACCAGCGCATTGGCCGCACTCGCCGCCGAACTCAATCCGCGCGCCGCAATGATCGCCGCCCCGCGCTTCCCCACCGTGTCGCAGAACGGCCCCTGCAGCCACGCCGCATCCGTAATCACCTGCGGCACCGGCTTGCCGTTGATCTTGGCAATGTGAAACGCCGGGAACATCGACGGGCTGTGATTCCCGAAAATAAACGTATCCGTCACCGCCGTCAGCGGCACGCCGGCCTTCTTGGCCAATTGCGCCCGCGCCCGGTTCTCATCCAACCGCACCATCGCCGTGAACCGCTCCGCCGGCAACCGCTTCGCCTGGCTCGCCGCGATCATCGCATTCGTATTCGCTGGATTCCCCACCACCGCCACCCGCGCATCGTCCGCCGCCACCGCGTCGATGATCTTCCCCTGCTCGATGAAAATCTTCCCGTTGTCCTTCAGCAGGTCCGCACGCTCCATGCCCGGTCCCCGCGGCTTGGCCCCCACCAGCAGACTCCAGTTCGCATCCTTGAATCCCACCGCCGGGTCGCTCGTCTGCACGATTCCATGCAGCAGCGGAAACGCACAATCCTCCAACTCCATCGCCACGCCTTCGAGCGCCTTCATTGCCTTCTCGAACGGCACTTCGATGAGCTGCAAAATCACCGGCTGCTCCGGCCCAAACATCTGCCCCGACGCAATCCGGAACAGCAAGGCATAACCAATTTGGCCCGCAGCACCCGTGATGGCAACGCGAATCGGATTCTTCATGGCATCTTCTTTTCAATTTAAGGTAACAGTTTCCTCACTTCAGCCCGGCACATCCTGCCGAACCTGAGCCGCCCCGCACGATAGCGGATTCCCATTTTCCAGACAAGCTCCCCCCGAATTCCCCAGCCTTTGCCCTTCCCTTCTCCCAAATTTGTGTTCATTCGTGTTCATTTGTGGCTAATTTACGTCCTCGTCCCACCCTCCCAAAAATTCAATCCGTGCGTTTCCCTCCCATGTGTGTTAGATTTTCCTACAGACATTCACTCCCGCCCGGAGGCTCCACATGATCCACAAGCGTTCCCTTCTGCAATCGTTGCTCCTCGCCTCCCTTGTCCTTGCCGTCGGGCAGTCCGCGCCTCCCGCCACCGCGCCTCAAGCCCCCGCCAAGAACGAAGGCATACTCCGCCTCCACCTCATGGATGGCTCCGTCATCACCGGCCAACTCAGCTCCCCCCAGATCGATGTCGAAACCCGCTTCGGCATCCTCAAAATCCCCCTCGATCAAATCCGCTCCTTCACTCCCGGCCTCCAAAGCCATCCCGAATTCGACAAACATATCGCTGACCTCGTCGCCGATCTCGGCGCCGACGGCTTCGCCGAGCGCGAAAAGGCCCAGGCCGCCCTCCTCAAGATCGGCCCAGAAATCAAGGCCGAACTCGAACGCTACCTCAAAACCGCCGAGGCCGAAAAACAAACCCGCCTCCAGAAAATCGTCGACGAATTCGACGCCCTCCGCGAAGGCGACGATGAAGAATCCCCCCAGGAATGGGTCCGCGATGACGTCGTCGTCACGTCCACCTTCACCGTCGTCGGAAAAATCAAAACCCCCGCCTTCGATGTCTCCAGCCCCTACGGCAACCTCGCCATCAAACTAAACGATATCCGCTCCCTCCAACGTGATGGCCACGAAGCTGAAGAAATCCGCAAGAACGTCACCGTCTCCGGTACCCTCGTCCCCGCCCGCGGCTACGAAGTCACTTCGATCCGCCTCAACAAAGGCGATCAAGTCACCCTCACTGCCACAGGCACCATCACCATGACCCCCTGGGGCAACCAGGTCGCCACACCCGATGGCGGCCCCAACTTCGGCGTCATCCAGCCCGGCAACATCCCCGGCGGCGCACTCATGGCCAAGATCGGCGACAGCGGCGCCCTCTTCAAAGTCGGCTCCAAACACACCTTCACCGTCCAGCGCGGCGGCATCCTCCAATTCGGCGTCGCCATGCCCGGCGATTACACCTCCTACACCTTCCCCGGCGAATACAACGTCAAAGTCCGCGTCGTCCGAAAGTAGACCCCCGCGCACCACCCCCTAACCACGGACCACTGACAACTAACCTCAGAGCCGAGCGGCTCCGCCGCCGGCCCACCCACCAATCCAATTCCCATCACCCGCACAATCCCAAGGAAACTGACCCACCACGTGAAGGCCCTTCCCCGAACCACGGACCACGGACCACGAACCCCAAATCCCCCAATCAGGTTATTTAGGATAATCAGCTCCACTACTATTGCACGATTCAACCCCTAAAAAAGCGTTTCGTGCAATGTGCAATGCAAAACCCGCTCTGGACTAGCTGCAACGTACATTCGCCTTCATAAAAAACAGCAAAAACGACTGCCAAACCCATATATCCATTATTTTCTCCCTTATTCCCTCCTCTGGCACACCGCTCGCTCTACATCCCAGTGTTCCCGAATGTGAGGCTGCGGGGCCACGCGGGTAGGGCCCCTCAATCTCATGGTCGTGATCGGCGTGACGGCTCGTCCTTTCCCAGCTCGTTTCGGAAGACGACAGGTCCTCACGCAGACTCGACTTTCTGGGCAAACTCAGCGGTCGGGCGGTTCAACCGAACTCGCCCTTCCGCTGTCGAGCCCGGATTCCTCTATCCGTAGTGGAATCGCTCGCGGCTCCCAAAGCTCTGTTCGCGGGCGAGCTCTTCCCCGGTTCTCGTGGTCGGTTCTGACAAGTCGTGGTTGTTTCTTCGATTCGCGGCGGACATGGACGCCCGCCTCCACAGCAG
Organism: uncultured Phycisphaerales bacterium; assembly: GCA_903845195.1. Taxonomy (GTDB): domain Bacteria; phylum Planctomycetota; class Phycisphaerae; order WQYP01; family WQYP01; genus CAIMWO01. The sequence goes on from CAIMWO010000087.1 coordinate 79,243, forward strand.
GGGCCCGACGCAACGTGATGGATGAACACGTCGCTCTGGCGAAGGAAGTTGTATCATGCTGTCCACTACCAAAATCGCTCCCCTCCAGGTCGGCTCCGAACTCACCGTCCAGGAAATCTGGCAGGCGTACCTCACATCCCGTGATGACTCCTTCCGCAACCAGCTTCTCCTCCACTATCTCCCCGTCGCCAAAGCCATCGCCCGCAACCTAGCCAACCGCACCCCCGCCGACGTCGAATTTGATGACCTCGTCCAGGCAGGGACGCTCGGTCTTCGTGACGCCCTGGCCTCCTTTGACCCGTCCCGTGGCGTGAAATTCGAAAACTACTGCGGCCAGCGCGTCCGCGGCTCCATCCTCGACTACCTCCGTTCCCTCGATTGGGCCCCGCGCATGCTCCGCCGCCGCGTTGACCTTCTCCGCGAAATGTCCCTCCAGCTCGAAATGTCCTCCGGCCACCAGCCCACCCATCAGGAACTCTGCGACGCACTCCAGATTCCCATGGATGAACTTCAGCAGACCCTCAAGGAACTCGAAGGCCCCGCGCATCTCCGCGTTCGCGTCTCCGACGAACAGTCCGGCGATGAATCCGTCAACCTCGATCTCCTCGCCGATGCCCACACCGACGGCCCCCTCACCGAAGTCCTCCGCCGCGACCTCCGCGAATACGTGGCCCGCGGCCTCAACCCCGTCGAACGCCAGATCATGATGCTCTACTACTACGAAGACCTCAGCTTCCGCGAGATCGGCGAAACGCTCAACCTCTGCGAATCGCGCGTCAGCCAGCTTCACACCGCCATCCTCACCCGCCTCCGCGAACGCAAAGACCGCCTCCTCGACGCCAACCTCGATTGACCCTCCGTACTTAACTTTGCTCCTTTTTCTCACTCCTAAATAGCGACGGCCCCGGTCTCACCGACCGGGGCCGCTCGTTTGGATGCTTGCCCTTAACTCATAATCCATAGCCCATAACAGATCGCCCTCCCTCCGATCGACGCCGGCCCCGCTGTCTCATACGGAATGCACTGATACGCGTGGCCCCCCTTCATCGTTCATCGTTCAACGTTCATCGTTTTGCTCCCGCCAGCGCGTGAATCGAGTGTAAAGCGTATTACCCCACCAAACTCTCCCCCGTCATCTCCTTCGGCTGCGGCAACCCCAGCAGCTTCAGCGCCGTCGGCGCCAGGTCCGCCAGCCGCCCGCCTTCCTTCAACTTCTTGCCCTTGTACCGATCATCCACCACGATCGCCCGCACATCGTACGTCGTGTGCGACGTGTGCGGGCAGTTGTGAATCGGATCCCACATCTGCTCGCAATTCCCGTGATCCGCCGTCACAATCAGGCTCCCCCCCTTGGCCAGAATCGCATCGACGATCCGCCCCACGCAGTTGTCCACCTTCTCCACCGCCTTGATCGCCGCATCCAGCTTGCCCGTATGACCCACCATGTCCCCGTTGGCAAAATTGACGATGTACACGTCGTACTTGTCCGCCGCAATCGCGTCCAGCACCACCTGGCACACCTTCTCCGCCGACATCTCCGGCGCCAAATCGTACGTCTTGATGTCCTTGCGCGAATGCGCCCCGCGAATCTCCTCCCCGTCGAACGGGCCAATCCCGTCCATCGTCTCCTTGTTCACGCTCCGCGGCTCGCGGTAATCATCAAAAAAGAACGTCACGTGCGGAAACTTCTCCGTCTCCGCCGAACGCAACTGCGTCATCTTGTGCGCCGCCAGCGTCGCCCCGAAGATGTCGTCCATCTTCGCCGGCTTGTCGAAAATCACGTGCACCGGCAAACCGTCCTCGTATCCCGCCATCGTCGCAAAATAGACATTCTTCGGCCGCACCGCCCGTGCAAAACCGCTGTTCGGCTCCTTCGCCAGCGCCGCATCGTCGTACACAAACGCCTTGGTGATCTCCCGCGGACGGTCCCCGCGATAATTGAAAAAGATAAACGCATCGTTGTCCGCAACCGTCCCGCCTTCGCCAATCACCGACGGCATCACAAACTCATCGCCCCCGCGCGACGTATCCGACGCATTCGCATAATAATGCTCCAGCGCCGCGTCCGCGGTCGGATACTTCACACCCTTGTTCTGCGTCAGCAGATCGTACGCCACCTGCACGCGCTCCCAGCGGTTGTCGCGATCCATCGCATAGAACCGCCCGACCACCGTCGCGATCCGCCCCGCGCCGATCTCCTTGCACTTCGCCTCCAGCGCCGGCAAATACCGCGACGCCCCCGTCGGCGCCGTGTCGCGCCCATCCGTAATCGCATGGATCAGCACGCGATCGCCCGGAAAATTCTGCTTCTTGGCCATCTCCAGCAGCGCGTACGCATGCTCCTGGTCCGAATGCACGCGCCCGTCGCTGCACAACCCGAAGATGTGTACCTTGCTGTTGTTTTTCTTCGCGTGGGCGAACGCGTCGACCAGCGTCTTATTCGTAAAGAACGACCCATCCCGGATCCGCCGTGTGATCCGCATCGTCTCCTGGTCCACGATCCGCCCCGCCCCGATGTTCTGATGCCCCACTTCCGAATTCCCCATCACGCCCACCGGCAACCCCACATCCTCGCCCGACGTATGGATCAGCACATTCGGAAAATCCCGCATCAACCGGTCATCCACCGGATGCTTCGCCAGTTTGATCGCATTGTACTTATCCTGCGCCGGATTCGGATTCTCTCCCCACCCATCACGCACAATCAACACCAACGGCCGCTTGCTGACACTGCCCATGTATTACTCCAAAATCTTCCAGTGACCACCCAAAAATTCAAACCCGCATTGTATCGTCATTATCCCAATCGCAAAAATCCCCCCCCCGCATAAAGCCCGCCGACGCCGTCGGCGCGGGCCAATCTACGTGTGCCATGCCTTACGGGGTAGGGGCCCCGTCAGGCATGTTCGCGGACACACCCATCAATTCAATCGGAATGCTCCACTAGTATGAGTGAAACCCATTCCCCCCTCCGCTGCCCCTTCAATCCTTCTTCCGCATCAGCGCCAAAAAATCCTTGATCTGCTCTTGCACTCCCGGGCTCGCCGTCACATACAGCTTTCCATCATAGACCGCCGCACTGCTCGACTTCCCTCCCGCATCGCGCCACGTGCTCCGCCCCAAGACGGTTGGGGCAAAGATCCAAAGAATTTTCACGCCACCCCTCTTGCGACCTCAATAACCTACTTCATTGCAGGTATCGCCCACTTTGGCACTTCCATCCCATCCGCTGGCTATCGAAGCAACCTCAACAGCGCAACCGGCACGACTATCGTGAACTGGCGTTTGTACCGGCCAAGGTCAGGGGTATACTGCCCATGCACAGCTTCGGGACGGTCCCTAAGATTTTTGAAGTGTGCCGATAAGCAGCTACGCCCAAGCGGCTGGTGATGGACGCGAGCTTCTGGGAGGGCCAAAACATGCCCAAAACCTTTCTCGACCCCAGTACCCCTACCTCCACGTCGTCTCTTCAAACTCCACGAAAATCGAGTTTCCTATCAGGGAGACTGGCCTTCTCATTGGTGGTCATAGCGTTGGTAGCCATACTCGCAGTTGTGATGTGGAAAACACATTCCAAACAGGATTCCTATGATCCGAAGGATTCCCAACCCGCTGTTGTTGTAAGTAATCCGCAAGCATTCGAGAATATAGATTCGCTAGACCGCCGCTGGTTATCCGGCGTAGCGGACTTTTATAGAGGTGACCAGTTAGTTGCCTCGATTCCTCCCGGTGGGGCGAAGACGATTCGCTTGGGGAAAGGCGCCACCTATGCCCTCGAGTTTAGGGGCGAACGTCATACATTCATGCTGCCAGACTATAACTGGCCCTGTGTCATCGACTGTTCATATGAGGTGCACTCTTGGAGTTATCATAACGGATCTCCAAATCTTGTTGTGGACTGCAATTTGGTGGTGAGGAATGGTGGCGACGATTATTTGAATTTCGGCCATTATCCACGTGATTATTCGGTTATTTCCGTAAATGGTAAGGCCGCGGCTTCGGTACATCCGGTTGGGAGCAAATATTTGGTCTACAGCCAGTTTACGGAAAAACAACATCTGTTCATTCTTGACAATTTCTCGGGTAAGGAAGATGACCTTGCCGTAGGAAATCGCGATACTATGTCTTTTTCGATCTTCCCAAATGAATACAAGAAGTAGCAGAGTTCAATGATAGAAAATTTGATTTGACGGAGGGGAAGCGGCGGCCAATTAATGGTGCGGTGAGGCAAAGGAACCCGTGCCGCGTGAGTGGCGGTTGCTCTAGCTGGGAAGTGCGTTCAGTTTCAGTTTCCTGTGAATGCCGGACCAGTCATTGAGAAATCTGCTGAAGTCGCGTTCTGGCGGGATGACTGCATTCCCTTCGAGTATTTTCGTGTAATCGTTCTTGGACAGCCCACGAGTCTCGAAAACCCGATTCTCTTTGGTGAGGCAGAAGTAGCTTTGCAATTTCGGCATGGGACCGTGTATATCGTCGTACCTAGCCAGCAATTCCGCCGGATGAATTATTATTAAATTCATCCGGGAGCAGTTATATGAGTGCAGGCCAAAGATCCAATAGTCAGACATGCTTCGCTCAATTTTGCTCCGTGTTGGCGTAAACCATCCGCTGCATTGCAGGTAAGGATGGAACGCTTCGTCCATGTGGGTCGTTAAGTAGTCGCGCGATACCTTGACCTGGACAGTGCAAGTAGCGTTCTTCTCTCGGTTCAACAGGAGAAAATCGTCCCCCTCGTCTTTCACGGGAAACCATAGTGACACGCCGGGCAACTCGTGTTCGATCATCGATCCGACTCGGAATTCGCCCGCGTCGATTGTGTAGAATGGTTTCATGATTCCCCTTATTTGACGTATACCCTATAACTCATAATGCTCAACTCTGAATTCAGCATTCTGAATTCTGAATTCAACTCACCCCCCATCCTTCACCAACTGCTCCAGCAACGCCTTCACATCCACCACCCCGATCGCCGTATGCTCGTCCGCCACCCCGTACGGCAAAAACAACTTCCCCTGCCACACCAATCCCCCGCACGAATAGACCACGTTCGGCACATACCCCGCCCGCGAATCATCCGTCGGCACGATCAGCGGCTCCTTCAGCCGCCCCCGAATCTTGAACGGATCGTCCCGGTCCAGCAGCACCGCCCCAATCGAATACTGCCGCATCGGGCCCACCCCGTGCGTGATCAGCAGCCACCCCTCCTCCGTCTCGATGGGCGATCCGCAGTTCCCCATCAACCGGTACTCCCACGGATACTTCGGCGTCAGCAGCACCGTCGCCGTCTCCCAGAAATGCACCAGATCCGACTGCATCAGGTACAGATTCCGCCCGTCGATCCGCGAGCACATCGCATAATGCCCGTTGATCTTCCGCGGAAAAAGCGCCATCCCTTTGTTCTGCGCACATTGCCCGTTCAGCGTATGAATCGACACCGTGCGGAAATCCTCCGTGTCCATCAGCATCGGCATCATCCGCTCGCCGTTGAACGCCGTGTACGTCCCGAAGTACGTCGCATGGCCGTCATCGTGAAACTTCACCAGCCGCATGTCCTCGATCCCGCGCGATTCATTCTCGCTGTACGGGAAAATCAGCAGGTCCGAAACGCTCGCATCCTCCGGCAACTGCACTTCATAATTCGATCGCGCCAGCCACAACGCCGATTCCATCGTCTGCTGCGCCGTCGCATTCACATCGTTGATCTTCGGATCGTTCCGTATCTCCGTCACCCGCTCCTCCAGCTCCCGCAGCGTGAAACGATCCGCCAGCAGGCCCATCACCCGCTCCGTCCACTCCGCGTCCACGCCCATTTCCGAAAGCTTCTTCTGAAACAGCGGCCGCTTGTATTGCTGATCCTGCCGCACCGGCGTCGCCGTGTTCAGCTTCCCCAGCGGGTCGATCGTCATGTTCCCCCGCGCGTCGATGTGCCCCGTGCAGAACACCACCGAAGAAATATGCCCCTCGCCCACCGCCCGCAAACTCATGATGAACCGCAGTGCTCCCTCGCTCATTCCCGTCTGATCCGGATGCTCCACCAGCGACGGATTGAACAATGCCGCTCCCTGGAATGCGTACTCCATCGTGAAATACGCCCCCGCCAGCAACTGCCGCTCCCGCCCGTCCAGCGGCACGCCCCCCGTCCGGCTCGCCAGGCGATAATTCGCCAGCAGCCGATCCGCGAAATGCCGGTGCCGCTCGCCAAACCTCCGCGCCACCACCTCCCACTCCTTCTTCGCCTCCTCCTCTGGCACATTCCGCAGGTACTCCAGCAACTCCTTGATCTGCTGCGGATAACCATGCGAAAACGGCAGCAGGATCGTCCGGTGGTCGTCCGCCCGCACCTCCAGCGGCAAAATCTTGTACAACGCCGAATTCGTATCCGGCACCGTAGTCGCATGTCCCACTCTCATCGTCGCATTCCTTTGCATCTATTCGCGGCGACGTAACGCATCTACCCGTTACGTCGCCACTTCATGACCCTGTAATTCCACCGCCAACGCCGGCGCGCTCTCCAGATCGTACACCACGCCGGTATTCGTCTCGCGCTGCACCTTGTGCAGCATCATCAGCGAAATCAGCCACGCCAGCGTCGATTCCGCGCCCTGGTTCAGGTTCGGTCCATTGCTGTGCAACCCATCGCAGCACCCGCCAGTCGCCGCATCGTACAACTGGGCATGAATGATGTTCCGTCCCAGGAACCACTCAAAACATCGGATCGCCTGCTGCCACCACCGCTCCTCTTTCGTGATCCGAAACGCCTGGCAGCACGCCAGCACCAGGTCCATTGCATCCACCGGCTGCTGGTCGAATTTCGCCGGCACACCCCCGCGCGGATACCACCCCTGGTTCCCGATCAGCGTGATCCGCCCCTGCTCATCCGTCTGAATCTTCAGCAGCCACTCCAGCGATTCCAACCCCTGCTTCAGCATCCCCTCGTCCGGCATGCTCTGCCCGCACAGCAATAGCGCATGCGGCAACGCCCCATTGTCATACGTCACCGTCGCCTCGCTCCACGGCCAATCCGGGCCGCGGTTCTTCCGAAAACCCTCATACAACCGCCCGGCGAGAATTTCCCGCGTCCGCCGCGCAAACGCATCCCCCGAATACCGCCGCAGATACGCCTGTATCCCCAGCAGCACAAACGCCCATCCCCGCGGGGACTTCAGTTGCTCCGCGCCCGCCAGCGCATCGCCGAACAACCGCGTCGCCAGAGAACGCATCCCTTCATTGGGCGCCGCGCGCACCACCAGCCCCAGCCCCCACAACGACCGCCCCAGCGCATCTTCCGAAAATTGGTCGTTGTCACCCCACTGCCGGTCGTACCGCATGAAGTTGTGAAACCGCTTCGCCCCCGGATCGTACGCATGGTGCAGAAAACCCAGGTACCGCATCGCCTGCGGCAACAGCACATCATCCTCCGTCAATTCCCAGTGCAGCATCGCCGCCGCCAGCCCGCGCGCATTGTCGTCCGTGCAGTACCCGTGCCACCGGTTCGGTATCGAATACGCCGCATGCTGGATCAACCCCGTGTCGTCCGACATCGTGATCAGATGGCTGATCCGCACCTCCGGCAGATTCGCCGCCCGCGGCAGCGACGTCGTCGGCGCCACCATCGCCCGCGGCGAACTTATCCGCTGCTCCAGCACATCCTGCGCCAAATCCCGATACGCCTTTCCCACCTTCTCCCACACCGACTCCCGCGTGTGCAGATACGCCGCCTTCCGCATCGCATCCATCTCCTGCGGATTCTTCCACAGGTTCGTCACCGCATCCGCCAGCGACTGCTTATTGTTGAATTCGAAGAACTTCCCCCGGCCATCCGCCAGCATCTCCTCCGCGTAATAAAACGGCGTCGATACCACCGCCTTCCCCGCCCCCATCGCATACGTCAGCGTCCCCGAACAAATCTGCTGCCGGTTCGGATACGGCGTCACGTAGATGTCCGCCGCCCCCAAATACGCGCATAACTCCTCCTGGCTCACGTAACGCGTGTGGAACACCACGTTCCGCGCCACCCCCAGCCGCTCCGCCAGCCGCTGCAGATTGTGGATGTAATCCTGCCCCTCGCGCTTCTCCACGTGCGGATGGATCGCCCCCACGATCACGTACAACGCCTCCGGATGCTCCTTCACAATCGCCGGCAACGCCTCGATCACCACCTCCAGCCCCTTGCCCGGCCCCAGCAACCCGAACGTCATCAATACCTGCCGCCCCTGGAATCCGAAGCGGTCCTTGTAAAACGACGGATCCACAAACGGCATATCCGGAATCCCGTGCGGTATGATCGCCAACTTCTCTTTCGCCGCCCCGTACTTCGTCATCAATATATGTTGCGCCCGCTGGCTCATCACCACCAGCCGGTCACTGTGCTTCAGCAACTCCTTCATCACCGCGCGCTGTTCCTTCGCCGGATCGTCCAGCACCGTATGCAGCGTCGTGATCACCGGCATCCGCGTGTGCTTCACCAGCGACACGATGTTCTCCCCCGCCCGCGCCCCGAACAGCCCGTACTCGTGCTGTACCGATACCACATCAATCTGATTGATGTTCAGGTAATCCGTCGCCAGCTCGTAGTCCGGCAGATCGCTCGCCTGCATCTCAAACCGCACCTCCGGCGGATAGTGATACCCCTCCTCCGCATCGTCCATCGCCACCACCAGCCCCTGCACCTCGCCCCCCGTCACGATCGCATCGTGCAGATGCTTCGCAAAGGATGCAATCCCGCACTTCCGCGGCGGATAGGAACTCACAATCGCCAACGTCTGTAACTTCGCGCCCGCCATGCTCTCTCCCGATCAAAAAAACAACGCCCCCTATCCCTCTTATGGTAGGAACCATTTCCTGTCCACCCTAATTTCAAATTTGAATTCGGAATTCAGAATTTTTGATTCCACGTTACAATGCCGCCGAACGAGCTTCAGACCGAGCCTGATCCACGGAGGCCTCCCCCTTGCTTCGCGAACTCCATATCCAGAACCTCGCCGTCATTCAGGACATCACTGTCGAATTCCACGCCGGCCTCAACTGCTTCACCGGCCAAACCGGTGCCGGCAAATCCCTCGTCATCGGGGCCCTGGAAATTCTCCTCGGTCTCCGCGCGCCCACCGACATGCTCCGCAAAGGCGCCAAGGAAGGCCGCGTCACCGGCGTCTTCCACCTCGCCTCCGAAAACCTCCGCCAGGAAATCGCCCTCGCCACCGACCTCCCCCTCGAACAGGAACCCGAACTCGTCATCGCCCGCCGCCTCTTCGAATCCCCCGGCGGCAGCCGCACCTCCGCCTCCATCAACGGCCACCCCATCTCCGGCACCATGCTCAAACACGTCGGCGAAATCCTCGTCGACGTCCACGGCCAGCACGACGCCCAGTTCCTCCTCAAACCTGCCAACCAGCTCGCCGTCATCGATGACTTCGGCGGCGCCACCCCACTTCGCCGCCAGTTCGCCGATCTCTTCCACCAGCGCCAAACCCTCCTCGCCCAGCAAAAAGAACTCACCGCCTCCCGCACCCTCCGCCGCCAGCAACTCGAACTCTACGATTTCCAGGCCAAGGAAATCGATGATGCCCAGCTCGTCCCCGGCGAATACGAAGAACTCACCGCCCGCAACAAAGTCCTCTCCAACCTCGAAAAAATCAAACGCTCCGCCTCCGCCGCCTTCGCCGCTCTCTACGAAGATGAAGGCGCCGCCATCGAACGCCTCAAAGGCATCATGTCCCTCCTCCTCGAACTCTCCGAACTCGACGAATCCCTCGCCCCCATCGCCGCCCAGGTCAAAGACGCCACGCTCAATCTCGATGATGCCGCCCTCTCCCTCTCCCGCTACACCAATCGCCTCGACGTCGATCCCGCCCAGCTCGCCGAAATCAACGACCGCCTCAATCTCGTCAACCGCCTCATCGACAAGTACGCCGGTAGGGGGGCCCAGGGACTCGACGAAGTCCTCGCCTACCGCCAGCAGATCGGCCAGCAGATCACCGACCTCCGCGCCCAGGACCAGGACTACTCCACCATCGGCGACCAGCTCACCGTCCTCGAAAAACAACTCCGCACCGTCGGCGCCGATCTCACCAAGGCCCGCAAAAAAGCTGCCGACAAACTCACCCCGCTCGTCCACGCCCAGCTCGCGGACCTCGGCATGAAAGAGGCCCGCTTCTCCGTCGAATTCCAAACCATCGCCTCCGACCTCGCCCCCCCCGCCCCCCAGCTCAATCAAAAAGCCAAAACCGAAAATCGCAAATCACCCCTCGATGCCGCGCCCCTCTCCCTCGCCGACTTCTCCACCGCCTCCGGCCTCGAAACCGCCGAATTCCTCATCGCCCCCAACCCCGGCCAGCCCGCCCGCCCGCTCCGCCGCATCGCCTCCGGCGGCGAACTCTCCCGCATCATGCTCGCCCTCAAATCCATCCTCGCCCAACGCGGTGACGCCGGCGGCATCGGCGGCGGCGATCGCGTCGCCGTACTCGTCTTCGACGAAATCGACGCCAACGTCGGCGGCCGCATGGGCACCATCATCGGCGAAAAACTCCGCACCCTCGCCTCCTTCCACCAGGTCCTCTGCATCACCCACCTCCCGCAAATCGCCTCCTTCGCCGACCGCCACCTCACCATCCGCAAACAAACCTCCGGTTCCCCCTCCGCCGGCGAAACCATCACCACCGTCACCGTCATGGACGGCGAACCCCGCCTCCACGAACTCGCCGAAATGATCACCGGCAAAGACATTTCCCCCACCTCCCTCGCCCAAGCCCGCGAACTCCTCTCCCTCGCCTCCCCCAAATCCCCCCCCAAGAAAAAGACCGCAAAATAAAATAACGGGTGCCCTGCCCGTGTGTCCGTGTATCGGGTGCCATGCCCAGTGGGGCAGGGGCCCCGCTGGGCATGTTCGCGGAGACACCCATCAATTCAATCGGAATGCTCCAATACGTGAAAACTCCATCCAACGTCCATTAATGCTTGTCACGTTGCGATCCCCGCCATCACCCACAATTCTGATATATACCCATCATCAGCTTACCCCCCAAAGGATTCGTGCCAGCCAGAAGATTGAAGTTACAATCCTAAAGGATCGAAACGGGGACGAAGCTAGAAAGCGTGGGGGACATGGGACACTACGGGAGGCTCTGAACGGTGGCAAGTAACACGCTGAGGTGATATTCCATGGGACCAATAACCATCCTATATGATGATTTACAGTCAGGCGAGAAACAGGAAACCGTCTCTACACCCGAAGAGCTTAAGTCTCGACTGAAAGCAATTGGCGATGATTACTCAACTCGCGTAAGAATGCCATTCGGGGTGGATCTCGTGACTGATGGAGGCGACCGGCTAAGCATTGCGTTAGGCCAAGAGCATGCGGTCGTTTCGCATTTTGATGCCGAAAACATCGAAACAGTCACCGCGGTAGGCAACTCTCATGCTGCCGGCAGCACGCCGTTCTACTTTGGCGATCACACCCTCATACCTAATAGGTTTCTCATTCCGGTCGACATCGCTTGGCGCATCGTTGACGAATGGTGCGATCGCGGTACTTTAAGTTCATTGCTTACTTGGACATCGGCTATTAAATGAGATGAACGAAAGGTGATGCACCTCATTATTGCTTCCTCTGAAAAAATAGATCAACCGAAACATCTGGAAATGACTATGAAAACTATGAAACGATGTCTGCACGCCGTCGTGCTAGCCCTTGTGATCGCATGCGTGCTGGGTCTCGCCCTCCGGGTATTCTTCCCAATCCAAACGTTGTCGAACAGCGCCGGTTGGCTCCTCGTCTGGACACCTGTGTTGATTGTTGCATGGATCATTGATGGACCAAAACGGCGACGCGAATAGAGTGCGAATTAAAGGGGCCGCGCCTCATTCCTGCTTCCACATCCCCAATTTTCCCACATTCGTGTCCATTAGTGTTCATTAGTGGCTAATTTATCTCCCCCATGATGCTTCCGATAGAAAAACCGCATCACCACCAGCCCCAATTCGAACAACCCCCACGTCAATACCGGCAGCGCAACATTGCTGAAAATATCCTGGCTCGGCGTCAAAAAAATCGCCGCCACAAAACACCCGAAAATAATGATCCGCCGACGCTTCGATAACGTCTCCGGCTTCACCAGCCCCGTCAGCCCCAGCACCCCCATCACCACCGGCACATGAAACACAATCACGATCACCAGCGCCATCACGATCAGCTCCCCAACATATTCGTTGGGATCGATCAGCGGCACGATCATCGAGCCGCCCGTAGTCGTGAAAACGCCGACGCGCCCGTTATGAAAGAACCGCACCTCATTCATGCGCGTGTTGCACCACACCTGCCCCTCGATCGGCGACACAGGATCATTCTCCAACTGCGGCAGAATCACCGGCTCGGTCGATGCAGGCCCCGTCGACACCTGCGTTCCCGCCGCAGCCGGCCCGATCCCCATCGTCTTATCATTGGCCCACATGAACTTCTTGGTCACCCAGCGAAAATAATCGCTCCCCTGGCTCGATGGCGCCGGATACGTCGTCGTCCAGAAAATGAAAAATGCCAGCGTCGCCGGCAGCAGCACGTAATACATGAAGACCAGCCCCAGCCCCGTCATCGCCATCGACAGCACCATCAGAATGGATGCCGTCCTTCGCTCCACCTCGTACAGCCCCGCCTCGATAAATTTCCACATCTGGAAAATCACCCACGGCCCCGAAACGATCAACGCCGAAATGATCGAGACTTTCAGATAAATCGAAAACGCCGAAATATTCGATCGCGTGTACGTCTGGATCGGCAGATCCGCCAACCGCTGCACTTCCTGCAGTGGCACCATGAGGAACGCAATAATCGTCCGCCCGTAATACAGCGTCACCCCCAGCGCCAGCACCACCCCCAGCAGCGCAAAAATCAACCGCCGCCGCAGCTCCTCAATGTGATCCCCAAAACTCATCACCGCCGCACCCGGATCCGGCGGACCCTTCCGCACCATAAAAATCTCCATAGTCCCCCCGACAAACCCCCGCCATCATATCCGCCCTCCCCCCACAGGCCACTGACAACTGACGCAATGACCAATGACCAAGGACCAATGCCCAAGGACCAAGGACCAATGACCAATGACGAAGGACCAACAACCGTCGCCGTCCTTGCGTCATTGGTCCTTGGTCATTGCGTCATTCGCTCGGTATGCTGACTCCATGAACCTCCTCTCCCACGCCCTCCTCTCCCCACCCGACCACGGCACCCTCGTCGGCAACCTCATCGCCGACTGGGTCAAAGGCCGCGCCCGCCTCGCCCTCCCCGAATCCTTTCACCCCGGCCTCACCCTGCATCGCCGCATCGACGCCTTCACCGATACCCATCCCCTCGTCGAACACTGCTCCAACCTCCTGGCCCCGCGCTGGGGCCGCTACTCCACCGTCCTTGTCGACATCCTCTTCGATCACTGCCTCGCCATCGATTGGCATCACTTCTGTCCCCTCCCGCGCCGCGACTTCATCGCCTCCGTCTACGCCGCCCTCCGCGCCCACCTCGCCCTCATCCCCGAGCGCGCCCGCTACGGCGTCTGCGTCCTCCTCGCCGACGACTGGTTCAACGCCTACGCCACTCTCGACGGCATCGCGCTCTCCCTCACGCGCCTCTCCGGCCGCCTCCGCCACAACATCGAACTCGCCCCCGCCGTCGACGACTTCCTCACCCACCGCCCCGCCTTCCTCACCGCCTTCCACCAATTCCTCCCCCAAATCCGCACCCACCTCACCCCTCACGCCAACGCCATTCCCCCCGCAATGGCCCACCAATAAATTGTGCGTAGGGCAGCGCCATTTCGGCATGTCCCGGAAGACCCATTTCGTGTGCCATGCCTTACGGGGCAGGGGCCAGTATCCTCATTACAGTGATTCGCTGGATTTGGCAAAAAGCCACCAGTAACATTGTAACGAGGAGAACATACCGTGAAAAACCAGCAAAAAACCGCCTATAGTTATGTCCGCTTTTCAACCCCCCGCCAGCAGCATGGCGACAGCCTACGCCGCCAGACGGAAGCCACCGAATCATATTGTGCAGCCAATGGCCTAACACTGGACCGCACACTAAATCTTAAAGACCTTGGCGTATCGGCCTACCACGGCAAAAATGCCGCAGCCGGAAAACTCGGGAAGTTTATCACAGCCGTGGAATCCGGGAAGGTCCAGCCGGGCGCAACGCTGGTAGTGGAATCGATTGACCGCCTCAGCCGGGCCGAGGTTTTGACGGCGCTTGAACTTTTTACCAGAATCATAAATCTGGAAATCGAAATCGTGACCTTGATCGACGGCAAAAAGTACACGAAGGCCAGCGTAAACGGCAACCCGATGGACCTCATGTTTTCGATTATGGTTATGAGCCGGGCCAACGAAGAAAGCGCCGTCAAATCCCACCGCAGCCGGGCCAACTGGACCGCCGCCCGCACGAAGGCCCGAGAGAACGGAAAATGCAAGCCCGGCAATTGCCCATTTTGGACCACCCCCAACGCCACCCGGACGGCCTACGATGTTATCCCCGCCAAGATGAGCATTGCCCGCCGCATCATTGACGCCGCAATCGCCGGTTATGGCACCTACTCAATCGCCAAGACATTGAACGCCGATGGCATCGCCAACCCCACCGGCAAAACGCTATGGAGCGCCCACGCCGTTGAACACCTCCTGAAATCCAAAACTTTGATCGGCCAATACCAGCCCCGTGATATCACCGGAAAGCCCATCGGGGAGGCCGTGAAAGCCTACTATCCCGCCGTATGCAGCGAGGCCGAATTTTACCGCATCGCCGCCAGCCGTAAGGCACCGGCAGCCATCGCCAAAGGCCGCACCGGAACCGGCGTATCGAATCTTTTCACCGGACTACTAACCCACCAGCCCACTAACAGCAGCATGAGGATTTTAGTTTCCCGTGGCAAGCGGTTAATCCCGAGCGCCGCCCACGCCGGAAAAGTAACGTGGGATTCATTTGGCTATGCCGCTTTTGAAGATGCTTTTTTACGGTTTGTGAGTGAAATCGAAATCAACACCGCCCCCCGATCCAGCAAAGTGGCAGCCATCGAAACCGAACTAGGCATGGTTTCCGAAACGCTGGCACGCCTGCAAAATGAACTTAACCAAAACGGAAACGTGGATGCTTTCATCATCGCAGCCAAAAACTGGACCAGCCGCAAAGAAGCGTTGACAAACGACCTCGAAAACGAACGGGCCAAAAACGCCACGCCCGCCGTTAGCACCGCCGACATATCGGCCATGTATGCCGCAATGTCAAAGATGCCCGAGGACCAGCGGACAGCCGCCCGCCTGCAATTGCGAAGCGCCATCGCCGCCGTGGTCAAACAGATAGATATGGCCTATGAGACTGTCCGGTGCGTGACTATCGCCGCCGTGCGGGTTACGTTGGCCAACCAGACCAGCCGCTTTTTTGTGATCCGCTACGCCAGCCGTGGGGCAGACGCCCGGAAATGCCAGAACGGTGGACCGGTAACGCAGATCGCTGGCACCTCAGCGATTGGCCATGCCGATTTTATCCCCGCCGATCTTATGGCCACCGTGCGGGCCATGCACACCGAGTTAGCAGACCATAAGACCGTAACCCCCGCCGAATTTGGCCTAGCACTTAACGCCGTTTGGGATGCACCCCCCGCCAGCAAGGCCAACGCCGCCTAAATGGCCGATACATACTATGGAGGCCGAGCGTTATGGGGGTACGCTTGGCCTCTGTTTACTTCAGCCCACGCCAGTGATTTGTACGCCCGCAAGTTACGGGGGTGGAAGACCAAAACGTGGAAAGTGCAGGCCTCAGCCGCCAATCATCGCCACAGAGAAACCGCCCACCGCACAGAATGCCTATGGGCCAATTGGTAACGCTTCCCCCGTCATTCCACGCCCCACGCCCACGGACGCAGCCACGGGCATTCTAACCACATTCCACGACATTCTAGCCGCCACGCCAATTAGTAACCTAATTTGGTTACTTTTTTGGTTCACTAAAAAGGTAACCTATCTGGTTTACCTATTTCGGTTACTTAATTAGTAACCTATTTTGGTCCACTAATTCGGTTACTAATTCAGTCATAAGTTATCGAAAATTCACCCGCCTAACATGAGGCAAACACTGGAAAATCAAGGAGAAAATGACAATATATGGAAAAATAATAATATGCACTTAGCTTGACTTGCCTCGGGGAGTGGCATATCATCATCATATAGATGAAGGAGGCCACTATGATGACCGTAGGTGATGTAATCGCACTAGCGAACAATGGGGATGACTATTGGAACGAGTACACCGATAACATAGCCGAGGCCGTACGGCTATGCCGCCGCAATGGGATCGAGATTACCCCCGATGAGGCGCAGCGGTTCATAGATGACGTAAGTTTCGATGTGCCGTATCCGGTGGGTGATGACGGAGGCCACCTCATGGCGACACTCGACCCGCCAGACGGCAGTCACGACATTACCTATCGCCTAGCCTATGTACCCGCCATGGTGAATTAAACAAATAGGTCTCTTGACGGTGACCGGCCAAGGACGGCCAACTCTCCCGCCCACCCCGCCAGTTTGGGGGGTGGGCTTTTTTCATGCCGATAGAATCCATGGAGGCCAGCCCATGCCCGAAACCTACATCGCCATCCATCACCTTGCGACACCCCGGCAGCGACGGGCGCTCTATAGGTTTGGACTCCGTGATCCGCAGATCGTACGGGCCATGACCGCCCCCGAGGCCAGCCGACTGCTAACTATCCTAGTTACGGTGGCCAGACGCATACAGCCCGAGGCCACGACGCCCGCCGAATCCGAGGCCCGCAGGACCGCCGACGCCGTGGGGGCGAAGCCCCTGTAATCCAGCCCCGGCAGCTAATGAAAAAACCCGCCCCGGTCGATAAAAAATAGTTGCCATATTTTTGACTCCGCAAACCCCCCACCGTGACTAAGTGGGGGTTTCGCTTTTTGCATCGCTAAACTGTGAAACGCTAATCCGCCAGAGGCCCGCTACCGATAGATGGGATTGGTTGATAACGCTTAGGAAAATGGAGAGACACATGATTACGCCGGAAGAAGCCGAAATATTGGTGAAGCATCATCTAAAAACACTTATCGATTTCGATTTGCATTGTGCAGAAGGCGGGGGAATTGGCGGATCGGACTTCCGCATAATTCGCCAAGCCAACGAACGTATAGACGCCCTAATTGAAGCCGGTTTCATCACCGTGGAACAAGTACACGCCATCGCCGAGCCGATGTACGCCCAACGTGATCGGGATATTGCCGAGATACAGCCACTCATGGACGCCCTAGCCGCCGCCGCCCAAGCAGGCAGGCAGCTATCGGAAAATTCCGCAACGGTCGATAGAAACTTTATCAGCCATGGAAATCTTTTGAGATTTCCGAAGGATAATTCCGGGGAAGCCGGAACAGTAAGCCGGAACAGTAAATAGATAAATGACCTAGCTCGAAACTACGGTCGCCGCTAATGACCGCCCTCTATCACGGAGAGCAGCCAGAACAAAAACGATAATCACGCCATAGCGGCGACCATGGGGCCATAACGTTTCGAGCCGTTATGGCCCCGCTTCTTTTGGCGTGTTATCTAGGATCGTAAAAAATGGCGGTAGTAAGAACCTATGACTATCACGACGACCGTGGAATTTTGGTCTACCAAGTATGCCGCACGGAACCAAAAGGATTTTTTCAACGCCGCCCCGGAGCGGATCATAAGGAGTGGATCAACGGCGTACCCGCCAACATCCGGACCATATTTCGACTCCCTCAGCTAGTCGCCTCCCCAGAAGGCAAAACGATTTACATCACCGAAGGTGAAAAGGACGTGCTAGCTATTGTTGACCGGGGGAACTACGTAGCCACCTGCAATACATGCGGCGCTGGAAAATGGCCACACGACCACGACCACTATTTTGAGAATCACCCTGTAATCATCATCGCCGACAAGGACGAGCCCGGACGGAAACACGCCCGCAACGTGGCAGAAGGCATCGCACTGGCAAAGGCCAAAAGTGTAAAGATCATTGAAGTACCGGGAGCGGGAAAGGATGCGACCGATTTTCTAGAAGCCGGGGGGACCATCGACGAGCTAGACGCCCTAGCCGCCGCCACCCCCGAGTATATCCCCACACCCAAACCGCTAGAACTGCCAGACGTGCCCGACATATTAGACACCGCAACGCCGGAGGCCACGACAGCCAAGGCCATAATCCCACGACCCGCCGCCAAGGCCGCACCCGCACCCAGCAGCCCGGAAAACCAAAACCTCGAAAGCACTTGGCAAAACATACTCTTAAAAACCATGGCCACCCAAAAAGGCACGGGATGGATGGGAAAATGTCCAGCCCATAACGACGGCAAAGCCTCGTTATCGCTTGCTCGGGGAGAAGACGGGCGAATCCTAATGAAGTGTTTCGCAGGATGCGAGTTTGCGGAGATAACGAAAGCCCTGCAAATCGAATCATGCTCATGTTTCCCGCCCATCGCCAAACGGGGCACGCAGCCACCGGAACCACCCGACGCCGAAACCCTTAACTACGCCCAATACTACCAGCCCAGAGAATGGCAGATAAACCGGGAGGCAGTGCCCGCAATCATTGCCACCGTCAATGATTTTCTTTGCGCAGAACTTCAGCAGGAACCTAGCATTGCCACCCTTGCCGCCTCATTATGGTGCGCCACGGCCATAATCGGAAAACGAGTAGCGTTTACCAATCGTGGAAATCGGTACTATTGCAATCTGTTTATGGCCATCCTCAGCCCATCGGGTGGAAATAAATCAGGCACGGCCGGAACCGTGGTAGATTTATTGGCGGAAGTATTGCCGAACGTGGGGGAGATATCTAGTACCACTCTCCCCGCATTTCTCGCCCGCTACGGTGATTCCATCGCCGGGGGAGCAACCGACCGGGATCAAAGATTTAAGGAAATCAAAGAAAAACACTCCCTCAATTTGTCCGGTACACCGCTAGTTATTGACGAATTCCGAGCTTTCGTTATGGAAATGATTCCGGAAAATGAAGCCACAAAAAACAGCCAAAAATTCTGCAAGCTAACGGAAAATCGTTTGGTGGACTCGGACACCGTGAGCCGTGGTTTGCGGTTACTATTCGATCCGTGCGTTAATATGCTTGGACTCAGCCAGACGGACCCGTGGAATAACGAAATGAGATCGGCAGCTTGCCAAACTGGAGGCATAGCCGCCCGAATTCTCCCCGCCAATCCCGATATGCTTAAATTGGTTGGCTGGACCTGCAAGCCCGTTACACGTTACGAGGCCGTGGAAGCCCTGCAAAAACTAGCGGATTATGTTTCCGCCCGATCCGATGTTAGCCAGAGAATTGGCGTAACTTTTGGGGGTGGGGATGACCCCCTGAAAACCGTCAAAGATTCCGCCGTGGCAGCCTATCCGTATGTATCATATTTCGCCGAATCCCACCCCGATGAATGGTCGTTACTAGAAAGTAAAATTCTCATGCAATCCGCCAAGATCGGAGCAGTATTGGCCGTGGCAGATCAGGCAGCCCGAGCCGCACCTATGGACCCGTTTTCCACCGCACCAGACACCACAGTGGACGCCGCCCCATTTATGAAATGGGCTTGGACGTTTACCGGATTTTGTCACGTATCAAATACCTACCATTGCGTGAGAACGACCGAGCAATCCGTTTTGCAGGACCGCATGATTGACGCCATGAAACGACACCACGGCATCGCCTCCCGCCGTGATCTTTGCCGAGCTATGAATCTGAAATCTTTTGAGGCACAACAGATCATTGATCTAATGCTACAAGACGGAATGATCGTACCATGTAAGGACGGACGTAGGCAGGTTTTTCAGTTGCGACAAGAAACCGACACTTTGGATGCTTTTGGGGTAAAAGACCAAAAAGACTGTCACACGTCATCTAAGGTTAATGACACATTTACCGACACTTTCCACAAGCTATAAGTATATATGTATACAGTAAATATATAATATCGTAACGTAAGTGTCAGTGAAAAAAGGATACCCACCCATGTTTGGTCATTTTTCAGCGCATGCCTATATGGGGGGTGTAACAATTGTGACACCATCTAATTACCTAAAGACGAACGATTAACAGCGTACCAGAGTATTCAGAATTCAGAGTTTGCCACCTCACCCGGCCGGTACGCCGTGGCCGCAATCCCACGGGACTTTGCCGCCGATGCGCAGGCCATCACAGCGGCACCACCAAGCCCACGACATCCGCCACCGGATACTGTGGGGTGATGTATGACCCGGTTCACGACCCCGAGAGGCCATACCGGGCCATAATCACTATCCACAGCCATGGCGTACGGCTGGGGGACTACAGCGTAGCCGCCGACGCCCACGCCGCCTATCAGGAACGATGCCTAGAACTCGGGAGGATGAAAACCGAAAACGGTCGAAGAAACTAGAGTGTTTCTCCTTTGCCGATGATGCCTACCTCCCCGGTGGGCATTGTCGTTTTCTAGAAGTCTTCTAGAAGCTTCTAGGACGCACAGAACCGACCATTTCCCGCATCGCCGGGGTTACGGCATCTAGAAACACCATCTAGAAGACTTCTGACAGCATCTAGAAGCTTGTCAGAAGATCGCCGCTATCGGTTTTTCTGGGGAAGGTCGAAGAAATAAGTATGAAAAGGAGAACACGTAAATCATGGTAAATATCATTGAACTAGTAACTACGCCCGAGCTTGCCGCCGCACTAGAACCCGGCAGATATGTATATCTGGTAGCCACGGGACTGGTTAGTCCATTTTCTGACATGCACGCCGCTAACATGGCCATCGGTGGGGGACGTGATGTAGACGGGCGATATGGAAATGAATTAACCCCGCCATATTCCGCCGTATTTCTCAGCGCCGCCGACGCCCAGAGGCTGGGAGAATTCTTAGTGTGGAGGATTGTATCCGCCAGCATCACCAGCCCCACCATGCTTAACCCGGTAGCCGTGAAACTCATCTTAGAGCGGGACGCCAATGGCCAATGACGATCTCGATATCTGTCTCACCCCCGGATGCCCACACCCCGCCCACGCCCACGGACTTTGCCGCCGTCACTATGACCGGCAACGCAACCAGCCCACACCCCGCCGCAATATCTGTCAGACGGATGATTTTTGTTCGCATTTCACGCCGGATGAATGCGACCAGATCGCAGCCGGGATCGTCGCCAAATTACTAGCCGCCGAGGAGGCCGACACAATCCGCCTATTCCGAAACAGGAGAAATTAAATCTATGACCATTTCCGATATCAGATCATTTCTTGCCGGTAGAAAAACCTACGCCGTGGCAGCCGCCGCCTTAATCACGCTTGGCATTGCGTGGAGTGATTCCAAAATCACCACCGAATCCGCCATAGAAAAAGCCGTGGCCATAATCCTTGCCAGTACCATGCGGGCCGGAATTCAGAAAGCGCAGGACAGCGCCGCCGAATCCGCCAACATCCTGAAAAATGCTACGAAATGTTGCGGGGATGAATGACCACCGGCAAACATCTAGAAGGATTTTCGCAGACGCCCACCGAATAACAGACATAGAAAACTAGCCGCCAATCCGGGGGAAATAATGACATCCATTCTCATGACCACGACCGTAACCACGTTGAACGCAGGCCAAATCGTTACATATTTGGGAGGCCATAACTACATCGTAGCCGATGCACTAGCCACAAACTGGATTGCATCAGGTTTGGCCACCGCCTACACGCCGCCAATTGGCACGGGAGCAGTAGACAGTGTAAACGGCCAAACGGGTACAGTGGTTTTGGACGCCTCAGACGTTGGCGCACTGGCACCCGATGGGGACGGCAGCGGATTAACCGGCGTAACTGCCACCGTTACCGAAACCGATCCAGTGGTAGGCGCAATCACTGGCATTGTTAAAGCGGATGGAGCCGGGAACATCACCGCCGCCACGGCTAGCACAGACTACACCGTGCCGGATGATTTGGCCGATTATTTCCCACTGGCTGGGGGAACAATGACCGGCAATGTAGACATGACAGCGGCTGGTTTGAAAATGGGCGCAACGACCGTAGGCGGGGGAGATATATCGGTGAATTCGATTTATCTAGATACCAGCATCATTTTTGACGACGCCACCACCCAAACCACGGCATGGACTGGGACAGACGCCAACGCTTTATCAGCCAACGGCGGGACGATGTATGGCGATATCAACATGAACTCCTGCAACATTAACACCATTGCCACACTATCCGCCGTTACCGTTACGGACGGGCAATACGTGATACTTGGCACACTATCCAGCCCCGCCAGCGGTTACGGATTATGGCTTAACTCGGGAGCAGGAATTCAGTTTGCAGCCGGTGCAGCCATAACACTCCCCGACTACTCGACCATCACCACACCCGCCGAAGGCATGGTGGCGTGGGATTACACCGGCCACGCCATGAAAACATACAACGGCACAACGTGGATTTAATCGGGTGATATCGTGAAACTGGAAAATCAAAACATCACCATCGGGACCGTGGGCAAAATGACAAGCGCCGCCATCGGCATCATAGCCATAATTGTTTCCGCCGTACTGGCCTACGCCTCAGTGCGGGCCGACACAAATCAAAACAAAACGGCCATAGTGGAAATTCAAACGGAGCAAACGAGGCAGGACGCCAGAGTAACCGACGATGAAAAGAACGCCAACGAAATGAACCTGAAAATAGATCGGGCCATAACGATTCTTGAGAGGATCGACAAAAAGGTAGGACGGCCATAGCCATGCACGCCATAACTCTGCAATGTACAAAGTGTAACGCCGTGATAAATGCCGAGGCCGAAATCATAAGCCCGGATTATGACCGGATGTTTTTGAAATGCTGGAAATGCAGCGCCGCAGAAAATGCACTGGCAGAAGCGGAGAGGCATAAGCGACAGTATCTAGACGCCTATGCCGACATGATAGAGGCCACCAAATGATGAGCAGCCGCAAACCATGTTCGTGGGCCGGATGCCCCGAGTTAATCAGCGATGGCAGCTATTGCCCACGCCACGCACCACGGGCCGAATCTTTGCGAGCCGAACTTATGGCCGCAAATGATCGCATGTATCGGGCCACGCCATGGGGGAAAGAATCGAAAACGTTTCTGTCCTCAAAAGATTGGCAGAATTTACGCCGTGAGAAGTTACGAGCCCATCCGTTTTGTGCGGAATGCGAGCGTAACGGAATACTCGGGACGTTAGCACGTGACGTACACCATATCGCCCCACGGGCCACACGCCCGGACTTGGCGTTAGTAATGGCCAACCTCGAAAGCTTATGCACGCCATGCCATTCCGCCATAACTCGCAGAGAAAACAGACGGGAGAAAAACATAATGCGTTACGTTATCACCGGGCCAACATGCAGCGGGAAAACTAGATACGTGGAGGCCCGCCGCCAAGTGGGTGACGCCGTATGGGATTATGACGCCATCGCCGCCACAATGTTTAGATGCCCAACGTATCCACGCCCGCCGCACGCCATGGAAATAATGAAATACATTATGGCCGCATTTCTTAACGCCATCGCATCATCCGATTGTACGGCCTACATCATCGTAACGGATGAGGCAGAGGCCAAGGCCGTAGCCGATAGACTCGGGGCCAGTGTAATACATCTAACAGCCACGCCCGCCGAAATAGTAGAACGTCAAAAGGCACGGGCCATAACTCGGGAGAATAAAACATGCCACTCGTAACGCCAACCAAAACAAATGGACCGCACACCATCACCGCCAAACAAGCCGCCAGATATTCACGTGCATCCATCAATACATTACTCGGGGTGATAGCCTCGACGCACCGGGAA
Source organism: uncultured Phycisphaerales bacterium (assembly GCA_903845195.1). GTDB lineage: Bacteria > Planctomycetota > Phycisphaerae > WQYP01 > WQYP01 > CAIMWO01. The sequence goes on from CAIMWO010000087.1 coordinate 103,063, forward strand.
CTAACCCGCCGCCTACATCACGGTGCGGACTACACACCCGCCGAATATCTAGAAGCGTTGGGAGCGGATGCCGCCGAACTTCTAGAACTTCTGACAGCGATAGAGAACTTGGCAACGAAACACAAACCCGGATCGGTGAAGGCATCGCCGGGGAAAATGAAATTCCAAACGCATACAGATGGACACGTAACGATATTGGCATAACCCCATTGAGAACTTTGGGGACGCAAATTGCCGGGACCGTATCGCCCCAGTTACGCACTCATTGGCCTATTTGCCCACAGCCAGCAGCGACAGCCGGGGGAATCCACGGGGGAGATAATGAAAAACGCTAACACCATGAACACCACGGGACTAAAACAGCTAACCGGACTCAAACAAATGTGGATTGCCAAAGACAATTCCATTGACGCCACGGCATTAGCCGCAGGCAGCCCCGCCGAATTTGACGACGCCGCCATACAACAGACTCAGCCGCCCATTGATATTGTTTTGCGGAGTAACCCAACCAAACGGACTTTTCTAAATGCCATTTCCATCAAGGCCATAACCGAACATATCACCCGCCTACCATCGCCGGGGGAAACCATTCACGGCGTAGTATCGGGGCGATACCCGCTATGGGCTTTCATTCCTGCAATCTTATCCATCACCGGGGACACCATCGCAGATTTACAGCTTGCAACGCTCAGCTTTTCAACTGACAACGGCGCCGAACTAATTGACCTTTTGGACGCCAACAAAATCAAAGCGGTTACGCTGGCATGTTCGCATTACTTCCGGTACACCAACAAACACATTTATGATCCGATTGCCGCCGCCTTGAAACAGCGAGGCCAGAGAATCCGGGGGTTACGGACACACGCCAAGATCATAAATGCCAAGATGCAAAATGGAACGTGTTACACCGTGGAATCATCCGCAAATTTGAAGTCCAGCCACAACCAAGAACAGTTTACGTTATCCAGTGACGCCGCATTATTTGACTTCCACAAACAGTGGATAGAGAAAATGTACGGGGCCATCGGCACGAAGGACAGAGAATAATGAGAGGACCAAAACCACGGCCAAAACCTAGCACCACGGAGCAGACGCCACCAGCGCCGCCCGAGGAACTAACCGACGAAGCGAAAGCAGAGTGGGAGAGAATCACAAACATCTTGACACGCCAAAGAATCTGGAGTGAAGCGGATCAGGCCGCACTAATCATTTATTGCACGAGTTATGCCGATTACAGACACGCCAGCAAAATGGTACGGGAAAACGGCACCGTGATATTGAGCAACTCGGGGACGCCGGTAAAAAATCCATATTGTTCGGTACAGCGGGATTGCTGGGAGAGAATCCGCCCATTGCTGGCAGAATTCGGCCTAAGCCCCAGCAGCCGGGCGAGATTGAAGTTAGATGACGGGGGAGCGGGGGACAGTGACGACGAATTCGATTAGCACCACCGATGCGGGATTCTATTTTGATGAGGCCGCAGCGGATCGGGTTTGCAGGTTTTTTGAATCCCGCCTTACACACTTTGAAGGCCGATGGGCAGGCAAAGCGTTTATCTTGCTGGACTGGCAGCGCCAGATTCTTAGAGATGTTTTCGGCTGGAAGCGAGCAGACGGCACCCGCCGCTATCGCACTGTTTACGTTGAGGTCCCGAGAAAAAACGGCAAGAGCATATTTGCGGCTGGCATCGCACTTTATTTGCTGGCAGCCGATGGAGAGGCCGGGGCACAGGTCTATAGCGTAGCCGCAAACACTTCTCAGGCATCCATAACTTTCGATGCCGCCAAGAAAATGACGGGAGCAAATGCCGCACTGTCAAAACGTATCGACGTACAACGCTGGCATCTTGCCCACCCAAAATCAGGCAGCGTATACAAGGCATTATCCGGGGAAAATGTTGGCAGCCACGGGAAAAACACACACGGCCTAATCCTCGATGAATTCCACGAATGGACCAGCCCCGGAAGCCGTGAGCTTTTTTCAGCGCTCGTAACTTCTCAAGGCGCACGCAGCCAGCCGCTAACGATCATTATTACAACGGCCGGAAACACCAGCGACGACAGTATGTGTCTTGATTTTCACCACAAGGCCGAACGGCAGGCAGCGGGGGATTGTGCGGACGATACTTTTTATTCCGTGATCTTTTCCACGGCCAAACCGTGGGATGATGAGGCAGGATGGCAGGAGGCCAACCCGTCACTAGGCCATACCATAACCATTGACTACCTAAGAGCCGAGGCCGTGAAGGCCCGTGAATCCGCACAATATCAAAACGCTTTCCGCAGATTATATTTGGACCAGTGGACCGAACAGACGACCCGGTGGTTATCGCTCGAAACGTGGGACGCATGCACGGCACACGTAGAGCCGCCAGCCGACACGCCCGCATACGTGGGTTTGGACTTGTCCACCACGTACGATTTAACGGCCGCCGTTTGGGTTTGGCCGATGGGTGACAAATGGCTAGTAGTCCCCCGCCTATATTGCCCCAACGCCACGGCACAGAAGCGATGGAAGGAAGACGGCACGCCGTTACCCCAGTGGATTGCCGATGGCTATGTGATCGGCACGGACAGGCCAACAATCGATTATGACCGCATAGAGGCCGACATCATCGCAGCCCAGCCGATCCAAGAATTAAGTTTCGACCCGTACAACGCCAGCAGCATAGTTAGCAGACTGGAAAAGAGCGGGATAGTAACGACGCCCACGTATCAGACTTTCCGGGGGATGAATGCGGCATGTAAAGAGTTAGAGCGCCGCCTCATTTCTGGCAGCATCATCATTGCCGACAATCCCGCATATCGCTGGATGGCGCAAAATGTGGAAGTGGAAACCGATAGACATGGAAACATACGCCCGGTGAAGCCAAAACGGAAAGGCAGCTATGCGGGAACTCGGGGGGCCAGCATTGACGGCATAGTGGCGCTAGTGGTGGCGATATCCCGCCTGCAATTGATGGGCAATGCGCCGCCAGTGGAAGCCAACGAAATCCAGATAGCAGTTTTTTGAACGGGGGTGGGCAATGAGAAAAACGCATACCGAAGTAGAACACGACCGAGAACTATTGATGGAGGTTTCGTTTCTGGCAGAGATAGAAACCAATCCAGAGAAGAAAGCCACGCTAGAACGGCAGGCCGAAAATATCCGCCAGTGGATACGGATGCAGGAAAAACAGCCGCCAAGATTGAAAGACAAAAAGAAACAAAGCCAACCGGGGGGATAACCTTTGACCGCCGAAAATGTAACGACAGTAACCAGCGACCATATCGACCCCGCCACGTTGGACACGCAGGCCAAAAGCGGAGGCAGCACGCCAGCCGTGCAAATTTTTACGATTAACGGGATGCCCAACGTAGACCCGCTAACACTTGGCAGCGCCAACACACCGATTAACGAACATAACGCATTGAGTATCCCGGCGTACTATTCCGGATGCCGGTTTATCTCGGAGACTATCGGAGCATTGCCGAAACATGTTTACCAGAAGACCGCCAACGGGCCAAAACGGCTGGACTCTCACACCGCAGAATGGACCTTGAACAGCGAGCCCAACGAACTACAAACGCCTAGCGTTTTTTGGTCCACATTTCTATTGCACGCCGTGAATTGGAGCAATGCCTATGCAGCTTTGAAAATGATCGGCGTGGAAGACCCACAATTGTTTTTGCTTCCACCGGATCGGGTTACGCCGTTTCGTTTCAACGGCCAACAATGGTATGCCTATGATTTGGGCCAAACGCCCAACGCCAATCCCAACAGCCGCTATCTCATCTTCGCCGCCGCCGAAATGATCCATCTTCCTGCATTGTCTTTTGACGGCATCGCCGGGATGCCAATGGTTAAAATGATGGCCGGGACGCTCAGGACCACCAAAAACACCGAGGCATATATATCGCAATACTACGGCCAAGGTGGTCTTTTGGGTGGCGTAGTGGAATCAGACAAGCCGCTTACGAAGGAACAGGTTCAAGAATATGGCGATGTAATCACCAATAAATTCAGTGGCGTTGATAAGGCTCATAAGTGGCTGGTACTTGGCAACGGCGCAAAGGCCAAAACCTTGAGCCCCGATGTTGACACCGCCCAAATCAGTGAGAACCGGCAATTTGGCGTAACCGAAATTTGCCGGATGCTACGAATTCCGCCGCATCTTTTGTACGAACTCGGACGGGCAACGTGGGCAAATATCGAATCACTCGGAATTGAAGTGGTTAAATACACGTTATCAAATTGGATTACACCGCTTGAGCAGGAATTGACCCGCAAACTTCTGACAAGGCAGGAGCGGAAAGCCGGATGCTACATCCGGTTTGATACCAGCGCTCTAATGAGAGGCGACCATCAGGCCCAGATAGATGCCGCCGTCAAACGGACACAGAACGGACTTACAACGCCCGATGAAGAGCGCAGCAACTGGGAATTGCCGCCGTACGCCGATGGCATAGGCAGCCGCCCGAGAGTACCGGCAAACACCGTAGGACTTGGCAACGACACCGCCGCAGAGGCCGTGCCCGGACTGCCAGCCGCCGCACCAGCAGCGCCGCCAGCCAAACAACCAGCCACACCGCCCGCCGATGTAGAAGGTAGTGACGATCTAGCAGCCGTGAAACCGGAGGCCGAGGCTTTCGCCACGAAGGAACATCTTAAACTAAGCCACTTTGAAGCGATGATAGACGACGCCGCCAGCCGGGTACATTCAAAGGCCGCAAAGGCCACAGAGGCAGCCCAAAAGAAGCACAAAGACAACCCGCAAGGCTGGACCGCTTGGGCCAATGTCTTCCAAAATGAAATGACCCACTACGCCGCCGTAGCCGTGGGGCCAATCTTCCAAACCTACGCAAATCTCAGCGGAAAAGATACTACCGGCATGGCCGACAAATGCGGGGGGACGTACGGCCGACAGCTAGGCCAGCATCTTATGGCCATCGGCCACGGGCAGGAATCCACGGCACCAGATTTGAAGAAAGTAGTAATGTCTCACGGGGGAACAGAATGACGCACGCCAAAAACAACACAAGAGAGATTTTCACGAGCCGGGTTACGTTTGAGACGAAACCCCAGCCCGGTAAATCCTTGCCCACACTTTGCGGCTATGCCATGACGTGGGGGACGCTTTCAGACGACCGGGGAGGCTACAAGGTTAGACTAAAGAATGGCAGCGCCAAGGCCATTCCCACCGGGCCAACGCTGGCACTCGCAAACCACGATTATTGCACGCCGCTTGCCAGCAATGCCAACGGTACATTGAGAATGACGGCCGACGCCACCGGGTTACGTTGCGAAATCGACCTACCCGATACCACGTGGGCGCATGATCTTTGCGCCACAATCGACCATTTGAAAAATGACACTACCAGCGCTATGGGAATGTCTTTTGGCATGTTACCCAACGGGACGTATGCCGAGGTTAAAGAAGCGGGCCAAACAATCCGGGAATATTCCGCTTTTGAGTTTGACGAGGTTTCGACAACTGTAATACCGGCGTTTACGTCCACCACCATTGACGCCGCCGATGATGAGGAAGAAGAAGAAGAAGCCGAGCTAACCGCCAGCGAATCCAGCGACGAAGAAGAAAACGAACTGGCAGCCGTACCAGCCGCCCAACCCGTGGAGGCCGTACAGCCGCCCACACCCAACCGAAATAAATTATCCGTGGAAATAGAGGAACTTAAAGCGGGACTCTCGAATCAGTAACTAGAGGCCAAAACCCGACCAGAGTAGCCGGATGACAGGCCAAAGAAAAAACAAACCAATACGACCGCCTATGGGGCGGGGGGACAAACAAAATGGACATCCGCACAGAAAAAATGGGCAAGCTTGCCGCAGACGTTAAGGTGATTTTCGAGCTTGCGAAGGCCGAAGGCCGTGAGCTTTCCGCCGATGAATACGCCAAGAAAGATTCGATGTTGGCCGAATTCAATGGCTTGAAAAAGACTTTGGACGCCGAAAAGCAGGCCGCAGAAATGCATTTCACCAGCGACGTTATCACCGGCAAGGCCGTTGAAGCGAAGCAGAACGAACGGGAAGAATTTAACGCTTTCCTTCGCAGTGGCGACCGTAGCCGCTACGTTATCACCACTGGAACCGGTTCGGGCGCTTTGGTCCCGGTAGCCGTTTCTACGCCGGTTATCGTTCGGCGTGCATGGAATGCCTACCTTAACGCCGCCGTGATCGGTGGCCAGCCGGTTTTGGGTGGAACCAGCACCGAAACTCTCAGCCTCCCGGTTATGGACGACACGACCGTTAGCGGTCAGGCCGAAGCGGAAGACGCAACCAGCGACACCGCCGCCGATCCAGTGACGACCAATATCAGTCTTGGCGCAAACCTCTATGATTCCAAAACCGTTTGGATTTCTAACACGCAGGCTCAGGCCGTGGGTTACGATTTGGCCGGTTATGTACTGCCAATTTTGGACAAGCGTATTGAGCTTAGCCAAGGTGCGGCATGGCATACGAAGGCCGTGGCGCATGCCGTCAGCGGTAACACCGTGACGACCGCCGCAACGAACGGCTTGACCTACGCCGAATTCATCAAATTTTATCACAAGATCGCCGTGCAATTCCGCACCGATGCCGTTTGGATCATTTCGGATGGACTCTTGCAGATCCTCGAAAGCCTAACCGACACCTACGGCCGTCCGTTGCTTTCCGATCCACTCACGGAAGGTGCGGTTAAGACCTTGAAAGGCCGCCCCGTGGTTATCGACATCAATATGGCCGACCCCGCAGCGAATGCGATTTCCGGCATGATCGTTTCCGCCGCCTCGCTTCATCCTCGCATCATCGAAAACCGCCGTGTAGCCGTTTATCAGAACGTGCCCACCGCCCCGGATCAGATGGGCTACCGTGAATTCGTCAATGGCGACTTCGACGTTAGCGCCGGAATGGCATTCTTGAAAGGTGCAGCCTCTTAATTGAGCTTGCATCTAGAAGCATCTAGAAGATTTCAAGGCCGTGGGGTATCTAAGCCTCACGGCCTTTTGTAATGGGGAACCAAAACACAATGAACATCCGCATGTTACAAAACCTCAGCACCACCGAGGCCGTTTATCTGGCAGGCCAAATCTATTCACTGTCAGAAGATCGGGCCAATCGCTGGATTGCCAGCCATCTAGCAGAAGCCGCCACACCACCTACGCCGCCCGTAGAGACGATGATAGCCAACGTATCGACCATGAAGGCCGACAACGCCAGCAAGAGCCGCAGACAGAAGCCAGCCAAACAGGAGGCCATATAATGCAGTGGTCCATAACGACACCAGCCGCCACCTATCCCGTAACCGCCCAACAAGTGGCAGACCAAACCCGGTTAGATGATTTAACAGCGGAATCCGCTTGGGTAGCCGAGGCGATTGCCGACGCCACCGCCTACGCCGAAACCGAAACGCAATTAAGCTTCATCACCCGCACAATCACCGCCCAATTTTGGCCGGAGAAAAGCGGCATTTTGCCCGAAGCGAATCCATTCCCGGCATACAGTTGCCTACCGCTTTTCCGGGGACCGCTTCAAAGCGTTACCAGCGTAAAAGACCTCCTCGGAAATGCAGTGAGTTATCAAACCCGAACCGTGGGCAACCTTGATTTTGTCCAGTTGAACGGATCAACAATCGGGCCGGTGCAAATCGTGTACGTGGCTGGATTCGGGGACACCGCCGCCGCCGTGCCCGCCGACATACGCCGGGGGATTCTTGCCCACGTGGCGCACCTCTACATTCACCGGGAGGCCGACGCCGACAGCGTACCCAGCGGACTTGACCGCATCTATGGGCGATATTCGGCCGGTGGGGCCATCGGCTAGGCCGAAATCCATCGACCTACCAGCCATCCGAGGCCGCAGGAGGCCCGCAAACGCCGTTTAATGCAGCCGAAAAAGCCAAAATTCACCCAAAACGGCCTAAATTGAGAGGTTTTGACCATTTTCGTACGGATGACCACGAATCTAAGCACCATGGCGGGGATGTACCGGGCCGGGGAAGTTTACGAGGTAACGGACGCCATCGGCACCCACTGGATTAGATCGGGCATGGCCGAGTGGTCAGATATTCCACCCGCCTACATGCAGGAATTCTACGGCCGCCTCGACACCACCCAGCCAAACACGCCACATATTTTCTTGCCATTTTGCGGAGAGTTTGGCCACCTGATTATTTCTCACATCCGCCAAGTACATCATCACACGGCCAAACACAAAATAGTTTGCTGCAAGCCGGGGGAGCAAGTCTTATTCCCATCCGCAACCAGTTTCTTTTTTGACTGGAAAGACCCGATACCAGACGCCGAAAAGGCCGGGACAATCAGAGTATCGCCGTATGATCGCCCGCCGCTTCAATGGCCACTAATTCTAGAACGCTTCCCCGAGGCTATCCCAGTGAAGGCCGGGGGGATGACGATGACACAAGAACATATCCCACTGTACCCGGAAAAACGCATACCATTTCAACCCCGCCGCCGTGGATTGAAGGCCGATATCTGTCTTGGCGTGAGAAGCCGGGAGTTTTGCCCAGAGAGAAACTTTCCAGCCAAATCATGGCAGATCATCGCCGACGCTATCACCACCCACGGCTATACGTTTGGCGTAGTGGGCAAACGGCCTACTAGCTTTGATCTAGCAGGCCAACAATGGCACAGTGGCGACTATGACACAGACGCCAGCATAGAAGCGATTCAAAATTGCCGCCTATGGTGTGGCACGGATACGGGAACCAGCCATCTAGCCGCCGCCATCGGCGTACCCATGATTATTTTCCGGGCAGATAACAGCACTACATTTATTGATCTTATGCGGACATTCAACAGCCCGCACCCGCTAACATTTTTGGCCGATTGCTGGAAACCCCAACCGATCATTGACGCCATTTTTGCAGGATTGGACAGCCTAAAACGTGAACAGAATACAGAGATTAAAATCGGGGTAACAGCATGAAAAATGCACGTGGTGCGGGGGAACGCCGCCACAAAGTAAGCATTATGAAACGCACCACCACAGTAACCAATCTGGAAAGCACCGCCACGTACACCGCCGAGGCCGTCACCCGTTGGGCAGCCATCGAACCACTAACAGCCCGTGAGCTTTTGATTGCGCAACAAAGCCAGATTTACAGCGAAGCCACCAACAAAATAACGTTTGGCTGGACAGCTAGTTTTGACGCCACGGCAAAAGACCAGATTAAGTTTGGCACCCGCATCTATGAGATTGTTGGCAGCCCGACGAACGTAGGCGAGGCCAAACGACAGATAGAAGTTATGGCCGTGGAGAGAACCTAGCATGGCACGGGAGCGGGGGAATTTCAGCTTATGGTTTAAGCTTGACGGAATCGAGAAGCTAGAGAAACAACTCAAGGCGCTTGCCGATCCAAAGACAGCGAAAAAAATACAGCGTAGAGCCGCCACCGCCGCTATCCGCCCGATGCGAGCCGCTTGTAAAGAAGCTTGTCCGGTGGATACCGGCGCTTTGAAAAAGAGCATAGACAGCAAAGTGAGTGTTAAGAATCGTGGGGTATCGGCCATTGTTGGCGCAGACACCGCCGTGATGGAGGACGGCAAGAAAGGAGAGAAATCAGAATCAACAGTGAGAGCCGCCCGAGTATTACACCTTGTTTGCTTTGGTTTCATCGATCCGAGCGGGAAGGCCGTACCCGGCAATAACTTCTTGGAGCGTGGCTATCACATAACGATTGATCGCTGTCAGAAGATTTACGCCGACAAATTACGGGAAGGCTTGGAAAAAGCCGCAGACGAGGCCGGGGGGAAATAGATGAGCACAGAAAACGATATCGTGACACTGTTAAAAACCAACGGGACGCTAACCGCTATCCCGTTTCATTTGGCCACCGATCCACAATCCGTAGCCTTGCCGAAAATCACGATTGAAAAGATTGGGGAGCGCCGCCAGTACAGTAACGACGGGGACGCCGGATTATCGACGGCCAATTATCAGCTAAACGCCATCGCCGCCAGTATGAACGCCGCCAAGACGCTGGCACGGGCCATGAAATCCACGCTTGCCGCCAATATGTTGGCCACCTATGGCAGCACCCGATTTGCTGGGATTTTCATTGAGGCAGAAAAGGATATGGCCGCACCCACAGAGGCCGGGATAGAGAAGCCCGCCCAGATCAGCATTTTGAGTATCCGGGCCAATTTCTACGATTCACTATGAGCTAGAAGGAATTCCGGGGGGAAATCCGGAACAGATAAATAAGAAACGTTTCTTTTTTGGGGGGACAAATAATGTCCAACGCAACACTAGGATTTGGAAGCCAAATTTACAAAAAGGCTTCCGGTGATACGGACTTTGTGAAGATCGCACAATCCAAAGATTTGAAGTCGCCGGAAAGCGAAGTAGCCAAGGTGAAAATCACCAATAACGATTCGCCCACCAGCCCCGGACCTAGCCAAGAATACATTCCGGGGATGATTGATCCCGGTGACATGGAATTCGATTGGGTCTATGTTAAGGCCCAACAGAAAATCCTTTACGCCCATTGGGCAGGCCGGGATATCGTCCAATTCAAAGAAGTGTTTCCGGACGGCAGCGGGTACACGTTTGGCGGATTCATTACGAAGGTTACCAACGAGAGCAAAACCGAAGACGAGGCCATTTCCGGCAAGGTTTCAATCGCCTTGACCGCAGCCGCACAATTTTCAGACGCCTTGAGCTAACGGGGACGGGAATTAAATGAAGACTCTACTTTCCAAAGGCCGGAAGCGTTCGGAAATCGATATCGACGGGGACAAAATCATCCTGCAAGAGCTTTCACTAGCAGATAGTGCCGGTTTGAAGCAGCATGATACCGACGATGAGGCAGCCATAACGCTACGGCTTATCGTGGCCTCGATTATCGACGCAGACGGCAAGCGGGTTTACAGCAATACAGATATTCCCGCCTTGCGGGAAGCGTTGACGTTGACGACCTGCAAGGCCATCGGGGAAGCCATCGGACGGCTTAACGGTTTCGACGGGCCAAAACAAAGCCCAAAAGCCTAACCGCTAACGAGCTTTTCCCGTTTCGACTTTGCGGTTTGCTGGGGATTGACCACCCGGACTACTTGGCGGAACGGCTAACCCCGAGGCAGTTAGCGGATTGGGCCGACGTGTACGCCGCTGATCCGTGGGGGGAACAGCGGGCCGATATGCGGATGGCCAGAACCGTTTGGGCCATTTTCCAGAGCCCGAGGAAACAGCGGATCAACGAACGGGATTATCTGTTTACGTTTTCCGCCGCCGAAGCCGCCCCGCAGACGCCGGAAGAATATCAAAGCGACTACCGGGCCAAAGCCCACCGGATGTACGCCTTGCAAAACCAGAGATTCAAACGCTAACCGGGGGAACGGGCCATTTCTAAAACACTCACAAATCTACACGTTGGACTCGGAGGCAGCGCCGCCGGTTTGGCCTCTATGTTTGCCGGAGCCGTGGGACAGGTCCACAGTTTCGGCGGCGCAATGGCCGAGGCCGGTAGCAAGCTAATGGAATGGGTGGGAGTGGGAGCCGCTATAGAAGTGGGACGGGCAGCCGTTGACCACTTGGCCGAATCCATTAAATCCGGTTTTGAGGTAGCGGAGAAAATCGAGAATGCCCAAATTGCAATGACTGGCTTGGCCGGATCGGCAGAGAATGCCACGGCCATAATCACCCATTTGAAAAACCTATCCGTATCATCGGGACTTGGTTTCGACGAATTGACAGCCGCCACGAAAAAGCTAATGGCCATCGGCGTCAGTGCCGAGAAAATCGAGCCGCTAATCCGGAGTATCGGGGACGTGGCAGCCGGAACCGGGGCCAGCCTATCCGATATGGCCGAGGTTTTCGTTAAGGCCGAAGGCCGGGGAAGCATCACCGCCAAAGAGCTAAAGAGCTTGACGGCGCAAGGCATACCGATTGTGGCAGAACTTGCCCGCCAATTCGGGACCACCGCCGAAGGCGTAAAACAGTTAGCCGCTAACGGCCAAATCGGTTTCGCCCAACTTCAAAAAGCTTTTGAAAGTATGTCCGGGCCGGGAGGCCGTTTCGCTGGACTCATGGACCAACAGGCAAACACCGTAGGCGGGGTTTGGAAACGGATTGCAACCAGTATCGGATTCAGTAGCGCCGAAATCATCATGCAGCTAGAGGAGGCTTTTGATTTGCGAGGAATCCTGCAAAGCGTAATGACGGCCATTCCCGTTATCACCACGTACATAACGAACGGCATCACACTGCTAACCCCATACCTGCAAATGGCGGAAGCTTGGATTTTCCGGGGACTTGGGGCAGTTTGGGACACGATCAAAGGACCATTGGCCACCGCCTTTAATTTCATCGCCGGAATCTTGCCAGCCATTCCCGATTTAATCGGATCAGCAATGGGTTATTGCTGGGAAATCATACAATCCGTTTGGGGTTCTATCTGGGGTTTCATCGGGCCGATTGTTACCGCCATTTATGACGTGATTGCCACGAACTGGGAGGCAATTGTAGAAACGACCGTGGGATTTGTTATGGCCGTGGTGAATGTTTTTGAATCTGTTTTCACCGCCTGTTATGGCATCGCCCAATCTATCTGGGATGGCATTGTAACGATTTGGAACGAAGCCACGGCCTTTATCACCGGCCGCACCGCCGACGCCGCCAACGCCAACGTTACCGCCTTTACCAGCATGTACGATATGGTTTCGTGGTTTGTGAATGGCCTCAAAGACCTTTTGAACGCCGCCGCTTTCACGCTTAACCACTGGCAGGACGCCGCCGAAATCGTTGGCCTTGAAGTGATGTTGGCATTTATCACGCTTGGCAATCAACTGGAATATGTTTTCACCACCGTGATTCCATACGCCATAAATTACGGCGTGGCGTACCTAAAAGATTTTGGGGGGATGACCACCACCATTATCAAAAACATTCTGGCAAACATCTTAATGTTTGTGGAATCGATTCCCGGACTTCTGACAGGAGAACTATCGTTCCGTGATGTAGTGGGCCAATTTGCGCCCATCACAGAAGCTTTCGCAAGCGAAATGAAGAAGCTACCAGCCATGGCAGCCAGAGTACCGGGCGATATGGAAAAGGCCATGACGGGGGAACTCAACCATCTAGAAGGAAAATTCGCCGAAGGCTTGGGAGGCTATCTTAACGGAGCCGATGAAAAAGCCCATAACGCCGCCAAGAAGATAACCGACGCTTTGAACGCCGGATTAAATAACGTGAAACACCCCAAAGATTTGGGACTTGGCTTTTCTCACAAAGACCTAAACCCCGTTATCCGCCCGACCGTGAACAATGACGACCTACACGCCACTTTGCACGTTGAGCTAAAACTAGGAAAATTGACCCGATGGGGATCGGCGCAAGCGTTAGCCCAGCAATCAGAAATAGCCAATCAGATACGTATGCCGCTTATGCCGGGAGTGAATCGCCCAACAAACGCACCGCCGACGAGGCCGGGAGCAACGCCCGCCAAGCCAGCGACAGCCACACCAGCTAACAGCAATGATCCAATGAATCTGGGATGGGATGAACCGACACCAAAGGCCATCGATCTAAATACTACACCATCGACGCTAGGAGACTGGGGGACGCCAGCCGCACCGGCCGCACCACGGCCAGCCGCAGCCATCGCACCAAAAGACGATAAGCCAGCAACCGGCAGTACATCACCACTAGAAAATATGGCCGCACTTATGGCCGAAATTCGCCGCTATATCGTCAAATGGGACTCTAACCCGCCACTGGCGGAAGTGAATATGTAATGACCACAGTAAACGAAATCGGGGCCAAAGGACTGGCGGACGGAGACATTAACGAGGAACGGGCCAGCCGCTTTTTTCTTGTCAGAAGTAGCACACCCATTGACGCCGTAGCCGCCGCCACGGCATCCGGAATCCCGGACTATTTCGACCCGCACCCCAGCAATTCCGCCTATCTGCTAAAGAACAAACGAGGCCGGGCCGTATCAGAAGATTCGGGCCGCTACGCTTGGGAAATCCAGCTAGATTACTCGAATCGCATCATCCATCCGCTAGATATGCCCGCACAAATCGAGTGGGATTTTAGCGAAGCCAGTGAAGCGTATTTTCTGGATTGGTCCACACCCGATCCGAAGCCCGTCAAAAACAGTGCAGGCCAAAACTTTGAGGCACTCCCCGAGAGAGAATCCGGCGTGATCGTATGCCACATAACCAAAAATGTAGCCACCGATTTTGATACCAGTCTATTTTTGTCAGCCCGTGAAAACGTGAATAGTGCCGGATTCACGGTGGACGGGGTTTCGTTAGACGTACACCAAGCCAAATTCAGCGGCGCAAATGTTACACCGCCTGCATTGTCAGCCGGGGAGTGGTTTCGTACTGTCAAAATGACCTTGAAATTTAAACAATCGTGGGATGATGTTTTCAATGATGAAGGCTACCAGCAATTGGCCAGTGACGGCATAAACCTAGTAGATTGTTACACCAACGCCACCGACCCAAACAACAAGCCCGAAAAAGTGGTCAAACCATGGCCATTGGACGGCACGGGCCATAAGAAGGCCAACGCCACGGACACCCCCGAACCACTGACATTTAAACCGTATGAGGAGCTAGATTTTGCGGACCTATCCGCACTATTGAGCTAAAGACCATGGCCAAAGACTTTGGATTTTCTAACGACGCCGCCAAGCGGATCATTGCCTCGACCCGAGCGTATGAACGTAGCGGGCCAAATACCGTAGGCCCGCAAATTGGGCCGGTACGCCGTGATGTATCCGGGCAATGGTGCAAACTCGGGGACGCAGCCGCCTTTTCTGGCAACAAAAACATCTATAAATATGCGTGGAAAGTACAACGGGCCAAAACGGACGGCTGGGAAGACGTGCCCGATGATGATCCAAATTGGATTTTGTCAGGCACTACCAGCGAGCGTTATGCGTTGAACGGCAGCGAATCACAAAACACAAACGACCAGCCGCAGGTTATGCCATATCCGCCCGGTGCGATTGTCTGGATGGAATTCGGGTGGGAGTGGACCGGTTCAGCATGGCAGCAAACCCGCCGATTTGGTCAGACACCGCCCGGCATCGCCATACAAGGCTATAACTGTTTTAGCAGTGTATGGACCACGACGAACGACCTCGACAAACCGAACCAAGACGCAATTATGCTTTTGGATTTCGGGCCAGATTTCGCCGTGGAATTCCCATATCCCGACCAATACTATGGCCGGGTAGATTGGCGTGGGCTTGGCGTAGGCTGGGAAGCCGAATATCCGGAAGGCTCATGCAGCGACAAAGAAACCCACCCCACGAGCGGAGATTGTGGAGACACAGACGGAACATTCAATTTCCCGAACCGCATTGTGTTCGGGATGAATGACACCTCGATAGCTAGTGTGAACTGGAAAAACAGTGAATACACCGCCACCGATCCAGCCATCCGAGTGTTCACCGCCTCGGGAACCGTTTGGACCTTGAAATTGTCAGACGGGGACGGGGACACCGCAGATATCGAAATGGCCAACGATATCCATTTTGACAGCACCGGGGACGGGGTAACTAGCGTTAAATGCGCCCCCGGTGATGCGCCGGGTGATGAGTGCGCCGGACGCACGGCAAAAGTTACGTTTGGATTTCCTACCACCGTAGAAGACGGGGACGGAATGTACCTGATCCGAAAAACTGTCAGCAGTGGCACCGCCTCATACGATTGGCTGGCACCGCCCGCCGACGATGGCAAGCGTTATTTTCTATCGATTGTCGGGACCACTATGTTGTGGATTGCCGGTAGCGATTGCGCCGCCTCGGGGGGATAAATGGCCGACAATGTTTCTATCGTTCATGCCACCGGATCATCCTATGATTTGCTTTTGATCGATTCCAGTGGCCATCCGATCATCAGCGAAAAATGCGCATGCGATCAAATAAATTGCACCCATTGTGCGGGTGCATGTTTCGGAAACAGCCTATCAATTCACTGGACTTGGACGACCGCATCGATATCCACCACCAACATCATCGACGCTGCGGGATATACTCCGTCGGACATAGTTGCGGCATGGAACGTTTCGGGGTTTGGTATCAATAGTGCGGATGAGGATTTAACCGCATATCACTCGGATGGCGGCTCTAGCTCTCCGGGACCAGATTGCGTGGTATCCGGCAGCGATCACGTTTTTGGCTGGTGGACCGGAACGTATAGCAGTCAAAGTAGTTTAGAGTTTATCAGCAAAACAGGTGGTGGTGCGGGAACCGGGGGATGGCAGGCGGTTTTGGAAGTTTTCCTTTCAGGAACATTTGCCGGAGCGGGTGCGGGATTTGTGAATTCGACCGCCAACTATACCGCTAACATCGGTAATGTATGCGGTTTTTCTGGCAGCTACCATGAGCCGGTATATTTTAGTTGCGGCGTCGTTATTGATTGCTACTATACGCTGGCAATTACCGTCACCGGCAACGATTGCTGCTATTGCACGGCCGCCGATGGATGCCAGCATCTAACCGCCGCCGAGTGTGATGGAAAATGCAGCAATCCATCAGGAGGCAGCCCAGCCCCAGCCGGTGGACAGCCCGCCGCCAGCCAAGCCACACCAGCCCCAGCCAACCCGAGGCCAATCACGCCCCGCAAACCATGCAGCGGATGTAGCCGGGCCAAACGGTAGACCATGCCACCGCCAGCCGATACCATGGCGACATGACCACCCAACCCCCACCCCACCAGCCCCGTCAATTTTACAGCAAGATACACGGCGTCACCCACGGGAACCGTCAGAAGATCGTACGCAAGCTAAAAATCGGGGAAGTGTTGAGGCTTACACCCGAGCGGGATAACCCAGCCGATCCAAACGCCATCCTGATTACCCGAAAGAATGGCCAGCAACTCGGGTACATCGGCAGAGAATTGGCCGGTGATATGATGCGGAAGTTTGGCCGGGGGAGGCAGTATTCTTGTATTGTCTCAGACTTGACCGGGGGAACGCCAGACTATCCGCACCATGGCGTCAATATTCTACTGACAGAATACGAGGCCGGGCCATCGGCACCGCCCAAACCCCGCCGCCCATTCCGCCGCCTACTCATATTTGCCATAGTCCTGATAGTGGCCATGTTGGGGACGTGTATCGGCCTACCGTTGATCGCTGGCATCTATCATATAATGACTAGCCGGTAGACCACGCCCCGGAGAACCGCCCATGAAAATCTTCAAAATCTTTGAAAAACTTCGAAGTACTGTATTGACAACTCGGGCCGGGGCCCCGTTAGGCATGCGTCGCCAACCCCACTCTCGCAACTGTCGCCTTGTCCCTTCAATGAATCACCTGACACTACAGCGTCATCGTATTCCGAACTCGATGCTGCTAAACAGCCGACAAGTCCTAGATGGTACAATTGGAGGAAAGACGTTGGCGGATATTCAAATACGGGAGATGATTTAATTCTCAGGTGGATTTGTTGCTCAATTTATCCAATCGCAATTTGGTGATTTCCTTACAGGAAGGATTCAAAAGTGACAGGCAAATGCACGTTGGCTGAGTTAATCGTTCGAGTACGTGGCGCCTTCGCTTATTGGGATCTACACGCCCCTGATGATTTTCCCGTGGAAGACAAAATGGATTTGGTGAAGCTTGTTGAGCAGATAAATCGTTGGATAAATGAAATATGCGAGCGGAGTCGCGATAACAACAATCGGCATCTCTTGCGTTTGTGTTTAAAGGAGCTCGGCCAATCGTATGAGGCTCATTGCAGCGGAGATAGCGAGCGGTGCGATTCACTTTATTGCGATGCAAAGCGACATTTCGAAGAATCCCTTTCCGCCAAGAAAAAGGCAACAACTTTTGTTGTAGCGCCCGATGGGCAAACTCAAAACTTAAAAAAAGAGTAGTGGCACCCAAGGCGTGGCATGGCGTTTTGTTCAGCATTTGCACGCTGATGTTAGGAAGGTCTTGAAGAGGAAGGCGGCTGTGTTCGTGGGAAGATGGCCATCTCTTCCTTTCTTCCACATTTGTGCCCATTTGTGTTCATTTGTGGTCCCATCCCGTCATCTCCCCCGTTTTCCCCTCATCCCCTTGCCAATCGAATCCCAAACCCCGAAACTTCCCCCTGACTTATAACCCATAACCCATAACTCTTAACTAAAACATCGGCCCCAACCCATGACCCAATCCCCACCAACCTCTCCCTCCGCAACCTCGCGCCCCCCCTCCCCCCTCGCCACCTTCCTCGATCTCATCAAATTCGCCCACTCCATCTTCGCCCTCCCCTTCGCCCTCATCGCCACCTTCTGGGCCTTCCGCCAGCTCGCCATTTCCCCCTTCGCCGCCCCCGGCCTCGGGCGCCTGGCGCTCATCCTCGTCTGCATGGTCCTCGCCCGCACCTTCGCCATGACCGTCAACCGCCTCGTCGACCGCCACTACGACGCCCTCAATCCCCGCACCGCCCGCCGCCCCTCCGTCACCGGCCACGTCTCCGAACGCTTCATGCGCATCACCATCGCCTTCTGCATCATCCTCTTCGTCGCCGCCACCGAACTCTTCGACCTCTTCTTCCACAACCCCTACCCCCTCTACTTTGCCCTCCCCGTTCTCGCCTGGCTCGCCATCTACTCCTACACCAAACGCTTCACCAGCCTCTGCCACTTCTGGCTCGGCATCTCCCTTGGCCTCGCCCCCGTTTCCGCCTGGATCGCCATCGCTTACGGTTCATCCACCGCCGCCACCGTCACCACCCTGCCCGCCACCACCCCCTCCTCCTCCCTCGACCTCCGCCTCCTCACCATCCTCCTCCTCGGTGGGGGGGTCGCACTCTGGGTCGCCGGCTTCGACATCCTCTACGCCCTCCAGGACGAACAATTCGACCGCGACCACCACCTCAACTCCCTCCCCGCACGCCTCGGCCGAAAAAACGCCCTCCACGCCTCCCGCCTCTGCCACCTCCTCACCATCTTCGCCTTCCTCGCCCTCGGCCACCTCGGCCATTTCCACACCCTCTACTGGATCGGCTTCGCCCTCGCCGCCCTCCTCCTCCTCATCGAACAATCCCTCATCTCCGAAAAAGACATCTCCAAAATCAACCTCGCCTTCATGACCGCCAACGGCCTCATCGGCCTAACCTTCGGCGCCCTGGCCATCGCCGACACCCTCCTGACATAACCTCCACGTAAACACGAAGACACGAGGGACACGAAGACCACGAAGTAATCATAAAAAAAGGAGCCGCCAGGCTCCCAGATAACTCAAAAAAATCTTCGTGGTCTTCGCGTCTTCGTGTTTACGTCGTCGTCGCCCTCACCGCCCCGCCGCCGACCACAAACTATAAAACAGCACCACCACAATCACCAAACTCGCCCCCGCCATCACAAACGCCCCCCCGATCAACCACGTATTCCTCTGCCTGCTCTTCTCAATCCACTCATGCATCTGCATCGCCGACGCCGCATATGAATCCCGCACCTGCTGCAGCGCATCGACCGCATGCTGATTCGCCAGACTCAATCGATCGATCATCATCGAAAACCGGTTGAATGACTCCACCAACTGCCGATCGATTTCATTGCCCATCTCGATCTGCTCTTTGATGCTCGCCAGCGCCTCGACGTATTCCTTCTTCGCCCCCATCGCCGTGACCACTTCCGTCACCTTCCGCTGCTGCTCCGAGTGCATCGCCAGACGATCGTTGATCATCTTCAACATGTCCGCCTGCATCTTGCTCGTCTGCGGCAGCGCCTCGGCCGCCTGCGGCAACGTCCCGATCTTGCTCAACAACTCATCCTGTCGCTTCGATTGCCCATCCAACGCCGCCCGCAACTCCTGCACCGTCTGGATCAGCGAATCGTAACTCTGCTGAATCTTGTACGTCCCCGCCGCACCGCTGCCACCCACCACCATCGACGCCTCCGACGACCCCGCGCCGCTCGGTCCCACCTTCCCCACCACCGCCCCGCGCTCTCCATACGTACCCGTCCCCTGCTGCGTCGCCTGCTCGTACGCCTCAAAATCCACCACCGTCGGCTCCCCACCCGCCACCCGCCGCTTAATCCACTGCATCATCCCCATAACCAAGTCCCTCGAGTTGCATTGCCAACCATCCATTATATCGGAAAACCACCCAACACTGCCAAATCGACCCAATCCGTCCCCCCCAATTCTGAATTCCGAACTCTGAATTCTGAATTCCGTCCGCCCCCATATCCCATAACCCCTAACTCCCACCCCGCCCCCTCAACCACCCCAAATCCTCCCCCGTCATCACCACCCGCTCCCGTGGCAACCGCCCCACATCAAACAACCCCAACCCCTCCGCCGCCGTCATCTCCCGCAGCCCGCTAACCATCCCGCTCCGCCACGCCACCCACCCCACCACCTTCTCCGCGCTCACCCCCATCTCCCGAAACTCCGCAATCCGGCTCTCCCCATGCCGCTTGGCCAGCCGCTTCCCATCCGTCCCCACCACCAGCGGCACATGCGCAAAAGTGGGGGGGCTCCACCCCAACGCCTCATACACCAACATCTGCCGCGGCGTACTGCTCAGCAAATCATCCCCCCGTATCACCAAATCAATCCCCATCGCATGATCATCCACCACACACGCCAACTGATACGCCGGCGTCCCATCAAACCGCGTCAGCGGAAAATCCCCCACCTCCGCCCCCACATCAAACCCCTGCGGCCCCGCAATCACATCCTCAAACCCGACCTCTCCGGCCCGCACCCGCAACCGCCAGCAAACCTTCTTCCCCGTCTCACCCTCCACCATCGCCGCCACTTCCCCCGTCGTTTTATGTTTCATGTTTTCTGTTTTTTGTTTCGCCGCGCACGTCCCTGGATACCGCACCACCTTCTCCCCACCCTCCCCCTCATGCGGCGCACTGGCCGCCCCCTGCACCGCCGCCACAATCTCCGCCCGCGTGCACGTGCACGGATAAATCAAATCCCGCTCCCACAACCGCTCCAGCGCCGCCTGATAAATCCTCAACCGCTCCGACTGCACCACCGCCAACTCTGAATTCTGAATTCTGAATTCTGAATTCCCCCACTCGTCCCACCCCATCCCCAGCCACCGCAAATCCACATACGCCTGCCGCACACTCTCCGGCTTCGCCCGCCCCACATCCAAATCCTCCATCCGCATATACACCTTCGCCCCCGCCTGCCGCGCCATCCACCACGTGATCAGAAACGTCCGCGCGTGCCCCAGGTGCAACGCCCCCGTCGGGCTCGGCGCCAGCCGCGTACATGCAAACCCATTTCCCATCCCCCCGTTATCAGACCCCCCAAGAAAAATTGCAACCCGCCCCCCCCGTCCCCCGTCCCCCGTCTACCGTCTACTGTCTACTGTCTGACCTTGCCCACGAATGGTGGGCGCGGCCTCCGAGCGGGTAGCATGCCCGCAGAAGGATCGTGTGATCATGGCAAGGCATTCCTATTCTGTGGAGTTCAAGGATGAAGCCTGTCGGCTGGTCATGGAGCAGAAGCA
>CAIMWO010000088.1 GCA_903845195.1 uncultured Phycisphaerales bacterium
GGCATCGGTTGCGGGCCTGGCCAATGTGCCCGAATCCGCCCGTTCGAAAAGAGAATCCCCGCGCTACGCCGAAATGGGCCAAACATGAAGGCGTGAAGAAAATCAAGATCCGGGTCGGCTCCGACACCATCACGCTGCAACTCGATGAGCGAGGCGGAGGCACCAGCAGCTCCACGCTCCACATCACGGAAGCGGACGAAGATTTCGGAGCAGAATACCAGGCCAGCTACAACGCAGCCATCGACGGCTTGGAAAGCCTGGTGCTGGCTCACGCCTGCGCCGGGATTAACGTCGAGGACCACCGTTATGTCGCCGGAATCGCCACGGCCCTGGAAGCGATTTCCAACCACCACATATGAGCACCCCCGAAGATGGGTTGGTTCGATTTCCACCAGGCACCACAACGCGGTCTCTGGGCCGGAACGGGACTTTCATCACGACCGGGATTTACGTGGACTGTTTCGACCATAAAATCACGTTCACCCCTCAGAATTCCCACGGCCACATGGCTCGCTGCACCATCGAGCTGCCGAATGATTGCCGCGTATTGCTTGGGCTGATCCTCGAAATCCTGAATGCCAGCCGCGCGACCCGAGAGGCTTTGCAGCAGGAACTGGCCGCACGCACATGAAGCTATCGAGATGAACCCGAAAGACCAACGCCCAATCAAACAGGAGATCCGCCGCCTGGAACGCCGGCTCGCACGACTGCGGGAGCGGCTCAAGATTTCCGACCGCAACGAAGTCATTGCGCTGTATGACGGCGATGTGGACGAACGCATTGCGGTCGAGGCGGACGGACTGGGAGGAGCCCGCGTGGTTCGCGCTGACGGCAACTATCCGATCGATTATTCCGCCCGCGACGAACGCTTCTTCCGCGACGAAGACGCCGCCGGCCGCGCGGCCCACTGTCTGGCGGAAGGCAACGTCACCAATCTCGCGGCATTTGACCCCCGCAAGACTTACCCGTGTGAACAGTGAGCTATGCGCGATGTCGTCAAGAGGCCGAGCAAGGGGTGGCGGTTGTATTTCCAGCCACTTTATTGGCATCCGGGAGCCGCCACCCCCAGAATGACCGGCATCCGGGTCGCGGGCGTCTCCCGCAAAGCCCCGCCGCCCACAAATGCCGCCCTTCAGGAGAACATCGAATTCTCCGCACGCATCCGCTATTCATACTCTTGCAAGGGAAGCTCCTGCGCGGTGGCATTTTTCGAGGACACCGAGCCGGGCGAGCCATACATCTACAGAATGTCATCACCCGAGCTTGGCGACTTGTTCCGAGGCATCCAGACCGGACAATTCCCAGTCAGTGCCGAGGGGATCGACGTGCGCCTCACATTCATCAAGAAAGGCCCAGCCGTTTTCGCCCGGCCGCTCCTGCTCTAAACGCTTGGCGGGGCCGCACGGCACAAGAACGCTGTGTGACGCTGCCAGCCACCTTCCCCTTTTGCCACCTGGCTCACTCGGCCCAAAAGCCCAAAGGTTACACCAGCATGCCGCGCGGCGTGTGAATCCATTCCGCCGTCGCAGGCAGACTTTGAGGCCAAACAAAAGGCATGAAAGGCATCCAGTACCGTGACGGCACCGGGTGCGCCAAGGATGATGAAGTGGCGCCCGCAACGGAGTTCCTCAATGCCAGGAGGCGGCGGATGACCTTAAAGGGGTTGCGGATCGAAAGCTGATCGCAATTTGAGGAGTCGGATTCATGAACC